>JAFVRJ010000027.1 GCA_017504305.1 Clostridia bacterium | reverse complement strand
GCAAGCACGACCATATCCGCGCTGATTTGCCCTCCGTCGGTAAGTTCAAGCAAGACCTTGTCGCCTGTAACACTCATTTTTTCAGCGCTGCTGTTCAGTAATAGCTGTACACCTCTGGAACGGAATATTGCATGGATTAACGACGCCATATCACAGTCAACAGTCGGCAAAAGATGCTCGCCGCGCTGAACAATAGTCGTTTTAACCCCAAGTCTGATAAGGTTCTCCGCCATTTCTAGACCGATAAATCCACCACCGATAACCACTGCTGTCTTAGGCTGATTTTTCTCTATAAATGCACGGATTTTCAGTGTATCTTCTACCGTTCGAAGCGTAAATGTTCTTTTATTTTCGGTATAGAAATCGGGCAAAATGGGCTTTGCACCGGGAGATAAAATAAGCTTATCATAGCTTTCCGTAAAGCTCGCTCCCGTTTTCAAATCGATTACGGAAACAGTTTTGTTTTTTGCGTCGATATCGGTTACCTCGTGACCTACCTTGGCTTTAATTCTAAAACGCCGATAAAAGCCTTCGGGAGTTTGCAACGTCAAATCTTCTTTATCATCAATGATGCCGCCGATATAATACGGCAAACCGCAATTTGCGTATGAAATGTAACCCGAACGCTCAAAAATGACGATCTCTGCTTTCTCATCTAGTCTTCTTATTCTTGCCGCGGCAGTTGCTCCACCTGCAACCCCACCTATAATTATGATTTTCATAGGATCTCCTTTTATAATCTTCGATAAACAATATCCACCAAATTCTTATTTATCAATTGGTTTATATCAACACTCCACCGCAACCTTAATAACCCCGTCGCGTTTATTTTCAAACATAACAGCTCAATAATTAAACAACCTTGTTTCAAATTCTTTCTTTTTACTCCAATCGTACCTTTTTCCTTTTTGACGTCTATCCATTGAGCAATCATTCCAAGTGGAAAGTTTAGAAAGGCATTGTTTGATGAACCCTTGTTTATAAATATCTATGCATTTTTGAGTATTATTGAAATTGTAGCCCGAAAGCTCAACGTCTTTTCCTTCTAAAAAAGCTTGCCTTACTTCATAAACATCTAAAGGCTCTCCATTAAGTATAAATGTGACATTAAACGATGGGTCTAACATAATCCACTTGTTTTGCTCTTCATAGTAAAATCGTACTGTAAAATGATTATCACCGTCTCTCACGCTACGCATACAAAGTGGATATGCTTTTAGTCCCAAAGAAATAAGCATGTCGGTTAATACAATGGCTTTTTCTCTGCAACAAATAGCCCTTTTGAATCCTTTATCAAAAGAGTAATCTAAAATAGCCAAACTATCGTCCGGATTCCAAGCTTTGCTTGCTCCATTGTAGCAAGTGTGATGGGTGAGCCATTGCATTAGGTTTTTGGCTTTTGAAAAACTATCACCCTCCCCTGCCACTTCGTCAAGATTATATTTCTCTCTCAACTCAAAGTGTAATGAACAAGGCGTAAATAACTTTTCTGCGGTAGTAGCTGCTAATCTCTCATCATTACAAAGCTCAAGTGCTACAAACTCACTTGTATCCATTTGCTCCACGAACTTGAGATAGTTGTCCCACTTTTGTAATTTTAATAGTTTAATGAAACGTAAAAGTTGCATATTGTTTTATCCTTCGTTTGTTTCCAATAAGCTATTTTAATTATATCATTATTCTATTCCCTTGCCAATATATCAAAATCTTATATTTATAAAACTTTAACTATATCCACACAGAAACACTATATAGATATCTAATTTAAATTGTCCCTTTACCGCTAGACATACTATATTTTGCAATTAATATATACTACAAATACGGTTCAATACTCATTTCAGTTAGCCCGCCAGTGAGACAGTTACGAACCCAGAATCAATTCGCTACTGTCTTTTCTTTTAATTAGCATTTGAAAACATATATTTTATTAACGAACCGCTACGTTTGACAATTCCATCAATCAATCTGTTGCTCAAAGACCCTCATTATTTGGGATTTTTTAATATTTATAGCTCTCGCCTTGATTAAAGCTCTTATTTATGGTATTATTGAAAAATATTATATATTTGACGACATCTATACGAAGGAGAAGCTTTATGACTTCAGATCAAATTCAAATTCTTGTTGCCATGATAGTTTATATGCTTGCCGTTTTAGCTATTGGGTTCTTCTATGCTAAACGTGCGAACAAAAGCTCCGAAGAATACTTCCTTGGCGGACGTTCTTTTGGACCGTGGGTAACGGCTATGAGCGCAGAAGCATCCGACATGAGCGGTTGGCTTCTTATGGGACTCCCCGGACTCGCTTATTGGTGTGGCCTCGCGGACGCCGTTTGGACAGCAATCGGTCTTGCCGTTGGCACCTATTTGAACTGGCTTATCGTTTCAAAAAGACTCCGTCGCTATAGCATCAGAGCCAATAACTCGATTACTGTTCCCGAATTTTTCTCAAACCGCTTCCGCGAGAACAAAAAAATAATAATGTTCGTTGCATCGCTCTTTATTCTCGTATTCTTTACCGTTTACGCTGCAAGTTGCTTTGTAACGTGTGGTAAGCTTTTCTCCTCGCTGTTCGGTCTTCCTTACGAATATATGATGCTTTTAGGCGCTTTGTTCGTCATCGCTTACACTCTTATAGGTGGATTCCTTGCGGAAAGCGCGTCTGACTTTATGCAAAGTATCGTTATGATAATCGCCCTTGCGGTCGTTGTAATTATCGGCACGATCAATGCCGGCGGTATGGGCGCAATAATTGATAACGCCAACAGCATCCCCGGCTTCCTTGATTTCTTCGGTCTTGCAAACCCCGGCGTTAACGAGGCTGGCAACGCCGTTGTTTGGGGCGAAGCTAAACCTTACGGCGTTCTTTCAATCCTCTCGATGCTCGCTTGGGGATTAGGATACTTCGGTATGCCTCAAGTTCTCCTTCGCTTTATGGCCATCCGCAAAGAAAGCGAACTCGGCGCATCCAGAAGAATTGCTATGGTTTGGGTAATAATATCCCTTGCAATCGCAGTATTTATCGGCATAATGGGTAGAAAAATCTTCCCCAACGAATTCCTCACCAATGCCGATGCCGAAAATATTTTTATCAAATTATCAACAAGCTTCCTCCCGCCCATTATCGCAGGTTTCGTAATGGCCGGTATACTCGCTGCAACCATAAGCTCCTCCGACTCTTATCTTCTTATTGCAGCGTCATCCGTATCTAAAAACATCTTCCAAGGTATCTTTAAGAAAGATGCTTCGGATAAACAAGTTCTATGGGTTTCACGTATTACCCTTTGCATTATAGCAATAATCGCAGCGGTAATCGCACTCGATAAAGATAGCGTAATCTTCAAAATCGTTTCCTTTGCTTGGGCAGGCTTCGGCGCAACGTTTGGCCCCATCATGCTCTTCTCCCTTTTCTGGAAGAGAACTACAAGAGCCGGTGCTATCGCCGGTATGGTCGGCGGTGCAGGCATGGTTTTCCTTTGGAAACTGGTAATTAGCAAGCTCGGTGGCATATTCGCTATTTATGAACTCCTACCTGCTTTCATCTTCTCGACCATCCTTATCGTAGTCGTATCTCTACTCACCAAGAAGCCTTCCGCCGATATCGAAGCCGACTTTGAAGCAGTTAAGTCAGGTAAAATTTAATCGACGTACAACACTATTTTTAACGGACACGAACGTGTCCGTTTTTTATTGATTGGTTCTTGAAAAGATTATTAAATAATGTTAAAATTTAGTTGTAATTTATTAAGGAGTCGGTACTATGAAAAAGCGTATTTTTAGTTTTGTTTCATTAGTATTAGCGTTTATTATGTCGTTTGGTATCTTTTCATTTTTTGGCAAAAGCTCCAATAAAGTTAGCTTCGCAAACACCGAAAACAACGTTCCTTTAGATAAAAAAATCCGATTTGGAGAAGACGGCAAACTTAGGATTTTGCACGTTACGGATACCCATTTGGTACATGATAGTAACCGTGATAAGACTTATTATGTTGTTCGTGAAGCCTGTGATAGAGAAAAACCAGACCTCGCGGTAATCACAGGCGACATCGTTATGAATTACGAAGATCCCACCATGACCAAAGACCTTATTGACGGATTGATGAACATATTCCAATCAAGAGGAATTCCGGTTGCGGTAACCTTTGGTAACCATGACTCCGAAGAAGGCGCTATGAGTCGTGAAGATATTATGGCTTATTACAACACCTACAGCTGTTCTATTTCGGTTGACGATGGCGAAGCTATTTCAGGTTGTGGAACTTATAATATCCCCATTTACTCTTCAAGCGGTGATAAAGTAGCTTTTAACGTATGGGTTTTCGACTCCAACGATTATGACGAAGAGAAACGTTATTCCGGTGTAAAGGAAGATCAAATCTCGTGGTACAAATCAACCAGCGACGCGCTCAAAGAGGCAAACGGTGGTGAAAAGGTTAACTCCCTTGTATTCCAACACATCATCGTGCCGGAAATCTATGATGCGCTTGAAAAGGTAAAGACCCCTACCTTCTTCACTTTTAAACATCTATATAACGAAAAGGAATACTATAGATTTGCAAAAGACGGTGACAATCGTGGCAAAATCAACGAAAAGCCCTGCCCCGGCTATTATAACTATGGCCAATTTGATGCTCTTGTCGAGAAAGGCGACGTACTTGCAATGTTCTTTGGACACGACCACACCAATGCATTTAGCGTCAAGCACAAGGGCATTGATATTGTAAATTCCCCTGCGACACGTTATAAAAACAACCCGTATGCCACTCAATACGGCTATCGCATCGTTGAAGTCGACGAAAAAGATACCACCACTTACACAACGAGAGTGGAGCGTCTATACGACGTATTTACTATGGATTATGCCAAAGAGCTCAAAGCCCAAGGTGACAAATACGGCCATAAATTGGCACGCAAGATTGCCATCGATGGTTGGTTCCAAAAGGTTGCAGATGATATTTACGTTGCAATCGCAGAGTTCTTTACCGGTAGAACGGTACGCTACGACGATTAATACCGCTCGTTATACCTTATTAAAATAATATTTTAATATTTTGCTTGCAATCGTTAGGCTATTTTCTCGCGCTGTGCTATAATGCGTCGGGAGAAAAAATTGGATAATTATGACGATTGCGGTAAGCGTGCTTACCATCACGGAAATGTTAATACTGCTTATATTTAAGCCTGCGCTAACCGTTAGAGGCAAAAGTATAAGCTTTTATTGGCTAATCGCCCTTGCAGGCGCCCTTTCTCTTATCGTTTTGGACTGCATCGAGCCCATCGAAGCTTGGCAAGGTTTAACCCGAGACACCTCTGTAAATCCCCTTAAACTATTGGTCATATTCTTTGGCATGACCTTCCTTTCCGTATTCCTTGACGAAATCAATCTATTCGAGTATCTTGCGTCTTTTGCCGTAAGACATGCTAAATCCACACAAAAAAGCTTATTCTTGATGCTTTATCTGATGGTTTCGTTATTAACAGCCGTTACCTCTAACGACGTAGTCATACTGACGTTTACTCCTTTTATTTTACACTTTGCAAAAAAGGTACATATCAATCCCATGCCCTACCTCATCGCAGAGTTTGTTGCCGCAAACACCTTGAGTATGACGTTGATAATCGGCAACCCCACCAATATCTATCTCGCATCCAGCGCAAACGTAGACTTTTTGAGCTACCTCAAGGTTATGATTCTTCCCAGTATTATTTGCTCTGTAGGCGCTTTCTTTATACTTTCCGCATTGTTCCATCGTCAACTTAAAGAACCGTTACATATAGTTCAAGACAACGTCGTACTCGGCGATAAATTTTTGCTTATAGTAGGTGTCGTTCACCTTGCTCTTGCAATAATCACTCTTTCGATTTGCTCGTACATAAACGTGGAAATGTACCTTGCTTGCGCCGTCTTCGTTGTGAGTCTTGCGGTCATAAGTACCGTTTATTGCCTTGTAACAAAGCAAGGTCTTTCAATTTTTGCAAGAGTACTTAAAAGACTCCCCTACGCCCTCGTTCCATTTGTGATTAGTATGTTTGTAATCGTGCTTGCGTTGAATAAATGCAACTTTACGAGCATTATTGCAGGCCTATTCGATAAAGGCGATAGCATATTCGTTTACGGACTAACCTCCTTCCTTTCGGCAAACATATTCAATAACATTCCCATGAGCGTGCTCTTTTCCGACGTGCTATCCTTTTCATCACTCGTCGGCAGAAACTACTACGGCGCACTATTTGCTTCCGTTATCGGCTCGAATATTGGTGCTTACCTCTCTCCCGTAGGCGCTCTTGCAGGAATTATGTGGCTGTCGATTTTAAAGAAAAACGGTTATCACCTATCCTTTTTACACTTTATGAAATACGGCGTAATTATCAGTATCCCGGTAATGATTCTCGCGCTACTTGCCTTAAAAGTTTCGATTTTGTTTATATAAAAAAGCGTCCTCGTTGGGACGCTTTTTTAATACTAAATAACAAGTCAATTTACGCGATACCTAAAAGTTGTTTGCAAAGTAAGAATATATCGGTATTTAAGATGGCCTCTTTATTGATAATTTCAGGTATGGTGGTGAGGGTTGACTTAAAATACAAACCAACTTTTGTGTCGGTATGACCGGTGGTAGTATACAAATCGTCGGTGATTTCCGCCTTGCTGTTTGCCTTTTGCAAACCGCCCGTTTCGTGGTCGGCAGTTACGATAATGGAGTATCCACCACCGATTGCGGAAAGCTTTTGATCAACCGTTTTGATAGCTTCACTAAAGTCGATTTGGTTTAGCATCATTTCGCTTATATCACCGCTGTGAGAGGCTTTATCTATCTTTGCTCCCTCTATCATAAGGAAGTAGCCGGTAGGATAATTTGCCTCCATATAATCTATTGCGTAGCTTGCAAGTTGTGTAAGGGTGGGCTTATCGTCGGTGCCGTTAGAGTGACCAACGCCACTAAAAGTAGCAACAAACCTCTTTTGTTCAGTATTGACTTCACTGAATTTGTTTGCCCAAGTCCAACCTTGCTCTGCAAACAAATTGGGATATACCGAAGAATAATCGCCCGATCCCAACAATAAATCGAGTTTAGCATCCTTTTGGCTTAAAAGAATTTCTGCACTATTGTTACGAGATTTTGCATGAGCGGAAAAACCCGAGGGGGTCGCACCTGTTATTTCATCAGAAGTTACCACTCCCGTGCCGTAACCATCGGTCTTTGCAAGCTCGGTGATAGAAACGATTGCGTTACCGGAAGAATCCAAAGCAAGAGTACCGTTTTTTACCCTAACGCCAGTTGCCATCGCCGTTGCGGCTGCAGAGCTATCGGTAAGTCCGCTTGCAGAGTTGGTATCAACTTCCGTTTTTGTAGTAAAGCTGGAAAAATACAATGAAGCTCCCGTATACAACTCCGTATTATAAACGTGGTTGGGCCCCATGCCGTCACCGATAAATAATACCACTTTAGACGTTAAGGCATTGTCGTGCGAGGGTGGAACGGAAGGATCTTGCTTGTTTCCGCACGCAGTAAATAGGAATAACGCCGATATGATTAATATAATCGCTATGATTTTTAATGATAGTCTGTTTTTCATCTTTACTCCTTTTTAATAAAGTCGATTTTAGATTGGCATCGGGTATTGTCCGAGTACTACCATCTTCATAAACTCCAACGTGTAATCGATTGTTTTTTGCTTTTGCTCTGCTTTTTGTGCTTCGGTCAACGGTCCATCACCAAAGAATCCCAATATACCGTCGTCGTCAAAGGTACTAAAGCTCATATGGCATCCATCGAGCATATAACCGCTGTAACACGTGGGTAGACGGCTTTTGGCATCGGCTTTCATGTATGCGGTTAACACGTTGTCTTTTGTCGCTTCAATCAATAAAGTCGGTGTTTCGGCATCCTTAATGCTATCTTCAGCATAACATAACGGCGCATATAGTATTGCGCCAAGCACTTTATCAGAGTTCTCTTGAACACGCTTAACCGCAGCTCCGCCACCTTGAGAGTGACCACCTATAAAAAACCTTACGTCCTTATGATTTTCAAAAGCTATTTCTTGCTCGCTATAAAAAGCATACGCCATGTTAAGCATCATTTTGGGTAAAACAACAATATAGCCTTGTTTTGCCAAAGCTATTGCCAAGTAGCTGTAATGTGCTTGATCGATTGCCGTGCCTACGTAAAAAACTAAACCATATTGTGGCTCTACGCCTACCGGAGAATAAGTAAGAGATTCATCGGTATCAATAACTTCATACTCGTAATCGTTATCTAAGGAGTAATCGACAGACCTTCCCTTATCGCCCATATCGTTAGGCTTAAATCCAAAATATACACCCACGCATATTACCGATAACGATACTGCGAGGATAACTGCTATAAACGCTTTCTTCATATCTACCTCTACTGATATTATATAATATCGCTGTATTTTTTGCAATACGCGTGCGCGCCTAAAAAATAATATTGCTATACAGCCGAATTAGTGGTATCATATTTATGATATGTGAGGTGGCTATGAATAAACAAATAGAGTATACTTCCCCTACTAAATTGCTTGATGAAAACGGCAATCTTTTAGCTAAAGGCTGGGCAAGACGTAACGTTTTCGACTATAAGAGAAGTCTTGTTAAGCCTCGTTTTAGGCTTAAAGAGTGGGACTTCCATCAAATCCAAGACGGACGTTATAAGGTGCTTATAAACTTCTTCAACATAACGGTCGGTACGTCTGCCGCTGCATCCATACGTGATATACGCACCGGTGAACTTATTGCCGAAAACGTATGTATTATTCCATTTACAAGAAACCGATTTTTACCACCGGAAATCGGTGATCGCACCAACAAGCTTGAGTTTGATGCCTGCGGTATAAAAATGGTATACGATACCAATCTTGAGGAGGGTTATAGGCACGTAACCTTCGAAAGCATATATAAAGATCAACCGATAAAGTACGATTTTTGGGAAGAAATCCCCGCTGACCACGAGAATATAACCATCGTAACGCCCTTCCCCAAAAAGAAAAATCAATTCTTTTTAACCACAAAACAAAACTGCTTGCCGGCAGAGGGTTACGTACAAATCGGTGATAAAAAAATCGAGTTTACAAAGGAAAATTCTTTTGGGGTAATGGACTGGGGGCGTGGCGTTTGGCCACATAAATGTCATTGGTATTGGGGTAACGGCTCCACCTATCTATACGATAAAGATGGCAATAAGCACTCCTTTGGCTTTGAAATTACTTGGCTAATAGGCGATACCTCTAACGCTACCGAAACCTGCCTTTTCTACGATGGTAAAGCCCACAAAATCGGCAGTGTAGACGTAAAGGATTTCCCCGGCAAAAAAGGGTGGTTGGAGCCTTGGGAGTTCACCTCGGAAGACGGTCGCTTTGAAATGACTATGACTCCTTTCTATGACGATCACTCGTACTTCTTAAATAAGGACGTGCTCGGCACCGAGTGCCACCAAGCACACGGACTTTGGAACGGAACGGTAACGCTTGACGACGGTACCGTACTTGAAATCAAGGACATGTACGCCTTCTGCGAATACGTCAAAAATTCTTGGTAAAAATTATGGAAATGGTATTATTAACAGCTCTCGGCGTAGGTGGCGCAACCGTTATCGGCGCCGGAATCGGATTTATATTTAAAAACATATCCCACAAGTTTTCGGATATTGTACTTTCGTTTGCTGCGGGCGTAATGCTTGCTGCCGCCATTTTCGGTTTAATAGTGCCCTCTTTAGAGTATGGTGGTGAGTACAAGTTACTTATTACCATCGGCGGTATTTTTGTAGGCGCATTGGTGCTATATCTTATAGATAAACTTGTACCGCACCTGCACAAAATCAGCGAGCCCGATATTGAGCCACATAAGAAAACCAACATCGATAAGGTTATGCTTTTTGTGCTTGCAATAGGCATACACAATCTACCGGAAGGTATCGCTGCAGGTGTTGGGTTTGGCTCCGGCAATAACACGCAAGCTCTTATTATCGCTGCTGGTATCGCTTTACAAAACATACCCGAGGGCATGGTTATAATCGCACCAATGCTTAATGCAGGCATAAAGAGAGGCAAGGTATTCTTAATCGCCCTTTTAACCGGTCTTGTAGAAGTAGTAGGTACGCTTATAGGATTCTTTGCCGTCAACATAGCAACGGTAATTTTACCTTTTGCTCTTGCCTTTGCCGGCGGTACTATGCTTTACGTTGTAAGCGATGAAATGATACCCGAAACTCACGCTCACGGAGCCCAAAGTGGCGCAACGTTTGCTTTGCTATTTGGTTTTGCGGTGATGCTACTAATGGACGTATTGCTGGGATAACGAGCATTATTTTGATAATAAAAAAGCCTCCCCAATTGGAGTGTACAAATTGTACGCAACTGTAGGGAGGCTTTGTTTATTTATGAAGTATTGTGAAGCCTATGCGTGCGTTTAGACAGCAGAGAACCGAGCAAGACAAACAAAAATAAAAAGCCCCCAATGGGAGCGTACTTGAACGTACGTGACCGAGTATATTGTAAAGCCTATACATGGGGTTAGACCGCGGAGAAGCAAGCAAGACAAAGAAAACGGCGCACTCCCCGATATGAGCGTACTTGGTCGTACGTGATTGAGGGGGTACGCCTGTTTGATGAAGTATTGTGAAGCCTATGCGTGGGATTAGACCGCGTAGAAGCAAGCAAGACAAAGAAAACGGCACACTCCCCGATATGAGCGTACTTGAACGTACATGACCGAGTATAGTGTAAAGCCCTTGTGTAGGATGTAGACCGCGTAGAAGCGAGCAAGACGAAGAAAACGGCGCACTCCCCGATATGAGCGTACTTGGTCGTACGTGATTGAGGGGGTGCGCCTGTTTGATGAAGTATTGTGAAGCTTATGCGTGGGATTAGACCGCGTAGAAGCGAGCAAGACGAATAAATACAAAACCCCACGACGGGAGTGTACTTGAACGTACATGACCGAGTGGGGTTTTGTTTATTTATGAAGTATTGCGAAGCTTATCCGCGGTCTACCAACATATTGTGATACACACCTAACCAATAAGGCAAAGTGTAGGTAGTAGAGCCTTCCATGCAGTTGGGATTGTAATCGGTTTCAAGACGGTAAGTCGGACCGTTATATTTATGGAGCGCTCTCTCATCGGCAGGAGCAACGGTCCACTCGAGCGAAGGCCCATCTTGAAGGGCGCTAAAGATACCTGCTACACCGCTTAAATCGATTTCAATACCCTCTTGTGCTCTAAAGCTCAATTGCGTTCCGCCGAGTGAGGACAAATCGAGGATGTCTATATCGTCACGATTACCATTGGATGCGTTGTATTGACGGGTATCTATGGGATGGCGAGATAATTGCCATGCAGCGGTTTCCAAAATGTTATTACCGTATCTATCAAGGATGGTTTCGTTGGGGTAAGCAAGTTGATAGATATAATACCATAAGGGGTTTTCGGAATAGGATATCGACTCCCACCAATCGTTAAGGCCCTCACGATAGTAATTAAGTAAGGTTTCGTCAGTTTCCAATTGGAATAAGAGGTAGTATGCAAGCATTGCCATCTCTTCATCAGAGTAGTTGATAAACAGTCTCTTGAGCATCTCGGTAAGATCGGAATCAGGACTTACGTCAAGTCCCAACCCATCGACGATTGCTTCGAGATTGAGTAAGCCTCCCGTATATTCCTCAAGGTACTCGTTTAAGAGTAGCATCATGTACATATAGCATTGCTCGGAATACTTGGTCATGAGCTTTGCATATTCATATGCAGGGTCAAGGGCCGCCATCATATACTCGTTTTGCCACTTAACGTTGCCGGTTACGTAATATGCTACTTTGAAGGCACAAAGTGCTACCGATGCCGTCAAGGGCGCGCCACCAAGTTGAGAGCTATTGTAGAAGAACTCTCTGTTGAATTTGGACCACGTTCCGGGTTGACCGGTGGCATCTACCATCATATATCCGTTATCGGTAATATGTTGAGCAAAACGGTCCATTGTGTTTGCAATTATCTTTTTGATTTCGGCATCCTCTTGTCCTAAAATATCGTATGCTATTTTGTAGAGGAATAAATGCCCTATTATTTCATCCGAACTGGTGTCGCCTTTATAGAAGATGTCGGTAATATCGGTGTCGCTTGCAATAGCGCCTGCATCTACCAAATCGTCCCACAATCTTTGGGGGATTTCGCCGGAAGCATCGACTTCAACACCTCTCAAGTTTTCACCGTTAAGATAATAACCGCCTTCGTGTTCCTTCATCGTGGATACACCGCGTGCAATCAAGTTGCCCTCTTCGTCACGTTCAAATTGGTAATGAATATATCCGTCGGGAATATTGTTTTCGGAGGCTACGGAATAGGTACGAGCAATATATCCTTCCAAATTACGAGTGCGAGTTTCGTAGGTTACGGAGCCGTCTTCGTTAACGATGGGGTTGGACCAATCCTCTTGAATAAAGGGCTCAAGGTATCCGTCAACGAGGAAATAGGTCATGGTGCCGTCTTCAAGATAAGCATTGTAAGCGATTTCAAAGGCTTCCGCAGGGCTTACCGCAGGAACGTTAAGAGAGTTGTCGCCACCCTTTTCGAGCGCATCTGCCGAGTGATATCTGCCGTTTGCGGTATTGCTACCATACGGGAACTCGTCGTAACGTCCGTTGGGTTGGTAACGAACGTAAGCTTCAACCGTTCCTTTACGCATAACTATATTGGATAAAAGAAGTACTGCTTCGGTAGAAACCATTGCAGATTCTCTGGCGGCAGCAATTTCAGCGGGAGTAGCCGTACCGGACTTCTTCAAAGATGCGTATCTCATAAGTTCACCGGCTGCGTACATCGAAGTCCATAAACCATCGTTATCAGACTCAACCGGCTTCCAAGTATCGTTAGAGCCGTTATAGTAACTTTCCGCCACGTAGCCGTGTCTCATTACGTAGTCTTGGGTGCTTTTCACCATCATCGCGGCCTTATCGGTGCCGTTGATTTTAAGCATCTCGATGTGAGTGACGCCACCTGCCATTATAGTCCATATACCGTTTTCTCCGTCGGCATATATACCGAGAACGTTACCGGTTGTGGTATCTTTTGAGAAGAAATATCTATCGCCCATAAAGCGTTGAACTTTATCGCGAGCATCAAGTGCGTTATCGTCGGTGCGAAGTACGCCGTAAGAAACTATCTCCCAAACGGCTCCATCTGCCGTCGTTGCCACGTTCATGTCGGTGTAAACACCGCTTACAAACGCTTCTTTGACAGCCGTGGGAATCGCAGTAGATTCACTGACTATAGCACTTTCGTAACGCGTTACCACCTTTTGAAGATTGGCACCAAGTGTTACTGCGTTGCCTTTATAGTCGATTTTAGTAGTGGCAACTTGGTTAACCGTCGATACCTCAACTGCATTTAACCTTGCTTTAGCTTTGAGACCATCGGAGGTTTCGGCATAAACGTATGCCTTGCCCTTACCGACAGCGGTTACACGCCCCCACTTGTCAACCGTAGCCACCTCTTCGTTAGAAGTAGTCCACGTCAATTTGCGGTTTGTAACCGTCTCATCATCAAAAACGTAATCAACCGTACGAGAATCACCGATTTCCAGCTCCCAATCTTTAGGTACTATCAAACGCATACCTACGTCGGGATCGGTGGCAAAAGCTGCGGCTACGGCCACTGAAGCAACTACCGCAATAGCCAATACGCAAATAAGAGTCCTTACCTTCATACCCTTTCCTCCTTTATGAAAGTAGATACCTAAATTTTAACACATAAATATAAGGGTTTCAAGGTGGAATATAAAAAATAAAGCTCCTTTTAGGAGCTTTTAGAGGTAGGTTTTTACTGATTATCTTCTTTTGGCCTTTCCATTTGCACGTGCCATTGCAGATTGCTTCATATCCATAAAGTATGCGCGATAAATGGAATTGATACGTTTTTTAGCAGACTCAAGGTTTGCAGCGTGCGGGATACAAATGTAACCGGAACGATCGATTTTGTTATCGTAACGTTGGAAATCTTTATTGATATTTACGTATACGTGGCCGTTGGTTACGTGCAGTACGCCAAATAGAATATCTCCCATATAAATCAAGTCGCAATCGTAACCGTTATCAATAGTCATCGAGGAAGACAAGATAAACTCACGGATGTTTTCGTAGATGTAGAGGTTTTCGGTCTTGAGCTTATTGACGTTGACACCTTCGGGGAAGGGACTGCCTAAACTACGTGCCTTAAGGCGAATAATAAACACGATAATCGGAGTGCCGAGCATGATAAGTGCGAGCACTGCAAGTACTGCATAAAGTATAATATTGTTTGCCGTAAGATAGGCCGATACAGTACCTAAAACAGGTATTGAAGTTACGTAAACGCCCATTAAACGACCAGAATCAATGGTGGTAAGAATATACTCTGCACTATCAAGTTCGTGGGTAACGTATACGGTTACGCCGTCGGGACCCCCATAATGAGATTTATAAATACGCGTTACAACTACTATCTCATTATCAACCTTATCGTAGAAAGCGATAATGTCGTTATTTTTAAGATCTTCAACCGCTACGGATTTTACTAAAACCTTGCTACCCTTGGCAATATACGCCATCTTGTCGCCTTCGTCAATATCGTAAGCATCGACCTTCTCGAGATCTTCGCTAAAGTCGTACATACGGTATCCGCCAATAGTCGCATTGATATTGAAATGCCCAAGGAAAAATACGACGAAAATTACAGCGTAAACGATCGCCATAGCGAAAAACCATATTACGGGTGTGAAAATCTTTTTTTGTTCAGCTAAATTACGCATATTCCCTCGCGCTCCTTGCGGTACTGCACATAGTTATAGATATAACTATTATATACTATCAGTCAAGGTTTTTCAATGGTATTTTTAATTTTTTGTAATTTACTAATAGATCGGTAAGTTGAGTGAGACACCATACTCCTCTTCGGCTTCTATTTCCAAAGCCTTTTGGGCACGTCTCTTACGTAACTCACCCTCAACCATTTCCTTGGTTTTGCGATCGTAACGCATCATAAGTAGCGGTACTAAATAGAGTATTGAGCCAATCGCAGGTCCTAAAATGTATACCAACCATACGTACTTGTAGAATACCTCCGATTGAGGCTCACCAAGGTCATACTTGGTAGAATCAAATTGGAGTATCGAAAGCGTGATGCCGGTAAACATCGTGTCGAGTCCAGAGCCTGCTTTTGCAACAAGGTTTTGTAAAGCAAATACGCTGGCTTCATTACGCTCGCCGGTCTTCCACTCCATGTAGTCCACACTATCGCCCCATATGGTAGTTGTTGCAATACCCATCATGCCATTTGGGATACCAGCAAGCGCCATTAAGGCACCTGTTATTGCGATTTTATAACCCTCAAAGCCTATGAAGAAGGCTATAATACGAACGGAAATATTAAGGGAGGTGGCAAGCACGAGTAGGTTCTTCATACCGCCAATCTTACGTGCAAACCAAGTAGCTATAAATATCGATAACGTGCCGGGGAGTCCTACCAACAGCCCGTAAACAAACTGAACGTTTAGTCCCTCGATGGTCTTACCGAACAGGTTGACGGATACCATATATTTGAAGAAGTAGATATCTTGTATTCTAAAGGTAATGTGTCCTAGTATTTCGGCAATAACCAAAGCCATAGCTATCTTGTTGTTAAAGATAAGCTTAAACGCATCTTTGATAGAACCTTCCGGAGGTTTAACGGGTGTACGTTCTTTAGTCTTGGATGCCATCATAGAGATAGCCATACCGCCGAATCCAAAGAATATACCGGCAACAAGGAAGATGGTTTTTTGCGAAATACCAACTTTAGGTAAGTTTGCAATAGCTATACCGATTAAACCGGGGAGCCATCCGCCTATCATCGCGCCTATACGACCGAACTGCGCCGCTCTACCACGCTCCTCGGAGTTGGTGGAAATCATTGCGGTCATACCCCATTGGGCTATATCTTGGAAGGAGTACAACGTATCCCAAATGAAGTATACGGCGCAAATATAAAGGCCCATCATGTTTTGCGGTAGTCCCCAGTCTACAAACATTACCGCCGACATAATACCAATTGGTATTGCCATTATCTTGAGGAATGGGCGTAGCTTTTCGCCTGTTTTGAAGGTGTGTCTATCTACGATTACACCAACTATCGGGTCGTTGATAGCATCCCAAATACGCGCAGCGCCAAGCACCAAACCGACTACCATTACGTCTACGTATAGAACGTCGGTACAAAAATACATAAACCAGTTTGCTATTATGTTGTAAGCATGGTTTTGGCCGAATACGCCTATAGCGTAATTGACAAGCTCTTTGTTTTGCACCTCGCGATCGGGCTTGAACTCGAAAAACTTTTTAAACAACTTCTTAATCATTATGCGCTCCTCCACGTATAACGAGCATATAGCATTATGTTAACATAATTAAAGGGTATTTTCAATACTCAATATCAGTAAAAAAGAGCTTGTAAAAACAAGCTCTTTAATTCTTAAACTTCTAATCCAACTCGTCGAGAGTCTTTTCGAATCCGCCGATAAAGTGCTTTATAAAATACTTGACTTCCGGTAGTTCACTTTGCTCGACTTCTGCACGCAAGGATTTTGCAGCTTTTGCAAATTCCTTATTACCCGATTTTAATTCCTCAATACACTTAAGATAGGCGCAAATCTTGTCGGCAGCTTTGCAAAGCTTCTTCTCGTATGCATCGGGATCCGGCGCGATTATGCTCTTGTAATCTTCACGAAAATCTTCGGGGAGCATGCTCAATAGCTTATCATTAGCAACGCTTTCAATCGCCTTGTACGCGACCTTTATTTCGTTATTATAGTACTTTATGGGGGTGGGCAAGTCGCCCGTTATGACCTCGCTACACTCGTGGAATACCGCAAGCGTTACGCATTTATCGGCATTAACCTGCTTGTCAAAACGTTTGTTTGCGATCATGGCAAGAGCGTGTGCAATTTGAGCTACTTGCTCGGAATGCTCCATGATGTTTTCCTTAACCGTCGAGTGCATCAAAGACCATCTCTCGATGTACCTCATGCGACTTAAATACGCGTAAAAATTATGTGCCATATTACATTTTCACCAATACCTTGAGTAAGCAATCCATTGCTTCATCGGCGATGTCCGCCGTTTGATTTAAGTGTCTATAAATCTCTCTATACTTGAAAATAGTGCGGAAATCTGCGTTGTTAAATAGGTTTGCAAGACCTTTTACGCAAATATCGCCAACCTTGTTCTCTAACGACTTAACGTAAATAGCCTCGTCGCTCGCTATAGACTCGTGCTTTTCGATATTGGATACCGCAAGAATAATATGCTCTGCCATCTCAAGAAGGGTGGAAGTAACTTCCGCCATTTCAGCATCCGGTTTAACGTTAAAAAGACGAATCTCGTCAACAGAAGTTTTGGCATAGTCCAAAACTTCGTCAAGCTTTGCCGAAAGTTTAAATAGATCTTCACGATCAATGGGCGTAATAAACGCCTTATTGATTTCATCAATAAGAATACGTCTGACCATATCGCCCTCTTCTTCGGTACGAATTACGCTCTCGGCAATTTCTTCCGAGCCGGTTGCGCAGTACTCGCTCAATTGGCGCATACCTTTAGCCACCATTTGGGCTTGACGGGTTAAGAGGTCGTAAAAATTTTCTTCGTTACGCTTTTTGAAAAACAACATAATAACTCCTTATACTCCCATTATCAATTTGCCTACGAGCAGATATACAAGGTATCCCGCTGCCATCGAAATAGGCAAAGTCAAACACCATCCTAAAGTGATTTTACCAGCGGTCGTCCACTTGACGGCGTTAAAACGCTCTGCCGCGCCGACACCGATTACCGACGAGGTCATAACTTGTCCCATGCCAAGCGAAATACCAAGCCCCGTACCGGCAATACTTACAAGCGAAGTCGTAAGTTGCGATACTACGGAGTGTATCGGTGCAATTTTGAATATCTTGCGCCCTACGGTATTCATTACTCTATATCCGCCAAACAACATGCCAAGCGTCAAAGCAATCGCTATAACAAGTACAATCCAAAAAGGCATTTCGTCGCCGATGTTCCATAGTCCAAGCGTACTCAAAAGCAAAAGTACACCAAGAGATTTTTGCGAGTTATTGGCAGAAAAGGCTCCCGTAAGTACGATTAAGTTTACCCTTTGGAGCACTTTTAGCACTTTGTTCATACCGCGAGGAGCATGACGAACAAACTTTTTGATTATAAATAAGAATACGTAACCCAGTATAAATCCGACAAGCGGAGCAAGTAGCACCATTGCTACTACGTTGAGTAAAACGTACTCTTTCCACTGTATCGCGCCAAAGCCAAAAGCTGCTATCGCGGCCCCTATTATTCCGCCAAGTAAGGTATGTGAAATGGTATTTGGTATCTTGCAAACAAAGGCTATCACCGCCCAAATCATTGCGCCAAACATTCCGGAAAATATAAAAGCAAAAGCCTTTTCCGCGCTTATGTTTTGGAAGCTTTCGACAAAGATCAAAGAGTCTTGGATATTGGTGGCAACACTACCGGTGCCAATAAAGAAAATACATATCGGCAATATAAATTTGGTTACTGCCGCAACAATAATCGCAGTCGTCGGTTTGATTGCACGCGAAACAACGGTCGTGGCTATAGCCGTCGAGCCGTCGTTAAACCCTACGTAGAAGGTATACAACAAAACCATTATTAAGATTGTTATTGCGTATGCCGACATTTTACTCCTAAATTATACTGTATTATATAGAGCATTTATTATAATATAAAAACTTACTTTTTGCAAGACCTAATTTTTTATAAAAGCGCCGTTTGAGTGGTTTTTACAACAATTTAAGGGCGTTTTTATATAGGATTTTCTCTTTATCTTCTTCCGATATGTTTAAGTTTAAGAGCGTATTAAGTTCCTCGCCGACATCACTCCACGGGGAGTCGGTAGCAAACAAAATTCTATCGGCTCCGTGCTTATCAAATATCTTCATAAAGGTATCAACCCCATAATAAGCAAAGCCCATAGACGTATCTAAATAGACGTCGGTACCTGCAAGATAATCATAAACGTCTTCCCATTGGTTTTGTCCGCCAAAGTGAGCGCATACGATATTAGCGCCTTTGAATTCCTCTATAAGCTTTCTGAAAGCCTGTGGATTGGAACGGAAGGGCTCGGTACCTATCGGATCGTAGCCTGCGTGGAAAAGAATAAACATATCTTTACTAAAAGCGTACTCGTAAAGAGGATACATGCTTTCGTCCCAAACATTAAAGTTTTGGTATTCGGGATGCAGCTTTATTCCCTTATATCCCATTTGGAGGGCTTCGTCTACGTTGTTAACCCAACTTTCGGCATCAGGATAAAGACCTGCCAAAAAGTAAAGTTTGTCCGAACGAGCTTCTGCACCCCACGTAAGGTTTTTCATCGATTGGGTGGGCTTGGTGGCAACCGGCGCTACTACCGATTTATCTATGCCGTATTTTTGCATAGAGTCAAGTAGCCCCTTGGCCGTCAAATCATAACGCGGAAAATACTCTCCGTTTGCGTTTTTGGTAAGCGCATCGTAAGCTCTCTGGGCTATAACGTCAGGAAAAATATGTGTATGGAAATCAATAATCATTTTAGCCTCACAGTTTGCGCAAACGCTCGGCGTTTGGCAAGTATTTTTTTACAGCATTATGAAAGGCGGTACCGTGGTTGGGGTGCAATAAGTGCACTAATTCGTGCACCACCAAATAGTCAAGATATTCTATAGGTTTTTCGATGGCGTAAACGCTAAAGTTTACGTGCTTTGTACTAATACTGCAAGAGCCCCATCTCGATCGCATAAAACGTAGACCAAATCCTCGGGGTTGCACGTTAATTATAGCTTGCCATTTAGAAAAGCGCGGAGCAAGTTCCTTTTGTGCAATAGTCTTGTAGCAACGTTTTACATAAGCTACCTTTTTGTTATAATCAGCGCCTTTTGGGCTACCTAATATCGCAATATCGTTGTCGAAAACCAACGAATATCGCTTATCTTCCTTTTCGACAACCGTATAGTTTTTGCCAAACAATTTTAGGTTGTTACCACCGTCAAGATAGCTTTTGGGACCGGCATTTACTATCACTTTTACCCTTGCGTTTTGCACCCATTTTTGGTTGGATATTAAAAATGCTTCCACCCTTTCAATAGATGTAAAATAAGGGCAACTAACAACCACGTTCCCTTCAGGTGGTACCACCTTTATGCGGATATGCTTACTGCGCTTATCGTATCGCAAGGTGTATTGTAAATCACCTAAACTACGCTCCATGCTTTACGTAAACCTTAATATCAAAGGCAAGCTCGGTTGTTACTTTAGGCATTTTCGCAACACGCTCTATCGCCTCTTTGGGAGTCTTATAATAGTACGGCGTCATTTGTAAAAGATCCAATACAAGACCTCCTTCCGCCGTATAACTATCCTCTATTGTAAAATGCTTTATAAGGGTAAGCGAATCGGGGAGCATCTCTACCGTTTGTGCGTTTTCATAGGTGTCTTCGTACAAAAGCTCTTTAACCCCCATAAGGTGGTTAGCTCCGGGAGCGATTTTAATAAATACTCCACCACGCTTAAGTACCCTATCAAGCTCTGCAAAGTAAGTGGGTGTAAATACTGCTATGGCAACGTCTACGCTACCTTCCGCTATGGGGAGCGATGCGGAGTTGCCCACGATAAAGCTTGCGTTCTTGTAACGCTTGTCCGCCATCGTTATTGCTATTTTAGATAAATCCGATCCGCGCACGTCACTGCTTTCAAAGGCTTTTGCGATCCTACCGGTTATATAGCCCTCTCCGCACCCTATGTCCAATACGCTATCGTGCAGATAGCTTTCTATTAGCTTTATAAGCTCGTCACCGAGTTTAGCATAGTATCCACTATCCATAACTCTGCGCCGTGCTTGCATCATATCTTTGTTGTCACCGGAGTTGGTTTGAGCCTTACTACCTGATAGCACTAAATTTACGTATCCGGACGATGCGATATCGTAACAATGCTTACCAAAGCAGTATAGGCTACCTCCTTGACGAGATAGCCTACAACCACATCTTGGACATATCAAGTTATCGTAATTACGCATTAACCTCTTACTGCCTCAATATAAATTTGCAAGAAATCGATGGCGAAGAATACTTCTTCTTGTCCTTCCTCATTTTCGGTTATGGTCATAATTACGAAGCCATCACCATTTTCATAGGGAGCGCCCATGTGTACTGCCGTAAAGGTCTTGCCGGTGGTGGGGTTGGTAACCTCTCTTACCGTATAGCGACCTTCGTAGCCAATACCTAAAGTATCAGGAAGGGTAAGTTCTGCAGGAAGTCTACCCGTGGTTTCGATAGAATCTGCAATAGCCTTAACGCCTTCGTTATCAAAATCAAGACCGATAATGCTTACACCGGTATTGGTTGTCAATAAGCCAAAGGACTTTTCGACGTCTTCGAAGGTGAAGCCGGGCAACAATTCGCGTGCGTATCCGCCGATAAGCGCATCGAGATCGATGGCAGTTAAATCTGCGCCTGTTGATCCGAGGATACCGCCGAGAGAGGAACCAAGTCCTTCTAATAACATTACCTTTAAGGTCATGGTGCCGTCGGTGCGGAACTCAATATAGCTCTTATCATAATCGATAAAATATGTTAACATCGCAGAAATTTCAGGCGACATGACGTTTGCAACTTTAACGTCGTAAACTCTATCTTCTTCAAAAGCTACGGTCTTATTTTTTGCGGTGGCAAGCTCGTTAAGAATAGCGGTCTTACCTTCGGTTGCGCGGAAGAATACGTTGGTAACGTCGTCGTAAGTTTCGGCAGCTTTAATTTGCTTGGTAACCGCCTTAACGTCTACAGAATCGGCAAATAATCTCTTGATTTGCTCCGCGCGATGGCTCTTGTAGTTCTTGAGCGCGCCTTCAGGATTGGTTAATCCAAGAGAATCGAATAATTGTTGATATAATCCGGAAATAACCGCGTGGCCTTCGTTAGAGGGGTGAACGCCGTCATTATAGAAAAGCTCTATTCCGCGATGCTCGTCTTCAACGAAAATCCTGTTGAACTCCTTATATACGTCGAGGATATAGTATGCCATAGGATTCTCATCAAGATAATCGTATATGATACCGTTGAGCGCTTCAAGCATACCTAAAGCCGCACTACGAATAGAGGTGCCGTCGTATCCTTGTGCCTTCAAAAGGTCCATATATTCTTTTGCAATAATGGGGCTTCCTTCATAAACGGGATTGTATACGGTTTGAATTACGACTATAGCGGTGGGGTTAACCTCTTTGATATAATCGAAAACCATTTTGAAATCTACTTTGGCCTTCGCTACGCTACTATCGAGTAAAGCGGTGTCGTCGTTGAGGTAATCGTAAACCATTTTGCTCATATTGTTCTGCAAAAGGTCGTTACCAAGTATAGATACGCAAATAATATCGGAGCTCTTCAAAACTTCGGTATTCATACGAGCGTTATCTTCGTTTGCACTAATGTACTCGTACATTTGAGCGGTCTTATGGCCGGAAACCGAACGGTTGTGGAAGGTAAATCCGTTATTGCGACCTACTAATCCATAGTATCCGAATCCATCGCGTTCGCCGATAGGAGACGCTCCAAGGAAAGCCTCGGCAATCGAGTCACCCCAAAAGCTGATTTCAATATCGGGATTGCCTTTATCTAAAGCAAGAAGTTCGTTAGCAACAACCGCTCCGCCTACGGCAACGGTCAATGCAAGTATAAGCACTAATGCTACAACTTTAATTTTCATAACTGCATCCTCCAAAAATCTTACTTATATGATACTCGCAGGCGCGCGATAAGTCAATAGTGTTTTTTAAAAACTTAAGTGTAGAAAATTTATTGCGCGGTATTTGTAAATAGTCTATAATTGTATTATGAGTTACACGTTATATTTGAAAAAAGGTGAAGAAAAACGCATCCTCGCAGGACACAGTTGGGTATATGCCAACGAGGTACAAAAAATCGAAGGCAAAGATAAAAACGGCTCCCTTGCTACGGTCCTTACTTGGGACGGCAAATTCATAGGTAAAGGCTATATTAACCACCTATCGAAAATCATAGTCCGTATTTTTATAAGAGAGGATGTTGAGGATACCAAAGAGCTATATTTGGAGCGCCTAAAGCGCGCATATGATGCACGTCGCGCCCTTGGTTACGACAACTGTTTTAGGCTTTGTTTTGCTGAATCCGACGACCTCCCCGCCCTCATCATCGATAAGTACGCAGACGTACTCTCGGTACAATTTTTGTCCCTTGGTATGGATATGCGAAAAGGGCTTATAGTCGACTGCCTTAAAGAGCTTTTTAATCCCAAAGGCATATATGAGCGAAGTGACGTTAACGTCAGACTTAAAGAAGGTCTTAAACTGCAAACCGGGGTACTATACGGCGAAGTACCCGAAAAAGTTATTATTGAAGAAAACGGTATTAAAATTGCCGTTGACATTAGGAGCGGTCAAAAGACGGGCTACTTCCTCGACCAAAAGGAAAACCGCCTTGCCGCACGCAAATATTGTAATGATAAAACCGTCCTCGACTGCTTCTCAAACACCGGCGGATTCAGCCTTAACGTCGCGACCGTAGCTAAAGAAGTTACCGCGGTAGATATCTCTCAAAAGGCTATCGACTCGGTTAATGAAAATAAAGAGTTAAACGGTTTTACCAATCTAAACACGGTTTGCGACGACGTGTTTGAAGTATTACGCCGTTATCGCCAAGAGGGCAAAACCTTTGGCACTGTCATTCTTGATCCCCCTGCTTTCACTAAATCAGCATCGGAAATTAAAGATGCTATACGCGGTTACACCGATATTAACGTGCTCGGTCTTAAGCTCGTAGAAAAGGGAGGCTATCTTATAACCTCCTCTTGCTCCCACTACGTCAACCAACAAGCTTTTGAAAGGATGCTTATAGATAGCGCTCGCATAGCAAAACGTAGGGTTAAATGTTTAGAAATCAAGTCTCAAGCCCCCGACCACCCCTATCTGCTTTGCGCCGAAGAAACAAGCTATCTAAAATTCTTCGTTTTGCAAGTCGATTAGATACTATAATCTATTAAAGAGCGGTAAATCGCTCTTTTTTTGTATACCTCAAAAGTGAACGTTTACTGATTTTAAAAAATCCCTATTGAAATATATCGCGCGCCTATGTTATTATATTTTATATATTTATTTTTGCGCATATCAGCGCGCGCGATATTAAAACGATACGACTTCTCAAGAGGTGTGTTATGAATAAGACCAGAAAAATTTACGTAATTGTCACAATTTGCATTGCCCTTATAGCATCCATACTATTGGCATCGTGCAATACGACTACGCAAAACTCTTTGAACCAAGCGGACACCCCCGACCTTATTCCTATAGAATACGGTTCCGCCGACGTTATCGAAAACGCACCTAAATTGGCGACGCCATCCGCCACTCAGTTTAGCGATTATAGTTCAGACACTTCCGAAGACACCTCTGACGATGGCATAAGATACCCAGAATACTATTTCGAAATACCCTCTGCTGGAACCTATGAACTCCCGGTCGGCGGTTATGCTACCGGTTCTGGCGCAAGTTTAAAAGCGCAATACTTTGGAAACTTAATCCCTACAAGCGGTAATAACGGTGGGCGTAATGGCGGAAAACAGTCCGAATCGCATGAGGGTACTTCTACTTACTCCAACGACACTTCCCGCCAACTTGGTTGGATTCAATCAGATGTTTTCGGTGGTGCATTTTATACCAATATTAAGCTGGATACCGGCTTATCCGCAGTGGCAGATGTAGGTCATGTCACAATCACTATGTCTTGTGTTGTTGGCAGCAAATACCACTATAGTCGCAATACTTCCGGCAGGTGTGGTTTCTATGCTACTTTAGGCATGTCGTATACTACAGACATGGAATATAAATTATTGGATGGCGAAAGTCAACCTAATGGCAAAGGTGGCTTGGGCGGTACAGATTTTATATCAAATAGCCCACTTACTTTAGGGCAAGAACATTCAGATGATTTATACGATTTGGATGAAGAAGCTACAAATGGCACGTACAAAGATCAAAGTGTTTCTTGGGAAAACCCTATTAAAGCAGGCAATACCACAGGAAAAGAAGGCATAAGATTACATTACTTTTTAGCATCAGACCAAAGTGCCGGTTTTTATATTGCAAATATACAAATTAAAGTTGATGTAACAAATCCTTTTGAGGGTGCTGGCACGGAATCCAATCCTTATAAAATCAAAAATGCTACAGACCTCCAAAACATGGCAGCGTTCGTACAATATGGAAACGGCTATGAATCGGCTTATTATAAACAAACGGCTGACATCGACCTCGGTGGGATTTTGAACTTTACTCCCATCGGTGTATCTCCCGCTTCAGGCAACGTTCCGCCAGACGGTATTCCTTTTGAGGGAACGTATGACGGCAACGGCTATAAAATTAAAAATCTTACCATAAACAGCTCCAGTTATGGCAGAGCCCTTTTCGGTTATAACAAGGGCACTATTAAAGGCGTAACTTTGATCGACGGCTCTATAACTTCTTCCTCATACTATAATGGTGGCATCGCCGCATTTAACGGCGAAGGTGCTCTAATCGAGGATTGCGTTAACTATAGTTGTGCCGTTAACAGCGCGGGTCCCGCAGGAGGCATTGCTGGCGTCAACTATAACGGTAGAATCGAACGCTCTCTTAACTGGGGTAAAGTAACTAAATACTCATCGTGCAGTAGCATCAATGCCGCAGGACAAGGCAAGACCGATGGTTGGCAATTCGGCGGTATCGCCGGTCTTGTTACCAATGCCGGCAGTGTCACTGAGTGTGCAAACTATAGTGACATTTCGATTGGTGGGAACGTTCACATCGGCGGTATTACGGGATGGCTTAGTAGCGGTAGCAGTAGCGATGGCTCGTCAATTAATTATTGCATTAATGGTGGCGCGATATCCGCCTCCGGCGACCGCGCAGGACATATTGCATGCTATACAAACTCCCCTAACATCACAAATTCATATAGCTTTGGAAACCTAACATCCAAATGGAATAATACAAATGACGGTTTTACAAACTTTGATACCCTCGCGAAAGCGGCGAACTCAATAGACGGCAACTATGTCGTAACAAGTCCCGATACAGTAATTACTGCTTACGATGGAAATGTGTATTATATAAGTGATCCCGTTTATAACGATGGCTACCCCTATTTACGCAACACGCGCTATACGCAGTTTGTAACTCCTGTTTTTAACGAAAGAGGATTAGTAAACGGAACGGTAAGTGAAACCCACGTACCTACGGGCACGGCAATAACAAGCTGGGATCAATTTCTAAATATATTCCGTAATTCAAGTTCTGCTCATTCCGTATCTGTGAATACTATCTTGCAAACGATATTACGGCATCAAACGGTTGGTATCCCGTTGTTGGAACTCATGGTCAAGTAACGTTTAGCGGTGTTTTAGATGGAAATGGTCATACCATAAAGCTTAATCCCATTGACACCAGCTGGACGCGCATGACAACCGGCGACCGACTTAACACCGGAATGATCGTCGACGTATTAAGTGGCGGTACAATCAAAAACCTCAACGTTGCGTTTGCTTCAAACACAAATTATTGGGGAGATAGTAACTATAACAACACGTCCCCATGTAGCTTTGGGGGAGTCGTCGGTCTTATGGAAGGCGGTGCTTCATTATATAATTGTACTATCACTTATGAAGCCGGCTCTTGTATAAGATACCACGCAATCACTAAAACTCATGATGGCATGGGTGGTGTTGTTGGAAGGGTTACCGGTACTTCTTCAATAACGGATTGTACTCTTATCATGGATGCATACAATTCCAGCGTAGGACATGGTTTACAACGCAACATGAACTACGGCGGCAATGCTAACCTCGGTTTGTTTGTTGGTGTTGCTTCATTTAGTTCCACGCACACTTTATTTGAGCGTTGCTCTATTTTTGGAAGCGGTAAAGCGTCTTCAAGTCTTAGCGAGACGACCGACACCACTTCCGTGCGAGTAGGTGGCTTCATCGGCGATAATTTAGGCTCTACCGTTGATTGTAAAGACCTTGTTTGGGGGTTCACGGGCACTTTTGAAGCAGGTCCATATTCCGTAACTACAACAAAAAATATTGTTTCTGCCGGGAATAGTTGTAACGTTGATAAATTATATTATTTTGATAACAGAACGTCGCATAACAACGATGCTTCCGTTCAAAACCAAGGGCTTAGCGGAACCACCACTACAACCGGTGCGACCGTTACCAATACGGTAGAAGTCTACCGCACTATGGTGGCAAATAACTATAATGGCGTAACGTTTACAAATGCTAACGCTTACGTCGATAGAGTTTGCTTTGATCCCAATAACGAAGATATATTGGTTTTAAAGGGACGTTTCTCGGCAAGCATCGGCAATGACGATTACGTTATCGGCCACGTCGGTTATAACGGAAACACCCAACTTTTTGCAACCGGCGGTAGTGCTGACGGTATTGTATTTATCGGTACTAAATCGGATATTGGCGCCGGCGTAGACGTTCTATTTAAAATCAACAAATCAGAATCAGAACCGACTTCCAACGTTTTCGCTAACGTTAGAATTGGTAAAATTGCTACCATCCACGTTGCGAACACAACTTATACTTATAGTTCCGATATCGACCTTGAAGATATTGTCGCTTCTATCCGCGATAATACTAATAATTCCGTAAATACCGATTTAAGCCTTAATTCTAATTTAGCAACCTGTGGCGTAGGTTATTGGGCGGGATCTACATCTACAAACCGCGCAAACAGCTTCGAAAATGCTTCCGTACGTATACGTAATGCAAACGGCAATATTGTTTACGAAAGTTGGAACGATGATTACTCAAACGCAAGACTACAAGCCGGCACCTATACCGCAGAACTTGTAACCACTCTTGACGAATATAATTTGGCTTTGATGTACTGCAACACGGTCAACGTAAATTACAACCTGTTTACAACCGGAAACCCCTTCTACGTCACCTTAAATAGCGAACGTATAACCTTTACGGTAAATCAAGCAAGTTTGACCGTCGAGCCGACCAACGTCCAAAAGACCTACGGCGACGTTGACCCCGTTTTTAGTGCGTACAACGTAACAAGTGGTACTTTATACGATGGCGATGCTTTGAGTGGAGCTTTCCAAAGAGCAAGTGGTGAAGCCGTAGCAAATTATGCATTTAACCTCGGTACTATTGCCAACCCCAACTACAACGTAATCTTACAAGCTACCAATTTTGTTATCGAGAAGAAAGCCGTTACCGTAACGGTTGATGATAAGACTTCTGTTTACGGCAACGTTATCGAGCCACTTACCTTTACTTATGACCCCGACGATCTTGCAACCATAGATGGTGTCAAAGACGAAGTAAGCGTTCTTGCAATTAGTCTTACTACTATTGCTTCCAATACGGCTAACGTTGGCACGTACAACATCAACGGCTCAAGTACAAGCACTAATTACGCCGTAAGCTTTACAAGTAAAGACGGCACCAAAACGACCGGCACATACACCATCGCAAAAAAGGCGATTACCATATATGCGGTTAATAAATCTTCCGACTACGGCGATGATATAGTTTCCCTGACCTATACGATCCCTAATGGCGCACTTGTAAATGGTGACACCGATACTGAAGCCGTTCTCAAAGTAACACTTACCACCACTGCCACTAACACTTCTAACGTTGCCGATTACGACATAACCGGTTCCGCAACGAGTGCTAACTACGATATAACCGTAGCAAATGGCATTTACAAAATCAATCAACGCCCAATAAGCGTCACCATCAACAATGCAGGCCACGTTTATGGTCAAGATGATGCACAACTCACCATATCCTCCACCGAGCTTGTTAACGGCGATACAATCGACGTAATAACCGCTGTTTTAGCAAGGGACGCCGGCTATACTGTTGACACTTACGGAATTACTGCTAAGTCCTTAAAGGCAAATAACTACGTAGTAACCGCAAGCAATACCGGTATTTATACCATTTCTCAAAAGCATATTACCGTAACGGTTGATGATAAGACTTCTGTTTACGGCAACGTTATCGAGTCACTTACCTTTACTTATGACCCCGACGATCTCGCAACCATAGATGGTGTTAAAGACGAAGTAAGCGCTCTTGCAATTAGTCTTACTACTATTGCTTCCAATACGGCTAACGTTGGCACGTACAACATCAACGGCACAAGTACAAGCACTAATTACGACGTAAGCTTTACAAGTGAAGACGGCACCAAAACGACCGGTGCTTATACTATCACCAAGAGAGATGTTACGATTACTATTGCTGATAAGACCTCCGTTTACGGCGAAAGCATTGTACCCCTAACGTTTACTGCAAACAATCTTGTAAACGGCAATACTATTGCAGACCTCGGCACTATCGAGCTACAAACGTCAGATGGTTTAGGCGTTGACACTTATGGCGTTGACACTTATGATATTACCGTCAAAACATACAACGGCGACGGCACGAACTACAACGTTACCAACGCCTCAACGGCAAAGGGCACTTATACAATTACTAAAAAGCCTATTACCGTAAAAGCTGCTGATAAGACTTCTGTTTACGGCGAAGCGTTTGCTCCCCTAACTATAACCATAACTGACGGAGCTTTAGTTACAGGCGATGATGAATCCGACCTTGACGTAACGCTTACGAAGCAGGACGGCTTGGGCTTTGGTACTTACGACATCACCGGCACCAGCAATAGCGCAAATTACGACGTAACCATAAAAAACGGCACTTACACGATTAGCGCTAAAGCGATTACAATCCAAATTGGAAGTGGTAGCTCAACATACGGTGATCCTTTCCAAACCATTGGTTATGATCTTGCGGACGGCTTTAGCATGGCCTATGGCGAAGATATTAACCTACTTAATATCA
The DNA here is from genome assembly GCA_017504305.1 of Clostridia bacterium. GTDB lineage: Bacteria > Bacillota > Clostridia > Christensenellales > DTU072 > Stercoripulliclostridium_A. Next base: position 44,871 of record JAFVRJ010000027.1, on the reverse strand, counting down.
CCGTACCTCAAAATGCAAATAAAGACCAAGGCACTTACGTCCTTGAGGCAACGGATGCAAGCTTTAATAACGCTAACTACAACGTAACCTTCTTAAACGGCTCTTACACCGTAAACCAGAAAGCCATTACCGTAAATCTAAATTCCAGCGAAAGTCAATACGGCTTGGCTATTGTACCTCCCGCTCCTACTCTTGCCGATGGATACGCAATGGCATACGACGAACCTATAAGCGTTCTTAATATCGCGTACGTTAATATGCCCGTAAATGCGGGTGATTATATTTTGACCAACGCAAACGCAACCTATAGTAACCTAAACTACGATGTTACGTTTAATAAAGGTAGCTACGTCATCACCCCTGCCCCCATTACTTATACCATTGATAATAAAGCTTCTAACTATGGTATTAGCCTCGAAACGTTAACGGGTCGCGTTACCGCAGGTGAAATCTATAACCAAGATGACCTTGAAATAACCTTAACCACCACCGCGACTTCAACTTCGCCCAAAGGCGACTATGATATCACCGGTACTTGTGCCAATGAGAACTATGAAGTTATTTTTGTAGAAGGCACTTATACGATTGGTGAAAGCATAATAGTTATAAGCATTGAGGAAAAAACTCAAGTTTACGGCAACGAAGCAGTTGCACTCACCTTTACTCACCAAGGCGTATTTGCAGATGGCGATAATATCGATTCTCTTAACGTTCAACTCTCTCGTGACAGCGGTGACGTTGTTGGTGATTATTCAATTACCGCAAACTACGATGCAGGCGAATATACCGTTAAAGTTAACACCAACTACTATCATATTACCCCTCGTCCCTTAACAATTACCGCCAAAAATAAATCAAGCGTATACGGCGATGATTTATTGGATTTCGGTTATTCCACCGATGGCAACGAAAAAACAGGCGACGACTTTAACGTAACCTTTACTTCTACCGTTACAAAATACTCGAGCGTTGGCTCTTACGATATCGTAATCAACGCTGAAAACAGCAACTATGCTATCACTCTTGTTAACGGAAAGTATACTCTTGAAGCCCGTCCCTTAACGATTACTGCCGATAGTAAAACTCAAGTATTCGGTGAAACGGAAAAAGAGCTTTCATATACCACGGCAGGCATTGTTAACAACGATACTTTATCCGGCTCTCTCGTAAGGGGTGTAGGCGAAATAGTCGGCACTTACGCCATTAGCCAAGGTACGTTAGCTAATGCTAACTACGATATCACTTACGTTGGCGCTAATTACGTAATCACCGAGCGTCCCATAACTATAACTCCCGTTGCAGTGATTATCACCTATGGTGATGCCGAACAAGCTCTTAACTACAAAGTAAGTGGCGGTGCCGGCACCACGGGTAACGCTATCGTTAGCGGATATCCCCTATCCGGTGCGCTCGAGTGTAATCAAGACGGCACTGCAGGCTCTTACGAAATCACTGCAGGAACGCTCACAAGCGCCAATAACCTCAATTACGATATTTCCTTCACCACGGGTGTAAAATACGTCATAAACCGCGCTAATACGGTTATAACGCCCGTTAACACAAACGTTATTGACGGCACACACTATTTAGAGCTAATCTACAATGCAAATTCCCAAACCGCTACGGCGCTCCTCAACCACAACGAAACGACCGCTGAAGCAAACGCAAGCTATAAAGACGTTAAAGCGGACGGCGAATACTACGACGTCATCCTTACCGCCGCCCAAACGACCAACTATAACGAAGCATCCATACTCGTTAAGTTGAAGATTACTCCCTATTATATCGGCGACGTAACGCCCAACGCTTATAGCAAACTTTACGGCGACCACGATCCCGAGTTTAAGCAAGAGGTAAACGGACTAAACGGCGAAACCCTCAACGTAATCTTCTTAAGAGACGCCGTTTCCAATGAAAACGCCGGCACTGTTATCGACTTTGTAGACGTTATTACCGATAGCGCAAACTATACCGCAAGCATGACCACGGATAGCGGAATCGGCAAATTCACAATTAACGTTAGACCTTATGCCGTAACTCCCAAAAAGTTTGTTAACACCTATGGTGAAAACGAAATACTTCTTGTTGAAGATATCGAAACGGGCTTCCACGATGACGTTGTAACCGTTTACTACACTCGCGAATCCGGTACGATAAAAGGCTTGTACGATTTACTGACCGTATATGCTTTCAACTCGAACTACGAGTTCACTATTGCGGATGGTGCAGGTGTTGATAAATACGAGATTCTTCCTAAAGATATCACCGTTACCGCAAAAGCTGATAGCCAAATCTTTGGTGAAGAACAAAACGAATTGGGCTTTGACGTAGTGGGTTTGGTTGGTAACGAATCACTTAACGGTTACCTCGCTCGCGAAGAAGGTACGGACGCAGGTGAATACAACATATTACAAGGTACCGTTACCAATGAGCTTAACCCCAACTACAACATTACTTTCGTTAGCGCAAAATATACCGTTACTGCTCGCGAAATCTACATTGTTCCCGTTGGATTCACAAAGAACTACGGCGATGAGGACGGCACTATTACTTACTCTATTAAGTATGGATATAGTCTTGCTACCGGCATCCCCAACGTAGAGCTCGAAGTCGTTTTACAAAGAGAAATTGGCGAAGACGTTAATGACTATCCCATCTCCCTCGCAAGCTCGAATAACGATAACTACTCTGTAAAACTCGATGATGCTTACTGCACTATCCTTCCTAAAGAAGTTATCGTCACCCCCGATAGCGGAGTCGGTCACGTATACGGCTCTGTAGATGCAGATATCACCTATACCAATACCGCACTCGCCTTTACGGAAAGTGAATTAGACGGTAAGTTAGCACGCGCTGACGGCACGAACGTAGGTGAGTATGCGATTAGCATCGGAACCCTTAACGAGCTCAATCCTAACTATGACGTAAAGCTTGCAGACGGCACGTTTAATTACACGATTTCACCGTACTTCATTAAGGTTACCGCCCAAGACGTTAGCGTAGCATACGGCGATCCCGAAGCCACCCTTACTCCCATTGTTGACGACACCACTCCACTAATTGGTCAAGAGCAATTGGAAGGCTCTCTCGAACGCGAAGCGGGCTCCGTTCCCGGTGGATACGACATCTTAATCGGAACGCTCCACAACGATAACTACACAATCGAGTTCACACCCGGTACCTATACTATCGTTCAACGTAAGATTTTCATAACGCTTAAAGATCAATACTCCACTATCGGCGAAGCCATAATCGTTGACCAAAGCGCTTACACAATTACCGCTGGTAGCATAGTCAATAACGAGGACGTTGGCATCGTAATCACAAAAGAAGAAGGTACTATCGCAGGCTTCTATACTCTCGATGCAACTTGCACCAACGAGTGCTATACTTTGGTGGTTACCACCGCTACCTACCGCATTTACGGTAACCCCTCAAAAATCCGCGTCGACAATACGGACGTATCCTTCGTATACAACGGCAATGCTTACGTGATCGAAGCAACTTGCTCAAGTGGCGCAGAAATAAAATACTATCTCGGTTCAAACGAGGTCGAAAACTCCTTCGTAAGCCCCGGACTATATATCGTAACCTTGCGTGCAGACGCTACCGATACCTATTCCGAGCCAGACCCCGTTATGGTTACCATAACCATTTATTCACTCACCATCGAGCATCAAAGCGAAGATCTTTCCGTCATGATCGAGTCTGACAACGGATTCCACCCCGACTCCACCATCAAGCTCGAAAAGATGCAATCCAATAGCACCATTAGCGGACTCCTTACCGCCCTCGAGCGCGTTGTTATCGGTTATGAAATCGATATTAACGGCGACGACGTATTAAGCGACGATAGCGTAATGCAAATCAAAGTTCCCTCCGCTTATGCCGATAAGGAAAGCGTAAAAGTAGTCGTTAAGGAAAAGGGCAAATACCGCGTAAAAGATCTTGCAGTGGTAAACGGCATAATCACCCTCGAAAACGCAGGTGACCTCGAAGGTATTGGCTTTGTAGGCGAATTCAAGGGCGGATACATCAAGATCGGCTTAATAATCGCCATCGTGCTGATTATATTCTTTACCTTCTTCCCCTCCTTCTTCTCACCGAGAAAGCGCAAGAAGAGACCGCATCATCTGAAGTTCTAATGCTAAATACGCCGTATTCTTCGTCTATTAAATTAGTTTATCTTTACACCTACAAGCAAAAGTAAAAAGCCACGAGTAAAATCCGTGGCTTTTTCTAATATTGCTTATTCCTCAAAATCATTAAAATATTCTTTATCAAAAAACTCTGATAACGTTATCCCTGCTCCTTGGCAAAAAGCTTTTATCGTAGATACTTTAGAGCATTTAGTTCTACCTTTAATAAGGTCATATATCGCCGATGGCGATTTTCCTCCACCCAACGTCGCTCCGCATACGTTTATATTCTTTTCTTTACAGAGTTCATCAATCCTTTTAATTATTGCATCATTAATATTCATAAAACACCTTCATGGAGTTCCGTATAGGAATTCCACGAAAGTATTATATGAATAATTAAAAATTTTATCTCGTGGAGTTCCACGATATTGACAATATAGGGATGATAAATGTATAATATTTTACGGAGTTCCACGATAAAAGGTTGGGTATGGAAGCTTGCTTTATAGGACACAGAACGATAGAAAAAAGTGATGATCTATCTTCTATATTAAAAAAGACTATAGTAGCCCTTGTAAATAAAGGTGTTACCACCTTTTTATTTGGCAGTAAGAGCGAATTTGACAGCCTATCATGGGAAATTGTTACGCAACTTAAACTTGAATTTCCACATATAAAAAGAGTGTACGTCAGATCCAATTTTCAGCATATAGATAAAACATACGAAAACTATCTATCTAAATCTTATGAAGATACCTATTTCCCTAAAAGACTTGAAAACGCAGGTAAATCTTCTTATGTTGTACGAAACTATGAAATGATTGAACGCTCTCAATATTGTATTTTTTATTATAATAATAGCTATAAAGGTCACAACAGTGGCACGGCCATAGCATTTAAATACGCCATTAGACGGAAAAAGATAATTATAAATTTATTTATATAAAAAATACACTACCATCCGCATAAAAATTGGGTACGCCATTGGCGTACCCAATTGATTTTATTAAATAAATTAATCGCTGAACTTTTTGTTGAAGTTATCAAGAACTTTAACGGATATTGCATAGCAATCTGCAAGAGCTTGCTCGGACATATTGTCGTAAGTATCACGCATGGTGTGGTAGTAAGTTTGGATGGTGTGATTCATACCGGTTACGCCACAAGTAGTAAAGCCTGCTTGCTTAAACGCTGCGGGATCGGTAGCTCCACCAAAGGGAGGAACGATACTTGCTTGACATTGGATGTCGAGTTCTTTTGCTGCGTTAAGGAAAGCATCACCAACTTCCTTATCCATTTTAACAGTGCCGTTAAGGTCACGGTAGTTAACGTAAAGATATTCCGGTTCACGGATGGTATCGTAACCAATAATCCAAGTGGGGATGCCGTCTTGATACTCTTCTTTGTGAGCCTCTGCCCAAGCTTTAGCGCCACGCAAACCTGCTTCTTCAGAACCGGAAAGAATTACGCCTACTTCTACGTTCTCAAGCTCGATACCCTCGTCTTTCATTGCCTTTAAGATAGCAATGCCCATATAGCAACCGGAAAGGTTGTCGTTAGCACCGTCTACGATAGTACGCTCGTCCCACATGAAGTAAAGACCGAAAATAAAGGGAGCAAATACTAAAATTGCAAAACCTGCATAGTATAGCCATCCGTAGAGCTCGGGGGTTGCAACTTGAGCGGTTGCGCCAACTTTAATGGTTGCAAGGATGTGGAATACCAAGCTAATAAGAGCGCCACCTACTGCAATAATAATGTGACCTTCGTAAGCAGCACCGCCCCATTTATTATGGAAAGGCAAGTTCCAAACTGCATCGGGGTGACCGTTATAGAATATACGAGCCTTAACTTCGCCCTTGCACTTTTTAACTGCGGTTACGTTGTGACCGGTTGCTGCGGGGAATAAGAAATCAACTACTTTCTTATAAAAACCGAATTGAGCAAACATTACTGCAAAACCGAATAAGGTTACGAGTACAGCTGCAAGCGGTACGAAGAAGTATAAAATATAGCTAATGAGAGCGCAAGTTGCGGTGATGTAAATCCAACCAAAGAATGCATTGGGATTCTCTTTGAAAGACTCAACCGAAACTTTTTCACAACCGCAGTCGTTTTTAAGAACGTCTGCCATGTACTCGCAAGCTATTTTTTCGCCTTCGCTACCGGGAGCTCTTTTGGGCATATCTTTGCAAATATGAGTGATTTCATCAATCATATATTGCGCGCTTTTTTGTTTTTCGTTAATAAGTTTAGAAAACATACTCTCCTCCTTTGTACGTTTTTATATTTTAGCATACTATTTAAATGTTTTCAATATTCTTAATAGCCTTATTTATTAAAAAAGTCGACAAAATCCACATGGTTATCGTAAAAACGCTCGCCTTTGATATTTTTGAAGTTAAAAGTGATGGCAGTTCTGCCCATTTTTTCTTTGACTTTAAACACGTAATCGTCGTCCGGAGCCTTATCGTACGAGGTTACTATCAACTTTTTATAGGGGAGAGCTTCGAAGCGAGCCATAAGTTCCTCGTTTCCCCAAGGAAGCCCGCCTAAAATGATGCGAACGTCATCGTAATTGACTCTTTTGGCGCGTGTAACCCATTTATCAATTGCACTTTTATAAGTATGATAATGGACGCAATATACCTTTACGTCGCCTACCGTTATTACCGGATAAAGATGTCCTTCACGTGGTGCCTTTTTAGGAGTAAGGCTCATGTAGTACGGTAAGTTTTCCATCATTTTTAAAAAATCGGTAAAAGGTATAAAAACGTTGACGGTGGGGCTATTGAATCTTACCCCCATATCACTGCAAACCACACCTCCTATACAAGAAGACGAAAACACGCTAAAGTCTTTGTTTATAAGCCTTTCGCGTGCCTTTTTGTTTATTTCGTTACGTTTTTTACCGCCAACGATTCTTCTTATAAGATAAATGGGATTTTGCATAATTAACCTCTGTCTAAAAACGCTTTAGCCTTTATAAATATAGGCTCTTGTCCAAGTAGTTTATCCAAAAGCTTACCGGCCACAAAGATGAACGGCGAGTTAATAATTGTAGTAATTAGGGTTCCTAAACCTAAATTATGGTAACTCATTTTATAAATTTGCGTCCAGTCAAAAGTTTTGACGTCACCGAACAAACTAAATGCCAATACAACAGAAACGGTAAGCAAACTAAAGTCGTATATCAACTTGAACTTATTGATGTTTAGGTTATATCTCAAAGCTACGTCCTTTACGAATATATCATACGATTGTATAGGTAAATAGGTACGGAAGAAGCATGCAACACCTATTGCCGTAACTGCATCACCTACTATAAGCATAAGATATCTTGCCCAAACTTCATTGATATAGACGTCTTTAAAAATCAATAGCCACATATCTAAAACGTAGCCGTAAATTACTCCTACCAATATGGAAAGTAGGTATTTAACTTTTACCTTAAAAACAACTACGCAAAGCAAAGCGACAAAAAAGGCTTGTACTATATATTCAACTACACCAACGGTAAAAAAGGGAACAAGCTCTTTAATAGCATCGTAAATAATAAAGGCGGGTGCCGCAATCATACTAACGCCGAGATCTGCTTTTTTGCATAAACAAACGCCGAGCGATATGAATAACACGCCCAATAACCAATATAATTCACCTGCTTTATTAAATCTTTTTACCTTAATTCCCATTGCTCGCATTATATCATATACTTATATTCAATGCAAATATAAAGAGCTCGTCCGAGCCCATATTATTCTCATATGCATATCTATGCATACTTGCATACGCGCACATTAGAGGTCTTACCCCTATTAAACCTTAATCTACTACGATATCTTCAAGTTTAAACGTAATAATCTTTTTTAATTCCTCAAGAGTCGTTTCCACTTGATAACCTATCTTGCCGGCACTAAAAATAATTTTATCTTGGATTTTAGCGGAAGCATCGATAGTCGTAATAAAAAATTTCTTCATGCCAATCGGCGAGCATCCGCCGTGTACGTATCCCGTAAGGGGCAATAACTCTTTGGACTTAATCATGCTAATGCTTTTTTCGCCGACTACTTTTGCCGCCTTTTTGAGGTCAAGTTCCTTTTCGACAGGTACGACAAAAACGTAATTTTGCTTACTTGCACCTACAGTAACCAAAGTCTTAAAAACGGAGCTTGGATCTTTACCAATCATCTTGGCAACTACCGTTCCGCTGACCGCCTCGACCGCATCGTAAAAATAGGGAGTATACTCCGCCTTCTTTTGCTCCAAAATACGCATAACGTTGGTCTTTTCTATCTTCTTTGCCATAACAACCTCTAACCAAACACCTCTATCGCACCGATTATCTTCAGCTTTTCTTCGTCGACAAGATCTTTGCCGTAAGCATCTATAAAACGACTGCGATATCTATCCGTTTTAAGATTAAATGCAAGCGACCACAGTCCCCAAAAGATATCTACGTGCCTATCGCCGACTCCGGCTCCGCCTAAATCTATAAAGCCCGAAAAATGCCAATCATCAAGTATTACGTTAGGCAAGCAATAATCACCATGCAAAAGAACGCTACCATTTAAATCATCCTTCCCTTTTATAAAAGTCGAATATGCTTCATCTGCCGACCTATAACCAAAGCTATCAGGGAAGTTTGATTTATCATAATTACCCGTGCGGAAGTTGCGTTCCGCAAGAGCGAAATACTCCTGCATTTTGTTTTTAACAGGACAATCACTAAAATCAGTTTTATGTAATAACCTTAATTCTTCCGCAAGCCTATCACATAGTTTTTTAGGGTTTTCAAGATAACTCTCATGCGTACAATCTTCCCCTTTAACTTGCTTACTCAAGAGAATATCGCAATTATTACCGCCGTAAAAAAGCACCTCTGCGCCAATACCTTTACTATAAAAATAGTCGGTCATTAGAGCTTCGCGTTGTAAAGAGCACTTGGATGCAACCTTTAAAAAATAGCCTCCCTCTCTTTCGATAAAATAAACTTTAGCTTCCGAGTTGCAAGAGCTATCATAGACCTTAGCGCCCTCCACGTAAGGCGCTATCTCTTTAGGAAGAGCTATAGGGATTTTATCTACTAACGTCTTTTGCATTGGTTATTTATACTTTTAGTACCACAATATCTTAATCTTTACTTCGCCCAAGAAAACGTCGTCTAAAGAACTATTGTAACCGATGAATACTTTCCAATAGTGGTAATCACCTACAATAAGGCTATAGGAATCACCTTCTTCCACCCTTCTGTCTTTTTCGATAATGCTCACCGTCTTTCCGTCAACGTAAATCTCCACGCCACGAATACTATATCCTGTCTTCTTGTAGTCTACCTTGCTAATGTAAACGTGACCACCACTTGATGCGCCTTCAATTTCGACCTTATCATCTACCGCTTCACCACCGTTCATATCAACGTAGTAGTTAAACTTTTCTTGCGCGGGAGCTTTATAGGTCGTGCCGTAAATTACGTAACTCCTTACGTACTTTCTGTTGAACATGTTACTGCCCGTCATGCTCCAATCGCCGTCATCATACTTAACGGACTCAACCCAAACGGCATCACAATCGGCACATTGACACTTAATGGACCCATCCGTGCTCTTTGAGGTTTTTACGTCAAAAGTAGGCGCTACAAATTGTCCTGTTACTATTGATGCTACCGAATGATTATTCTTATCAATACCACCCGATTCGACAAAAACGGTATAGTACAATGCAAGATGCTTTGAGTATGCTCCCAAACTGTAGCTCTCATTTACAAGCTCGTCTTCGTATTTGTTGAGAATAGTATTCCACTCGTTTTGGGTAAGGGAGTAGTTTGTGCCACCGCTCTTTGTGCAAGTTGCTTTAACGGTAGATTTTATATAGTTACCGTCCTCTAAATCTGGTAGTTTGATTGCCAGCTTGTGCTCTTCGTTTCTTTTACAAACGTAATGTAAGTTGTTGTCTATTACCTCATAAGAGGTAGGGTCAAAGTCATGACCTTGCAAGCAAGCATCGTATTCCAGTTTTAGGCCTCTCAATATAGATTCGACCAAATACCTTTGGTTGCTTGGTGCTTTAAGCGTTGCTTCACTTTTTGCGTAATCTCCCGTTAGTCTATAAGTGATAATACCCTCTTCATTTGGGCCGACCGTTTCATAGTACTGCGTGTCGCTAAGTTTAGGCAAATCAAACTGCACGACTTCACCGTCGTTAGTTAGATATGCTCCGCACTCCTCTATCCTATCGCAACGGATTTTAACAAACCCCTTGCCCGTTGCACTCGGCTTAAATATGAAACAATCTCTATCATAAAAAGAGTGTGAGCCAAAATCGGTTGTTACTTCTTCTAAAGTAAGCAAATTATGGTCTTCATCAAACAACTTTTCGCAATTTGGACATTTGTAGTGCTCTATATTACCAGTGGAGCAACAATTACCTAACCTTCCTACAACCTTTTCGTATGTATGGGTGCAATAAGGCACTACCACCTCTTTACGATAATTGCATACCTTACAAGTTTGATATCCTTCGCCATCCGCTTCCTTTGTTGCTTCTCTTGTTACAACTACGTCGTAATAATCGTGATACATCTTAACGACCTCTTTGCATTTTTCGCACTTTTGAGAATGCTGAAATTCATCAACTTCAAGCACTGCCCCCGTCAAAGAGTGGCTATAATCGCCACAACGCGAGCCACCGCAAGAAGCAAGTACCATTAGCGACGTAGCCACGGCGGTAACTGAAAACATTATAATTATTGTTTTAAATAAATTTTTCATGTCTATATTATTCCTAAACTGCTCTAAATGAACTTTTTGCGGTTTACTTTCTTGCAAAACAAACAAGCGTTTCGACGTGGGTCAAGACTCCAAAAGGTCTCAAAAGCTATAGTTTCTTTGTGAATTTGCAATTAGGATAATTGCTACAGCCATAGAAATTGCCGTATTTTCCTTTTTTTAAAATTAGCTTGCCTTTACAACGGGGGCATATATTATTTTGAATCTCGTTCTGTGTAATTTTTATATTTTCAATATGTTCTCTGCTTGTTATATCACACCGCGAAGCAGAAAGCAATTCTCGATATATATAATCCATTTCCAATATCGAATAATGAGTTCCGTCGTAGAAGGATGAAAGGTATGACTTTAGGCAATTTAAATTAACAACATACGGTACATTTATTCTATCAGCATTATTTTGAACCATAACAATAACAGAGTTAATTTTATATTTTCCGCCAAGAATTTTGCTTATATGATAGATATGAGAACGATTTTGCCTTATGGGATTTAAGAATTGATGCTTTTCATTATAAAATGTCTGTGTCCACATTTGCTGTTCTTCATTTCCGAAAATCCACCCTGAGTAATTTTTTGTTTCAATACAAAATATTCCATTTTGACGTATTTCTATATGGTCTATTTGGTGGCTTTTCCCATTTTCATCTATTAAAACTAAATTATTGATTTGCCTGTGTTCAACCTTTCCAAAAAGCAGGGGGTTTAATTTAGCAGAAACTCTTTGCTCTCCTATTGCGCCTTTTGCTTTATTGATAATTGGTTTAAAGGCGCTTTTTATTATCTTTTTTAGCAAATTCATTAAATACTCCTGTTCTATTTCTATTCATGAATTGAATTGCGCGTCCTACCTTATGCGCCCGCAGGCGCAATTCATGGCGAAGCCAATTCATGAGTGCAACGCACTCAATTCATGCGCTCGCGCAATTCATTGTCGAGCCGACGTGTGAAACACACGACGGACTCGACGTGACTTGTATGAGGAAACATATCAAAAGGCATTACCTCTATGGGAGTAAACATAGTCAGATTAGCAATATCCCTTGATAGCGTTGCTGGGTTGCACGAAATATAAATTAGGTCAAACGCCAATGATTTTGATAGCTCGTTAAGAGTATCGGCAACCTCTTTAGAGATACCCTTACGCGGAGGGTCAAGGATGATTTTTACTTTTTTACCTGATGCGATACATTGTTGGAATTTACTATATTGGGGTGCGCTTTCGTCGTTTTCAGGTGCCGATATAAGCTTTTTAAGCTCTATGCTTGCATCACCACATATATTTACCACACTACTTGCAATACCATTTGCTTTATAAAGCTTTTCTGCATCGTCTATAGCTTCCTTAACAATCTCAACGTTGAACACCTTTGCGCCCCTCTTTGCCATTATTGCGCCAAGAAGGCCTACTCCGGCGTAAGCATCCACCACCACAGTATCTTTGTCGGGGGCTACCTTATCGATTACTGCTTTATAAAGTTTTTCGCGGATTTCATCGTTAACTTGGAAGAAGGAAAATGGATTTACGTCTATGGTTATGCCCATAACCGTTATCGATTGTGGCGTGGGCTTAACGGGTATTAACGTGCTACCCATAATGACGTTGGTATCGCGCGTGTTTGGCGATAGATATACCGCTACCCCGTTAAATTCCTTTTCCAACCTATCCGCAAGCTCGTTTGCGCCATCAAGCTTTGCGCCGTTAATAACGATAGTTACAACCATTTGTCCGCCCACGTAACGCGCCACCAGATGACGAAGCAATCCTTTTTTAGTCTGCTCGTCATATGCGGTCAACCCCTTTTCGTTTGCAAATTCCAGTGTGATTTTAATAAGTTTTTCAAGCCACTCTCCATGCAAAAAACACTTCGTGGACGACACAATCTTATGAGTTCCAGCACCATAGAAGCCAACCGCTACCTTACCGTTGACCGTACCAAACGGTAATTGCGCTTTATTGCGGTAGGCAAATGGTGAGGATGGTACTACGTCGTTAACATCACCTACGTACTGCGCGTTTTTGCGAAGAACGTTTTCGACGTTCTTCTTTTTGTACTCAAGTTGCTTTGCGTACTCAAGATGCATCAAAGTACATCCACCACATCTGCCAAATCGGTTGCAAGGTGTTTTTACTCGATACTCCGAGGGCTCTATAATCTCTTTAAGATCGGCAAAACCAATATTTTTATTGCGCTTGAGATGGGTTATTTTCGCCTTTATCCGCTCGCCCGGCAATGCGTACGGCACGAAAAAGGTATATCCCTCGTATCGGCCTATCCCTTCGCCTTCCATGCCCAAATCATGAATATTGAGTTCAATAGTTTGGTTAGGTTGTAACATCGTGCCTTTATTTAAACACTCCAAGTAAATATACTCCGCCACCAAGGCCATCGTTCAAGAACACTCTATATCCGGCTATTACGTTATAACTCAAAGACTCAACGTTTACCGACGGAGCGAAAGTTACGTCCACCGTATACAATATGCCAGTTTGCGAAGCAAGTGCTTTAAGTACGTACAATAAATCATTGAACTCCGCTTGGGAAGCAATATAGTAATCGTGAGTTGCGCCGTATTTTGCCGTGCTGAAATAGTTATAAGTGCCCGTCGCTACGGGAGCATTATGAATTTCGTCTTCATCATGCGTTGTACTTACGGATTCATCGCTTACAAGGAAGTAGCGGTGGTTAAGTATTTCAAAAGACTTACCTAAAGATGAGATCGTCATGATGCTATCGTCGTTGGTTACGTCTACCATATACCAAGTGCCACCAACGTTTACTTTGTTCCAAGCGTGACCAACTCCGCCCATAGTGCCGGAAACGCGTATCGTCTCGATACCTTCGATGCGAGCCATGAGCAAAAACGCCTTGCTTATACCATCACAAACGGCTTTGCCGTCTTCAAATACGCCTTCGAGGTAGAATCCGCGATAGTGCGATACCGCGCTCGCAGGGTAATTGGTCGCAATTGTAAGTAACTTGCTATCGTAAATAACGTTGAGTGCAAGCCAATCGTGTATTGCGGTTAGCTTCTCAAAGGGTGACATGCCTTCGGTGATTATTTGAGATAGTACGTTGCGCGCCTTATTATAAATAGACTCTGCCGTAGTGCCATCCGCTCCGAATACGGGATTATAGCCGTTTTCAACAGCGTAAACAAGTTGCTCACTATTGTATACAACGTAATCGGAAAGCTCGTCAATTTTAAAGTTATGCGTAGCGCCTGTAGGTATGGTTACAACGGATTGGGATTGCGTTTGCATCTTACCGCCATCGGTCGTTGCGCTTGCCATCGAATTGCCCGTTTTGGCGTTAAAGGTAATGTTTGCTCTTCTTTCCGACGGATAGTAGTGTAAAGAATAGTTTTGGGTTTCGCTCTTAAGCGAAAGTTTTCTGGCAATGTTAGAAAATACCGAATCGATAAAGCTATCGTTAAACCCTTCGTCGTTACCGGTATATGCCCCCGCTTCGAATACTATATCGAAAGCCTCGGTGTAGGTATATAACCACAAATAACCAAATAATGCTTGTGCTTCGGGTATCGTGTTGGCGTGCGTGTCGGCTAAAATACCCTCTGCTTCAACGTACTCGTCGTCGACAAGAGGATTATTTGCTTTCAAGGTAACGTGGGTGTATATGTCTAATGAAGAACTAAAACGCTCTGCCGTCAACAAACTCAAATCAGCACCTACGTCGAAATAAATCTTTGCTTTAACGTCTTTGAAGGCATCTTGCTCGATTGCGGTAATACTCGAAGGAATTACTATCGCGGCCTTATTAACGTTTTCAAAAGCACCCTCTCCTATTGTGGTGACGGCTCTGCCGTCATAAGCGTGCGGAATATGGATTATACTGCCGGCGTTTGCGGTGATACCGGTAACCTTAACGGAATAGCCGTCGATAATTTCATAGTTTAAAGGCTCGGTACCCTCGCTCCAACAAGCGTAAAGCTCATAGCCGTTTACATATTTACAGTCGTCAAAGACACCGTTTGCGTTGATAATGGAGCCAACGCCCGCACGATTTTCGTACCATCCGACAAAACTATGACCAACGCGTAAAGCAGGTACGTAGCTTACGTCAGATCCATAAGCGTAATAATAGTCGTAGTAGGTGTTATCGGACTCAAGATGGTTGTTATAGAATCTGATATAACGTTGTTTACCTTGCCAAACTGCAGTCAAGGAAACGTTGTCATACATGGTAACTTCGTAGGTAAGGCTGTCGGAAAGGAGTTCTTCCCCATCATACCAACCCTTAAAGACATAGTTGGCGGAGTCTAAAGAAGTAGCAACGACTATTACCTTTTGACCATAAACAAACTCACCACCGGCCCCAGATACTTTACCTGCCGAAACGTCGTTCGACATTAACGTTAAGCTGTACTTTGCAGCCACCCATTTAGCGTAGAAGGTAGTTGAGCTACCGCGATAATCTACCATAGAGCCATCGGCACCGGTTACCGCATCGTTACCGGTAAGAGAAGCAAACCATCCAATAAAGGAATATCCGGCTCTGGTGGGAATGGGGAGTTGTTGTGGAGTGGTAATTTCTTTATAGATTTCGATGGTATCTTCATCGAGAGGATCACCACCATTGACGTTAAGGGTAATGGTATATGCGCCGGTTGCCTTTTCCACCCATTTGGGATAAAGACGCAAATCGGAAGTTAAGGGGTGCGCATCAAGATAGGCTTGATCAAAGGGAATAGTCAATGCTTGGTCAACGTACCAACCGCCGAAAACGTAGCCTTCGCTGGTTGGATTATTGGGCATATTGATCTGACCGTCTAAAACGTAAAGAGGCTCCAAACTGGTCCCCACAAAAATAATACGATAGGAATTAGTGCTCCCGTCACCGTTGTCGGAATCACCTCCTAAAAAGCCACAACTTGCCAAAACACAAGCAAGGCACAAAGAAAGGGCTATAACTAATAAAACTGTTTTTTTATTATTTTTCATACTATTCCACTCCTTTAATATCCCTTAACTATTATTTTAGCATATACTTTGCACACGCGCAATATAAAAAGAGAAATATATTTCTACGCGGTCAACCGCGTAGCGGTGAACTTTAAAATATAGATTATAAGGGTAAAAATTAAGCCTATTGGGTTTTACTAAAGCCCAATAAAAGGTAGACAGTCAAGTGCAAGCAAGACAAATATAAATAAAAAGCACAAAATGGGAGCGTACTGATGCGTACGCTTATGCTGTATTGAGAAGCTTATGTATGGGGTTAGACTGCGGAGAAGCAAGCAAGACGAACAAATACAAAAACCCACGACGGGAGCGTACTTGAACGTACATGACCAAGTGGGGTTTGGTTTATTAATATGGTACTGCGAAGCGTATTAAGTAGGATGTAGACCGCGGAGAAGCAAGCAAGACGAACAAATACAAAACCCCACGACGGGAGCGTACTTGAGCGTACATGACCAAGTGGGGTTTTTATTTTATGCTGTATTGAGAAGCTTATGTATGGGGTTAGACCGCGAAGAAGCGAGCAAGACGAACAAATACAAAAACCCACGACGGGAGTGTACTTGAACGTACATAACCGAGTGGGTTTTTGTTTATTTGTGAAGTATTGCGAAGCTTATACGCGGTCTAAGATAGTTCGAACATCCCGTTATAGAGCTGATAATACTTACCGCGTTGAGCGATGAGTTGATCGTGGTTGCCACGCTCGATAATTTGGCCGTTTTCCATAACGAGGATGGCGTGCGCGTTTCGAACGATGGAAAGGCGGTGAGCAATTACAAATACGGTACGACCTTCCATGAGCTTATCCATACCCTGCTCGATGAGGGCTTCGGTACGGGTGTCGATGGAGCTTGTAGCTTCGTCAAGTATAAGTACCGGAGGATCTGCGACCGCTGCACGTGCAATTGATAGCAATTGCCGTTGCCCTTGCGAAAGGTTGGATCCGTCTGCATTAATGATGGTGTCGTAACCATCGGGCATAAGGGTTATAAAGTCGTGTGCGTTTGCAAGTTTTGCAGCCCTTTCAATTTGCTCGTCAGTTGCGTTTAGGTTACCGTAACGTATGTTTTCGCGTACTGTTCCGGTAAATAAATGGGTATCTTGCAGTACCATCGCCAAAGATCTGCGAAGGTCGTCTTTTTTGATTTTATTGATGTTTATTCCGTCGTAACGGATTTTGCCATCCGGTACGTCATAGAAGCGGTTTATAAGGTTGGTGATGGTGGTTTTGCCGGCACCGGTCGAACCAACGAGTGCAATTTTTTGTCCCGGTCTTGCATAAAGTGATACGCCGTTTAAAACCGTCTTATTCTCTTCGTAGCCAAAGACTACGTTTTCAAATTCTACCGCGCCCTTAAGCTCCACGTATGTGGTGGTATCGTCGGCTTTATGATAGTGCTTCCACGCCCATTTGCCGGTACGCTCGGCGCTTTCGGTGACGTTGCCGTTCTCATCGATTATAGCGTTAACAAGTGTTACGTAACCGTTATCTACTTCCGGAGGCTCTTCCATAAGCGCAAAGATACGTTCGGCGCCCGCAAGAGCGGAGAGGATGCCGTTGAATTGTTGTGAAATTTGAGTCAAGGGCATCGAGAACTGACGGGATAAGGTTAGGAAGGGAATTAGCGTTGCTACGCCGTCCATCTTGCCGTTGACAACCAATACGGCACCAACTACTGCGGTTACAACGTAGTTGATATAGCTTAAGTTACCCATGATGGGCATGAGAATATGAGCAAAGGTTTGAGCACTGGTTGCCGTTTTGCAATGCTCGTCGTTGAGTTTTGCAAAGCCCTCTTTGACCTGATCTTCACGACAGAAAACTTGTACTACCTTTTGACCGCTAATATACTCTTCAATATATCCGTTAACGTTTGCTATGGATGCTTGTTGTCTAATGAAGTACTTGGAACCCTTGCCACCTACTATCGTTACTGCTACAAGCATCAAAATTAACATGCCGATAACGAAAAGCGTTAGAAGCGGGCTAAAAATAAGCATCAAGGTAAACGCGCCGATAATGGTAAGCGAGGAGTTGATAATCGACGGGATACCGTTAGAAATCATTTCGCGGATGGCATCGGTATCAGTGGTGTATCTTGCCATGATCTCACCGTTAGTGCGAGTATCAAAGTACCTAATAGGTAGGCGCTCCATCTTCTCGAACATGTCCTCACGGAACTTACGTAGAGTGCCCGTTTGGATGTTTAGGACCAACCTACTACTCAATACCGTGCAACATATGCCTGACAAATATACGCATATGATAATGCCTACTTGAGAAGCAAGCCTTGCAAGCGTTTCCTCTATGGTAGCGGTAAGAGCATCGTAGGTTTCGATGATTGTAAGTGCGTTTTGGAGCATATAGGTGCCTATGAGGTTTGCTGCAACCGATCCGATGGTAGCAAATATTACTATAAGCAACTGCCACTTGTATGCTCCGATATAATTAAATATCTTCTTAAAGGTCTTTAAGGGGTTCTTCGGTTTTTCCATTTTTCCTGATCTCGGTCCCGGCATATTACTCCACCCCCTTTTGTTGCGAAATGCATACTTCGCGATAGATTTTGCTCTTTTCATAAAGCTCGGCGTGAGTACCTATATCGGTTATCACACCTTTATCCATAACTATTATCTTATCGCAGTCGCTTATTGAGGATATGCGTTGCGCGATAATAATTACCGTAGTGCCCTTAAGTTCTTCGCGGAAAGCACGGCGTATGCGAGCATCCGTTGCAGTATCTACCGCACTGGTCGAATCATCCAAAATCATGATTTTGGGCTTCTTAATAAGCGCTCTTGCGATACACAAACGTTGTTTTTGTCCACCTGATACGTTTACGCCTCCTTGACCTAAATCGGTAGCGTAGCCATCTGGGAAGCTCATTACAAAATCGTGAGCTTGCGCTACCTTACAAGCACTTTCGATCTCTTCATCGGTAGCGTTATCGTTACCCCATTTCAAGTTTTCTTTGATGGTACCGCTAAACAATACGTTCTTTTGTAGTACCATTGCAACGCTATCGCGTAGCGTGCGTATTTTATAATCGCGTATATCTCGACCGCCAACCTTTACGCTACCGGTCGATACGTCGTATAGGCGCGGAATAAGCTGTACTAAAGTGGTTTTTGACGAGCCCGTGCCACCTATAATACCAATCGTTTCGCCGGCGTTGATTTGAAGATTTACGTTCTTTAGTACGTACTTATCTTCTCCCCCATTGTAGCCAAAGTTAACGTTTTCAAAGGTAATAGAACTATCTTCAACTTGTAGCTCCGCATCGGCATGATCGTCGTTGATATCGGGGTACTCCGATAAAACTTCGGAGGTACGCGCTGCAGATTGCATGCTCATAAAGATGTTAACAAAGGTTATTGCCACCATCAAAAGAGACATTAGGATTTGGTTATTATAAGATATAAAGGTATTAAGTTCGCCAAGCGTCATGCCAGTGCCGTTGAGCACCATCGATCCACCGAACCAGATTACGCATACCATACATACGTACATACAAAGCTGAACCATCGGTTGACCGTATACCATAACGCGTTCCGCTCTAACTTGCGCGCGTTGAATATCCGCCGCCGTCTTGCGGAAAGACTCCGTCTCATGGTTTTCTCTAACAAAAGATTTTACAACTCGGATTGCGCGCAAATTCTCTTGCAAACGGCTATTCATGTTATCAAACTTTTTGAACATTTTGCCAAATAGCGGGAACACTATCGATCCTACTATCGCAATACCTAAAACCATTATGGGTGCAATTGCCAAGAATACAAGGCTCAGTTTCCAATTGATGCTGACCGCCATCGTTAAGCTGAATAAAAACATTATCGGCGAACGGAAAGCAATGCGGATGAGCATCATAAAGGTGTTTTGTATAAAAGTAACGTCCGTTGTCAAGCGGGTAATTAACGAGCCGTGTGAAAACTTATCTACGTTGCGGAAGCTAAAGCTTTGTACGGCATCAAACAACTTTTTGCGTAGGTTTTTACCAAAACCCTGCGAAGCAACCGCGGCAAACCTTGCAGATAAAGCGCCCGTAATAAGCGCACCGAAAGCAAGCACCAACATTATTGCGCCTTGAGTCCATACAATTGTCATATTGGGGGGCGTAGTGCCGTTACCTATACCTTGGTCAATGAGCTTTTGCATTACCATCGGTATAAGCACCTCGAAGATTACTTCCATTATAATAAAGATAGGTGCAAGTACCGTAGGAACGCCATAGCCCTTAACACAAGAAAAGAACTCCTTAAAAGAGATTTTTTTAAAATCTATTTTAAAAGGTTCTTCGTCATCCTTTTTACGTGCTCTGTTAATAGCCATTACATACCTCTATATTTAATATCTTATAGATATTAGAACTACTAAATTAAAGTAGTATTAAACAATCTAACGCGATCTGATTTCGTCCAAAAATTTATCAACCGCTTCCATAATTGCAGGCGTGCCCTTCATAAATGGGATAAGGTGCGAGCAATGAGAGTCCCCTCTTGCGCGCGCGATAAAACTACCATGCTTTATTCCCTTTTCCTCAAGAACTTGTAGCATACCTTCTATTTGACCACCGCAAAACATATCGTTTTGAGCTGCAACCAAGAAGCAGGGGCACCAATTTTCGTTGACGTTTTTCAAAATGTTTACGTCTTCATCTGCAAACGGAAAATCTTGGGGGATATGATTATCGCGATAGTGAGTGCCGAATACGCAATTGGTAATATCTACGCTCATATCAAAAGGCGTAGGTGCGGTAAAACACTTAATAACGTCAAACGGTGCGCAGAAAGTAAGTAGCGCTGCAGGTTTTACGCCGTTATACTCCGGTAAGCCCAAAGATTTACTTAACCTTTCGCTATTCAAGGCAGCTATGAGGTGTGCTGCATAATAACCGCCGGCGCTATCTCCGGTAACCACTATCTTGTTTAGATCGAGATCATAAATATCTTTTAAAGCATTTACGTAAGTAAGTGCCAAAATACTGTCTACCGTTGCCGCGGGGAATACGCCGTAGGGAGCAAGTCTATAGTCGATGTTCACTACAAACCAACCAAGGGATGCAAATCTTTTAGCTATACCGCTACGATATTGCTTACCTCCCCTAACAAAACCGCCTCCGTGTATGTTGAACATTATTGGATACGGTCCGGTTTTCTTTTGAGGGCAATAGTATACGTCAAACTTATTCTCTTTTTTATGCGCCATAGAGTAGCGTAGATTGTGCTCGACTACAACGCCTTTATACCTTTTATAATTACGCAAAGGATGGTTAACTAAATCGCTAATCTTAAAAAAAGCTCGTGAAATATGCATGCTTTGCCTCCTTGATAAAAGTGTACGAATACTTTTTTATTCTACTATACGTGCGCGCGAAAAGTCAATATATCGACTTTAGTTTTTATATGATATAAATAAGTAAATCATTACATATTTAGCGTAAGCACGCGATTTTTGTCGATATGCACCTTGTATTTTTCAAAGGCACGAGAAATGTTCGTTTTGGGCGTTTTTCCGCTCAATTCGATTAGATTCTGCCTTGATGATTTTTTGCAAGAGAAAAACTTGCGAAAAAGTCGCGAAAACATGCACTTATTTTGCGCAAAAAAATAGTCGTTAAAAAGGTACCCCAAACTGCTTTTGGGACGCCTAATTTGGCGTATTGTTACGATTACTTGCTTTTTGCGAGTACAATTTCCACCTATTTTTGTGGAAAACCACACCGATATGTGGATAACTTGGGGTAGAACTGTGGATAACTCCCCCTTTGCCCCCATCGATTTTAGTTATACCCCACGTTTTAGGTGTATTTATCCCCAAAAACCACTATTTTAAGCTTTTTGCGCCTCTGAATTCTCGCAAAACACCCGTTTTGTGAACAAAAATCAGGTGGGCTGTCTAACTGAAAATTCGGCGTTGCCAAGGATACATAGTTACTTTGTTGCAATTTTAAATGGGATGGAGTATAATCTCAAATATACTGGAGGTATTTACTATGGTTGGCAAAATTATAGGCTTTTCCCTTTTAGGATTATTCGTAGCATTATTACTCTTTATGCTACTGCGCACTTTACTTACTAAGAAGCCCAATATCGATAACGCTTCTTATACTCCCCACGATATCGATTTAGATAGAGTCCGCGATCACCTCATCGGGGCGGTACAAATCCCCACGGTCACCCTTTCCGATAACGATCAAGACGGCTCTATATTCTACACCTACCAAGCTTATCTTGAAAAATCATATCCAAAAATCATGGCTGTTGCCGAAAAAACTTTGGTCAACAAATATGCCGTTATTTATACCGTTAAAGGTACCGACGAAAGCTTACTACCTTGTGCCATACTTGCACACCAAGACGTAGTTCCGGCTCCCGAAGAAGGCTGGGAGGTTCCCCCATTTAGCGGTCAAGTGAAAGATGGCTACATATATGGCAGAGGCTCTCAAGATATGAAATCCCAGATGATAACCGCTCTTGAAGGATTGGAAATTTTGCTTGAAGACGGCCGTACTCCAAAACGTACCATGATGTTCTGCTTTGGTCACGACGAAGAACTCCGCGGTACTTACGGTGCTCTCGAAATCAGCAAGTATCTACAAAGTAAAGGCGTAAGATTAGAGTACGTTATTGACGAAGGCGGTACGATTTTGGATGGTAGCATCCTCGGAATAAACAATAAAATCGCTTTGATCGGCACCTGCGAAAAGGGCTACGCCGACTACGTTTTAGAGGTTGAAAAGGACGGCGGACACAGCTCTGCACCCACAAGGCGCACCTCCGTAGGCATCCTATCGGAGGCTATGTATAAGATCGAAAAGCATAAGCGTCCCACTTCTTGGACCAAGCCCACCAAGGACATGTTCAAAGCACTTGCTCCCCATATGAACTTTGGCTTCAAACTTGCTTTAGTTAACCGCGATATACTTTCACCTTTGCTAAAGTACGTTTTATCTATTGTTAGCCCCTTTACCAACTGCTTGGTTCGCACTACTTTAGCTCCCACGCAAACATCCGGAGCCCACACTCCCAACACACTCGCTCCCGTTGCACGTGGTAACGTTAACTGCCGTCTTAACACAGGAGAAACAACTGCCGAAGTACAAAAATATATACAAAAAATTGCAGGCAAAAACGTTAAGGTTTCAGTATTAGAAGGATATTGTGATCCCTCTCCCGTCAGCGACATCGATACCGATGCCTTCCGCGCGCTATCCAAAACTATAAGCGAAGTATTCGACGGCTATATCGCGGCCCCCTATCCTTTTATTGCTGCAAGCGATGCTAAACACTACTATAATCTTACCAACTGCGTATATCGTTTCACTCCCTTTGAAAAATCCATTGAGGACGGCAATCGCATCCACGGTATGAACGAGCGCCAAAGCGTTGCTTCATTGGAACTCGGTACCAGATTCTTCTTGCGTTTGTACGAAAATACCTGCTTCTAAAACGCCTCTCGTTTTCTCTTGCGGTATTTGAAAATTTAAACCACAATATGTTGAATTAATAAAACCCTTGTATAATTTTTAGCAAGGGTTTTTATTTTTCCTTTGCCACAAATCAAAAAGTTTGTGATATAATTTAGGTCGCACACTTAAAGAGGAAGAGAAATGAACGACGAAAGCACCAACAATAAATTGCTTGTATTATTCATTTTGGAGAAATTCGAAATGCCTATTTCAGAGGAACTATTCCTCTCTCTTTGCAGTGTCGACAACAACTGGATTCCCTACCTATACTGCAAGCAAGTTGTTAACGAGTTGACTGCAAGCGCTTTTATCGCTAAAACCAACGTTCCCGGCAACTCCTCCCCTATCCTTTCCATCACCACAGATGGACGCAACTGCCTTGCGTATTTCTATAAGGATATCCCCCTATCCCTCCAAAACGAGATCAAAGAGTTCCTTAAAGAGAATCGCCTTGCCTACCGTAAGCGCCAAGAGTTCACCTCCGATTACTTCCGTAACGAGGATGGTAGCTTTACCGTATCCCTCAAAATCCACGATACAACTCGCGTTATTATCGACTTAAAAATGGTGGTTGAATCTCGCCCTCTTGCAATTTCGATACGAAACAGCTGGAACCAAACGGCACCCGAAGCGTATAAATTGCTACACGACTTATTAATTGAAAATTAATAAAAATTAAGGCTCGCAAGTTGCGAGCCTTTTTAAATGCTATATACAAGTATTAGTTAATTAATCGAAAAATGCGTTGTAAATAGCCTTAATCGATGCATTATAATCCTTTTCTTCAACGCCAACAATGATGTTAAGCTCGCTGGAGCCTTGGTCGATCATGCGAACGTTAACACCGGCTTTATATAAAGCGGTAAATAACGTTGCAGCAACACCACGAGAGTTAGCCATACCGTGTCCTACAACGGCGATAAGAGCCAAGCTATGGGTGATTTCGATATGATCGGGATTTACTGCGCCACGGATATCGTCAACAATCTTGTTTTCATCAACACCCTTTAGGCCCGCATCCGATAAAACAATACTCATGGTGTCGATGCCGGTTGGTACGTGCTCAACGGACATGCCGTGTCTTTCAAGAACGGAAAGAACTTTACGACAGAAGCCGATTTCCGCGTTCATCATTGCCTTCTTTAGAGAAATGGTCGTATTTCCCTTGCGTCCTGCGATACCGGTTACTTTAGGAATTTTATAACCATCAGTATTATCAAGAATTAACGTACCGGGCATTTCGGGATTGAACGTATTGCGGATGTTAATCGGAATCTTATCGATTTGAACGGGGAAGATGCTATCGGGATGCAATACGCTCGCACCCATATAGGAAAGCTCTCTCAATTCTTCATAACTCAAAACTTCGATGTGCTTAGGATTATTGACAAGACGGGGATCTGTTACCATAAAACCGTTAACGTCGGTCCAGTTCTCGTAAACGGTTGCGCCTACGCCACGAGCAATAATTGCGCCGGTAAAGTCAGAACCGCCTCTTGTGAAGGTTTTAATGGTTTTATCGGGCATACGTCCGTAGAAACCGGGCACTACGATACCACCGCTCTCTTTAGCATATTTAGAAACGAGGTCGTTTGTTAACTCGGAGTCAAAAGTACCATCTGCCTTAAACTTGATAACGTCGGCAGCATCAAGCATCTTGAATCCAAGCACTTCGCTCATAATAACCGCTGAAAGATACTCACCACGTGAAGCAGCATAATCGGCGGTGGTCGACTCGTTGATGCCCTTTTCAACCTCGTCTATGTATTTATTCATATCAACGCTTAATCCAAGCTCTTTTGCGAGTTCGACAAAACGGGTACGAATTTCGGCAATTTTGTATCTACAGCTACCATTTTCGAGCTTTTCTGCGTATGCAGCATAGAGCATATCCGTGATCTTTGTGTCCTCGGAAAATCTCTTGCCGGGAGCAGAAACAATAATGAACTTGCGCATGGGATCGCTTTCGATTATACTTTGAACTTGTCTAATTGATGCAACGGTTGCCATCGAGGTACCGCCAAACTTACAAACTTTCATGTCACACCTTCTATAGTATCAATTTATATTATGTATTTACACTCGAGATAGTATCTCTTGTGTTCGGGTTCTCCAATTGAAAAAGCCTTCTTGGGTAGGTTGCCAACGTTAACGATGTAATTAACAAGCTCTGCGTTAGGGAAGTCCGGCATAACGATACCGATTGCGCCTTTACTTTCCTCAAGAGCTTCTATTAAGTGCTCTTCGTTATGAACGTACTCGACCTCTAACCAAGGATTATCTTTTATAAAGGATTCGATATAACTTTGGACCGCCGTTATCGCAAGGCTTGCTTTTTGTGGGGCACTAACGAATTCCTCACCCTTGTCGGTTAGTAATTTAATCTTACCATCGCCTTGAAGCGCCTCCTTGAGTCCGTCAATAAACGCCTTGTCGGGGTTATATACCAAACGGTGGATGGGCTTGAAGCTCATGCCCTCGCCATATAGGTTAACCATCTCGACAAGCATATATCTCGCCGGATGATTAAGTCTTTCTTCCTCCGTTAGGTTTTTCTTAAGTTCTTCCCACATCACCTTTGCAGTAGCAATCGAGTGGTTGCCGTCACCTACTGCAAATTGTATGCCGGCATCTACACCGTACTTCTTTATTTGAAGTTCGCGGTCAAGCAAGCCTTCAAGTAACGTAAGAACTTTTTCGCTCTCATCAACCTCGTAGCCTTTAACGTTACCGCCACCCATATTTAGGTCGAAGTCGTATAGCTTTTTGAGGCTGTGCCTCCTTGCATAAATAGGCTCGATAATCTTACGGTCCTCATCGTCAATAAGTATTATTGCGTGAGGTAACTCGATGGGAGCGTTTTTGCGTATCTTAATACGAACGGGAAGCCTTTCTACAAGCGTTCCTTCAGTCGCACGAATAGGCACTCTGACACGGTTCCAATCATATTGATCAAGATCAATGCTGATCATCATACCCACTCTTTTTTTGCCATCCTCCACTTCGCGCTCGACCAACACAAAATTGTTTACTTCCTCAAATAAGCCGTTTTCAACGTAGCTACGCATCTCGGCGTTTATGTTTAAAATACGATTATCAAGGTCGCCTTTATTTATGTAAATTTCGGGGCAGGTTATCTTAAGGGTACTCGGTGCATCACCTACGATACTTTGCAGTTCCTCCCAGTATTTAGGCCGCGCACAAAACTGGTCGCACGCTATGGTCGCCCATTTTACCATGTCCGTCGATTGTTTAGGTATGAGTATTTTGGGTATCTTAACCGTACTCATTTGGTTCTCCTAATTAATGTTTCTGTTACGAGTATGGGGAGTAATCTTAAGGATCTTATGAAGCTCGTCACGGAGTCTATCGGGGGTTACAAAGCGTCTTAATTGTCCGCCTTGGGCAATTGATATAATGCCGGTTTCTTCACTTGCGATAATAGTGAGTACGTCACCCGCAACTTCGGTTACGCCTATGCCCGCGCGGTGACGCGTACCAAGGTTTTTAGCAACCGCTTGTGATTGGGATAAAGGTAAGAAGCATCCTGCTGCCAATACCTTGTTGCCTTGTACAATAACCGCTCCATCGTGGAAAGGCGCGCGTGTGTTAAAAATAGCCTCAAGCAACGCTGCACTTACAAAGGCTTCGAGCTTAACGCCGGTTTCTAAAATATTGGGAGTAATGGAGTTAGGTGCTATTACGATAAGAGCGCCGGTACGGTTTTTACTCATCGTTTGACATGCTCTAACTATCTCGTCAACGGCATTACGCAATTCCTCGTCCGAAAGGTCGCTATCAACGTAGGCGTTTTTATCATAACTTCTGGTCAGGTTAAAAAACGCTACCTTGAAGTCCGATTGATATACGACAGCAAGGATTATGCTCATTACAATTATAAATAATTGTGCTACTGCTCTCGCTACGGGTACGTTAAACAGTTCGTCAATAAGGACGATTGCTACGTAAGCAATCGTAGCAACTGCGTATATAGCAAGAAGCTTTACGCTTTTTTTGCGAATAAAGAAGATAGCAACAGCAGTCAAAAGACCTGCTACAGCTATTAAATCGACGATGCTCAAAAGACTAAATTGATATGCCGACAACATAAGGTACTCCTTTACGGTTACATACCGTATCCCTTAAAGATTTCGTAGTTATTTCCACCATCGGTGGGAGGTGGTAATATGATTTTGCGATTTTCTTCCTGCTCCTTCTTGAGCTTCTTGTAGACGGTAAAATATAATATTGCGCCTGCTATAAGTACAACCGCCAAACCGACTGCATTGGCGACTACTGCAATAACGACGATCGTCTCGGTAGACAGAAGCTCCATTACCATAAACAATAGATATAGCACCGCATTATACGTAAAGTATAATGTGAACAATCTATTGTAGAGAGTAAAGACGAATTTATCGTTAACGCAATCCTCTTTGATGCCCAAATAAACGATGGTAAACACTGCAGTTCTTAACACAAACAACACGATATCGTATGCGAAATTGTAAACTGCGGGTGCCCATAACGCAGTAAACGAGAAAATGCCGTATAAAAGCATTACTACAGCGTAACCAAGTCTTGTGGCTACTAAAAATTGTTGCTTGCCTCTATTGGTAAACCTACTGCGTACAGCCCAGTTGAATACGCAACCTGCAACAAGCTCCATAATGATCCAAGTTAAAATCGCATCGAAGAACACAACGACGTACTTGTACGCAGGATTAGTAATGGTGGCAGAATCTTGAACGACACCTGAAGTCAAATCCATCAAGCCGAGTGCGTCTTGATAAATGCTGTTATCAAAGGTAAGTAACTCTGGAATTACCGAAAAAATGCATGCGATAATTACAGCCACTATACTTACCCAACCGGGGATTTTATTTAGTTTACTAAATAGTTTACTGATCATTTTTCCTCCTATTTGGAAATCAGTTTTGCAAAAGCAGTTCTAACGGCGGTTTCTTCCACCATAACACCACTCTTAAATGCAAACTCCGCATCGACCAAACTGTCTAAAATGCTCTTTAACGTTGCCTTACCATACTTCGTGGCGGTCTCGCGACTACGTTTGACAGCATAAGGCTTTATGCCAAGCGACTCGGCAAGATCGTTGTCGCTCTTTTTAGAAAGGGCACAATGCAACAACCGGCGATATTGATTAACCAGCATACCAAGCATCAACGAGTACGAAATACCCTTGGAAACGAATTTATCGAATAGTTTGGTAGCTTTAATTTTGTTTTTGTCCGCGATGGCGTTAGACAACTCAAACATTTCGTTTTCAATGTTGTTGGCAACAAGAGTTTCCACCATCTCGACAGTCAGAATATTTTTACCGCCGGCATATGCCGAAAGCTTTTTAACCTCGTTAGCAATCAAAAGCATATCGCGGTTGCAGTACTCTATGAGTATATCCAAAGCACGCGGTTCTATTTTTTTAGGAGTAGCTAAAGAGCTAACGTGATCCTTAAGCGCCACACCCTCAAGCTTACTGCAGTCCACTTCAAAAAAATTTTGAGCAATCTCTTTAGGCAAGTTGGAGTCAACTACGATAAGTATTAGCTCGGGGGAAAGCGAAGCAATAACTTCATGCCAAAGCTCAACTTCTTTAGCCGAAAGTT
The DNA here is from genome assembly GCA_017504305.1 of Clostridia bacterium. Classification (GTDB taxonomy): domain Bacteria; phylum Bacillota; class Clostridia; order Christensenellales; family DTU072; genus Stercoripulliclostridium_A. The sequence goes on along the minus strand of JAFVRJ010000027.1, from coordinate 15,864 downwards.
TAGCTTCCGATTTAGCACCTGATTTTTTAACGCCGTAGTTAGAAATAACTACGATGCTACTCTCGCCAAAGAACCCAACCGAACTAAACGCTTCAAGAGCTTCTTCTATGCTTTTCAGTTCATTATAGACGCGATAATTATACCCAAAAGCGCCGTTCGCAACAGAATTTATAATTACGTTTATAACGTAATCCTTCCAGTATCCGTCGCTACCGGTGAGCAAAAACGCGCTTCCTATATCGCTTGTCCATTTGAAATCCAAGGCTTTCATAGCGCTATTATACTATACGCGCGCGCAATTTACAACTAAAAAATTATAATAATGAGGGCAGTGAGCACCAAAAGTGAGCAAAAAACTATTATCTTAATCTTATTTTTCATAAGATTAAACTTGCTTATAAACATCAACGCTATCGCATAGGTAATGCCTGCGACAATCGGAATAGTAATTTCCACGCTCGCACTCGGCAAACTTGCAATGAGTCCGCTAAATGCAGTAAGTATACCTATTGGGTACTTAAGTGGTACTAAAAGAATACCTAAAGTCGGTATTATGAGCGTAACCAACACCACGCTTACAAGAACAGAATATATAACGCCAGCTACCGGAACCGCTACGAGATTACTTAAAACAAAGTAAATGGAAACAGTACCAAACGCGTATGCACTTATTGCAAAAATATATGAGTTAGCCGCAACGGAAACTGATATTAAATCCCAGCCTTTCTTTACGATTTTATTCTCACAAGTGCAAAGATTGGATAACGGTCTATAAAAGCAAGCAATACCGAATACTGCGCCGACACTCATCAAAAAACTGATATTAAACAATTCGCTTGGGTTAAACAACAACATCAGTATTACAGCAAGTGATAGCGTATTAAGCGCGTCGTAACGCTCCTCGATAATTTCGGAAAACAGTAAACACAGTGCCATAATAGTCGCTCTTACAACACCTGCAGGGAACGCCGTTATTATGCCGTAAAACAGTAGTACCGCAATAACTAAAACCAGTGACTTGCGCTTACTAACCTTTATTAATCTGAACAACCCATATACAAGTCCGCACATGAACCCTATATGCAAACCCGATACGGCAAATAGATGAGCGAGGCCACTCACCCGCATATCTTCTTTGGCAAAACGGTTGACGTACGCTGTATCGCCAAGCACCAACCCAAGAGCAACGGCACCCTCTTCCTCGCCTACGTACTCGAATAGCATATCGGTAATTTTAACGCGTATCTTTTCAATTAAGTCAAGTTCCGTCGAGTAAAGCTTTTCGGCATAAGTCGCATTGAATACGTGCCGAATATTCTTGCCGTACTGCAACGCTACGTAAGTATCAAAAGGGTTGTACTCGTTTGTACTACCGCACACAAGAGCACCGACAACGTCGCCTACTTCCAAGTCATCATTAATGGTAAGTTGTGCTTTGCCACCTACTTCAACGCCGTTGAGCTTTATATCCTCAAGCACGTAGCGTTTGCGCCCTTCCGCTTTAGAGCTTATCTGCTCTATACGACCTTCCAAGTAAGCTGAGTCGTAGTAAACGGCATCTTCCGATCTAACAAAATAGGTTATGCTAAAAGATAAAAATCCAAGGGTTGCAAATAGCGCGATTAGTATGAGTGCCTTACGCTTTAAAATCGTCACCACAACCACCGCTACCGCCAAGATAGCGAGCAACAGAAAATAGGCTATTCCTACTTTAACCGTTAGTCCGGCAAGCACAATACCTATGCTCACCGCAATGGCTGAAAGAGTTATCGGCCTATAGTTCGCTACTTTTTTACACTCCATTTATCCGCGCTTTCTATCAAATCGTCTTAACGCTCTTTTGCCTTTTAGGGTATCATATTTACCGCTTTTAAGTACCTTAACCAAATCCTTTTCGTCAACAGGCAACTGTTCAAAAATTAAAGCTGAACTAATATCGTGTGGTTGGTGGAAGTCGCTTCCTACAGTTTTAATTAAACCGTATTTTTGCGCCCTCATTAACGCCCTACGATTGCGATTCACGTGACGGGGATTACCGTTAAAAACCTCGAGTCCATCAATGCAATCAACGTCTATAAGTTTGGTACTTTCTCTATACGGATGAGCCTGTACAACTATCCATCCCATCCTATCCGAAAGAGCTTTCAACTCCTTGTAATCCATATCGATTACCTCTGTACCGTACTCCTCAAACTCCTCCGGCGTTATGCCGTAAACCAGCATCTCCGCGCAGTCTTTTTTGAAGATAAAATTGTAGTGGTCGTCCTTCAATGCAAACTCTACCGCAAAATAAACCTTGATACCGACAGTATTGTTTTTAAGCTCGTAGTAGCTTTTAAAAAACTCATTTAGCTTACTTGCTCTATCTTCACCGGTAAAGTAGTTTTCATAAATGTGTCTATTGAAATGATTGGTTACAATTATGCCGTCGTAATGGCAATCTTTATATAACCTTATAATATCTTGCGCGCTTGTTTTACCGCACCAACTATTGCCTTTGACGTGCAAGTGTCCTTCAACCTTGTAACCTTTTATCATATAAGTACCTCAATTAAATCGGTTGCTTTATTCGCAATATACTCTGCTCCGCTTTCCGTTAGCTCCTTGCGCGAGCCGTATCCAAACGCAACGCCTATCGGGGTTACGCCCGTCTTGATAGCACCAAGCATATCGTAACTCCTGTCACCTATCATAACAACCTCGTTAGGATCGGGATTACCAAGCTTATAAAGAGCATATTCTATAATCATCGCCTTATTTGAGCGAGTACAATTTTGATCATCGCCTGCTACAACGTCGAAGTACTTTAAGAGATCAAAATGCTTTAATATGATTAAAGATTGCTCCTCCGGTTTAGAAGTAGCAACGGCAAGAATCTTACCTGCATCCTTAAGCGCCGTTAAGAGCTCCACCATACCGTCATAAACTGTACAATCAAACATCCCGCCGGCATTATAAAACTCGCGATACTTCAAAACAAGATCCCAAGCAGTAATGCCGTCTACCCCAAGTAATCTCATATAACTATCGCGTAGCGGAGGACCCACTATGGAGGAATAATCGCTATCGGTAAGACCAACTTCACCGTACTCCCTAATCGAATACTTAAACGAAGAAATTATAGCGGGACCGGAGTCGGTTATAGTGCCGTCCAAGTCAAATAAAAGGTATTTTTTATTTTTGAATTCGCTCATATTTTAATTATAGCACCTTAAGGTGCTACCTTACAAATAAACGCAATCAAATTATTTTAAGGATATTTTAATAAAAAAATTTTTGCACAAACTATTGACAAATCAAATAAGCAGTGTTATGATTTTAGCAGTCGAGATAGTAGAGTGCTAACACTCAAAGCACGTGAGTGCTAATATATGATAAGGAGAAAAATTATGAGAACATTAGCAAACAGAAGCATCAATCCTTTTGGATTTTTTAACGACACCTTCGATAGCCTCTTCCGTCCGTTTTACACCGAAAGAAACCTTGAATTTATGAGAACCGATATCACGGAAACCGAAGACGGCTACAAAATGGAAGTAGAGCTACCGGGCTTTGATAAAAAAGATATTGGCGTAGAATACGAGAACAACTACCTAACCATCCGCGCTGCGCGTAGTGCTTCTTCCGATGACGCACGCGTTATACGCAAGGAGCGCCATGTTAGCATGGAGCGTGCCTATTACGTAGGCGAAATTGACGACCTCAACATCAACGCTAAATACGAAAGTGGTATACTTACCGTAAATCTACCGAAGAAGGTTGCATCCAAACCCGAAAAACGCGGTATCGAAATCCAATAATCAAATTACAATTTTCCCTCCAATGTATCCTTTAAATAAACACCCACGGCTTGTTCCGTGGGCGTTTATTTATGTTTAGGTTTCCATTTTAACTATTTTGGTGTCTTACTCTATCGCTTTATTCATAATGCTTTGTTTATATTCTTGAGCCTTTTGATCAAGCGTTGCTTGATTCCATCCCAAAAGACTTATAAAATCCTTAAAGCTCTTTTTAGTAAGGTTTTTGCCTTTTGCTAACCTATCTTCTATTACTTTGCGCCTGCGACAGGTCTTATCGCCAATAGTATATTCGCCATATATTGTTGCTTCCGATGCGCGAGTAACGTACTTACCGCCAAGCTCGCCTATACGCTCTACGATGACCATCATTTCGCAAAAATGTTTGTCCTCGTAAACCGTACTCAGGCAAAGCCTTTGCCCTTTAAGAGGCAATTTAGCCCCTGCTTTAGGTTTGGTGTTTCTTGCGTGTGCTACAAAGGTTTTATAGTACTTGCGCAAGGAGTTAGAACCTCTATATCTACCGCCCTCGCACACCGAGCCCTTGACGTGCTTAAAGTTTATTGCACTACCTTCTACCTCGCCTTGACAAGCCGGATACTTTTCTATTAGCTCTTTAAGATCAATATCCAGCCTCTTGCACATCGCTTTAGCAACCAACATCGTTACTTCGGCATCTTCATCGCTACGATGGGCAACGTGATCGGCAACGCTTACCCCAAGGTCCTCAAGCACCTTCTCAAGCGCCGGTTGATCGCAAACTTCCTTGTACTCGCGATAAGCCCTTTGTATATCACAAATAGTATAGTTTACGTACGGAAGCTTATATTTTTCGGTTGCACGCATAATAAAACGCGCATCGTTATCGCATGAAAAGCCTATTACCATCACGCCACGCGCGGTTAGCAACCCTTTTATCCTTTCGTAATAATGCGGGAACTTAGGACTCGCTAAAAACTTCTCTTTGGGGTACGCAAGGTCTATACCCCTATCGCGAACGTTCTTTTCTCGTTTTGACTTGCTCCACGCACCCGTATGAAAAATTGCTTCGGGATTTATTAAAATATCTTCCTTTTCGATAATCTTAAAGTTGTCATCGGTCAGCACGTAGCCAAAACTGCATATATGCTTGCCGTCACTACACTCGATATCAAAAAATAAATACTTCATTCTGCTCCTATACATAGTTAACCGACAAGACTACGCCTGTCGGTTAACCCAAATATACTCTTATGTTTAATTATGCCTCTACAGCCTCGGTGGCTTCAGAAGCTTCTTCGCTGACACCAACTTCCGCTTCTTTACGTGCCTTTATCTCTGCGCAAATCTCATCGTATCTCGTTTCGGTAAGTTTATACTTGGCAAGATATATTACACCTGCTATGCAAATCAAAACTACCGGAACAACAGTCATGCAGATAAGCAAGCCTGTCTTTGCCGAGTCGGGAGCTTGTGCGATAAGGCTGGTGATATTTGCAGCCTTGGTTGTTTCATCAATAGCACCTTGAACAAATAAGTTTTCTTGTTTGGAAATAGCTTCGGTAATTGCAGTAATACCGAGAATACCGAGAGTCAAGGAAACGTAACCCATTTGAAGTGCGCTACCAAGCTTTGCCATAAAGGGACGTACGGAGAAGATAATGCCTTCTTCACGTTTACCGGTTTTCCACTCGTTATACTCAACGGTATTAGCGATAGAAATTGTAAGAACTTGATAGAACATGGTTTGACCAACGGAGTAGAACAAACCGCAAAGCGAAATGAGCGTTAAGTTGTTTAAGGTAAGGCCCAACGTCATCATCAAGCCGTAACCTACGGCAACGCAAACCATACAAATCTTAATGATGGTTTTACGTTCAACTCTCTTGGCAAGCATGGGGTAGAATACGATAACAGCGCTTGCTATACCGGAAAGGATACCGAACAACGAGTTCAACGCGCCTTCATATCCGAAGCGGAGGTATACGAACCAGTTGGAAAGACCGGTAATAATACTGCTACCAAGGTTATAAATTACCATACAAAGAGCAACCCACAAGAGTTGATCGTTACCCTTTAGAACGGTAAACATTTGTTTGATGGGATTGGGCTTTTTCCCTTCTGTCTTAGGTAGCGGAGGTAGCGGATCTTCCTTTACGCATATGCAAGTCATGGTTTGGCAACCGATAAGCAGTACGCCGGCGATAATAGCAACCACCGGGAAAGCTACAACGGGGCTACCGCCTATAGCGAGCTTACCAACGGTAAGGATAGGAGCAAGTAATCCAACGATAGCGCCACCTACACCTGCGAAGATGTTTGCAACTGCCGAGAGCGTATTACGGTTGTTGGGGTCGGATGAAAGTGCCGGGAGCATCGACCAATAGCCGATATCGTTCATCGTGTAAGTTACGTCGAGGAAGATATAAGCAATCGCAAAGAAGATAACGTAGCTCATGCCCTTTAACGGCGTCCAGAATAGGAAGAATACCAAAATTGCATTGGTGACTGCACCAATCATAATCCACGGTTTAAACTTACCCCATCTGGTACGAGTGTTTTCGATAATACTGCCCATTAGCGGATCGTTGACTGCGTCCCAAATACGGGCAATCATTATAACGAGACCGATGATAGCAGCTTCGGCTTCAGTGAGGTTTTTGGTAAGCAAAATAAACGTGTACATTTGTCCATTGAACAAGTTGTACATAAAGTCACGGCCAAAACCACCAGCGCTAAAAGTCCAAAGGTTGCGCTTAAAATACTTGTCTTTAATACTTGTGTTTGACAAAGCTATACCCTCCTTTAGTATCTTTAATAACTATACCACGACTCGGGCGCTTTGTAAATACCCAAAAAAGTTGGTTTTATATATAATATATAAAAATCAGCTACTTTAGCCCTTAAAAATCCTAATATCCGGTGGATAGAAGGCAAACACTCCCATCAAAACCGCGACGCATACAATTAAAAGTAATACGACTACAGTTATAGCCGAAGCCCCACTTGTGCGATTGTAATAATGTAGGCCTATCATATAAGCCAACGTAATTGCTACAACCTCGATAAAAATATGAAACACAAAGCTTTCAAACGGTACGTTAAACCCATAAACGAACGTGCAAAACAATGCCGTCAACAAAGATACTGCTATAATAGCGGTAATTCCTCCAGCTGTTATCCATTTGTAAAAGTCAAGATTGCAGCGCTTCCTAAATATCGCAAAAGTTACCAAAAACCATAATAACGTCGGATAAAACACTATTTTCAGATGTTCGGCAAGGCTTTCGTTAACCGGCGCCCATAGCCCAATCACCTCAAACGGCAAAAGCGTATACAACGAGTGCTGTAACGCCGAAATAAAAAGTATCACAGGCACACCAAGCCACAAATGCGCCTTCCACCATTTACTCAAATCACAAGTTTTCATATACAAAGTATATGCATTGTTACAAATATAAGTAGAAAAAAGGCTACCTTCATGCGGTAGCCTTGATATCATAAAAACTGTATGCCTCTTTTACGTTGTTTGCCGTGGTATCGACAACCGTTAGCGTGCAACTCGGTGAAAGCTCCTCCGGATACCACGCAGAGTAACCACTCGGCGATGAGAGTTGATAATATCGCCCATTATAATAAGATGTCATGGCGTTACCATGCTGGTGACCTACGGACAGGAGCGAAATCAAATCACAATCTTTAGTCATTTCGTCAAAAAGTGCGTTTTTGGGTATCGAATCATAGTCGCTTGACTTCCATTTCGGCATGTTTTGAATTATTTCACCTTCGTTGTAGGCGAGTTCAAAAGCGGGTGTTTGCATATGAAAGAATACGCTTGTAGAAACGTTGCGGTATTCAATCCCATCAAGCAACCACTCGATTTGGTCTTTACGTATATAATCGTACTTTCCAGTTATCTTAGGCTTACGCATACCGGAATCCATTATAGCAATGGTATGTACGAGTTTATCCCCTTGCTTGACGTCAATAAAAAACTGCATATCGCCGTAAAGCCGCTCTATGTTTCCGCATACGAAGTGCTCGAATTGCATCATGTACGCTATAACGTCTTTGTTGCCACCGTCGATTTCACCATCGTTATTGCCAGGGGCAAACGTCCACGGCACCTCGTAGCTTTCTATAAGTTCAGCAACGCAATCAATCGCTTGATATTTATCGTAGCTCGGCTTAAGGTTGAAGCCATCTACTATATCGCCGTTGAGTACTATTAAATCCGTAACCGTTGAATCAAGGACCACCTTAAGCCCAGCAAGCGTCTTTTTATCATCCGCGCACTCGCCGTTGATAAAGTGCGTATCGTTGATTTTAAGCACGTTTAAAAGGCCGTCGTCGCCCACTTGAAGTGTCATCGCAGATTGATTATAAATCTCATCATAGCTTTCAGTCGTATAAGGCTTATCAAGCCATACTCTATAGCCAACGTATCCGCCAAAAGCTATTCCGCCAAAAACTATTGGTATTAAGATTAATACAAGTATTCTTACAATCTTTTTCATATGCATCTATTTAGATATAGCCCCTACTTGAAGGTAGGGGCTATCGGTATTTATTTGAAGTAGCGTTATTTGGTTATCGTTTCGTAAATCAGTTCCGCCATAGCTTTGGCGCCGTGTTTATCGGGATGAATACCATCTATTTTATACCACTCGGGATGAGTTGCCGTCAAGGTATGAGTGTCTACGAGTTCGAGATCAAGCTCTTCGGCAAGTTCGGTTACCGCTTCCGATACGAGCACTAAATTATCGCCGTTGATACCATAGTTATAATCCCCGCTCGTCTTTTTGCCTTTAAAGAATCCTGAATTGGGTGTACATAAGATGACTCTTGGCTTGGATTCAAGGTTCAAATAACTATTAACAAGCTCGCGGTGAGCGTTTTTAAAGTCCTCTTTTGTGGTCCAGTTGTAACCTTTGGTATCGTTGCTACCCATCATAAGCACAACTATATCTGGTTGATACTCGTGGCTCAACTTGTACTTTGGCGACTTGGTATATGAATCCATAACGCCGTGGCGAGAGGTCTTTCCGCTATGCCCGAAGTTCAAAACGTGGTACTCATCTCCAAGCATATCGCCGAGTTGTTTGGGGTAAGAGTTTTCAAAAACGTTGGCTATAGCCATGCCGTAAGTGATGCTATCTCCCACACACGCAACTTTAATTTGTCCCTCTTTGGGCTTTGAGTGGAAGTGAATCGGTGTACAACCAAGATAAATCAGCGCGCCAACCACCAATATAGCGATTAACAATATAGCTACCGCAACGATAACAATCTTGTACTTGAAAGCCATAACGCCCTCCTATTAAGTGTTTATTTGAACTCGGGAATCCATCCCTTGTGCGCCTTAATTAAGTCGTCGCACATTGCTTTGATTTTATTCAGCGAGAGTTGATCTCGAGTATGCGGATCGAGATATGCCGCCATATAGATATAATTCTTATCAAGCGTTTCTGCGGCTTTGATAACCATTTCATGCACTGCAACGTGAGTCATGTTAAGGGCTGCAAGTTGCTCCGGGAGCGCACCAACCTCCATCGGATTAAGGCCGTTGGCATCAACCATAATCGGCACCTCTACACAAGCGCTTGCTGGTAGATTGCTTATTAAGCCGTTATTTAGAACGTTGCCGTAAATCTTATACGGTACGTTGGTTTCACAAGCCTCTATTATGTACGAACCATACTCGTTACTGCGCTCGTGAGTTACGTTGCCATCCGCCATAATCTCTTTGCGGAGCTTCTTCCAGCGCCTAATTTGTCTTCTGCAACGTCTCGGATACTCGTCAAGCGGAATAAGATATTTAAGCAAATTGAACGGATACTTGGACTTGATAAAGTAAGGGTGATACTCTGCGGTATGTTCGCTACTTTCGGTGTTATAGTATCCAAAGCGATTCATTATCTCAAGTCTAACGAGATCGTTTTTAGGTCTTACCTTATTGAATTTTTCTTTGAACAACGGATAGAGATCGTTACCCTCTTTATCGGTTAGTGTTAAAAGCCAACACATATGGTTAATGCCACCAAGAGTGTACTCGGCGTCGTTTAATTTTTCCTCTTTTAACTTGCGATTGACGTGCGAAACTACTACTTGACAGGAGTGGCAAAGTCCAACCGTCTTAATTTTGGTGTTTTTTTGTAGGTATCCGGTGAGCATACTCATCGGATTTGTGTAGTTAAGAAGTAATGCATCAGGGCAAACTCTTTCCATGATATCGGTGTAAGCCTTCATGACGGGAATAGTACGGAGCGCTCTAAATATACCGCCTATGCCGAGAGTATCGCCAATTGTTTGTTGCAATCCGTATTTTCTGGGGATTCTAAAGTCCGTAACTGTGCAGGGTTTGTATCCACCGACTTGGATGGCGTTTATGACGTATTTTGCACCGCTAAAAGCTTCTTCCGTTTGCTTATCATCAGTGGCAAGATACTTATTTACGCTAACTGCAGGCTTGTATTTATCACGAAGCGCGCAAATAAGAGCATACGATTCCTCAAGACGTTGTGCATCGATATCTAATAAAGCGATCTCGAATTCCGGTAAATTTTCAGCAAGCAAACAGTCGCCCAAAACGTTTTTGCAAAACACCGTACTACCGGCACCAATGAAGGTAATTTTCATGCATTTCTCCTTATAATCAACTTAATACAATTGACATTATAATTTTATCATACTTAAGCGTAGTATTCAATATCGAATAAAAGCTTTATCCTTTTCGGGAACACCCGATTCATCCAAAAGGTATCTTTCCACTCTCATCGATAGATTGTATTTTTCGCGGAGTTCAATAATTTTTTGCATCATCGGTGAAGCGTGATGCACGTCTAAAGCATGTTGATCCACCCAACTATCGATTAAAAGTACCGTTTCGCAGTCATCCAACAAATAGCAATAATCATACCGTAAATTGCCATCTTCTGCGCGAATTTGACTAACGATACCGCTTTCAGTCATTTCCTTTGCGAACTTAACCGCATTTCCGTTTATTCCGGTATAATAAATATTAACCATTATGGCCATAAAACTACCAAACCCATTTTCAAATATACTATAATTGTATAACATAAATACAATCTTTTCAAGACCGCACTTTTGAAGCATATAAGCTTATTTAGGCAATAAAAAACCTGATTTAGCTATATCATTTACCCCTATAACGTGTGCTTGTTTGTCGGAGCATCGCGACACTCTATATCTTAATCAATAACCTAATAACGTCTTTACAATTCGTTCTCAATCTATTGGGTTGTATACTCATATTCTCATCTTATATGTTATCTCCAAAATTAAACCCTTTTCGCTTTTAAAAATTAGTTCTCCAAATTTTACTTATTCAGTATGACCACGTTTATAATCATACTTAAATATGGATTTCTTATAAAGTCTTTATTTCTTGTTGGTGTTGTGATATACTAAAAAAAATAGATTTGGAGCGCAAATGAAAGTTTTAATAATTGACGGCCATGGTGGACAAATGGGCGCCACTTTGGTAAAAGAGATATCTTCAAGGTTTCCACAAATCACAATTATGGCAATAGGAACCAATGCAGTTGCCACTGCATCCATGATGAAAGCTGGCGCTAAACAAGGCGCAACAGGTGAAAATCCGGTCATAGTTGCTTGCCGTACTGCAGACGTCATAATTGGACCGGTTGGAATCGTAATTGCAGATTCATTGTACGGTGAAATAACCCCTAAAATGGCCGTTGCAATCGGTCAATCAAACGCAACCCGCATACTGCTCCCACTCAATCGCTGTGATAACTTGATAGCAGGAATAAACGATCTTTCCATAAACGTACTCATTACCGATGTAATTAATAAGCTAACTGGTATAATAAAACAATAATTGACAAGCACCTCAATATAGGATATAATCATATCGTTGTTCAAGAAGAACAACTTCAGAACCGAAGTTCTCACTTAAAACCAAAATATATTAAAAATGAGAATGTCACTATCTCTGCAGAGATAATGGCATTTTTTTATAGAAACGAAATTATGCGCAGAAACAAAATTGTAAAATTAGTATTGTCAGGATTGTTCCTTGCACTTGCTTTTGTATTACCTTTTTTAACCGGACAAGTGCCGGAAATTGGTAATATGCTTTGCCCGATGCATATTCCTGTTATACTTTGTGGATTTATTTGTGGTTGGCCATATGGTTGTCTTATTGGCTTTATCGCGCCCATTCTTCGCTCTCTGATCCTCGGCATGCCCCCGATGTTCCCAAAAGCAATTTGCATGGCAGTAGAACTTGCTACATACGGCTTTACTGCTGGCCTAACCTACAAATTACTGCCCAAAAAGAAAGGATTTATATACCTTTCTCTTATAATATCCATGCTTGTAGGTAGGGCTATATGGGGTGGAGCGATGTATCTATGCCTATTCACCCAAGGTAATGCATTTACCATAAGCGCCTTTGTTGCAAGCGCATTTACAAACGCAATCCCTGGCATAATACTCCAAATCATACTTATACCTATAATAGTTATGATTTACGAAAAAGTGTCTCCACATAATAAATAAAGGAATATATGGATAAAAATCAGCTTAACAAAGTCGTAGAAAAAATAATGGAGCAACTTGCAAGCGGTTGCTCTATTGTTGCTATTGATGGCAATTCTGCAAGTGGCAAAACCACCCTTTCAACCCAACTTTCCAAACTCTTTGACTGCAATATATTCCATATAGATGACTATTTTTTAAGCCCTTCACAACGCACTCCAGAAAGGCTAAATGAAATAGGTGGTAACTTTGATAGAGAACGTTTCTTAAATGAAGTCCTTATTCCAATAAGCAACAAGCAACCTGTAAAGACCAAGTCTTACGACTGCAAAAACGATACTTTTTGCCCTCCAAAAACCTATCCACACAAAACTCTAACAATAATTGAAGGATGTTACAGCACACACCCTTCCCTTTTACCATACTATACACTAACCATTTTCCTATCCATCTCACCGGAGATTCAGCGTGAACGCATTCTATCACGAAACCCTACACTCGCAGAGCGCTTCTTTTCCGACTGGATACCCCTTGAAAACAAATTTTTTGAGCACAATAAAAGTCAAAACACGTGTGATATAACCATTGTAAACAATTAATAAATCATTCAACAACAATTCGATGGTATCAAATTTTTAGATAAATTATTAAAAGAAAAAATAAATAAAGCCGTTTTGGTTCAAATTAGTTGAGGTTCGGGTACTTAAAGGTCAGGAAAACGGCATTTGTAACCCATGTTTTTCTTTTGAAATTGGTTCTACTTGTATAATAACAAGCACACGCCAGGATCTCAATTAAGGTTTTTAGCCAAGTTTTTGGCAATAAAAAAAGACCTGATTTAGTTGTCCTAAATCAAGTCCATTTCAGTTAAGTTTACCCTATCACGTGTGCTTGTTTGGCGGAGCAACGCGACGCCACTTGTACTTAACAAGCACACGTGAGAATTTTGATAATTTATTATCTACTATAAATTCGTTATTTGCATATAAGTAATACATGCAAATAATCAAGTCATCACTAAGGCTTCATTTTGTTTATCCGAAATCAATATTGGCAAATCTATAGATGTTACCTCATAGGAGTATTGGAACCCAGTATATTCTTCATCTCCTACGGATGCGATCTGATGATAAGAAGTTTCGATATCATGAGATACACAGCAGTCTATCTTATATAAATTACCAATTATATCACTCACAATTAGCACAATCTTGTTTTCTGGGTGTGCCACAGATATCCAACAATTGTTAGTGGTTCGAATTTCACAACACTCATTAGCTTCGATAATCCTTTCTGCCGAAAACTTATAAAATTTCCCATGGACAAAAACACCTTTTATTATTATATTTTTCGACGAAATGTTTTTGATATCAAAGTTTTTTATATTGATTAAAAAATAGACCTTATTCTTTAATAGCGCGAGATCTTCTGCACTATTAAAATCTAGCCCTTTGGTAATATAGGCATTAACAACCATAGGTGCACGCTTCTTATCGTCAAAAGATATTCTAACATATGGAATATGTTTTTTGCGAGTCTCCTCTTTCCTTTCATTTTCAACTCGGATTAAATCCTCTTTGTGCTTTTCATTAGTTACCTTAATTGTCCAAGCCACGCCAACCAAGGTTAATAAGCCGCCATACACAGCTGCAATGATTGTAAGTATAATACTCTGTGAATCTTCATCTGGAACAAGGTATATCAAATAAATTGTAATCGCAATCCCCCATATGAAGTCTTGTATCAAACTCCACCATCGTTTTTGATTATTGGAAAGGAACGCTTTTGTAAGATTATAAAAAATAAATACCATGCCTATTCCACCAAAAATAAACTGCAATACAAGCCAAAGTGCTTGCCACTGCTCATTCGCCATCCAATAATTAAAAATTGCCATATAGAACAAATCCATCAGACAATAAAAACTAATGTACTTACAACTGTTTTTTAATGAATTTCTTGATTGTTCCTCCGTATACTGCTTTTCCTTTTTCAAAAAACCATGCAGTCCAAAGACCAAGACGGGCACATAAATGATAACTAAAACAAAAATAGCCCACCACCAATTATAGGCAGTATTATAATAATTAATCAAAAATGCACTACCAAAAATTATGGCTATTGGAACAATGCTAAGATTGCCTAAAAAATCAAATATTGGATATTTCAAAGGCGTTTGTGGCTTTTTGAAAACCATAGAAATTGCAGAAACTGCAAAAATAATACAGGCCGGATACCATATGTATTTTGCTATAACACTATCTATTTGATTATGTAAAAACGGCACAACAATAAAAACTAGTGGTACTACAATTTCTATGATTGCTATTAAAACTTTTGCGGAAATCTTTAAACCCTTTGACACATTTTCCTTGAGTTTTGAAGAATCTCTCTTTTTCGATTTCTGTTCGGCCATATTATCTCCTTAATTGTTTTCCTCAAAATTCTCGACCTGCTCCATAACCTTACGGAACACCTCAGGACTATACTGCGGAGGGTATCCGTTTTTAACTAGACATACTTTGATGTCAAACTTCAATTGATTACGTACATTTTGGTTATTAAGCCAGTCGGCAAATGAAGACTTTGTGTCAATTATTTCTTTGATTTTCTTCGCTAATGCCTTACATTTATCGTTAATTAGTACACCATCAACAATCTTGTTTTCGCCGTATTCGAAGTTGTACTGGTCACGTAAAGCCATCAAAATATCGTAAAAAGCCTTTTCTTCGAACGTAAGACCAATTTTACGGAAGCTTTCACGGTCAGCGTTCATATCTTTTAAAATACGCAATGCTTGCTCAGTTGCGTTTTTAATGATTTTGTCTGACGTGTATTCTTGCGCTTCGCCAGCCTCTTCAGCGGAAAGGGTTTTTCTTCGTTCGTGATATTGCTTAATTGTTTCCTCAAGCATTTCTTGGAACTTTTTAGCAGCCATTTGATTGGTTTTGCCGTATTCCTTAATTTGTTTGCGGAGCATTTTTATAAGCAATTCAAGCTTGGATGCTGGCATTTTGACGTCGGACAATTTTTCAAAGTATTCAGGACTGAAAATATCTTCCTGCTCACCGTCTTCAAGAATGCTTTCGACTTTATTATATTTCAACGCTTCTTCAACCATTTTAGCAACGTGACGATTCATGGTTTCCGTATCCACGTCACTTGTTCCGCTCATTTTGCGAACGAAACCTGCAATCGCCATAAAGCATTGCGCAAAGGCAGATTCTTCTTCGCCAAGCTCCCCAGACGGCTGGCAAATATCATAAGCCGCACGCATACGTTTAACTGTTTTTAAGAAATAGGTCTTGAATGATATCTTTTTAACGTTTTTACCGCCGTTAGTTTGAGTTTGTAGCTCCTGGGTGGAGATAAATACGTATTCGGCAGCTTTTGCTAATAATGTATATCTCAAAGCAGGGTCGCCGTTCGGGGCAAGGAATGGCGCTAAATCATATCCCGTGAAAAGGTCTTTAAGAATTTCAATTTCTTCTCTAAAAATTGTGGTGGCTTGTTCGACGTCATCAGCGGAAGGAGCAACGGAAACGTCACCACCGTAAGT
>JAFVRJ010000026.1 GCA_017504305.1 Clostridia bacterium | reverse complement strand
GTTATATTATATTTGCCACAACTTTCCCGAAAGGGAAAATAAAACTTTGCGTAGCAAAATATCACTGCTTATAGCAATATAACTTGCCGTTAGGCAAATATAGTTGTGGCGTAGCAATAATCCCTATCGCTACGCCACTAATGGGAGCGTACTATTGCGTACGTGACCTGCAGGGGCTTTTGTTTTATGAAGTATTACGTATCCTTTGTGTGGGATTAGACCGCGGAGAAGCAAGCAAGACAAAGAAAATGGCGCACTCCCCGATATGAGCGTACTTGGTCGTACGTGATTGAGGGGGTGCGCCTGTTTGATGAAGTATTGCGTAGCTTATACGCGGTCTAACGGTTTTTCTTAAGGAATCCGGCAAACAACTTCTTAACTGAACCTTTGGTTCCGTTGCATAGACCTAAAATGCCGTCGACGGACATTTGAGAAACGATACCGCCGGTAAAGCCGGAGAAGGAACGGAGGGGCATATCTTTAACGGATTGAGTAATCATATCGGGGTTCTCGGTGCCGATAGCGACTATCTTACTACCGAATACCATAACTTTGTATAGGAACTTACCGAAGCCACTGCAAGTGAGTTGCGAAATGCTGTTGTTGATAGTTAACTCGCCTTTCTTGAAAGGTACGTTACCGGGAAGCTCTAATCCGTATACAGCCTTAAACTCGTCCTCTGTAACTTCGGTAGCGTTTTTAAGGTTGTAGTAGCAAGGAGCGACTTCTTTGTAGTTGGGTGCTACTGCTTCGGGGTTAGCGGAGGTTACGTTAACGCTTGCAGTGAGCTTAATATCTCTTGAAGAAGCGCCTACAAGTACTTTATACTCACCGCTTTCAACGTGCCAATCTTTGATGTCTACGTTATAGTATGCAAAGGAGCGAGCGTTGAGAGTAAGGGTAATTTCCTTTTCTTCCCCTGCTTTAAGGAATACTTTCTTAAAGCCTTTAAGTTCTTTTTGGGCTTTATAAATGGTGCTTTCGGGAGCCGAAACGTAAACTTGAGCTACTTCTGCGCCGTCTACGTCGCCAACGTTTTTAACTTTGAAGCTTACCTCTAATTCATCGCCTTCTGCGTAGCTACCAGCTACCTTAAGGTCGGAGTACTCGAAGTTGGTATAGGAAAGCCCGTAACCAAACGGGAATTTAACTTCCTTTTCAGCAGTATCAAAGTAGCGGTAACCTACAAAAATGCTTTCGCGATGTTCAACGCTACGCGGTCCCATCGGGAAATACTTGGATGCAAGGCTATCTTCGTTTGCGATAGGATAGGTTTCAGCGAGCTTACCGGAGGGGTTAACGTCGCCATAGATGATATCCATAGCGGCTTCACCGCCTGCTTGTCCGCCGAGGTAAAGGTTCAATAAGCCGTTTGCGCTATCGAGCCAATCACCAAGCACAACGGGTGATCCGCCGTTGAGTACTACTACTACGTTGGGGTTAACTTTTACAAGTTCTTCAACGAGTTTTACGTGGCCGAGAGGCATTTCCATATGCTTTCTGTCAAAGCCTTCGCTTTCGTAAGCATCGGTCAAGCCGATAAAGGCGATAACAACGTCCTTACCTTTAGCAAGATTGCATGCTTCTTTAACCAAATTCTCTTTATAGCCGTTGCCCTTTAAGGAGTAACCTTCAGCATACTCGTACTTTTTGCCGGATGCGGTAAGTGCCTCGGTGAAAGATACCGTCTTGGGGCAGTTGATGTGGCTGGAGCCTGAACCTTGATAACGGATAACTTCTGCAAGCTTACCTATAACCGCTACGCTCTCGGTGCCCTTGAGGGGAAGTGCGCCGTTGTTCTTAAGAAGAACTGCACTTTGTCCCGCAGCCTTACGTGCTACTGCGTGGTGCTTATCAAAATCAATTTCACCGCTCTTTTCGTTTGCCTTGCACTCGATAGCAAACTTAATCATACGGTATACAACCTTGTCGAGTTCTTCTTCGGTAAGTCTACCCTCTTTAACCGCTTTTATTATGTTGCGGTCGTTCATACCCTTGTTGCCGGGCATTTCGAGATCGTTACCTGCCTTAACGCCGTCAACGCGATCGTTGATTGCGCCCCAGTCGCTGACTACTATACCTTTATAACCCCACTCGTTACGGAGTACGTCGGTTAAAAGACGTTTGTTTTCCGCCATATAAGTGCCGTTTACGCGGTTGTAGCTGGACATTATGGTGGAGGGGTTTTCGTTCTTTACGATATCTTCAAAAGCTGCAAGATAAATTTCTCTTAAAGCACGCTCATCTACAATGGTATCGATACACATACGGATATGCTCTTGGTTGTTTGCACAAAAGTGCTTAACCGATACGCCTATACCGTTCTTTTGTATGCCGTGTACGATTGCTCCGCCAAGCTTGCCTGCAAGAAAGGGATCTTCAGAAATATATTCGAAGTTTCTTCCGCAAAGAGGGCTCCTCTTAATGTTGATTCCGGGCCCCAAAACGGTGGTTACGGATAATGCTTGAGCTTCTTCAGCAATAGCGTTACCAACCTCTTCCAAAAGCTCTACGTCCCAGCTCGAACCGGTGGTTACAGCGGTAGGAAAGCAGGTTGCGGTTTCTGCGGGTTTCATAACGTTGGTGCCTGCAGATTGTTTTTCCTTACGTAGTCCGTGAGGGCCGTCGCTCATCCAAACTGCCGGTACTTTACCTTCGATTTCCTTGGTTAACCAAAAGGTTTCGCCAGAACAAAGAGAGGCTTTTTCCTCGAGAGTAAGGGAGTTAAGTATCTCTTGATATTTATCCATTTTATCCTCCTCGAAAGGTTTATTTTTTCACGTGCGCGCATACTCACGCATTATAACTTATGATACAATACTTTACTCCATAAGTCAATAGCGGTTTTTTGTATATTGACTACGTATCGCGCGCATGGTATACTTTTAAAGTGATATTTTTATCACTTCGGAGGAGTTGTATGAAGAGGTTTTCCGCTTTAATTTTAGTGCTTTCAATCGTTCTTTCGGTATCGGTTGGTGGAGCTATATGTTATAAGTATTTAAATCCCACCAGTAGCGAGGACGGAGCTAACGATAACAAAATCGACTTTGCTTGGGATAAGGTAAGAGTAGCCGAAGATTATATGTATCCCGATAACTTCGAGTATATCGATTATGCTAAAGAAGTTAAGTTCGATTACGAGCAACATCCCCTACTTCTTGAGCAAGGTTTTTTCTGGTGTAAGTATGACGAAGCTACCAATAGTTATATTAAAGTTGATGCGGATTCCCCCGAAGGCGCAGCTCTCGTAGACCCCAATAAACCTACCATTATAAACATCCACGGCATGCTAAACGGTGGCGGAAGATATGAAGAAATGTATTGGTTCCCCAACCATAATCTACCCGCCGAAGAACTTGGCTACGACTACCCAGTACAAATGATAAAGTTCTGGGCAGATCAAGGCTATAACGTAGGTATGTACAGTTATAATAAGTTTGCGGATGAAGATAGTGCTTTCTTTAATATCGAAGAAAAAATGTGGTCGATAGAAGGTCCGACGGGCATCCGTTACGCTACCCCTGAAGGCACTTACGTAGAACATGTATCGGAGTACACTATAACCGAACATTTTGCTGCAGAGTGGATACGCGCAACCAATATTCTTCCCGAAGGTTTTGGCGATAAGGAAATTCGTTTTGCGGCTCACTCAATGGGCGGACAAGTAGTAATGGGCGGAACCTTCCTTCTTACTGAACTTGCATCTGTTGGTCAAATTGACAAAAACTTACTCCCCGACCGTATTTGCATGGAAGATACCTTCTTTGGCACCTTTGTTCCCGTCGACGTCGAAAAGGGTGAGTACACCGTGCTTGGTACTACCGATTTACCCTGCCGTTGGTCCGGTAAAAAGATCCCCTCCACCGGTGAGTGTGTTGTTGAAGCGCTAAAAGATATTGCTGCAAACGATATAGTAATCGAGTACTACACCTATCCTTTAAGCTTCCTATGGATGATGATTAAAGAGGATATGCGTCAAGCTATTTTAAGAAACTCCGTTACCTTCATGGTAAACCCGGATTTTACCGATATGGCAGGTCAACACAACGGAATAAGAGAGCTTTATCTCGTATCCATTTTGAGTGAGTATCAAGCAAGCGAAGGTATGAGTGATGCTGATAAAGCAAAGTATTACGCATCTATACCTACCGAAGAACTAAAAGGCATGGTAGGCAGATACTTTGCTATGCAAACGGGCAGTAAAACGATACTTAATAACGACGACACTTTTAAAGAATTAGATATCAACACAATATTTAAAAAATGATCAAAACTTTAGTATGTATCGGTGGCGGTGAAATCCGCTCCAAAGAAACGTTAGAAATAGACGCTTATTGTGCTTCCCTTGCAAGAAAACATGCAGGGGAAGTTCGTCCTACCGCGGTATTTGTAGGAACGGCAAGCCACGATAGTCTACCATATTTTAACTCCTTTAGAAAGACCTATACTTCAAATTTTGACATAAAGGCCGACCTTGCGCTTTTGACTAAAAAGGATATCCCGATGGATAAAATCAAGGATAAGCTTTTAAAGGCTAACCTTATTTACGTTGGTGGCGGTAATACCGTTTTTATGCTTGACACTTGGCGCAGTACGGGATTTTTGGACTTAATAATAGACGCATACAATCGCGGTGTACCGATAGTTGGTTTGAGTGCAGGTGCAATATGTTGGTTTGAAGATATGTATACCGATTCTCAAGAGGGCTCGGAGTACGCTTTACGTAAAGGACTTGGTATAATCGAAGGACTTATGAGCCCCCATTACGATAACCGTCCGGAGTTTGATGAGGTCGCAAAAGATTTCAAAACCGCATACGCTGTTGAAAACAAATCTGCTATTGTTTTTGAAGAGGGCAAAATGATGGGTAGTCTAACTGCCGGCGGTAGCTCTTACATTTTGAATAACGGCATCAAGGAAATTATTAAAAATATTTAATTTGTAATCCCATATTCAAAAATAAAGATACCTTAACTTCTATTTTTAAGGTGTCTTTTTTATTTAATTTTACAATAATAATACTTTTACTACGGTAGCTATAGGGGCTTGTCTTTTATAGGTGCGCGTGGTATACTTTTAAAGTGATATCCACGTCGGAGGAGTTGTATGAAGAGATTTTCCGCTTTAATTTTAGTGCTTTCAATCGTTTTAACGGTATCGGTTGGTGGAGCTATATGTTATAAGTATTTAAATCCCACCAATAGCGACGGAGTTAATGATAATAAAAGCCCCTTTGTTTGGGATAAGGTAAGAGTAGCCGAAGACTACGTATACCCCGATAACTTCGAGTACGTCAATTATGCAGAAGAAGTCAAATACGACTACGAAAAACACCCTCTCTTACGCGATCAAGGATTATTTTGGTGTAAGTATGACGAGAGGGAAGGTAGCGTTATTAAAGTAGATGCCGATTCCCCTGAAGGCGTAGCTCTCGTAGATCCCAATAAACCTACCATTATAAATATACACGGCATGCTTTCTAACGGCGGGCACAGTGAGGAAATGTATTGGCTACCCTCGCGCAACGGCGATATTTCCGCTACCGGTTACGAGTATCCTATACAGATGTTGCAGTTCTGGTTGGATAAAGGCTACAACGTAGGTATGTACAGCTATAACAGATTTGCCGCCGAAACACTCACTTTCTTCAGTATCGAAGATAAAATGTGGAGTACCGAAGGTGCATCGGGTATGCGTTACGCTACTCCCGACGATACTTATATAGAAGATGCTTCGGAGTATACCGTTGCCGAGCATTTTGCAGCGGACTGGATACGCGCAACCAATCTTCTTCCCGAAGAATTCGGTAATCAAGATATACGCTTTGCAGCTCACTCCATGGGCGGACCGGTTGTTCTCACCGGCACCTTCCTACTCACCGAACTTGCATCGGTTGGCCAAATAGATACCAATCTTCTCCCCGACCGCATTTGCTTGGAAGATACTTACTTTGGTACCTTCTTCCCTCTGGATAATGATTTTATGATTCTCGGCAGTACCTCTCTCCCCTGCCGTTGGTCCGGTAAAACAATACCTACTCCCGGCGAAGCCGCTGTAGAAGCTTTAAAAGATATATCTGCTAACGATATAGTAATCGAGTACTACACCTACGAAGCAAGCTCGCTATGGATGTGGCATAAACCGGCTATGCGTAAAGCTATTTTAGAAAACGTCGTAACCTTTATGCTAACGCCTACCTTCGTTGATCTTGTAGACCAACACTGCGGTATAAGGGAATTATACCTTGTTTCCATCCTTCGTGATTACGATGCTCAAGCCAATGCAAGCTCCGCTGAAAAGAGCAAGTACTACGCTTCTATTCCAACTGAAGAACTTAAAGAAATGGTAGGTAAGTACTTTACTATGACCGAGGGCGGACCAACGTTTATAGTAAACGACGATGCTTTGGAAGAAGTGGATATTGATACGTTAACTAAATAAAACCGAACTAACGTAGTAAAACGTCATACTGTAAACCAATAAAAGCAATAAACCATAATATTATTTTTTAGAATTCCAAAATACCGATTTAAGATACCCTAAATCAAGTTTTATGGGTATCTTTTTATTTTATATTTTTGTAACTACGCGACTTAAAAGTATATAGACTATAGTTCTTAAATAGACTTGTTTTTTATTCGCGCGCGTGATATAATAGAGCTATGATTGATATTAAACAACTTTGGAAAGACGCTTGCTCTTGCGTTATAGGTATAAAAGGCGTTAACGCCGTATCTTACTCGGTATGGATCGATTCCCTTACCCCTCTTTGCGTCAAGGATAACACCCTTATTCTTCTTGCACCCTCGTCCAATAATAAGATCACCGTAAACAGATCTTATAAGGATGCTATTGTGGAAGCGCTTACCCGTATCGGCTCGATGATAACGGACGTTACCGTCATTATCGAGGAGGAAAAAAACCTCTATGAGTCCGAAATTAAAGAGTACTCCGCTATCACTCAAGAGAAGCCTGCTCTCGACGTTAAGTCGCAATTTATAGCACGCTATACTTTCGATAACTTCGTCGTAGGCGACAGTAATAACCTTGCTTATCACGCAGCTATCAACGTAGCGCAATCCCCCGGGGTATCCAATAACACCTATCTTGCCTTTAACCCCCTATTCCTTTACGGCGGAGTCGGTCTTGGTAAGACTCACTTATTGCATTCCATCGGTAACTATATAGCCGATAACCACCCCGATCTTAAAGTTCTCTATACCCCTACCGAAAAGCTCATTAACGACTACGTAGACGCTATTTCTTCCAATAAGATAGTAGCTTTCCGTACCAAGTACCGCAACGTAGACGTTTTAATGATAGACGACGTACAATTTTTACAAAAACGCGTTGGCTTACAAGAAGTAGTATTCCATATCTTCAACGACCTCTATCAAAACGGTAAGCAAATCGTACTTACCTCCGATAGACCTCCGGCGGAAATCGCTACTCTTGAAGATAGATTACGTTCTCGTTTCGAAGGCGGTTTGCTTGCTGATATCGGTGCACCTAACCTCGATATGCGTATAGCTATCATCCGCAAGAAGATGCTTCTTGAAAAGATAGCGGTTAACGACGACGTAGTTTACTACCTTGCCGAAAAATGCGACAGCAACATCCGTGAGCTCGAAGGTAACCTTTCAAGAGTGGTATTCTACGCTAAACTCCGCGGACTCCCCTGCCCCGACCTCGAAACCGCTAAAGAAGCAATACAACATACTACAGTTAAACAACAAGGCGTAATAGACTCCGGCGACATCATAAACGCAGCTTGCAATTACTTCAAGATTACCAAAGCCGATATCATCGGCAAAAAGAAGACAAAAGACCTCGCTGAAGCTCGTATGATAGCCATTTATCTTATAACCGATATGTTAGCTATTCCCCTTGTTTCAATAGGTCAATTGTTCGGCGGAAGGGACCACACCACCATTATTCACGCGCGCGATAAGATTGCTGCACAGCTCAAAGAAAACCCTCAAGTCAAGCGTGCCGTCGAAGATATCAAGGCAATGCTAAAGGACTAAAGTTGATAACTTTTTAAGTTGGGGATAACCATCCCCCGAGTATCAACAAATTGTCCACTTCAAAGATGCGCGATTTATAAGCATAACGAGCGCTAAAACATATAAAATCAACCTCTTTTGAGAGTTATCAACATATGAACACGGCTTATTATTATTAATAATCCTATTCTATATAATAAGGAGATATATATGAAATTTATCTGCAATACCGAAGAGTTATCCAATGCCCTCGGCACCGTAAGTAAAGCACTTTCCTCTAAACCCAATATTCCCATTTTGGAAGGTATTAAGATTTCCGTTTTAGGCGATACAGTAACGCTCACTGCAACCGATTTAGAGCTCTTTATCGAGACCAAAATCAAGGCAACCGTTAAGCTCGAAGGCGACGCTGTAGTAAACGGCAAATTCATAAACGATTTCGTAAGAAAACTTACCCACTTAAACGAAGTGGAAGTGGAAAAGAGCGGTAGTACTTTAGTTATCAAATACGGCGATAACGAAACCGAAATTCAATGCCTCGAAGAGGATACTTATCCCGAAATCCGCAAGGTTAGCGACGAAGTATTTATGACCGTTAAAGAAGGCGACCTCAAAGAAGCTGTTGAGAGCATCGTTTACTGCGTAGCTCAAGACGACACTCGTCCTATTTTGAAGGGTATCCTTTTGGATTTATGCGGTGAGCAATTGACTTGCGTAGCGCTCGACGGATACAGACTCGGTTACGCTAAATGCGACGTTATAGATTCTTCCAAAGAAAGCGCAAAAATAATTATTGCAGGTAAAACCCTTTCGGAAATCTCCAAAATTTTGGAAGAAGGTGATAAAGCCGTTAAGATCACTATGCAAAAGAACGTCGTTATGTTCGATCTCGGCAACACCGTTATCACCACCCGCCTTATCGACGGCGACTTTATCGACTACAAAAAGCTTATTCCCGTAACTTTTACCACTAAAGTTACCGTAAATAAAGATAACTTCGTAAGCGGTCTTGACAGAGCTTCTCTCGTTGTTCGCAATAAGAAGCAAAACTTCTTAAAACTTTCCATTTCCGGCACGGTAATCGAAATCAATACCGCTTCCGAAATCGGTAAAATCCGCGAAACCGTTACCTGCGTAACCGAAGGTAAAGACCTCGATATAGCCTTCAACAGCAAGTATTTATACGAAGCTCTTTCCAAGATTAAGGAAGACTTTATCGACGTCAAATTGAGCGGTGCTACCTCCCCCTCTATTATCGTTCCCAAAGAGGGCGATAAGTTCCTTTACATGGTACTTCCGGTACGTATGATAGGTTAATAATCATAAAAAATATAGGCCCGTTTAACGTAGTGTTAGACGGGCTTTTTTATTTGCGTTAAATAAAAAAAATAAATATACTAAAGCTCCAAAATCTCTATCTCTTTGATGTCGTCAAAGTATATCTTTTTAGATACCGTAGTCAAAAATTTATAAGTAGGATTAATTTTTAAAATCTCACCTTTAAGTTCGTAGTATTTTCCGTTACGATAAAACACTATGCGTACCTTACTGCCTATTTCCAGCTTAATCAAAACGTCGGATATTTCCTTTATAATATCTTCAGATAGCAACGCCTTTTCTACGTGAGTATGTAACTCCTCACGCCTTCTTAATTCCTCTTGTAATCCCTTTAATGCGTCAAACGGCATAAACTGCTTTGCTCGTTGTTGCCTATTCACCGTTGTGCCCTCCTATAAGTTTATTGCGCTCTATCGCCGTAGCCCCTTCAATGAAGTCTACGCCCCTTAAAACGGCGTTTTTACCAAACTTGTCCTTTATATTTATGACGGCGAGTTCCGCCCTCTTTTCGCGCTCTAAACGCTCGACGTCGGTAAAAAGATCGTACCCTGTAGCACACTCCTCTACCGTATCGTTAAAAAATACTCCCACCCGCCTTATCGGTTGGTTTTTATTTACTATACGATTATAAAGTTTTTCGGCATGCTCGTTTATTACGTTGTATGAGTTTGTACTGTAAGGAAGCTTAATACTGCCGTTTGAGCTACCAAAATTCGAGTTTGAGTAGCCTATATATAAAGAAATACCTTTTGTTATAAGATTATGTTTTAGTAACCGCTCTGTTAAAGTAAGTACCATTTCGCTTACTATTATTAGGGCTTTATCGTAAGTGTAATCGTCAAATAGAATTTGCATATTGCTTATTGAGTGTGACTTTACGTTATAATTTTTGATGTCCTCGATGCGACAGTTTTCTCTGCCGTAAGCATGGTCGATAATAAGCTCTGCATTTATGCCGAACTCCTTATATAATAGATGTTCCGGCGTAAGAGTAATATCTTCCATGTTGTATATCGAAAGCTTTTTTAAGCGGTTACATATACCCTTACCAATACCCCAAAAATCGGTAAGCGGACGGTGATGCCATAGAGTTGTTTTGAATAGTTCCTCCGTCAAAAGTCCTATATGATCTGGTGACTTTTTAGCGGTAATATCAAGGGCAACTTTTGCAAGATATAAGTTAGTACCAATGCCAACGGTTGAGGGGATTTTAAGGCGTTCGGCAATAAGGTTTATAATACGTTTTGCAAGTTCAATAGGCTTAAGATTATATAGCTTAAGATAATCGGTAACGTCTAAAAAAGCCTCGTCAATCGAGTAGACGTGTATGTCGTCGGGAGATATAAAATCAAGATAAATATCATATATATCCGCAGCGTATTTTATGTAATATTTCATACGCGGTTTGGCAATAATATAATCAACGTTTTTGGGTATTTCAGATAGCCTACATCTGTTAGAAATACCGAGCGATTTCATTTTAGGCGATATGGCAAGGCAGAGGGCGTTTTGACCGCGCGAAACGTCTGCTACCACAAGAGGGGTAGTAAATGGATTTAAGCCTCTTTCAGCGCACTCTACAGAGGCGAAAAAGCATTTCATATCAATAACAAAGTACCATCTATTGCTCAAAATTATCACTTCCCAACTAACCAATTATTGTAAATAATAGAACATTTGTTCGCATGTTGTGATTATAATATAGAAGTGATAAATTGTCAATAGTATTGGATATGGTAAATTGTGTAATATTAATAAGATTATTAACTAACTTTAAATAATAAATAAAACAAAAAACTAAAGAAGAGATAGGTAGTTTTGGATGGAAAAGTGAGTAAATTTATAATTAAAATACCATCAAAATATGATGGAAAAATCAATAAAACAACTAAAATATATAGGACAAAAGCTGCTGAAAATAGGTAAAAGTATAAGATGAAATCCGGTAAACAACACTCTTTATAATAGAATATGTAAAAACATTAACGTAACGATATAAATAAACGTTAATTAAATTTACACGTTAGTAATTATCTCAAGAATAGGAAATACTATAAAAACAGCGTTTATGAAATGACAGATTCATCAAAAGTATAAAAATACTCAATTTAATGGTGAACTATGGTTCTCTTTTAATTAAAATGGCATAATTGTGGACAAATACCCCTACTTATCCACAATTAAGTATACTTATCAACAAAAAATAAGGTGATTTAGGCGTTCTACGTGCAAAAATACAACAAAAAGCAAGTTAAATTGTTGATAACTAAACAATAATATTCAAATTTATAATAAAAATGTTTAATGTTAGACAGTTATCTGATGGCAAATAGTTAAAAGCTATAAAATATAGTACCGGAGCAAGAAAAAAAAACAATTTGAAAGATAATATAGTAGTTTAAAAGTAAAAAAAACTTGTACGTTGAACATAAAAATCGATTCGTTACTATAAATCTTTAGATTTTTTGTATCAAAATTGGTAAAATTTGTTAAATAATGAACAATATGTACTGCTATGTTATAGGGAAATTGTGTTTAATATGAAATATACTAAGAAAATAATAGAAATATAGTTAAATAATATATACTTTATGGCAGAAAAAATATATTTTTTTATAAAAAACAATAAAATATGCGTTGTTTACTGTAAAACACATAACAAAAAAACAAATTCAATCAAAAAATACTAATATTTATAATAAAAAACATCTATATTATGGCCATAATGATAATCAGGAGTATAAAAATCAATAGGTTTTGTGCTATGTTTAACGATAAATAATGTAATTTTAACATTTTCAAACTAATTTTATATAATGAAATCGAATTTTTGCACAAAAAATATAAAAATTAATGATTGTTTCATGTGAAACATTGGCATAATAATATAAACTAATAAGATTTTTTTAAAAAATATAATCATTTCCATTACAGGTTGTATATTAAACAAATATTCTAACAAAAAAATCACAACAGATTAACAAATGTTCCATGTGAAACAATGGGTTTTATATTGGAAATATATTTAAATAACCGGTTTAATGTGATTTTCTAATACTACAACGATGTTTTTTATTAAAATTATTGGGAAATATGTTATAAGATTAAATATCAAATTGCAATTATGTAAAAATGAATATTATAAATATTGTTTAATGTTAAATAGTGTAATATTTTATGTGAAATTGATCCGATTTTAACAGAATTAATAGTAATATTATCCTAAACTTTATAAAAACGTAACATTTGTATCAATAATAATTTGAAATAAGCATATTTATTGGATTGTTTCATGTGAAACATTGATTAAAATTTACTCTCTGATGCAGGGTGAGAACGTGACCGATTGATCACATTATTACAAAGGATTTTGGTGGTATGAAAATGTTCAACGTGGAACATATGGGGCGGTGAGAGCTTTCTGTCCGTCATACTTGTCTTGTGTCTAACCTTGTTTTTGACCACAATATATTGATTGTTTCACGATTTTTTGCGTTGAACAATTGGAAATAAAATTCGGGAGGAGTTTTTTAAGCCCCTCGAAAATGGCTAAAAACGGGCTAAAAATGCCTAAAAACACGCGAAAATGGCCAAAAATCAACACCCCAAAGGGGTGCTAAAAATCAGGTTTTGCCCAACCTATAGAGAAAACTGTTCCACGTGGAACACAAATATTACTCAAATATTGCTGTTTTTAACTAAAAGCACAATCTCTTAATGGCTTCTTTGTAGATTTTGATGGTTTTTTGCATATCTTGTAGATTTATGCGTTCATCATCACCATGAATTCTGCTTTCTCCGTTTGGGAATACCGGTCCGAAGGCAACTCCCTTGGGTAATACTCTTGCATAAGTACCTCCGCCTATGGTTATTGCTTCACCTTGTTCGCCGGTTACTTCGTTATATGCTCCGAGTAGCGAAATTATCAACGGATCCTCTTTCTCTACGAATAATGGTAGGTGATATGCTCCTCTTGTAACCGTTCCGTTTACCTTTATAAAGTAATTTTTAAATATTTCGGTTATATCATCCATCGTTATGGATATTGGATAACGTATATCAATAATTAACTCTAATATACCATCTTCTAATTTAGCAACGCCGAGATTTAACGTTAATTTACCGCTCTTTTCATCCTCTATATTAAGATTTAAGCCCTTACCATCATTACTTATAAATGCGTTGTATGCAACCTTTATCGCTTCATCAATAGGGGCTATTGAATACAATAGTTTAGTTAGTGCGTTATCGCCTTTATTCGGGGTGCTTCCGTGTGCTGAAACTCCGTTTGTGTTGATGGTAATGGTACCGTCGTTATTATCTATAATTTCGCCACCTACTTTATTTGCGCGTGCGACAGCTTCGTCGTTTTTAATAATGGTCGCAGTTGCGAAATCGGGTACTACGTTTGCACGCTCACCACATTTTACGTTTAAAACGGCATTGCCAACCGGTATTTTTACGTGGTGATATACAACGCCTTTTTCACAGTTGATTACCGGGAAGTCTGCGTCCGGCGAAAAACCTTCTTTAGGCATTTCTTCATTTTTGGTGTATTCGTCCATACACTTCCAACCGCTTTCCTCGTTGCAACCAAGTATAAATCTTATTCTCTTTTTAGGAATATAACCTTCGTTTAAAAGTTCGGCACAAGCATAAAGAGAAGCGATAAAAGGACCTTTATCATCAAGTGCTCCACGGCCGTAAAGATATCCGTCTTCGATTTCTCCGCCAAATGGATAGTGTTCCCAAGTGGTGCTTACGGGTACCACATCAAGGTGAGCGAGTATCCCAAACAAGGGTAAATCGGGATTGCCGATATCGCCGTAGCCGTAATAATTATTGCCGTTAACCGTCTTAAAACCAAAGCTTTCGAGTAGCCTTAACGAGTACTCTAACGCCTTTACGTTGCCCTCTCCAAAGGGGGCGTTAGGTGCCGGAGCAGTTTGAACTGAGTTAATTTTTATTAAGTCTTGTAGGCTTTTAACAGCGGAGTCGAAATCAACTTTCATAGTAACGTCCTTATAAAAAAATAAATTCTTTCTTATTTATTATACACTAATCGGTAAAAATGTGTTACCCTATTTTTAGTAATTCTAAAGAGGTTTTTTATGGCGGAAGGCAGAAGAGAACGTATGAAGTTAAAAATACGCGAACGCGGTATAGCGGGACTTGCTCCGCACGAGATATTGGAGTTCTTGTTATACCCTTACGTGCCACGCAAAGACACCTCTCCAATTGCAAGGGAATTACTTAAGCATTTCGGATCGCTCGAAAACGTTTTATTTGCAGACGAACAAGCTCTTTTAAGCGTAAAGGGTATGCCTAAACTTGCAGCGATAACCTTCCCAACTTATCACGATATATTGAGCTATGCTCAAGAAATGGCATTACTTGATAATAAAACGCTTATAACGCCCACTGAAGCCGGCGAATACGTAAGTTTGAAGATCGGCAAATGTGTGTCGGAAAGGATGCTTATAGTCTTTTTAAACGGACGTGGCAGGGTTTTGGCGACTAAAGTAATATACCTCGGCAATTCCCTCGAAACAACTTTAAACGTCCGCGAAATAACCACTCAAGCGCTCAACGTCAAGGCTGAAGCCGTTATCATAGGACATAATCACCCGCACGGAGGAACTAACGCTTCGGTTGCCGATAAAAACAGTACCAAAGAGCTTGTTAAAATACTAAAACCGCTTTCGATTAAGCTTATCGACCACATCATAGCTTCAGGCGATGAGTACTCGAGTATGAGAGGGATGATCGATAGTTATTACAAAGATTAACTACACGTACAATTCTGCAAAATACGCCCCGATACCGAGGGTTATTTTTTTTGCAATTTCAACTCGGTAATCGGCACTTAAAAGTAGCTCTTCATCGCTTGGATTAGATAAAAACCCACACTCCACTATTGCGGATGGAGCGGTGGAGCAATTGAGCATAAAATAGTCCCCCTTGAGGGCGGAAAACTCTCTACCGACGTACTCCTTATTAAGTCCGTTTAACGAGTGCTGTAGAGCCTTTGCAAACAAAATACCACTATTTGAAGCGCCGTTAAAAAACACTTGTGCGCCACGTCTATCTTGCGAAGGGAACTTATTACAATGTATGCTTATAACCAAATCAGGACAAGCGCTGTCAATAATATCGCGCCTTTTATGCATATCGGTCAGTTTACCCTTTTCGTCACCTGTGAGAACGCTCTTTTTGTCCCTTGTCATAACAACTTTGTAACCGCTTTGCTCCAATTCACTTTTGAGAGAAAAGGCAACCAAAAGATTGATTTCGGCTTCCGTAACTCCGCTATTAACGCCACTAACACCGCCGTCTGATCCGCCGTGACCGGCATCTATGACTATCACCTTTTTATTGATTGGACTTGCAGTTAATATACTTCCTATCGATAAAGTAAAAATGCATAAAACCAACAACGCAAGGGTGGTTATCCACAAAGTTTTTCTTTTTACCGTCAAAAACATTACAAGCTCCTAAATTGTGTTTTTAGGTGGATAAAGGCGCCCTAATCGACTAAATTCGTGCAATATCGCTCAAATTCGACAGAGTTTATCCACAAAAGCGGTGGGTTTTCCACAAAGTTATCCACACTTATGGGTGCATAAAGTGGTTTAGTCTTTTCATAAAAGGGTATGACGGGATCTTTAACTTTATTCACGGCGCGACCGGCACAAAACTTTTTAATTTGCTTGACAGTACCGGTTTTGTAGGCTATAATGCAATAGCTTGTTTTATATTTTATATAATAAAAGCGCGCAAATAGATAATAACCGAATAGGAGAAAATAGTCATGAAAAGAACTTACCAACCCAAAAAACGTCAAAGAAGCAAAGTACACGGTTTCCGTCAAAGAATGAGCACCAAGAACGGCAGAAAAGTTCTCTCTCGTCGTAGAAGAAAAGGTAGAGCAAAGCTCAGCGCATAATGCAAAGCGCCTACAGGCTTAAAAAGAACGCAAGCTTTAGCTACGTTTATAAAAAAGGAAGCTCTTTGAGCTCACCTATTTTGGTACTATCTTTCGTACCTGCTCGTAGCAACAAGGTAGGCGTCAGCATAAGCAAAAAGGTAGGCAAAAGCGTTACGAGAAGTTTAATTAAAAGAAGGATTTACGAGAATTTTGCAACGTATATGCCCGCTCTAAAGGGTAACCATAATTACGTGGTTATTGCCAAAGAGGGCATAGTTAACGCAAGTTTTATCGAGATAGGCGAAAGCATAAAGCAACTTTTGCATAAAGCGGGACATTTAGATGTTTAAGACCCTTTGCAAATGGATGATTATAGGTTACAAAAAGGTATTAAGCCCTCTTGTCGGGAGGAGCTGTATCTATACGCCTACCTGCTCGATGTACACGCTCGATGCAATTATGAAATACGGAGTCATACGCGGATGCTTTATGGGTGCGCGTAGGATTTTACGTTGTAATCCCTTCCGCAGGGGTGGATTCGACCCCGTCAGAGAAAACATTAAAGGAGCGGCAAAATGGACTTTATGAGCCTCGCTACCGAACTTAACCTCGTAGGCAAATTCGTTTATAACGTATTATATAAATGGGTTTCGTCTTGGGGTATCGACGGCTCCGTTATAGGAGCGTTCGGTGTAACCGTTATTCTATTTACCCTTATCTTAAAGTTAATCACCTCACCTCTCGATATTTGGCAAAAACTCCTTGCAAGAAGCAACGCTCGCAAAATGGAGATTATGAAGCCCGAGCTCGATAAGATCAACAAGCTTTACGCCAACGATCGTAACCAATTGATGCTCAAGCAAAGAGAGGTTTATTCGAAGTATAAATATTCGACCTTTAAAGCATGCTTACCGACTATCGTTACCCTCGTAGTATTTATGGTAGTTTTCTCGGGATTTAACAGTTCCGTTAAGTACCATAACTCGGTAGTTTTCGATAACCTTCAAAACGTTTACGAAACCACTTATGCGACTTCGTACGATCAAGGTATCAACGACGGAAAAAGCGCTCAAGAAGCAGCTACGGCTGCAACCGAAGCTGCCGAAACTGCAGTTATTGATAGCTACGAGCTCGAAAGATTTTTACTTACCGATAATATCTTTATGCCCGATACGTGGAAGAACCCCATCCCCGATGCATCTACTTACGCTGGCACCGGTATGGGCAAACTCGGCATTAGTGAAATAGACGAAACTACCTACAACAAGGTAATGCAACCTATTATCGACGAGTATAACTTTAACGACAAAGGCAAGGGCGCTTGGAACGGTTACTTGATTTTACCCGTACTCGTAATGGTATTGAGCATTTTAAGCTCCAAGCTCGTCAAACCGCCGGAACAACCTCAAGTTGCCGGACAAACGGAAGAACAAGCCAAAATGCAACAATCTCAAATGAAGACCATGCAATACATCATGCCTTTAATGATGGGTGTATTCTCGCTCTTCTATAGCACAGCATTTTCCCTTTACATGTTCGTATCGAGCTTATTCTCGCTGATATTCAACGTAACCTGGAACGCCGTCCAAAAGAAGCAAGACGCCATCGAACGCGACCGTTTAATGTCGACGACCGTTAAAAAGAAATAATCAAGGAGTATATATGGAAAATTTGACCTATACCTACGAGGGATCTTCCGTTGAGGAAGCCATCGAAAAGGGTTTAGCCGAGCTTAACCTTACTCGCGACGACGTTGAAGTAGATGTTAAGGCGAAGGGCGGATTTTTTACCAAAGCACAAGTGGTATTAACCGTTAAGCCCACCCCCGTAGTTGAGCCCGAAGTTATCGAGTCCGCAGAGGGAGAGATAACCGAGGAAGAGTTTATTGCCGCAGAGGAGCGTGTAAGAAACTTTATAAACGAACTTATTATCCAAATGGGCCTCGATTGCGAAGCCGAAGTTAAAAGAGAAGGTAGCGAAATAAACGTCAATATAACCGGTAAAGGCGCAAGCTCTGCAATCGGATATCGTGGAGAGGTTTTGGACGCTATACAATATATTACCTTATGGATTGCCAACAGCGAACGCAAGGATTTTGTGAGAGTATCGTTAGACGCCGAGAACTATCGTGGTCGTCGTAAGGAAACTCTTTCGAGGCTTGCCGAGCGTCTTGCGCACAAGTGCCACAAGTTCGGCCGTCGCGTTGAGCTCGAGCCCATGAACCCCTTTGAAAGAAGAGTTATTCATACCACCCTTCAAAACGACCGTTTCGTAAGAACCGAGTCCGAAGGTGAGGGCAGATTCCGTCACGTTGTAATATTGCCCAAAGAGGAAGTTAAGCGCGAAAGAAAGCCTCAAAACAAGGCTCAAGAAGAATCCGTTATGACTTACGGAACCAGCGCGCAATTCCGCCGTAAAGGTATTGCAAAGACCAAGAGCTACGGCGCACCCTCCAAAAAGCCTTTCTAAACATGAAAGATACCATAGTAGCTACTGCAACCCCTCAAGTTGAAAAGGGTGCGATAGGTATAGTTAGGATGTCGGGCGAAAGAGCGCTTGAAATTGTGCGTAAAGTATTTGATGCGCAAGGATTTGAAAGCGTCGAGCCCAATAAAATGTATCTTGGTCGTATTACGACCAAAAACTTTAACGACAGGGCGTTTTGCATGTATTGCAAAGCGCCTAAATCATATACCGGAGAAGATATAGTCGAACTGCACACTCACGGCGGAAAGATTATAGTACAAGGTGTTATAAGGGAGCTTGTTGCGTTGGGTGCGCGTCCCGCGGCGCCCGGGGAATTTACAAAAAGGGCGTACCTTAACGGTAAACTTAATCTTGCCGAGGCTGAAGGTCTTGCAGATATGATCAACGCGCAAAGCGAAGCGGAAGTTAACCAAGCCTACCGCCTTATGAAGGGTGAAGTAAGCAAGGGAATAGAGCAAATCAAAACCATGCTTTTAACCGCATCGGCGAATATTGAAGTAGCTTTGGATTATCCCGAAGAACTACTTGAGGATACCATATCGCCAACTTTGGCACTCCTAAATAACGCGAAAACCGAGCTTAAGAACCTTTATGAAACCTCCAAAAGCGCAACCGTTGCACGCGAAGGAGTATCTATTGCGCTTGCAGGTCTTACAAACGTTGGTAAATCATCCTTAATGAACGCTATTCTAAAGGACGAGCGCGCCATTGTTACCGATATAGCAGGCACGACTCGCGACGTTTTAGCAGGTAGCTTTATGCTTGACGGCGTTAACGTAGAGGTACTTGACACCGCAGGCATAAGGGATAGCGACGATCCGGTTGAAAAGATAGGTATCGAGCGTGCTACGCGCGCAATAGAAGGAGCCGACCTCGTACTTTTTGTAAGCGATACGTCGGAAGAAGAAAGTCAAGAGGAAAAGGACTTATACGCATCCTTCAAAAATAAGAAAATCATCAGAGTTGCAAACAAGGGCGATATTGCGAAGTATCCTCGCGAGTGCGATATTATCACAGAGGCAAAGAGCGGTAAAAACGTTGATAAATTGGTAGCTCTTATATCGGAGTCGCTTGATCTTAATAAGAGGTTACAAGCGCCCGCGCTCACGCGCGAGAGGCAAATTTTTGCCGTTGGCGAAGCGCTTGAAGCAGTTAACTCTGCAATCGACGGTTTAAATATAAACGCCACTCTCGACTGTGTAGTAGTGGATGTAAAGACGGCATATTCGGCACTGGCATCTCTTACCGGAGAGGACGTTGCGGAAAACGTTGTAGAAGAAATCTTTTCTAAATTCTGCGTAGGAAAATAGTATGACAAAAAGGTACGATGCAATAGTAATAGGAGCGGGACACGCGGGCGTTGAAGCAGCCCACGCGCTTGCCGTTACGGGAAAAAGCACCTTGCTCGTATCGTTGTCGCTTGAAGCGGTAGCCTTTATGGCGTGTAACCCCAATATTGGCGGAACGGCAAAAGGGCACCTTGTAAAAGAGGTAGACGCTCTTGGTGGCATTATGGGCGAGATAGCCGACAAAGCTACCTTGCAAACACGTATGCTTAACCTTGGCAACGGACCTGCGGTGCATAGTTTACGCGCACAAGTAGATAAAAATCTTTATCATCGCCTAATGAAGGAGCGTATGGAAACCACTCCCAACCTGACCATGGTTGAGGGCGACGTGGTGGAAGTGTTAACCGAAAACGGCGAGGTAAAGGGCGTAAAAAACGCGATGGGCGAGGAGTATCTTTGCAAGGCCGTAGTACTTGCGATGGGTGTATATCTTAACAGTCGCATTATAACGGGCAATTATTCACGCGCAACGGGCCCTGCGGGCTTTATGCGTAGCGAAAGTCTAACCGACAATCTTATCGCTTTAGGGCTGGATATACGTCGTTTCAAGACGGGAACACCGCCAAGACTACTATCTTCAAGCATTGATTACGATAAAATGGAGATACAAAAGGGCGACGAAGGCTTACCAACCTTCTCCATGCTCACCGAGGACGGTATCCGTAACGACAAAGTATGTTACCTAACGTACACAAACAAGGATACGCACGACATAATCCTATCAAATCTCGACAAAGCCCCCATGTATAACGGACAAATAACCGGCACGGGACCGAGATATTGCCCCTCTATTGAAACCAAGGTAGTACGCTTTGCGGACAAGGAGCGCCACCAAATTTTTATTGAGCCCGAAGGCGCCGATACCGACGAAATGTACGCACAAGGACTATCGACCTCGTTGCCTTACGATATTCAAGAGAAGATGGTACACTCCGTCGTAGGTCTTGAAAACGCCGTTATAACCCGCTATGGCTACGCTATCGAGTACGACTGCATTAACCCCTTGGAGTTAAACGCAGCGCTTGGTATAAAGAGGATAAAAGGACTTTATTCCGCAGGTCAAATCAACGGCTCCAGCGGATATGAAGAAGCGGCGGCACAAGGCCTTATCGCAGGTATAAACGCATCGCGCTATATCGACGGAAAGGAGCCTTTCCTACTCCGTAGGGACGAAGCGCACATAGGAGTTTTGATCGACGACCTTGTCACCAAAGGCACCGAAGAACCTTACCGTATGATGACCTCTCGCGCCGAGTACAGACTGCATTTAAGGCAGGATAACGCCGATATGCGTCTAACCGAAAAGGGTAGAGAGCTTGGCTTGGTAAAGGAAGATAGATATACCAAATATCAAGAAAAGGTATCCCAAATAGAGGAAATCCGCGCAAACCTCAAAAAGCGCTACAAAGCGGAAGAAGTCAAAGACGCCTTTGATAAAATTGGTGAAAGTTTACCTCAAGGCAGTATTTCCGCCGAGGAAGTTTTAAAGCGCGGTCGTGCGGATAAGCACACCCTTTTGGCAATAGATAGTAGCTTCAACGACTTCTCGCCGGAGGCGATAAGTTACGTAGCGGTAGAGCTTAAGTACGAAGGGTATCTTAAGAAGGAAGAGCAAGCTATAAAGGAAGCCCGTCGCATGGAGGAAAAACGACTCCCCGCAGATATCGATTATTTATCGGTAGAGGGATTAAGGCTGGAAGCAAGGCAAAAGCTCAACGATCATCGCCCAATGACTCTTGCTCAAGCGGCGAGGATATCGGGCGTCACACCTGCGGACGTAAACGTTTTAATACTACACTTACGCAAAATCCAAGTATAGCTTGACGGCTGTGTTATAATATAGTAAAGCGCAAAGGAGATAATTATGTATCCTTATAAAATAGGTGGATTTATATCTTTATACGGTATCTGCGTCGGAGTGGGCGTGCTTGCTTGTTTTATTGTTTTCTGGATGCTCGCAAAGCGCGATAAATTGGAGAGCCGTTATACCGATTTTATTACCGTCAACGGCGTACTTGCTTGCGGATTGGGGTTTGTATTTGCAGCTCTTTTCCAAGCGGTATACACATATCTTGAAGATCCGTCCAAGGGCTTCGACCTATTCGGAGCAGGACTTACCTTTATAGGTGGTTTGATCGGTGGCGCGGTATTATTTTTGGCGCTATGCTTTATCTTCCGCAACAAGTATCAAAGCAAGCTTATCGATATTTGTACTTCCGTTCCTCTCGGTATCATACTCGGCCACGGCTTTGGCAGAATAGGTTGCTTCTTTGCAGGTTGCTGTTACGGCGTACCGACCGATAGCTGGATCGGCATCAAGTTTGTCGGCATGGATCAAAAAGTAGTGCCTACCAACTTAATCGAAGCGATATTCCTATTTGCGTTATTTGCAGTGCTTCTCGTAATATATCTTAAGAAGCCCAACCCCTACGGCATAGCTATATATCTTATGGCGTACGGCGTATTCCGCTTTATTATAGAGTTCTGGCGCGACGACGCAAGAGGCAGTTTTGTACCCGGCCTATCCCCCTCGCAATTTTGGGGAATAGTAATGTTTGCGCTCGGTATTCCGCTAATTTTTATACTCAAAAAGGTTTACGACAAGCGTGTTGAGTACCTAAAAGAGCATCCGATAGTGGAGCCGGAAAAGAAAAAGAAGGCATCTACCGAAGCATAATCCAATATAAAAAAGGTTACGACGGCTACCAAAAGGTGGCCGTTTTTAATTTCGTGCGCGTATGCGCGCAATTTGTACTTGCCTTATATAAAATATAATGATATAATTAAAATACTTTATTTACCGTGGGCGCGCGATGGAACAGGTTGTAAAAATAATTAAAGAGTTTAACGACCTCGGGTACACGTGCAACGAGGAGCAAGCAAGTAAACTTTTGGAGTATATGTTATATCTTCAAGAGTACAACGCAAAGGTAAATCTTACCGCGATAACGGATGATCAAGGCATTATCGTAAAGCATTTTATAGATAGTCTTGGTGCGGTAAACGATATTCCCGAAGGTGCAAAGCTTGCCGACATCGGTAGCGGAGCGGGGTTTCCTGCGGTAGTCTTAAAGATTTTCCGTCCCGACCTTGGTGTTACTCTTATTGAATCCAACGGAAAAAAGACCACTTTTCTCGTAAGTCTTATCAAAAGGCTGAATCTTGATGGTATCGAAGTACTTAATTTGAGAGCGGAGGAGTGTGGCAGAAAGCAAGGTTTGCGCGAAGGTTACGATGCCGTTACCGCGCGTGCGGTTACCGAGCTCAATAAGCTTATTGAATACGCGTTGCCGTTACTCAAAAAAGGAGGCGCGCTCTACGCATACAAGGGTAGGGTGGACGAGGAACTCCAAAAGGCTTCCAACGCTATCGTTAAACTCAACGGAGCGCTAAAAGAAGCCCGCCACTACGAGCTAATGGAGCAAAAACGCAGTTTGGTAATAATAACAAAAGAGGGTAAAACACCATCGGAATACCCAAGACAAAATAAAAAAATCATAAGTAATCCGTTATAACGGGCAAAGGAGTAGTACTATGTCTAAAAGAATAGGTAAGGGTCTCAGCGCGTTGCTTGCAAACATCGAGGACGAAAGAGTTCTTCCGGTAGCACCCGCAGAGGTTATCGAGGGCGAAAAGGTATATCAAATCGAGCTCGATAAGATTGAGCCGAACCCCAATCAACCGCGTAAGTATTTTGGCGAAAGGCAACAAAGAGAACTCGAAGATTCTATTAGAGTTCAAGGCGTTATCAGCCCCATCATCCTTGTAAAGCGTGATGATAAATACATGATCGTTGCCGGTGAACGTCGTTATCGTGCGGCAAAAGCGGTTGGCCTCAACACCATACCGGCAATGGTTAAGCAAATCGACGAGAGGATGATAAGAGAAATCAGTCTTATCGAAAACCTCCAACGCGAAAACCTTAACGCAATCGAAGAAGCGGAAGCAGTTGCAGAGCTTATGAAGCTCAACGGTTATACTCAAGAGCAACTTGCACAACGTCTTGGTAAAGCACGTAGTAGCGTTGCAAACACCGTACGTCTACTCACTTTGGAAGAGGAAGTTAAGTCTTTAGTACGTCAAGATAGATTGAGCGCAGGTCATGCTCGTGCCCTTATACCGATTTCCGATAGAGAAACCCAAATCGACTTTGCATACCAAGCAGCCGATGGCGAAATGAGTGTAAGAGAACTTGAAGTTAAAGTACGTTACTACCTTAACCCCGATAAAGCTCCTCGCAAGATGAGCGCGCAAGAAAAGAGCCGTCTATCCCTCGAAATGCGTGAGTTCGTAGACGATATGAAGCGCATCTTCTCCACCAAGGTTAAGCTCATGGGTAACGATACCAAGGGTAGAATTTGCATCGATTACTACAACAAAGACGATTTACAACGTATCTACGAGTTGATAGCAACTCTCAAAAAATAAGAGGTAATATGAAAGTCAGAACAAGATTTGCCCCCAGTCCGACGGGCTTTATGCACATCGGTAACTTAAGGACGGCACTTTACTCGTACCTTTTCGCCCGCCACTACGGGGGCGAATTTATTTTGCGTATCGAAGATACCGATAGAGAGCGTTATGTTGAAGGCGCTGTTGATCTCGTATACCGCACGTTAGAAACGGTTGGCTTCAAAATCGACGAGTCGCCCGTACACGGTGGCGAGGTAGGACCTTACGTACAAAGCGAACGTAAGAACATCTATATCGAGTACGCACACAAGCTCGTCGAGCTTGGCGGAGCATACTACTGCTTCTGCGATAAGGAACGTTTGGAATCCCTTACCGACGAAAACGGCAACCGTAAGTATGATAAACATTGTCTTTCCTTGACCAAAGAGGAAGTGGAAGCAAAGCTTAAGGCAGGCGAACCTTACGTAATACGTCAAAACGTACCCGCAAGCGGTATGACCTCTTACGAGGACCTTGTATTCGGTACCATCGAAATCGATTGCGCCGATATGGAAGACCAAGTTTTGCTTAAGTCAGACGGCATGCCTACCTATAACTTTGCCAACGTTATAGACGACCATCTTATGGGCATTACTCACGTTACCCGTGGTATGGAGTATCTTTCTTCCACCCCGAAGTACAACCTCTTGTATAAGAGCTTTGGTTGGGAACCTCCGAAGTACATACATCTTCCCCCCATTATGAAGGACGCTCAACGCAAGTTGAGTAAACGCTACGGCGATGCTAACTTCGAGGACTTTATTGCCAAAGGTTATCTCCCCGAAGCAATCATAAACTATATAGCGCTTCTCGGCTGGTCGCCTAAAGGCGAAGTAGAAAAGATGGATATCGATACTCTTACCGAGTTGTTTGACGTTGCCGGTATCAACAAGAGCGGTTCTATCTTCGATGAAGTAAAGATGAAATGGCTCAACTCCTTGTACATCAAAGAGTTAAGTCCCGAGCGTTTTGCAGAACTTGCAAAGCCGTGGTACGATAAGTCGGTTATCGCGGGCAAGTACGATTACAACAAGTGGAACGCTCTACTCCAAAGCCGTGTAGAAATCATGCAAGATATTCTCGACAAAGTTAAGTTTATCGAGGAGTTCGGCGAGTATGATTTGGAGCTTTACTATCATAAGAAATTAAAAGCCGATGCAAGCGTTGGTCTTGTTGCCGTCAAGGGCGCAATCGAAGCCATCGAAGCTATGGACGAGTTTAACGAAGAACTTCTTTCCGAGGCCCTCGGTGCAAAGGCGGAAGAACTTGGCATGAAGAAAGGTCAAATGCTTTGGAGCGTTCGCGTAGCCGTTACAGGTGCTGCGGTTACCCCCGGTGGTGCTACCGAAATGGCGGGCATACTTGGTAAGGAAGAATCTTTAAGACGTCTTGCCTTCAGTCGTGACCTTATTGAAAGGAAACTTCAAAATGCGTAGAATCGCTAAATTCGAAAAGGTATCGCTTAATCAGTTTGAAAAGGACTTCGGCTTAAATACCGAAGTAACAACTGCAACAATTTACGATACCGTTAAGTTACCAAAGCGCGCAACGGCAGGTTCTGCCGGTTACGACTTCTATGCTCCCGTGGACTTTACCCTTGCTCCCGGTGAAAGCATAAAAATAGCAACCGCTATCCGCGCTCAAATGGAAGAAGGGTGGGTTTTAAAAATCTATCCTCGCTCCGGATTGGGCTTCAAGTACCGCGTACAACTTAATAATACCGTTGGTATAATCGACTCCGATTACTACTACTCCGACAACCAAGGACATATTCAAATCAAAATCACCAACGACTCCAAAGAGGGCAAAACCCTCACCGTCAAAGGGGGCGAAGCTTTTGCTCAAGGCATCTTTAGCGAGTATGGCATCACCTATGACGACGAGGTAACTTCGGTGCGAAACGGCGGTTTCGGATCCACTTCAAAATAGCAAAATTACCAAATTTAGGCGCTCGGTTTTTAGTCTTTAAGCCGAGTGCTTTTTTATTTTTTATAGTGGAATTCAGAGGCTTTTTAGCTACGCTATTTTTAACTTTTTTAGCCTTTTTAGGACGAGGCTCCATAATCGGTCTTTCGTAATTTTCGGCAACCGTAAATAACGCGGTGGATACCGCATATACCGCAAACCCGTAAAAACTACCAACGCTGTTAAATGCGATTTCCGTTATCAAAATAAATATAAATCCCCAAAGTATACCGACCGAAAAACCAAGCAAATATCGTAACGATTTGGCGGTGTTCCATCTATCCAAAGCGGTAAATAGGGTGGGCGCTATCGCGCCACCCACACCGTATACGACAAGCGCCGTTAGTTGCGGTAATACCTCTCGTATCATTTGAATAACTTTTTAATTAAGCTTTCACCGCTACCGCTTTTACCATACTCTACAAGGACTAAACTGCCCGTAATTTTGACGATTCCTTTATCGAGGTCTACTTCTTTGACCTTAAGGTTACTGCCCCTTATTTTAAGCGAGTTGGCGTGTAAGGTCAAATATGCTTCTCTTTCCGAAAACTCCCCGACCTCCTTTACGCCCTTTAAAGATATGCCCTCTGCGGTATAGTGCAATTCGTGATTTACGATTACGTTATCCATAATTCCTCCGACTTATTCTCATTGACTAATATGCGACAATAAAGTATAATATTCCTATGAAACACCCCTTCGTCCCAAGCGCAAAATGGTATAAGCTCGACTACTCGTCCGATATATATCCGATGAGCAGTACTCATACCACAATGTCGATCTTCCGCATGTCCGTTGAAATGCGTAACTACGTCGACGGCGAGAACTTGACGACCGCGCTCAAAGATATAATGCCGAGGTTTCCTACCTTTGCCGTTATGCTACGCAGAGGATTTTTTCGCTACTATTTCGACGCTAACGAAAATTCACCTGTAGCTTTTCCGGATGACGGGCTTTTGCTTTATCGCATAAATCAACAGATCAACAAACGCTTCCTATTCCGCGTGCAATACTATAAAAAACGTATATCCGTCGACTTCTTCCACGGCTTGTGCGACGGCACGGGAGCGATGGAGTTTTTGAAGGCGCTCATATACCGCTATTTATACGAGTGCGGTGAGGATTTAACCGAACACGGTAATATAAAAATCGTGGAAGAGCAAGTACCCGAGTACGAGCTTGAAGACAGTATTAAAAAGTACGGCTCCGGCTTCGATATGTTCGGTGGCGTGGTTGGTAAGATGGCTGGGCGCAACTGTTTCGGCATCAAAGGAAAGCGCTTCAAAACGCCGGGCTA
Organism: Clostridia bacterium; assembly: GCA_017504305.1. Classification (GTDB taxonomy): domain Bacteria; phylum Bacillota; class Clostridia; order Christensenellales; family DTU072; genus Stercoripulliclostridium_A. Next base: position 152,264 of record JAFVRJ010000026.1, on the reverse strand, counting down.
CGGACTTATACAAGGCTACGTTAAGACGGATGAGCTTAAGGCTCTTGCCAAAAGTTTGGACTGTACCGTAACCGCGCTTATTGCCGGTGTGGCGCTACTTGCGATAGCCAAAACACATGTTAAGGATACCGAAAACGCCGAACTCGTGGCGATGATACCGATAAACTTACGTAGATTTTTCCCTTCGCAGACGGTGCGCAACTTTACAACGCTTACCAAGTGTTACGTTAATGCATCCAAGGTGGAGCCGACCCTTGAAGCCTACGTTAAGGTATGCAAGCAAAACCTTATCGATGGACTTAAGGATAAAGAAGAACTGCGTCAAAAGATTTCGGTCAGTGCGTTGATGGCAACCAACAAATTTTTAAAGTACGTACCGGTATTCCTCAAGGAGCTGGGCACAAAGATAGGCAAGCTCGGCACAACCAAGACCAAGCAAACGCTCATAATCAGTAACGTAGGAGTGGTGGAATTGCCGGAGTGCGTAGGCAAGCACGTAAGGCGTTTTGGCTTTAACGTAAACCTTTCCAAAAAGGTTCCTAACAACATCGGCGTGGTAAGTTACGGCGGAATAACCTCCATTTGCTTTACCCGTATGCTCGTAGGTACTGATATCGAGAGGGAATTCTTTAGTATTTTGCGCGAGGGCGGTATAATTAAAGAGGTCGAAATCACCTCAAACTTGCGTGAAATCCATTAATCTAATAAAATCCGACCAAAACCCCAACTAAACAACGCTCTAAAAGCACGCCTAACGGCGTGTTTTTATTTGTTTTCGCGCTAAAATGCTCAAAATTTAATCGATTTTACCTCAAACAGCTCTGGAAAAACTCTCAAATAAATTATGATTTTCGCGCTCGCTTGCGCGCAATACACGCACGCATATGCGCCTTCGCGTGGTCGCGCGTGTAAATTTATATATACAAATTACTAAAATATACTATACATATATATAAAAAAATGTTATAATTGCTATGCAAAAATTTTTATCAGGAGTGATAACATGGCCGAAAAATTAGATCACAGCTACGGTTCAGGTGATATTCAGGTTCTTGAAGGACTTGAACCCGTACGTAAAAGACCGGGTATGTACATCGGTACGACCGACATAAAAGGTCTACACCACTTGGTAACCGAGGTAGTCGACAACTCTATCGACGAAGCTCTTGCCGGTTACTGTACCCAAATCGACGTTACCATTATGCCTGACGGCTCCGTGCGCGTCAGAGATAACGGAAGAGGTATCCCTACGGGAATTATACCTAAAGAAGGCAAATCGGCGGTTGAAGTCGTTTTAACAAAGCTACACGCGGGCGGTAAGTTCGGCGGTGGCGGATACAAAATCAGTGGCGGACTTCACGGCGTAGGCGTATCGTGCGTTAACGCACTTTCCGAGTGGCTCGAGGTTGTAGTTTACCAAAACGGTAAAATCCACAAGCAAGTATTCAACCGCGGAGTTCCGCAACGCGACTTGCAAGTAGTAGGCGAAACCACCGAGACCGGTACGCAAGTTACCTTCTTCCCTGATGACGAGATATTCGACTCCATCATATTCCAATACGATATTATGCGCGTAAGACTCCGCGAGCTTGCTTACCTCAACAAAGGTCTTAAGATCAGCATCGAGGACAAGCGTGAGGGTCAAGAACGCAGAGAAGATTTCTGTTACGAAGGCGGTATCCGTCACTTTGTTGACGAGCTTAATACCGGCAGAGAAACGTTATTCCCTGAGACCTTCTATATCGAGGAGCAGGTGGGCGATAACATCGTTGAAATCGCAATGCAATACAACACCAGCTACGACGAGAAGATATTTGCATACGCCAATAACATCAATACCGAAGAAGGCGGTATGCATATCGACGGCTTCAAGAACAGCTTAACCAAAGTTCTTAACGAGTACGGTCAATCTTCCAAGACTCTTAAAGAGAACGAGAAGCTTTCCGGCGACGACTGCCGTGAAGGTATCGTATGCGTAGTATCGGTAAAACTCCCCGAGCCTCAATTCGAAGGACAAACCAAGACCAAGCTCGGTAATGCGGAAATGCGTACCGTTGTCGGACGTGTTTTGACGGCTAAACTCGCCGAATATCTTGAGGAAAACCCCAAGATCGCAAAGGAGTTAATCAATAAGTCTATTACCGCTCAAAGAGCCAGAGAAGCTGCTCGTAAAGCACGTGAGAGCTTCCGTAAAGGCGCGATGGATAGCATGAGCCTCCCCGGCAAACTTGCAGACTGCTCCGACACCACCCCCGAAAACTGCGAAATCTTCCTTGTAGAGGGTGACTCGGCAGGCGGTACCGCTATCAGTGGTCGTGATAGACAAATCCAAGCAATTCTTCCCCTCCGTGGTAAGATACTTAACGTCGAAAAGGCAAGACTCCACCGCATTTTGGACAACGAAGAAATTAAGGCCATGATTAAAGCGTTCGGATGCGGATATAAAGAAGATTTCGATATCACCAAGCGCCGTTACGATCGTATCATCTGCATGACGGATGCTGACGTCGACGGTAGCCATATACGTATACTACTTTTAACGTTCTTCTTCCGCTTTATGCGTCCGCTCGTAGAGCAAGGACACGTATATATTGCGCTTCCTCCGCTCTATAAAGTTACCAAGAATAAGGAAGAAAAATATCTTTACTCCGACGTAGAGCTTAAGGAGTACCAAGAAACCGTCAACGGCAAGTACGAGTTACAACGTTACAAAGGTCTTGGTGAAATGAACGCCGTTCAGCTTTACGAAACCACTATGGATCCCGAAACCCGTACTTTACTTCAAGTAACGGTAGACGACGCCGAGGCGGCGGATCAAATCTTCAGCCTATTGATGGGTGAAGTACCGGAACTCCGCAGAGCGTTTATCGAGCAAAATGCAAAACTTGTAAAGGAGTTGGACGTATAATATGGCAAGCAGTAAATCCAGATTAGATTTAGGTAAAATTAAAGAGATTTTATCCAAAACAAAGATAGTTCCCACTCCTATTATGGAGGAAATGAGCAAGTCCTTTATCGCATACGCAATGGCTGTTAACGTAAGCCGTGCGATACCGGACGTACGTGACGGTCTTAAGCCCGTTCACCGCAGAATTTTGTTCGCCATGAACGACCTTGGCAACACCTACGACAAGCCCCACAAGAAGTGCGCTCGTATCGTTGGTGAAGTTTTAGGTAAGTATCACCCTCACGGCGACAGCTCGGTATACGATGCTCTTGTAAGACTTGCACAAGACTTCTCCATCCGTTGCCCCCTCGTTGACGGACACGGTAACTTCGGTTCGGTAGACGGTCACCCCGCTGCTGCTCAACGTTACACCGAAGCAAGACTTTCTAAGATAGCAGGGGAACTCCTCCGCGACCTCGAAAAGGATACCGTAGACTTCGTACCCAACTTCGACGATACCTTGATGCAACCTACCGTTTTACCGGCAAGGTTTCCGAACCTACTCGTTAACGGTGCTGAAGGTATTGCAGTAGGTATGGCAACCTCTATACCTCCCCACAACCTCGGTGAAGTTATCGATGGTACCGTAGCTCTCCTCGACAACCCCGATATTACCGTCGACGAGCTTATCGAGCACATCCCCGCGCCCGATTATCCTACCGGCGGTCTTATCCTCGGCAGAGCAGCCGTTAAACAAGCCTATCGCACCGGTAAGGGTGGCGTTGTTATGCGCTCCCGTTGCGACATCGAAGAAATCAACGGCAAAAACTGCATTATCGTAACCGAAATTCCCTACCAAGTTAATAAATCGGTACTTATTAAGTCCATCGCCGACCAAGTTAAGGATAAAAAACTCGAAGGTATCGCAGACGTTCGCGACGAGTCCGACCGTTTCGGTATGCGTATCGTTATCGTACTCAAGAGAGATGCCTCTCCCCAAGTAGTACTTAACTCCTTATTCAAGCAAACCAACCTCCAAGTTTCCACAGGTATCACCTTCCTTGCTCTCGATGACGGCACCCCGAAGATTATGAACCTCAAGGAAATCCTCGAGGCTTACGTAAAACACCAAAACGAGGTTATCGTAAGACGTACCCAATACCTCTTGAACAAGGCTAACGAGCGCGCTCACTTGTTACAAGGTTTGGTTATAGCACTTGCTAACATCGACGAAGTTATCTCCATCATCCGCACCTCTAAAGACACCCCCGAAGCACGTGCGCGTTTAATGGAAAGCTTCCTCCTTTCCGAAAAGCAAGCTAACGCCATCCTCGATATGAAACTTGCTCGTCTTAACGCGTTGGAAGTTGAGAAGATCAGAGACGAACTCCAAGAAATCGAAAACGCTATCGCAGACTACAACGACATCCTCGCTCGTCCCGAAAGAGTTAGAGAAATCATCAAGACCGAGCTTAACGAGATTAAGGAAAAATACGGCGAAGCAAGAAGAAGCGAATTAAGCTACGATCTTGGCGAAATTAACGTTGGCGATCTTATCCCCAAAGAGGACGTTGTTATCACCACCACCCACCAAGGCTACATCAAGCGTCTTGGCGTTAAGGAGTACAAAGCTCAAAACCGCGGTGGCGTAGGTATAACCGCTCACAAGGCAAAGGATGAAGACTTCGTTACCAAGATGTTCGTATGTCACAGCCACGACGATTTATTGTTCTTCAGTAACATCGGTAGAGTATATTGCTTAAAGGCTTATGAAGTCCCCGAGGCCGCAAGGGCTACCAAAGGACGCGCTATGGTTAACCTTTTACCGCTTTCCGCGGACGAGAAGATTACCGCATACCTCTCGGTAAAGGACTACTCGGAAGGCTATCTTGTAATGGCAACCAAGCAAGGACTTATCAAAAAGACCGCCCTTAACGAGTTCGAAAAGATCCGTGTAAACGGTAAGATAGCTATCACCTTAACCGATGGTGACGAGATGCTTTCGGCAGATATCACCACCGGCGAAAACGAAATCTTGATGGCATGCACCTCCGGCAAGTGTATCCGCTTTAGCGAAAAAGACGTACGCAAGACCGGTCGTGGTTCGATGGGTGTTAAGTCGATAGCTCTTGATGAAGGTGAAGTTGTTGTCGATATGGAAATCATCCGTCACGACGGCGTTGAAGTCGTTACCATTACCGAAAAGGGCTTTGGCAAGCGTACCTCAATCGAAGAGTACCGCGTACAAGGCAGAGCGGGTAAAGGTATCAAGGCAGGTAACTTTGACGAGAACACCGGCAACGTTGTCAACATGAAGATAGTTGATCCCGAAGATGATAACGATATGATTATAATTGCCGATACCGGTATAATGATCCGCATCCGCGTAGACGAAATATCCAAGATCGGTCGTGCAACCAAGGGCGTAAGAGTCATGAGACTTAAGGGCGAAGGCAAGATCGTATCCGCAGCGGTAATCCCGCACGAAGATTTGGACGACACCAAACTTGTAGGTGAAGGCGAAGCCCAAGCTGAAGCCGAAGTAGCAACCCAACCCGAAGCAAACACCGAAGCATAAGAGGCGTCTATGTTTATAACGATCAACGGACAACTTGGTAGCGGTAAAACGGAAATATGCCGTATACTCCGCGATGAGTACGGATACGAAGTATTCCACACCGGCAAAATACAACGCGAATATGCAAAAGAGCTTGGTATAAGCACGCTTGAACTCAACGAGCTTTGCAACAAGGACCATAAGTACGATGATATTATCGACGGCAAGTTGGTAGAGTACGGCGAAATGAAGCGTGGCGAAGACGTAGTATTCGACTCTCGCATGGCGTGGCACTTTGTAAAGGATACCTTCAAAATTCACCTGTTGGTATCCCCCGAAATCGCCGCGGAAAGAGTATTTGCGCACCGTGTAGACGCCGCCGAAAAGTATACTTGCAAGGACGATGCCATGCGCGGTCTTATCAACCGTCGCAAGGTTGAAGCCGATCGTTACAAGAGGTTATACCACGTCGACATGATCGATTATCGCAACTACGATTTGGTACTCGATACCTCTTTGACAAGCATCAGACAAGAGGTAAACATCATTGTCGAAGCCCTCAAAGAGTTCCAAGAAAAGGGCACCAAAAAGATGCTTTCCGCACCGACGTCGTTGTTCCCAACAGGGCTTGAAATCGGCGGTGAAGGCGTTAAGGTTGTCAAGTGCGACGAGAGCTTATATATCGTAAACGGCCACGATCTCGTCAAGGAAGCTCTTAACAAATGCAACTTGGTAATGCCCGTTGAGTTGGTCGCTCAAGACGGCGAAATGCTTAACGAAAACCTCACCGTAGAGCAAGCATCAAATACCACCTTGGCGGATCTCGAAAAATGGTGCAAGCCCCTTGGGTTCGAGTTTGGGTTTATCCCGTGCAAAGTTATAAACAATAGTAAATAAGCAACCATAGGCTCCGTTTCGGGAGCCTATTTTGTACAAAACTAATATGAGAGGGAAAATATTATGAGCAGTTTTAAAGACTTAAGAATAGTAGATAACTTTTACCAAACTTCAGCGTTTTACCCCATGCCCACGGTACTGCTATCCACCCTTGCGGAAGATGGTTCGACCTCGCTTGGCGCATACTCCTTGTGCTTCCCGTATTATATTGCCGGCAAGGATTATTACGCAATGCTTTTAGAGTGTCGCAATTCCTCCAATACCGCGCAAAACATCTTACGTACCGGTAAGTGCGCTATCAACTTTATAACAGATAGCCGTAAGAATTTTAAAGAGGTCGTTCGTTTAGGCTTCCCCGGCGAGACCAGCAAAGAAAAGATGGAAAAGTGTCTTTTCACTCTTGAGGACGGTATTGCATCAACCGAAGATGGAGCTCGCCCCAAGGTAGTAGCAGAGAGCTACCAAGTATTCGAGTGCACTTGGGACGATAGCCTTGAAAAGGGTTATGAAGATAAAGCACGTATAGGTCAACTCGAGGGAGTAGAGCCACCGTACAAAGACTTTAACGGCATCACCTCCAAGTTCGGCTGTCACTTTATTCTCAAAGTGGATAAAATCTTAATGAAGGAGCGTTATTATAACTCCATCATCAACGGCGTAAAGGCAAGCGAGTTCCCGCGCGTTCCCGTTGACTACGGCTATAGAGATAGCACCAACTTCTGGTATACCAAGTTCAAGCGCCCCATCCCCGAGAAGATTCCTGCAGCAAGAGAAGCGGACCTTGGTGGCGTTATGTATGCAGCCAACCGCATGGACGATAAAATCAAGTTTTCGGAAGAAGCTTGCAAAACCCTTGTAAAAGTTCCGCGCGTTTTCCTAAAGCTCGTTTTACAAGGTTGCGTTGATTGGGCAAGAGAAAACAACTGCACCCTTATTACCGAAAAGGAAATGCAAATAATCAACGATAAGCGTAAACAAGAAAAAGGCAAGCGTTAAAAGTAAAAGAACAAAGAGCCCTCGTGAGAGGGCTTTTTTTAACTCCAAATTTTTGGAGTTAAAACTCAATATTGACAGTATTTTCTTATTTATATATAATAAATATATATGCGCTCAAACGCGCACGCGAGGATTAAATGATTTCCACAAAACTTTCAAACGGTTTGAGTTACGACATGCTCGGGTTCGGCACCTATAAAATTACCGGCGAATTCGATGCAAAGCAAGCAGTTTTAGATGCGATTTCCGTTGGATACAGACGTATCGATACAGCGGTTTTTTACGATAACGAAGGGGAAATCGGTCTTGCCCTCAAGGCAAGCCCCGTGCCTCGTTCGGAGCTTTTTATTACCACCAAGCTATGGACCAACGTAAATACCTACCAAAAGACCATTGATCGCATTAATGCTTCGATGGAGGCTCTTGGCGTAGATTATCTCGACGGGCTTCTTATACACTGGCCCCATAATAATAACCGCGAAGTTTGGACGGCAATGGAGGACCTATATTTCCAAGGCAAGCTCCGTTCGATAGGGGTATCCAACTTCAAAGAGCATCATATCGAGGAGTTAAAAAGGTTCGCGCGCATCATGCCGATGGTCAATCAAGTGGAACTTCATCCGGAGTTTAGGCAATTCGAGCTTCAAGAGTACTGCAAAAAAGAGGGGATATTGGTGGAAGCTTGGTCACCGCTAATGCGCGGAGAAGCACTTAATATTCCGCTTATCAAAGAACTTGCCGAAAAACACAACGCAACACCGTCGCAAATAATACTTGCGTGGGATATAAAAGAGGGGATAGCGGTTATTCCTAAATCCACAAAAATCGCGCGTATGGCGGAAAACTTTAACGCTTTAAGCGTTAACCTATCAGACGACGAGGTGGAGAGCCTTAACAAGTTACATAACGGAGTACGCCGTTATCGCAATCCCGACAATCACGGCTTTGGCAATCAAGGAGAACTATGAGCAACTATTCAGCACTAAAAGAAAAGGTATTAAAAGCCAACAAAGAGCTTGTTAAAGCAGGCCTTGTTATACTCACTTGGGGTAACGCCTCGGAAATCGACCGCGAACGCGGAGTGGTTGCGATCAAGCCGAGCGGAGTCAGTTACGACGACATGACCGCGGACGATATAGTCATAACCGATCTCGACGGCAACGTATTGGAAGGCTCCCTTCGTCCAAGTTCCGATTTAATGAGCCACCTTGCAATCTATAAGGCGTTCAAAGAGGTGGGCGGAGTCGTACATACCCACTCTACTTACGCAACGGCATCGGCTCAAGCGGGCAAAGCGATACCTTGCTACGGCACCACTCACGCAGATACCTTCTATGGCTCAATCCCCGTAACACGCGAGCTTACCGTAGAGGAAGTACAAAAGGACTACGAACTAAATAGCGGATTGGTAATAGTGGAGCATTTTAACCAAAACAACATAGATCCTATGGCTTGCCCCGCGGCACTTATTCGTTCCCATGCTCCCTTTACTTGGGGCAAAGATTGCTTTAAGGCGGTGGAAGCAAGCATCGTTTTAGAGGAGGTTGCCAAAATGGCTGCGTTAACCCTTCGCTTTAACAAGCACGCCACTCCCGCCCAACAATATCTTCAAGATAAACATTACTTCCGCAAACACGGCGCAAACGCCTATTACGGACAAGAGAAAAAATAATTATGGCAAACGTAGATTTTTCAAAAGTCAATATAGAGGGCGGTTTTTGGGGAAATAGGCTAAACGTCAACCTCAATAAAACCATCCCCGCAATAAAGAAAAGTTACCTTAAGACAGGAAGATTCGACGCGGTAAAATGCAAGTATCGCAAGTGGAAAGTGTGGCGTAAACCTCCGCACATCTTCTATGATAGTGACTGCGCGAAGTTTATAGAAGCCTGTGCCTATCACCTTCAAAAAGAAAGGAAGGTAGAGCTTGAAGCATTTATTGATAACGAGATTATCGACAATATTGCTAAAAACCAACGTAAAGACGGTTACTATAACGCACACTTTTTGGTAACGCGCAAAAACAAAGTTTTTACCTATCGCTCGGAGCACGAGCTTTACTGTCTTGGACACCTTATCGAAGCGGCTATTGCTTATCACAACGCAACAGGTAAAGATAAACTCTTAAACGTATGTAAAAAATACTGTGACTATGTAGAAAAGAGATTTATTATCGATAAAGATACCGCCTTTACCTGTCCGGGACATCCGGAAATCGAGCTTGCTCTTGTTAAGCTCTATAGGCACACCGGCGATAAAAAGTACCTCGAAATGGCAAAGTATTTCATATACGTCAGAGGTACCGACGAAGGCGATAAAGGGCTAAATAAAAAGGAGCAACGCAATCCTTGGTGTGACGGCTACTACGCCCAAGACTTTGTTCCGCTCAAGGAGCAACGCACGGCGGAAGGGCACAGCGTAAGAGCTTGCTACCTCTATTCAGGGGCGGCGGACGTAGCTTTAGAGGAGCACGACGACGAGCTTTATAGTGCACTTAAAGCCATCTATCAAAACGCCACCGAACGCCGTATGTACGTTACGGGAGGTATAGGTGCAAAGGCACAAACGGAAGCTTTTGATAAAGACTTCGTATTGCCCAACGACCTTGCCTACACCGAGTCGTGCGCCGCGATAAGCTTAATTATGTTTGCTCGCAGAATGCAAAAGATAGAGCGTCTTGCCACTTATGCCGACCTTATCGAAAGGGTTTTATATAACGGATTCTTATCGGGTATTAGCGTTTCGGGCGATAGATTCTTTTACGAGAATCCCCTCGAAATAGACTTTGATAAACGCCGTAATAGCGATGCTCGCTACCCCGTTGCATCAAGGCAAAAGGACTTTAGTTGTAGCTGTTGTCCTCCCAATATTGCAAGACAAATTGCAAGTGTTGGCGGGCTTATTTACGCAACGGAAGGAGATGCTATTTACGTCGATCAATATATCGCGTCCTCTGCGGACGTCGATATTCTTGGTAAAACGGTAAACGTAAGTTTAGCAACCGATTTCCCAAAGAGTGGCAACCTAAAGCTCAAAGTTACCAACGGGAGCGGAACGTTACTTAAAGTACGCGTACCCGCGTGGGCAACTTCGGTTAAGGTTGGCGCGCGTTACTCCGAGCTTAACGATTACGTAGTAATAGACGTCGCTTCCGACAGCTTTGAAGTGGATATAAGTTACGGCATGGCTTTAAAGGTTAAAGACGCCGATCCTCGCGTTATAACCAATCAAGGCACCGCCTACGTCGAGTACGGCCCATTTGTTTATTGTGCCGAAGGCGTTGATAACGGCAAGCTAACCGACTACGCTTTAACCACCGAGTCCGAGGGAAGTGCTCTTATCGAGTGGAGCAGTGATTATAACGCATATAACGTTAACCTCTCTGCCGATAGAGGTGGCGACAAAGCTATACTCAAGATGATACCTTACTTTGCGTTCAACAATCGGGGCGAAACCGATATGTACGTATATATCAACAAAAAATAATGGTAATTTTACGGAGGACCATATGAAAATATATTTTATAACAGGTAGCCAATATTTGTACGGGGAAGATACCCTTATCCAAGTAGAAAGCGACAGCAAAAAGATTGTCGAGTTTATAAATTCCAAGATTGACCGCGTAACGGTAGAGTATGCCGGCATGGTAAAGACTCCCGAGGAAGCGGTTAGCTTGGTTAAAAAGGTCAACTACGACGACGAGTGTTGCGGTATGATGGTATGGTGCCACACCTTTAGCCCTGCTAAAATGTGGATCAACGGCCTAAAGATTTTGAACAAGCCCATGCTTCACTTACATACTCAATTTAACCGTGAACTTCCCTACGACGAAATCGATATGGACTTTATGAACCTCAATCAATCGGCGCACGGCGATAGAGAGTTTGCCTATATCGTTACCCGTCTTGGCATACCGAGAGTATCGGTAGCAGGCTACTACCAAGACGAAGACACTATCTCCGAAATCAAAAAGTGGGTTGACGTAGCCGTTGCTATCGACCACTCCAAAAAATTAAAGGTCTGCCGTTTTGGCGACAACATGCGTGACGTTGCCGTTACCGAGGGCGACAAGGTAGAAGCTCAAATCAAGCTCGGTTGGCAGGTTGACTACTACGGCATCGGCGATATCGTTAAGGAAATTAACGCCGTTACCGCCGAAGAAGTTGACGCCCTCTATGCTGAAATTACCAATCTATACACTTTAAAAACCGACGACGTAGATGCTGTTAAGGAACAAGTCAAATACGAGATAGCTCTTAAGAGATTCCTTTCCGCTCGCGGATACACCGCCCTTACTACCAACTTCCAAGATCTATGGGGACTTAAGCAATTATTCGGCATGTCCATCCAAAGACTTATGGTTGAAGGCTATGGCTTCGGTGCTGAAGGCGACTGGAAAATCGCAGCTCTTGGCTCGGTATTCAAGGTGATGGCGAAGGGGCGTGAAGGCGTTACCGCCTTTATGGAAGACTACACCTACGACCTTGTTAAAGGGGAAGAATTGGTGCTTGGCGCGCACATGCTCGAGGTAAGTCCTGCGGTAGCATCCACCAAGCCGACCATTGAAGTTCATCCTTTGGGAATTGGCGATAGAGAGCCTCCGGCAAGACTTGTTTTCGACGGCATCGAGGGTGATGCTATAGCAGTATGTTTGGTAGATATGGGTACCCATATGCGCCTAATCTGTGCCGAAATCGAACTTGTTAAGCAACCAAAGGCTATGCCCAAGCTCCCCGTTGCACGTCTTATGTGGAAGTTAAAGCCCGACTTTAAGACCGGTGCTAAAGCATGGCTACAAGCAGGTGGCGCACACCATACCGTAGTATCTACCGCATTGACGGCAGATGATATGGAGCTTTTTGCAAAGCTCAATGGACTTGAGTTTATACACATCAAATAGGAGGATTTATGAAGCTCACTGCAAACCTCAACAACTATAAAGAAATCAGTTCCCGTCTGTACGGCATATTCTTTGAAGATATTAACTTTTCAATTGACGGCGGTATAAACAATAACCAAATCAATAACCCTTCTTGCGAGGCGGTTTACTACGATTACATAAAAGATTTCTATTGGCTATATTACCAAATCTTCCACGCAAGACGTAGGTTTATGCGCCGTAAGGAGTACGTCGTACCGCTACGCTATTGGATGCCGTCGGGACAAGGTACTTTGAGAGCAAGCAAGGATAATCCTATAGCTCCCCTCAACCCCAACTATATGTCGATAGACGTATCGGGTAGCTTCTATCTCAAAAATCTCGGCTACAACGGAGGCGATAGCACCGAGAACGGCGGTAGATATTTAAGAAGACAATCACACAAGTGTGCTATCGGTGTAAAAGAAGGCCACGTTTACGACGTGTCGGCATGGTTCCGCAACTGCAACTTTACCGGTAACGTAGTGTGTTACGTAGAGGACAAGGACGGCAACGAACTTACTTCAAAATGCCACCTTACTATCGGTACTCCTAAAGACGGTTGGCAAAAATGCTCTGCTACGGTAATCGCTAACGCAACTACGGTCGGTAGATTCGTATGTAACTTTGTCGGTAGCGGAACGCTCAATGCAGACATGTGGTACTTTGGCGATACCGATTGCTGGGGTAAAGACGATCCCAAATGGTCGGGCGGTAAGATGCGCAAAGACTTGGTGGAAGCACTCCGCGACCTCAACCCCAAATTCGTACGTTTCCCCGGTGGATGCTTGGTTGAAGGTTTATCCCTCAACAACTCTTACGACTGGACGATAACGGTAGGCGATCTCGAAAAGAGAGGTACCAAATATAATCTATGGGGCGAAGCGCAACGCGACCGCACCTATATGCAATCCAACGCTATCGGATTCTACGAGTACTTCTTGCTTTCCGAAGATCTTAACGCAGAGCCTCTACCCATCCTCAACGCAGGTCTTGCTTGCCAAGGCCGTACCACCGAAACGGTAACGGAAGGGGATGAGGAATTCAATAGACGCCTTAACAATATTCTTGGTCTTATCGAGTACGCCAACGGCGATCCCGCTGAAAGCGAGTGGGCGAAAATGCGTGCAGATGCAGGACACCCTGCACCCTTCAATCTTAAGATGATTGGTATCGGTAACGAGAACTGGGGCGAATTATACAATAAGAACTTTGATATCATGCGCAAAGCCGTTAAGGATAAATACCCCGAAGTAGAGGTTGTTTGGACGGCAGGTTTTGATTGCTTCCAACATCCCACCTACGAGGAGCGTAGAGCGTTGTTTGATGGCAAATGGCCGGAAGTTATAGTTGACGATCACTTCTATCGCACCCCACAATGGACCATCGAAAACACTCCTCTTTACGACACCTATCCTCGCGAAAGAAACCGTATCTTCTTGGGCGAGTACGCGGCTAACACTCCGTGGAACGACACCTGTTTACCCAACAACTACTATTCCGCTTTAGCAGAAGCCGCCTTCCTAACCGGTCTTGAGCGTAACGCAGATATAGTAGTAATTTCCTCTTACGCACCCTTGTTCTCAAGAGTGGGCGGTGAACAATGGAAACATAACCTCATAAACTTCAACAGCCTCTATACCATGAAGACGGCTAACTATTTGGTACAAGAGCTTTACGGCAATAACTACGGCTATAAATACCTGCCCGTTGATGACCCCAAAAAGGACGGCGTATACACTTCGGTAACTGCGGACGATCAATATATCTACGTAAAAGCGGTTAACGTTAACAAACAGGCTGTAAGCTATGAACTTGCACTTGAGGGTGCCGAAATCAGCAATAAGGCAACCTTAACCGAGATTTATTGTGATGATGACGAAGCTCGCAACGTGCTTGGTTATGATACTCCCGCGCTCTATAATATTGCACCCGTCGTTACTGACGTAGTAGCAGAAGGCGGTGTAAAGTTAGAGCTTAAGGCACGCTCTGTAAACGTAGTACGTATTGCACTCAACAAATAGAGGAACAGTTATGGATAAAAACTCTTTTGCAAAAAAGCCCCCGATGGGCTGGAACAGTTACGATTGTTTTGGATGGTCGGTAACGGAAGACCAGTTCAAGGAGAACGTTGATTACGTTGCTCAAAATCTTAAGGATTACGGATGGGAGTATTGTGTTGTGGACTTTTGTTGGTCCTACCCCGGAGTGGGTCCGATATATCCGCCGAACCAAAAATTTGAAGAGGGCAAGTTTGACGTAGAACTTGTGTTGGATGAGTTTGGTAGACCTATGCCTGCACCCACCAAGTTTCCTTCATGCAAGTTAGGCTTTAAGCCTCTTGCCGATTACGTCCATGCAAAAGGGCTTAAGTTCGGTATCCACCTTATGCGCGGTATACCTCGCCAAGCGGTAGAGTATAAGCTCCCGATATACGGCACGGACGGTATAACTGCAGACCAAATTATTTCCGGCGAAGATTGTGATTGGCTCAACCACAACAAAGGCCTTGATATGGATAAAGAGGGCGCGCAAGAGTTCCTCAACTCCATCTTCAAGCAGTACGCAGAGTGGGAGGTAGATTACATCAAGCTTGACGATGCGGCACGCCCCTATACTCTCGGCAGACGTAAGGAAGTGGAAGGCTATCACAAGGCCATTGAAAACTGCGGTAGACCGATGGTTTTAAGTTTAAGCCCCGGTGCTATCAGTCACCAAACGGCGCCGGTTGAGGAAGGGGAGCATTTTGTAAAATTTGCAAACGCATGGCGTATTAAAGACGACGTGTGGGATAACTCCAAGCACCTACGCGACATCTTCCCTATTGCATCAAAATGGGTAAATTTCATCGGTGAAGGGCACTTCCCCGATTGCGATATGTTGCCTATTGGCAGACTGCTTAAGTGCGGAGGCTTTGGTGGCGAAAGGGACGATAAGCTTACCGTTAAGGAAAAAGAAGTTATGCTTACCTTATGGGCGATGATGCGCTCACCTCTTATGATGGGCGGGCATTTGCCGGAAAGCAAAGAGGAAGCTCTTAAGTTCTATAAGCAACGCGAGGTTATAAAAATCAACCAAGACAGTACCGATAACAAGGTAATAGTTGACGACATGAAATATCCTGTTTGGGGTGCTAAAGTTGGCGATACGGAATACGTAGTGTACTTTAACGTATCAAAAAGCTCATTGCCGAAGATAGTGCGTGCAAAGATAGACGGAAGCAAGGCCGTTGACGTTTGGAGCGGTCAAGAGTTTAAAATTAAAAATGGTAAGGTGTGCTTTACCCTCACTAAAAACTCGTGTAAATTGATAAGGATAGTTAAGTAGGAGGAGTTATGTCTTTTTTAGCAAAAGCGTTTTACGTTGACGATTTAATTAAGCACAAGAAGGCAAACGGATTGGTTTATCCGAACGTTACCGAAGTTAATGATATCGTTTACGACGAGAGCATGCCCGACGAGTGTAAACTTGATATTTTGTTCGACGAGTCCAAGCGCCCCGATGGCGGTAAATTCCCCGTTGTTGTAAATATTCACGGAGGCGGATGGATTACCGGTGATAAAAGGTTCCGTCGCGGAGTATGTATTCAATATGCAGACGACGGAAGTTTCGTAGTTAACATCAACTACGCTTTAACCCCTAAATACGATTTTCCCACCGAGATGCGTAATATCTTTAGCGCGCTTAACTGGGTAAAGGCGAACGCCGACAAATACGGCTACGACCTCGATCGCATGGTGCTTACAGGGGACTCTGCAGGCGCACACTTAAGCGCATGTACCATAGTATGCTTAAACAACGAAGAGTGGAGAGCAAAGTTTAATCTCGAGCCCATAGATATTTCCTTTAAAGCAACCATGTTATTCTGCGGACCGTATGATTTTAACGAGTTCTGGATGAGATTCCCCGTCCTTGATACCATGTTCAAGGGTATTGCAAACATCAAGTGGCAAAAGGATTTCAAAAAGTGTCCGTACAAGGATTATCTCAATCCTATCCCTGCAATAGGCGACTACTTCCCAAAAACGTTGGTCGTAATGGGCGCGCAAGACTTTGTTACCAATCCCCATAGCCGTAAGCTTATGCGTAAGTTCAAAGAGGTCGGCGTTGAATACGAACGCTACTACGGCAAACATCTGTTAAACAGCTTCCACGACTTCCATCTTAAGATTTGGATGTCCGGAGCAAAAAAAGCAATGAAGAAGGCGAAGGAATATATTAAACTTGCCGTTCAATAGGAGGAATTATGAAGAGCTTAAACACCATCCAAACTCTTATGAAAATTGCAAGAGTTATTGCAACCATCGTACTTGTTTTCAGCATTATCGGCATGGTAGGCTGTGCGGTAGGTGGTGTTGCGCTGTACCTAACCAAAGATATGGATATCGGCGCGATTGAACTTGAAGAAGGCGTAACCGTCGGCGATATAACTTTAGACGAGTACACTCCGACCATCGAAGCGGTATACTTTTCTGTTATTGCGGCGTTTATTGCTTGCGTAATAGAAGTTATTTTGAGCGATAGGGCAAGACGCTACTTCAAGTTTGCTATTAAGGAGGGTACTCCGTTTACGTACGACGGCGCAAAAAGACTCAAAAACCTTGGCATCCTCTATATAGTTTTAGCAGTAGTTGCAAGCATAGTTGAAGCGGTAGTGTATTTTGTATTCACCGCGACGTTCGGCGACGTAATAAATCTATCCGAAGTAACATACGGCTCGGCTATAGGAACGGGCGTTATGATGCTTATATTTGCAGTAGTATTCAAGCACGGTGCCGAAATGTATTACGTTAAGGATAAAGCTATACCGGCACCCCCTTCACAAACCGTTAACGCAGTACCGCAATCCTATAATGCAGGCAATTTCTACTCGCCCTACAATAATATTAGACGATAACGCAAATAGTATTTTTATAAAAAAGAATAAAAATTTGTTGACAAGATAAAATTTACTTGTTATTATATTTAGGCGTTAACCAGTAACGTTGGTATGGCGGCGTAGCTTAGTTGGTTATAGCGGCCGGTTCATACCCGGCAGGTCGTTGGTTCGAGTCCGACCGCCGCTACCATAAAAGGCCCCTTGGTCAAGCGGTTAAGACATCGCCCTTTCACGGCGGTAACATGGGTTCGATTCCCGTAGGGGTCACCAAAATGGAGGCATAGCTCAGCTGGGAGAGCGCTTGCCTTACAAGCAAGATGTCATAGGTTCAAGTCCTATTGTCTCCACCAGAAAATAACGGCTCAATCGAGCCGTTATTTTTTTGTTCAAATAGGTAAGTAGCCACTCGTTTGACAACACTTACTGTCATTTGATACAATATCAATATCCTATTAAAAGGAGAATCATATGGAATATACCCATAAAAACAAAGGTGTTTGTTCATCTACTGTTAAGTTTGAAATAAACGGCAACGTAATAACCAACGTTAAGTTTATAGGCGGTTGCAACGGCAATCTTAAAGCAATCGGTAAACTTGTAGACGGTATGACCGTTGAGGAAATCGAACAAAAACTTAAGGGCAACACTTGCGGTTTCCGCTCCACTTCGTGCGCCGATCAACTTGCTATTGCTGTAAGAAAGGCATACGACGAAAATACCAATCTTTAGGAATCCTAACATGGCAAACAAGAACCCCATAAAAGTATTATTGGTGGACGTAGATAACACGCTTATAGACTTTAACAAGTGTGCTCGTATTGCCATGCGTAGAGGCTTTGAGCAACGTGGCATGCAGTATAAAGAGGAGTTTTTTCCTACCTTTATCAAAATCAACGAAGGGCTTTGGAAGGATCTCGAAAAGGGCTTACTAACCAAAGCTGAACTTCTCAAAATCAGATGGACCAAGGTGTTTAACGCCATAGGTGTAGAAGGGGATGGCGAGGCATTTGAGGACATATTTTTAGCCCGACTCAAAGAGTGTGGCGAGCCGGTAGACGGCGCGCACGAACTTCTTAAGTATCTTGACGGCAAGTACCGTATGTTCGTTGCATCCAACGCTCCTTACGATCAACAGGCATCGCGCTTACGCAACGCGGGCATGCTCGACTACTTTGAAAAACTTTATATTTCCGAACGCATCGGTCATCAAAAGCCAACGGTTGAGTTTTTCGATGCGGTGTTTAAAGATCTCGGCGACATAAAAAGAGAGGAAGTTATGCTTATCGGCGACTCCTTATCGGCTGACATCACGGGAGGGGAACGCGCTAACCTTAAAACTATCTGGTTTAACTATAAAAAGGAAAGGTTACCCACTCACCTTCATCCCACATACGTTGTAAACGATCTTTTGGAAATAAAACGTATCTTATAATTAACGCCCAAAACGGGCGTTTTTTATTGTACTATTAGAATTAAATTAAAATGCATATTGCATTTTATTGTTTAGCGTTATACAATAATAACGTAACAAACGCTTTATTTTTCCACCTCCCCTTGTTTTATAGGAGCTCAACATGAAAAAACATCTTAAGTTTTTGCTTTTAATACCTACTATAGCGGTATTGTTTTTTATTGGCGCAAGTTCAAACTTCAAAGTTATTGAAGACTCGCCGTTAAAAGCAAATGATTTTGAGTCTTTTCATAATCAATATCTTGATATAATACAAGACAACCGTTACGCAAAGCCATCTGAAATCACGTTTGACCAAGATGTCCTTTCTGTCGACAACGGCGTCTATATGGTTAGTGGAGAAATATTTGAGAAGGCAACGGGTGTCGATGTAAACGTGGATGGCGAAACAGCGAGGGTTTCGTATGATAAAACCACTATCGAATTCGAGTCCGACGGCCGTAACGTTAGGAGGGATGCAAATATAAGCGTTGCATCACAGGTGGCAACGGTGCAAAACGGTGAGGTGAAGTTTTCACTAACCGACATAGCCGAAGAACTCGGGTACGAAGTACGCGTTGATATTGATAAAGTACTTCTTAATCGTCCATATGGGCTTAAACGACTAATAGTGAGGTCTGATAAGAATTTGGACAATAGAGGGGCGATCAAAGTAGCGGAAGGGTTTAACGATTTACATATTTTCCAATATAAAACGGAAGATGAAATGATAGAGGCGTTAAACTACTATCAAAACTGCAAGGATGTCAAAACGGTTGCCATTGATAAGACTGTAAAAGCTCAAGCGGAAGCAGGCGACATAACAGTAAAGGGCAAAGGCGATAGTTTTTCCTACACGACGTGGGGCGCGGAAGCAATGGGCGTCGAGTTGTACTCCAATTATCTAATAAACAAGGTCGGAAAAGCCAATTTGCCTGAAATCGTGGTTGCAGTATTGGATACGGGGTTGGATTCCGACCACTCTTGGTTTGTAGGAAGGGTTGCCAATGGCGGTAAAAACTTTTCTGAAACGGTAAGCGAAACAGAATTTGAATATGAGGATGGGGACAGCCATGGAACGCACGTTTCGGGTACGATAGTGGATTTAACTCTCCAAAACGTTAAAATACTTCCGATAAAAGTTTTAAGCGACGAAGGTCATGGATCGATTTCCGGCATAATAGCGGGGATAGAATACGTAACGGAGCTTAAAAAGAACAGCCTAAACGTAAGGGCAATAAATATGAGTTTAGGCGCAGAAAGTGTGGTTGGGTCAGAATCGCACACTATTTTTACCGAAGCGATAGAGAAGGCATATGATAATGGTATATTAACCGTAGTTGCCGCAGGCAACGAAAGAGACGATGCCATAAATTACTCGCCGGCAAACGTTGAGAAAGCTATAACTGTCGGGGCAATAGCGAAGGTTGATGAGGACAAGTATTATAAAGCAGACTTTTCCAATTTCGGCGATATTGTCGACGTGGTTGCTCCGGGAGAATCTATCGAAAGTGCTTATTCGGAAGACGGAACGACTGTTTCATCCAGCGGCACCTCGATGGCGTCTCCGCACGTGGCAGGAGCGGTTGCGCTACTTCTTTCCGACAACACAAAAGGCTATACTCTTGCGGAAGTGGAGGAGCTACTTGACGATACGGCAATTGATTTAGGCGAGCAAGGTAAAGATAGGTATTATGCAGAAGGCCTGGTAAACGTTTCCTATGCTTATGCAAGTATTATGAATCCAGTAGAATTCAGCCATACCGAAACAGACTATGATAATTCATTTAATTTATCGTTAAGCTGCGCGAAGCAAGGCGCAATCATTAAGTATACTACCGACGGCACTATGCCAAGCTTAACGAGCGGCTCGGTATATTCGGAACCCATCAGCATTAATAAAACGCAAATAGTTAAAGCAGTAGCATACGTTTTGGATGAAGGAGAAGTAAAGGCATATAGTCAACCCGCCGAGCAAGTATATTGCATAAATGGTAAGGACGTGGAGAACGCTTTCAGCATAAATGACAGCGGAGAAATTACTTCATATAGAGGTCTGATGAAAAAGGTAGTCGTCCCGCGGAGTATAAACGGAATAATAGCTACTGCGATTGGTCAAGAGGTTTTTATGCAAACTTATATTGAGGAAATCTCTTTGCCAGATACCATCGAATCAATAGGATACGGAGCATTTGACAATAGCTATGAACTACGTAGCATATACGCACCCGGTGTTACAATAATAGAAAACCGCGCTTTTTTACGCTGCTATGCATTAACGAACATAACGGATGAAGATTTTCCGGAATTGAGTACGATAGGCGAATATGCATTTTATGATTGTATCGGCATAGAAAAAATTATCCTCAGCAAGGTAGAGATAGTTAGCAGTGCGGCTTTTTATTGTTGGCAAAAAGGACGTTCTTCTTTAAAATCTATAAGTTTACCTAATGCTGTTAAAGTTGGAAGCTTCGCCTTTGTAGATCATGACACGCTGGCGACAATTTCTTTGCCTAAAGTCGAAAGTATCGGTGATTATGCTTTTAGGCGAAGCGACGTAGAAAGCGTGGAATTCCCAGCGTTAAAAAGCATAGGGAAAGTAGCTTTTTATAACGCCGAAAACCTTAATACTTTTAATGCGCCCAACGTTAAACTTATAGGAGCTGCTGCTTTTAATAACTGTGAAAAATTAAGTAGTGTGATAATAGATAACGTGGAAGTAGTAGGATCGGAGGCTTTTAGCGGATGCAAAAATCTTCAATCGTTATACCTGCCGAAGCTAAGGAACGTTGATACAAAAGCTTTCTATAGCTGTTCGCTTGGGGTTATCGAGCTCCCAAGCGTAGTTTATATGGAATCAAGTGCTTTTGAAAAAAACGAAAACTTGGCAAAAGTGGGGCTGTCGCCATGCCTTGAGTACATAGGTAAAGGGGCCTTTGATTCATGTTCAGAGGAGCTTGTTGTTGACGGATATGCGGTAACTGTAGCAAAAAGATTTGCTTTAGAAAACAAGCATATATTTAATGATTTGACGCTGGGTGGAACGTTCACGTACACGATTAATGATGGCGGTGTTATCATAAGCGGTTATGAGGGCACGATGCCACAAGGACTACAAATTCCAAGCTACATACAAGGAAGGCCCGTTGTTGAAATAGCGGATAATGCATTCAAGGGCAGCGAGAACATATATACGTTGCGAGTAAGGTGCCTAAAAAGGGTGGGAGCAAGCGCCTTTAAAGATTGTAGTAATTTAGAAAGCGTTGAGTTAGATAGTGCTATCGAAATAGGCGCAAGTGCGTTTGAAGGATGTGCTGTGTTGAAAGAGGTAATTGTCGACGATGTCCAAACTATTGAAGAAAGGGCTTTTTACGGATGCAATGGTCTTAACGAAATATCCCTTGATGATGAGCTAAAGAGCATAGGAACGCAGGCTTTGGGATACCTTAGTGATGGTAGCGTCAACCCAAATTTTGTCATTAGTGGAAATGCGGAAACGATAGCAGAAGAATATTGTAACTCAAGCGGTATTAAGTTTAATAACCTTATTTATGAAGCGAAGAGAACGTCTTGGGATATGAGATTAATAACGGTAGATGGAGTAGAGGGCATCGCCTTCGCCGGAACGAGTGAAACCATCGTTGGCAAATTTATTATTCCCGCTACCAGCTGGGAGGGATTGCCGGTTGTTAAGGTGGACGATTTCGCTTTTTATCAGCAGGTGGAGATGACGGAAATATACTTGCCGCCTTCGGTAAAAATAATAGGCAAATCGGCATTCACCGGTTGCACCAATTTAAAAGAAATAAATCTTGAAAACATTAAAACAATCGAGGGAGGCGTAAGCTATTATGGAGCGTTTGAAGGATGCTCGAGTCTCAAGAAAGTAAGTATTCCGTTGGTGGAGGAGCTTCCACCCTATGTATTTAATGAATGCTCGAAGCTTGAAGAAATTGACGTATCGAGCGTTAAAAAGATAGGGCATGGCGCTTTTGCTAATTGTAGGCAACTAAAAAAAATCAAGGCCCCTATTCTGGAAGAAATAGAAAATAGCGCTTTTCTTAACGCAGAGCGTTTGGAAAAAATAGATGCTCCTAATCTTAAACGAATAGGATTTTTGCCGGAAGAGGGACATTCTCATGGAGAAGAGGTTTTTCAAGGATGTTATCTTTTGAAAAGTTTATACATCCCAAAGATTGAAGAAATAAGCGCAAATATAGGATCGCAGTTGGAAAAAGTTCTTATCGGGAATAAATTGAGGTCGTACGATTTGACCGAGAGTCCTTTTGCTAACGCAGACGTTTACGGTTACAATGGAAGCCTTGCCGAAGAGATGGCAAACGAGTATGGTCTTAATTTTTATGCTTTAGATGAGTTTAAAATAACCAAGGACCTACCCGACACGGCAGTCGTTGACGTTGCTGACGCCGTGGAGCTTTCCGTTGAGAGTATAGGCTGGGACATTAGCTATCAATGGTATACAACGAGTGGAAGTATCGAGGAAGGAGTACTTTTAGAAAACGAGACGCACCATAACCTTTATTTGGAAAATAAATTATCTACGCGGAAGTATTACGTTATTGTCACGCGCGGGGATGGACAAAGTATAGTGTCCAACGTGTGCGAGTTAACAATAACAGATAAAGCAACATATCAAATCACGGCAACGATTGTCGAAGGCAAAGGATCGATAACAAAAGCAGGAGTTAATATTGTAATCGAGGGGGAGAGCAAAACCTTTAAGATTGTACCGGACAAAGGGTATAAAATATTCAAGATCGAGATTGATGGCGTTATATTTGACGAAGAAGCCTGCTATGATCTTTATATAGGACGAGATGGATATACGTTTAGTAACGTGACGAAAAATCATACAATAAAAGTATGGTTTGCTAAAGAGAGATACGGGCTTGATTTAATTCAAACGGAACATGGCTTGCTCAGTAGCGAAAGTAACACTTATTTGTATGAGGAAACGGCAATAATTAAAATTACGCCGGACGAAGGCTATCACGTAAAGCAACTTATTATCAATGAAGAAGTTATTGATTTTACGGGAAACAGTTATGAATTAATTATAACAACAGGATTTCACGTACGCGCAGTATTTGTTGCAAATACAAATACGCCGTACGTAGTAGAACGTTGGCAACAAACATTGACGCAAGAAGGAGCGCTGATAGAAGGCAAGTATTATGAGCTTATTGAAAAAGCAACGCATACTGGAACCACCGACGCAACAACCGACGTCCAGGCGTACCCCCTCGAAGGATTTACGGCACTGCCGATAGTACAACAAGTCATAAGTGGAGATGGGAAGACTGTCGTAAAAATCTACTATGCGCGCAACAGGTACGAGTTGACGCTACAAGCCGGAGATGGAATAGCAAGTGTTTTCGGCGGCGGGGCGCATTTATATGGACAACGAGTAGAAATAGAAGCTATCGAACAAAAAAGATATGAGTTTAATAAGTGGAAAAGTGGTAACATTGAACTTTTGGAGGATGGCTATTCTTTAAAGCATACGTTTACAATGCCGGCAAGCAATATTACGTTTACTGCACAGGCCGAAGAAAAAGCGTATATAGTAAAGGTTTTGCGAATTGGTAACGGAGCAGAGGCTCCTGTAACCGAGCAAATTATGGTTTATCGCGGCGAAGATCTAATGTTAGAAATTATTGCGCAAGAAGGATATAGTTTAGCTTCGTTGCTTATCAATGGTGAAGAAAAATCAGGTTTACTCGTTGAAGGCAGACTTGTTCTAAAAGAAGTTAAAGAGGAGTACGTCGTAGAGGCAACATTTACAATCAAAACATATGAAATAACGATAGAGTCGTTAGGGCATGGTACGGTAACGCCGGGAAGTGCTCAAATTGAGCATGGAAGCGGTTATGCAACGACTTTTATTCCGCAAGAGGAATTCGAGGTCGCAGACGTTTTGGTGGACGGCATATCGATTGGCGCCGTAAATGAATATGCATTCGAAAACGTAAAGTCGGATCACACAATTAAGGTTATCTTCGAAAAAAAGAAGTACGTAATACAAGCAACTTGCGGACAAAACGGTATGATAAGCGCGGTAGGCGACACAACAGTTTTGCATGGGGATGATTTTACGTATTACGTTAAGGCAAGTACGGGCTACAAAATAAAAGACGTAAAGGTTAACGGAGAGTCGGTTGGTGCGATTACGAGCTATACCTTTGAAAACGTAACGGCAAACCAAACCATACAAGCAGAGTTTGAAATTATAATCTTGACGGTAAACGTAATTTGTGGCAAAAACGGCAGGGCGGAAGCAAGCGACAGCCTTATCGAATACGGCAAAAAACTAACTATCTCCGTAACCCCTGACGACGGCTACGCGATAGCATCTATTAAGATTAACGGCAAAACAAAGAATATCGATAAAGAAATAGTTGTTGAAAAAGTTACGGAAGATATAACCGTCGAAGCCGAGTTTGCACCGGCGTTTAGTATCATTACAACAAGCGGCGCAAACGGCACGATTACGCCTTCCGAAATAGTAATTTCGGGATCCCGAATAAAGATTGAGTTCTATCCGGATGAAGGCTACAAGGTCAAAGATGTTATAGTCGACGGCATGCGTGTTGGTGCGGTAGAGTTCTATTTGTTTGAAAATATAAATAGCGCGCACAGCATATCGGTAACCTTCGAAATAAAGACTTATTCGGTAAGGCTTCTCACCGAAGGCGAGGGCACCCTTACTTGCGAAGACGCGCTTGATATAGTGGGATATGGTAGCAGCAGAGAAATCGTTGTTGCAAGCAACGAAGGATATCGCCTTGAGGCAGTATACGTCAACGGAGAGAGAGCGGACGTTACAGGTGGTAAGGTTGCGTTAAGCGATATTAAATCCGACTTGACGGTAAAGGCGGTATTCGTTGAACAAGAATTGAGCTTCCAAGAAAAAATAGCTGGATTTTTCAACACGACGACCATTTTGATAACAGCTGGAATAGCGTTAGGCTTTATTGTAATCGTAATTATTATTGTAAAGAGGGGATAGGACAAGTAAGCGGATCCAATTATTCAAAGCAGGCCGGTACATGTTTCGACTACCTCAAAACTATCTGGTTTAACTATAAAAAGGAAAGGTTACCCACTCACCTTCATCCCACATACGTTGTAGACGATCTTTTGGAAATCAAAAACATACTTTAATCAAGCGCCTTACGGCGCTTTTTTATTTGGGTATTGACAACGTAAATCATTAGATTTAAGATATATTCGTAGATATAAATATATATTTATAATTTTTACGGAGGCACGTTTAAGATGGATAACATGGATGCAAAGTATCAAGCTTTGTTTACGCCTTGGAAGATAGGCAACGTCGAAATCAAAAACAGAATTGTTCTTTGCCCGATGGGCGGAACTTCATTGTTCGGTTGGATGGAAAAAACCGGCAATCACTTCGACAAAGAAGCGGCTAAATTCTTTATTGAAAAGGCCAAAAACAACGTCGGATTGATTATTCCCGGCATCGCGCCTATCAAGAGTACCTTTATGGGACAATGGCTTTACGAGAACAAAAAGATGTTCAAAGAGCTTAAAGAGTTCATGAAGGAAATTCACTCTTACGGCGCAAAGCTATTCGTGCAAATTACCGCAGGTATGGGACGCTCTTGGGCAATCCCCACTCCGCTCGTAATGCTACACAATATGCCGGTAGTAGGCAGTCTTATTAAGCCTATTATGGACATCAAGTACCAATCGGCAAGTCCCTCGGAACTTCCCTCCAGATGGTCTGATAAGGTAACCTGCCGTGCGATGACCGTTAAGGAAATTAAGGAAATCATAGATGCCTTTGCAAAAACCGCCGCCCTTTTGAAGGAAGCGGACGTAGACGGTGTTGAAGTTCACGCCGTACACGAAGGATATCTTCTCGACCAATTCTCGTTGAAGTACACCAATAAGCGTACCGACGAATATGGTGGCTCGTTTGAAAACAGATATCGTTTTGCTGTAGATATCGTCAAGGCGATCAAGGCAACCTGCGGTGAAGATTATCCCGTATCGTTACGTTACTCGGTAGAGTCCAAAGTTAAGGATTTCTGCGTCGGAGCAATTCCCGGCGAAGATTACGTTGAAATCGGCAGAGATATGGCAGAGAGCGAAAAGGCTGCAAAATATCTACAAGATGCCGGCTACGACATGCTCAACGCGGATAACGGTACATACGACTCTTGGTATTGGGCACATCCCCCGATGTATATGCCCCAAAACTGCAACCTTGAAGACGTAGCTCACATCAAGAAGGTTGTAGATATTCCCGTAGTTTGTGCAGGACGTATGG
Source organism: Clostridia bacterium (assembly GCA_017504305.1). Lineage (GTDB taxonomy): Bacteria > Bacillota > Clostridia > Christensenellales > DTU072 > Stercoripulliclostridium_A. Next base: position 125,360 of record JAFVRJ010000026.1, on the reverse strand, counting down.
AGCCTGACGTAGGTGCAAAGGCTATAGAAGAAGGTTTAATCGACGGTCTTGGCGTAGCAAGACAATTCCTTGCAGACGCAGAGTGGGTAACCAAGCTTATTGACAATCGTCTTGAAGATATACGTCCGTGTATTTGCTGTCATAACGCTTGCTTTAATATGGCTCACTATAAGGGAGTAGCTAACGCACAATCGATACACGATGCAAGTCATATTGCACGTTGCGCGTTGAACCCCACCGTAATGCAATCCAACAAGTACAAGCTTATTCCCGCTAAAAAGGCAAAGAAAGTTGCCGTTATCGGCGGTGGTATCGGCGGTATGGAGGCGGCTATAGTTTGCGCAAAGCGCGGACACTCCGTAACCTTATACGAAAAGAGCGATAAACTCGGCGGTGTATTTATTGCAGCGGCGGCTCCCGAATTTAAGGAAAAGGATAAAGCTCTCATCACTTGGTACAGACGCGAAATCACCAAGTATCCCATCGAGGTTAAACTAAATACCGAAGTTAAAGACGTTCAAGCACTTGGCGCCGACGAAGTAATAGTTGCAACGGGCGCAAAGGCAAGAAAACTCCCCATCAAGGGCGCGGAAACGGCAGTTGAAGCGGTAGAATATTTGCTTGGTGAAAAGGAAGTTGGCGAGAACGTAGTTATTATCGGCGGCGGTCTTACCGGTTGTGAAATCGCATACGACCTTTACAACAAGGGCAAGAAGCCGGTAATCGTCGAAACCCAACACGACTTGATGGTATCGGCAAAAGTACCCTTCCCCAACAGCAGTTATCTACGCGATTTCTTTAACGCGAAGAAGGTTCCGGTATATCTCGAGAGCATGGTTAAGGAAATTGCAAACGGCACCGTTAAGGTTGCCGGCAAGGATGGAAGCGTAGTAGAAGTTAACGCCGATTCCGTAATCATGTCGGTTGGATATATACCCACTCCCGTAGCCCCCAAGGGCAGAAACGTCCACGTAATAGGCGACGCCAAGGCGGTAGGAAGCCTCCGCACCGTAATCTGGGGTGCTTGGGACGTAGCAATGAAGATTTAATCAACGCTTATAAAGGAAAAAGACTATGCAATTAAATGAAAAACAACAAGCCATATTAAACGGCGAGCAGGGCGAAACCCTTGCAAAAGTTATGAAGACTCTCGTCAAGTACGGCGAGGCGTTCAACGCAGATAAGATGGTTGCGGTTACTTCGGAGTACAACCACCTTGTTACCTCTTTCGGCCTTAAAGCGTTGACACCCGTGTACGAACTCATGGATCAAATTTTAGAAGCGGGCGCGAAGTCTGGTCAAAAGTTTTCTGCAGACCCCCGTCCCGTAGATAAGAACGTTCCTGCCAACTTCCTTGAAAAGTTTATTTTTAATAAGTTCATGTACTCCAAGCAAGACTTTTACGAAGGTCAACTTGAAAAGCTCGGACTTTTGAACAAGGATGCTTTCACCTGTACTTGCTACATGAACGAAGTAGGCAACAAGCCCAAGTTTGGTGATATCTTAAGCTGGTCGGAGTCCAGCGCCGTTGTATACGCCAACTCCGTACTCGGTGCAAGATGTAACCGTAACTCCGGTATCATGGACGTAATGGGCTCGATAGTAGGGTACGTACCCCACTTTGGTTTGCTTACCGATGAAGGCCGTAAAGCAACTTGGGTTATCAAGATCGAAACCACCAAAAAGCCGGAAGCACAACTTCTTGGTTCTGCTATCGGCATGAAGGTTATGGAAGACGTTCCTTACGTAGTAGGTCTTGATAAGTGGCTTGGCACCGAGCTTGACGATGCCGCTTGCACCTATCTTAAGGACTTTGGTGCAGCTACCGCTTCTAACGGCGCGGTAGGCCTTTATCACATCGCAAACCTTACCCCCGAAGCAAAGCTCCAAGGGGAGAGTTTAGTAGTTGAAGGCGCCAAAGAATACGTCATAGACGACGCCGAACTCAAGAGGGTTAAGGACTCATATCCTGTTATCTGGAAAAACAAAGATGCGACTCCCAAACTCTGCTTTATGGGATGCCCACATATGTCTTTAGAGCAATTAAAGAGCTGGACCGACAAGGTAGAAGCAGGTCTTAAAGAAGCTGGTAACAGCAAGGTTGTAATTCCCACCGTATTCACCGCAGCACCTGCAGTATTAAAGGAATTTGAAAAGACCGATTACGCAAAGAGGCTCAAGGCAACGGGAGTAATTACTTCATACATTTGCCCCTTGATGTATATGAATAATCCCCTTTGTGGCAAGAAGCCGGTTATAACTTCTTCCAACAAGCTCCGCACCTATACAACGGCAAGATATTATACCGATGACGAAATCTTAATCCAAATAACCAAAGGAGGTAAGGCATAATGAAAACTTTTAAAGGACGCGTTATAACTCCCGGACAAGCAAGTGCAAAGGCGTTGGTATCTCACGGCGGATTGAACACCCTTGCATCCTTCCAAAAGGCCTTACAATTTGGCGATAAGATGGCAACTTGTGGCGATCAAAACAACCCCGACCTATACGGTAAGCAAATGGCAGGGGCGGCGCTATGTCTTCCCCAAACCATCGGCTCGACCACCGGCGGATTGGTACTTTACTGCGCATGCGCAATGAAAAGACAACCTGCTTGCATGTTGTTCTCCAACCCCATCGACTCGTTGGCTCTTGCAGGTGCAGTACTTGCAGACGTATGGCTTGACGACGTCAACATGCCGGTAGTAGATAGCCTTGGCGACGAATTCTTAAACTACGTTAAAGACGGCATGACCATCACCATTGGCGAAGACGGCGTAGTAACGGTAGAATAGTAATTTTACAGCAAATTAAAAGCGTAAGTTGAACCGAAAGGTTTGGCTTACGCTCTTTTTATATATTAAACATCCACGTCGCATTTTTATCACGTAATACTCTGGGGTGGTGATAAGCATAATTGAATACTATTAAATCACATTCAAGGCTACACAGTTCATCCTTGAACAATATATTTCAATATGATATAATATTTTAAAAACAAAAAAGGAGAGAATAAGGTGGCAAAAGAGGTCAAAAAATCATTGCCAATATTTATTTCCGTTGCGATATTGCTTATCGTGGCGTATGCTTTTCGCCTTATTGCTCTTAACGTATCCGACGTTTTTGTAAAAACAATACTTACAATTTTGCGTAGTGTTATACATATTACCCTTGTGTCCTTGTGGTGTTCTTCGGTTTATTATCGCGTTGTTAACAAACAAGTGCGCAATCTATTGTTAGTAGTTGGTGCTTTGATGCTGTTTTGGATACTTTCCAAAACCATTAAAATTGAGTTTTTCCCAAACGTTACCGACGTAGCAATACGATATATGTGGTATGGCTATTATATACCAATGATACTTATTCCGCTTATTGGTATCTTTATCACAATGTATATTGGTAAGCCCTATAATTACAAAAAGCCTTCTTGGACATACCTCTTTTATATTCCGGCATTAATTTTGCTTGTGGGAATATTTACAAACGACCTTCATAATTGGGCTTTTACTTTCCCAAACGGTATAGAGAACTTTAACGATGACTATTCATATGGCGTACTATTTTGGATAACCGCCACTTGGTTTTGCGGTTTAGGCATACTTTTCGTTGTATTGCTCATACGCAAAAGCAAGCTTCCGGGAAGCAAAAAAATGCAAAAGGTGCCTCTTTATATAATATGTGTCGCAATAGTATTTTGGATACTATACGCAACAGAAGTAATAGATGCGGACCTTACAATTATAGACTGCTTGATTATAATTGCACTACTTGAAAGCGCAATGCAAACAGGTCTTATTCCCATTAACACAAATTATCATGAGATATTTGAATCCACCACCATCCCCGTTGCGATTATAGATAATGGTTACGTAACAAAGTATTGTTCGGGTGGAGCTACCTCTTTTTCCAAAGAAGATATGTTATTAACCGCAACAGGAGCGGTATCTATGGGCAATAAGATACTTTCGTCTTCCCCCATAAGAGGGGGTAGAGTTGTATGGCAAGACGACGTTGAAGAGCTCAACCAGCAAAGATTAGAGCTTGATGAAATTCACGAAAGCTTAGCAGAAGAAGGCACCCTTATACAAGCGGAAAACGAGATAAAAGAAAAGCAAGCACAAGCAGACGAAAAGAGCTTACTATATGACAAGGTTGCAAGAGAGGTATCCACTCAGCTCACAAAGGTTTTGGGATTAATATCCATTGCAGAAAACGAAAAGGCTACGAAAAAGAATTTAGCACAAATTGCAATAATAGGAACCTATATTAAGAGGCGTGGAAACCTAATACTCCTTAATAATGAAAACGAGCTTGTATCATCAAGTGAACTTGCAAGCGCGTTTAGGGAGTCAAGCGACAACCTAAAACTCCTTGGCATAAGTTCTGCATTTGACGTTATAGTGGATGGAGAAATCCCCCTTTGTGACGCACTAAAAGCTTATGACTTATACGAGGAAATCATAGAGGCTTTGCTTGAGGATTTAAGCGCAGTATTCGTTAGGTTGAAGGTGCTTCATGGCGGAGTAAAGCTAACGCTCGAGCTTGGCGCAAAGACTCAAATTTCAATGGATAGACTGGGCTTTATCGCAGTTAGCGATGAGGTCAACGTTGAGTTAGATGACGAGGATATTTTCGTAACGCTAACGTTGGGAGGTGGGGTAAAATGCTAAATTATTATGACCTGCCTTTCTATGTGAAAATAGCCTTTACTTCTCTTGCCTTTGTTACAATGTGCGTGGCTATTTCGTTACTACCATTGCTATACAAAAGAAGGAAAGTGGCAACCATGGCTTTAATCTCCATTTGCGCTGTGGCAAGTGGAATTATTACAACCTTTTATGCAACTCTTGCTCAAGCTCTCCAATGGTCGTTTATCATCCCCAAAGCAGTTGACGATTTTTGTAAATTCCCAATTTGGGCCACGTCGCTTTCACTTTTTGTTTGTATAGTGTATATTACGTTTATCATTGTGCAAGAAATGAGGCAGAGCAAAAAAAGACTTTCAACAGATGCAATTAAAGAAAGCTTGGATAAGCTACCTACCGGATTATGCTTTTACAAAGATAATGGTAGAGTAATTCTAATAAATGCTGTAATGGATGAGCTTTCCCACAAGGTTTTTGGTGAGGACTTACAAAACGCTATACTCTTTTGGGAAAATCTTAAAGGCAAAGATTTGGGGAAGGGCTATATTAGATTGTCAGCAGGGGATACACCTACTATCAAACTACCGGATGGTATGGTTTGGAGCTTTGCACACACCAAGCTTAAAGATATGCATCAGCTTGTCGCAGTAGACGTAACCGAGCTTTCAAAAATAAACGCAGAGCTTGCCATGCGTAATGAAGAACTCGTTGATATGAACGCAAGATTAAGAAAATATGGCGAGAGCGTAGACGAGCTGACAAGGACAAGGGAAAGAATTGAAACCAAAGCCAACATACACCGTGAGTTAGGGCAAGCCTTACTTATTACGAGAAGGTACATACTTGACGAAACGGGCAAGGTGGAGCCCCCCGTAGATATTTGGAAAAAGAACGTAGCGGTTTTGAAAAGCGAAGCGGAGTATAAAGGTGAACAAAATCCCTATGAGCTCTTTATGCAAGCAGCAGAATCTGCAGGCGTGAAGGTGGAATTAAAAGGTACTTTACCAAAGGGTAAGGAAGAGCTTTATTTGTTTGTAACGGCTGGCGTAGAGTGTCTTGTAAATGGTGTTAGACACGCAAATGCAAGCACCTTGTTTATTGAGATAATGGAAGACGAAAAGGAAATATCCGTGCATTACACCAACGATGGGGATTCTCCGACCGGCGAGATAACCGAGGGTGGTGGGCTTTCCTCACTTCGTTACAGTACAAAGAGATTGGGTGGTACAATGCTGGTAAACAGTTACCCAAAATACGAGTTAATAATAACCGTTCCAAAAAGGAGTGAACGATGATGTCAAAGTATAAAGTTATGTTGGTAGAGGACGACCCCCTTGCTCGTCAACTAATAGAAATGTTTATTGAAAAGAGTGAAAACTACGCTTTGGAAACCTCCATTGAGTCGGCAGGTATGGCGGAAATATATCTTTTCAAACACAAATGCGACTTGATTTTAATGGACGTTTGTACTGCGATGAACTCAAGTGGTTTAGAGGCTGCAGAAAAGATAAAAAAGAATTTCCCACTTGTTAAGATAATCATTATAACCAGTCAACCCGAGCACTCCTATTTGTCAAGAGCAAGAGAAATTGGCGTTGATAGTTTTTGGTATAAGACGGTTATTGCCGATGAGTTTATAACCCTTCTTGATAAAACGATGGCCGGTGAGCATATATATCCCGACAATACTCCTACCCTTGCAATAGGTAATGCTTTGAGCGTTGATTTTACCGATAGAGAACTTGAAGTACTGCGCTTGATAGTAGCAGGGGAAAGGGACGCCGACATAGCAAAAGAGCTTTGTATTACCTTGCGTACCGTAAAGGCACACGTGCAAAATATGAAGGAAAAGACAGGATTGCGCAACCGTACCGAGCTTGCTGTAAGAGTGAGAGATGCCGGTCTTGTTATTGTTGAACCAAAGGAATAAAAAATCAAAACACTATAATATAAAGAATAGGGATTTTTAGATATTATAAAAGACTAACGAAAAATTATTCGTTAGTCTTTTCCTTTAACGTTTTACACGAAGAGATTAGCATTTTCCGTATAGTGCCACAATCATTGTTAAGTTTTTTATATTGAGTTTCTACTAAATAACCTGTTTCAAAAAGCAATTCTAACCAATATTCGCTTTCAAAGCACTCTTTTACGCTATTTCAAGTTTAGAAATAAAATCAGCCGTTCCTTGAGCGTATTGCGCTTCGTGGATATTTGCGCCAATGCTTGTTCCCGAACGCAAAAGTTGATTAGATAAAACACTTTCTTTATTATTGGCTTTAATTTCTCTTGTAATGAATACAATGTTTTTAGCAAACTCTTTTGCTTTTTCTCTTAAAATGCTTTCACTCATAAGTTATTTATAGCATAAATCAAGTTTAAAATAAAGTGATATTGTTTGCATAGCAAACAGTTATATTTTTAGAGCAAGTCTAAAAGTTATATTTTGACTTGCAGTCAAAGTTATATTATATTTGCCACAACTTACCCTATGGGTAAATATAACTTTGCGTAGCAAAATATAACTGCGAAAGCAATATAACTTGCCGATAGGCAAATATAACTGTGCGTCAGCAATAATCTCTATTACTGACGCACAAAAACTGTACTTTAGTACAATGCACGTACGCGTGTGCGTTTGATAAAATGATTATATATATTGCTCAAACGTTCTTTCTTGAACCGCATTGAGCATTATTGCAACAAAAAGGGATAAAGACTAAAAAAGTTCCCATTAACGCTAAACTTTATTAATAAGGAGGACTAAACATGAAAAACGCAAACTTTATGGCTCCTATAAAGGCATTTTTCAGTAAAGCATGGACTGCAACAAAGGCTTTTTCCATTAAAGCCGGCAAGTGGATTGTTGCTAATAAGTTGATATCAATTCCCGTAGCAGTAGTTCTTGTAGGTGGTATAGCTTGTGCTATTGCGCTTCCTATTGCTTTACACGAACACGATTTTGCTACCGAGTGGAGCTCCGATGCCAATAACCATTGGCACTCCGCAATTTGCTCTCACGAGGAAGAAACGAGCGACCTTGGTGCGCATGCATATGATAATGCTTGTGATACCACGTGTAACGTTTGTGGAGCAACCCGTACCGTAGGCGCACACGTATACGATAATGACTGCGACACCACTTGTAACACTTGTGGAGCAACCCGTACCGTAGGCGCACACGTATACGATAACGACTGCGACACCACTTGTAACACTTGTGGTGCAACCCGTACAGTAGGCGCACACGTATACGACAATGCTTGCGATACCACCTGTAACAATTGTGGCGCAACACGTGCCATTACTCACGACCATGCAGACACCTTAACTGCTGGCGATACCACTCACTATTATCTCTGCTCCGTTTGTGGTGATAAGAAAGACGAAGTTGCTCACGTGTTTGACAAGACCGTTGCAAGTAGCGAATATTTGAAGGCTGAGGCAACCGCAACAACCAAGGCGCAGTACTACAAGTCTTGCGTATGCGGTAAAGCATCCGCTACCGAGTATTTTGAAACAGATAAGACAACAGGCACTCTTGCTAATATTCAAGACCTTTCCAAGACATATGACAAGGTAGAGCTTGCAAATCCTACCTACGAAACCAACTCTGACGGCGCAGTTACCATCGAGTGGTATCAGGGCGACACAAAGCTTGATAGCAAGCCCGTTAATGCAGGTACATATAAGGTAAAGGTAATCATTGCTGAAAGCGCAACCTATACCGGTATCAGCGCAGAAAAGGAATTTACCATTGCGGAAAAGGTGCTTTCCAACCTTTCGTTTGAATTTGTTTATGGAGGCGAAGCCAACTTCGATACCGATTACTTAACCGAAGCGCAAGGTATCCTTGCAACGGACGTAGCGGACGGAATTTTCATCTTTGTTCAGTTCGATAGCAAAAACGTTGGAGCGACTGTAACAGATGCTGAAATTGACTTTGGCGAAGAGGCTGATTCTTATGAAAACTACGAAATCGATATGGCGACCTTCACCGCAAGCATCGTTCCCAAGGTACTTACCAATATTTCCGTGGGGGACGCCACGTATAAGGGCACAACAAATTTCACATTTGTATTGTCAGCATATCACGGCTTGGTATCGGGCGAAACCTTTACGCTTCAGGCGACCACTGCAAGCAAGGACGTCGGCAATGCCGTGGAGATTGCAAGCATTTCGTATAACAATAGCAACTATAACCTCGACAAGAGCGAGATCACGTTGAATATCGTTCCCAAGGTGCTTAACAACATAACCTACAGCTTTACCTACAACGGAAGCGATTATCAGCAGGTTGTTCTTACAAGCGCAAACCATAGCGGTATCCTCGGCAGTGATCAAGTAACCCTTGAGGTTTGCTTTGTAGACTCCATTGTAGGTGCGGCTGTGGATACAAGCTCGCCCGAAATGGCTCCCGTGTTTATTGACGATAACTACGAGCTTGGCGACAACTATAACTTCTCCATCGTACCCAAAAAGCTGAACCGTCTGGATATTGAGTTCACCTACGACGGCGGCAACATTCCCAGTAGCTTTGATTTGACCGCTGCGGACGGCGTAATCGCAGGCGATGACGTTTGGCTTTACGGCGACTGTAACCAAAGCTACGATGAGGCCCCCGACGAATATACGCTGTTTGCACTCGATTGGGAGGGCAATAACGCCTACACGAAGGAATACGTAGAAATCAGGGGCGCAGACGCGGCGAATTACGAGTTTACCTACGCGACCGATGAAAGCGTTGGTGAGATTACCGTGATGCCTTACGTCCTTGACTTTACGGGTGAGTACGTGAAGGATGCCGACGGTACGAACAACGTTACCTTCACCCAGACCGTCAACCACAGTTACGGTGACGTTACTGTGAAGGTCGTGCTTCCTTTGCTTGATCTGCAGGGAACCCCCATTACCGCATCCGGTATTTACACTGAGTTGAGCGCAACGTTCGGTACTCCGGCCTTCTACGTCAACGATGCTGTGGTCGAAGGCTACGATCTTTCCGATAGCTTCTATCCGGACGATCTTGCCGACCGCCAGTTTACGGTTGAAATTACGGGCGAGCTGTTTGCTACGATCGACACCTATTACTCTTCGCGCAACTTGATCAATCTGCTTAGCGTCGATCGCGGTGCCATCAAGCCGGGTGACGTGCTTACCGTTATCGCACCCGACGGCACCACTACGACAGTAACGGTTGCTAAGATTGTGAAGGGCGGAAGTGAGAAAAATTACGTATCCCATACGTCCAGTGATTTTGGCAACTACGGTCTTGGGCTCACCAATATCGGTGATACCAACAAGCTGGTAAGAGGTGCGGTTCTGATCCACGAGGGTGATACTGCGCCCAAAGCCACAAGCGTTATCTTCGGTACGATGAGTACGGTTACAAGTGACAGCGTGACCTATGTCGTCACTCCGAGCAACTCCTACGATATTGTGATTCACGGTCTTACCTTTGCTTGTAAGATCACGCCCTTGAATGCCGATCAGATGATTGCCGAGGGCGGCTCTGCGCAGGTGATGATCAGCCTGACGGGAGGAACGGTATATACCGTAGCCGGCGAGGCCTTTACCATTCGAAGCGCCACGCTGAATCCGATGGCCACCGGTACGGTTGAGGATATCACCGTCGCGGTCGACACCGAGACGACCGTAGGCCAGACGCAGCTTGTTCACGATCCGATCGATATTGCCGCAGGTGAGACCGTGGTGTTCAAGATCACCAACACGCTCGGCAGAAACGTTACCCGCTTTGCCCTGTGGGGTGACTCCGCAAGATTGGATGCCAAGGATGATGCGTACACCGTTGCTCTTTATGATAGCAATGGCGCTTTGATCGAGGCAACGTACGACGTTGATCAGTACACGTTTGATAAGTCCGACAGCACAGAGTATGCGGTTGCTGACGGTCAGACCGTATACGTTGTGCTGACGCTGACCAAGGCTGTAGACAGCGTTGAGCTGACCTTCTATTGATCTGCAGCCCCAATGTAACATCGACATATGTTGCTGACGCGCAACCCCACGGCGGTGGGTGGAAACATCCACCGCACAAAAGAAATTTCAAATAAAATAAATAAGGCGGTGGGGGAAAACACCCACCGCCTTTACCCGTTTAGGAGTATATATGAAACCTAACTTGAAAAGACTAACCTACTTTGTTGTAATTGTTGCATTATTTGCTCTAATTCCTACAATGGGCATTACCGCAAGCGCCTATGATGCAAACATTAATCCCGAAGACTACGTGGACGCAAACGGCTACTATACAGTAACCGAATGCTGTGGCGAGAGTGGGGTAACGCTTGGAACCTTTAACGGCTCGTCCGCTTGTGTCAGTGGGTCGGGAGAGCTGCACCTTTGCGCAAAAAATTTCCCCGATAATTCCTTTAGGGCTTATTTTATCCAGCGTTATAAGAATATGAGTGCAGATGCCTCGTCAACTGAATATTATTTTTCATTAAGCGAGGTGGATGACATCACGGAGTTAAGTCCCGGTGTGTACAGCGCAGGCGACCATAGCACCTATAAGGGCATAGAGTATTTTGTTAACCTTAAAAAACTTGATATGAGTGAGCGTTACGTTGAGCATATAGAGCTTTCTCGCAACGTAAATTTAGAGGAGTTTATTGCACCGTATAATCATCTGACCGAGATTGATTTTACTAATAATACAAAACTCAAAAAAATCAACCTACGCACAGACTATGAAGCCTTCAAAAAAATAAACGAGCTGGATATATCCATGCTTCCCGACTTGGAAGAGCTGGATATTTTTTTCCAAAACATTTCAAGCCTGGACGTTACCAATAATACCAAACTGAAAAAACTGAACGTTTCCAATTGTCATATGGGCCAGCTCGACCTTACAAACTGTACGCTTTTGGAAGAACTAAACGCAATGAACGCTAATTTTGAAAGCATCGACCTTTCAAAGTGCGTAGAGTTAACAACGGTTTGTGTGGAAAGTAACGAAGATTTAACCGAGCTTGATATATCAAAGAACGTAAAACTCGTGGAGTTAGACGCTTCAATGTGCGCTTTAAGCGCTCTCGACACTTCAAACAATCCGCTTTTGGAGATGCTTGACGTTAGCAGCAACCACATTTTGGGCTTTGATTTTTCAAATAATCCCGCCCTTAAGGTAGGCAACCGTTCTTACGTAAGCATTAGTTCTCAATCGCGCCGAATTGATATTTTGGACAAAAAGGCAGACCTATCCAAGTTAGAAGGCTTTGATTTTGACAGTGTTGTAGATATGGGTACTTATAACTTTATCGTTAGACAAAATAGAAATGCTTTCACAAATAATGAAGCCCTTTTGTTGACCGAGCCCATAGTTCCCGTCAACGAAGCATCCTATGACGAAATCTTTTTTACAATTCGTGTAGACAGCGCAAACGGTAGCCAATATTCGGAGGCACAAGCAAGCCTTGGTATTAACAAGCGCTACTATACCGTAAACTTTGTTGGCGAGGGCGTAGACGTTCATGCTTACGAATGGATGACGGGTGTTGGTGAAAGGATTACAACTATGATAGCTGAAAGTTCTTGCACGTTTGACGTTTTTGTAAAGGATAACTATCAAATTAGCGAGAGCGGTCTTGTTATAGAATATCAAGTGGGAGATGAAACTTCTCGTCGTACTGCCGGCGAAGTTACCGGTAGAGAGGGTGATAAATACTGGTTGGCAGGTCAAATTTCCGCTCCCACAACGGTTTATATTAGTGGTGTAGAGTACGTTGGTGGAGAACCCGAAGAAGACCCTGAGAGCACTCCAACTATTCCCGGCAATCCCGACAACACCCCAAGTGAAACGCCCAACGAAACACCCGATGAAAACGAGATAGATAGAGTTGTTAACGATAGAACAAATGCCGTTGTCAACGTGCCCGAAGGAAGTAATGCCTACCTTCCGGCTGGTACTATATTTGAAGTTGTTGAGCTTGAAAAGGAGGACGTTAGCGAGGAAACCCTTGGTGAAATCGCTATCTATCTTGACGGCAGTCCCGACGTTCTTGCCGTTTACGACATGAGCCTTCTTCTTGAGGGCGCACCCGTTCAACCAAACGGTAAAGTTATGGTAACAATCCCCGCCGTTGAAGTAGAGTACGACACCATTAAAGTCGTTTATATTGACGACAATGGCAACTTTGAAGAATGTGCAACAACTATTAACGAGGACGGAACTATCACCTTTGAAACAGACCACTTCTCCAAATATGCAGTAATTGGTGTTAACAATGGTTTAAGTGGTGGCGCAATAGCCGGCATCGTAATTGGCTCCGTTGCCGGCGTAATCTTACTTGCAGTAGGTGGATTTGCAATCTTCTGGTTTGTTATCAAAAAGAAGACTTTCAATGAGCTAATTGCCATCCTAAAAAAGAGATAGTTTTACGTGTGCTAAAAAGATATGAAAAATAATAACCAAAAACAAAAAGCAATAATAACTAACGTTTTACTATTATCATCGGGATTTGCATTTGTAGTCCTTTTTGTCGTTCTATTAATAAACGTCTTTGTGCCGGGAAGTGAAGACGTATCTCTTCTTGGCATATCTTGGGGCGTTTGGGTGGCAGTTGCAGACATGATACTGTATATAATTACTATCATACCGATTTTCATTATGATATGGCGTCAAAACAAAACGCAACCGGCAAAAAAGCGCAAAAATAGCGCTAAAGGTACCCGAACAAACAATAAGGGAATACTATAGGAAGCAATTAAGCTTGAAGATAATATGACTATAAACTACTTTGTAAAAGAAATTATTCTTTATAACGATAGGGTTGAAATTCATATCAATAGCCCATTTACAAATGGCCCTGACGAAAGTCAGGGCTTTTCTTTTTTAAGGGCTATATATACTGTGCTTGTCTTGATACAAGTGGCGTCGCTTCGCTCCGCCAAAGACAAGCACACGCCATGGTGCCCAAATAGTTAAGGTGTAACGATTTAAGGACAAGCCTCTTTTGTGATTTAATGTAATAAAGGTTGGTTGTTGAAAAGCAAACAAATATATTGTATAATAACAGTAAAATAAATTTAGGGTTATGGTAATGCTTATGGCCAAAGAAAAAGTAAAACAATATGTGATAGATAACCCTATTTTAATGGCAGAATGGGATTGGATAAATAATGAAAAATTAGGCTACTCGCCCTATATGTTAACTTGCGGTAGTAATATAAAAGTTTATTGGATTTGTTCAAACAATCATTCATACCTTGCAAGCATTAGCCATAAATCACACGGCAGAGGTTGCCCATATTGTTCAAATCATAAGGTTTTAGCAGGGTTTAATGATTTACAAACAAAATTCCCAGAAATAGCAAAAGAATGGAATTATGAAAAAAATTACCCTTTACGGCCAACGGATGTTTTAGGTGGTAATAAGAAAAAGGTTTATTGGACTTGCCCAAAGGGGCATATTTATGATATGCCAATTTTAGATAGAACACAAGGACAAGGGTGCCCAATTTGTAGTGGGAAACGTGTCATTAAAGGTATTAATGATTTAGCAACAACACATCCATATTTGTTAGAAGAATGGGATTATTCAAAGAACAATTTAATAGGCAAATATCCAGATTCCATTACATATGGACATACCAAATCGGTTTATTGGAAATGTAAAATTTGTGGCTATGAGTGGAAGGCATCACCTAACCATAGGACAAGTGGAAAAACGGGTTGCCCCTGTTGCAGTGGAAGAGTTGTTGTTGCTGGAGTAAATGATTTAGCAACTAAATTTCCAGATATCGCAAAGAAATGGCATCCTACAAAAAACAAAAAGCAACCTTGTGAATTTACTGCTTTTAGCAATTCAGATGCTTGGTGGGTCTGTGATAAAGACAATAGACATGTGTTTCCGGCAAGAATTAATCACGTTACAAAAGGTGAAATTGTCTGTCCTATTTGCTCTAACCAAAAAATAATAGTCGGAGTAAATGATTTTCAAACAACAAGTCCCGAATTAATGGTGGAATGGAATTGGGAAAAGAACACGTCTTTAGGAATACTGCCTACAAAGATAACCAAGGGATATGGTGGTAAGGTTGAATGGAAATGTAAGGTTTGTGGACATGAGTGGTCTACGACAGTAGCAAGTAGAACAAGTCAACGTACTGGTTGCCCAAAATGTAAAAAAGAATTAAGCTCTTCTTTCCCAGAAAAAGCAATTGCTTATTATTTAGCCAAATGGTTTAATGTTGAAGAAAACAAAAAATTTGCATGGCTTGGTCAAAGTGAAATAGACATATATGTAAAAGAACTTGGTTTGGGGGTGGAATATGATGGCAAGGTTTGGCATCAAGACATAAAGCGTGACATTAAAAAAGACAAACTATGCCAAGACAATAATATTGTGCTTATAAGAGTGCGGGAAAAAGAATGCCCACTATATGAAAGTTCATCACGCAAAATAATCAGAAGCGACAAGAGAAGTATTGGACTAACTCAAAGTATTCAAAAAATAAAAGATTTAATTGAAGAAATATATAATCTTAATTTAAATGGAGAAATTGATGTAGATAAAGATTATACCGAAATATTAAGCAAAATATCCACATCAAAGAAAGAAAAATCAGTTGCATCAACAGACTTGATTAAATCTTGGAACTATAAAAGGAATGGAACGTTATCACCAGAAACAATTAGTCTTGGGTCACATAAAAAGGTGTGGTGGGTTTGTGAAAATGGTCATGAATGGCAAGCGACTGTGAGTAGCAGAGCTGGAACGCAACAATGTGGGTGCCCTGTTTGTGCCGGCCAAAAGGTAGAAAAAGGGGAAAATGATTTCGCAACGTTATATCCTGATTTAGCAAAAGAGTGGGATTATACCCAAAATGTAAAACAACCATCGGAAGTTAGGCCCATGGATAATAGAAAGTACTGGTGGGTTTGCAGTAAATGTGGTAAAAGTTACCTATCACCTTTAAGTGCCAGGGTGGGAAGAAATCGCAGCTGTCCAGATTGTGCAAGATTAAAAACCATATCATCTCATTACAAGAAAGTCATTAACATTACTACAAATGAAATATTTGAAAGCATTAAAGAAGCAAGCGAAAGAACGGGTGTGAATCCGAGGAGTATTTCAAATTGTTGTAGGGGTAAAAGTAAATCCGCTGGGGGTTATGTATGGGAATTTAAAAAGGAGGATAATGGAAAGAATGAAAATAGTTAATCAAGGTGGATGGGTATATTACCTCGGAGAAGACTACAAAACTTTAGACAAGCAAAAAAGCGTAAAAACAGCAGTAAAGGTACCCGAACAAACAATAAGGGAACACTATAGGAAGCAATTAAGCTTGAAGATAATATGATTGTAAACTACTTTGTAAAAGAAATTATTCTTTATAACGATAGGGTTGAAATTCATATCAATAGCCCATTTACAAACGGTCCTGACGAAAGTCAGGGCTTTTCTTTTTTAAGGGCTATATATCGCATAGCCACCCAAGAGGTATTATTAAAGAGTGGTGCGTAGTATAAGTTTAAGTGGCTCACTCATCAGGTTTGCTCACGCAAACTTGTGCACCCGTTTGCTTAAAAGCAAAGGCTACACTCCCCGCTATGGGCGCAAAAAAAGAAAACACGCAATCAGGCGTGTTTTTCTTTTTTGGTCGAGGTGACGGGATTTGAACCCATGGCCTCTTGGTCCCGAACCAAGCGCGCTACCAAACTGCGCTACACCTCGGTGCGGTTTATAATTTACCACAATAAGAGGTTAAAGTCAATGGTTTTTGTGTTTATCGATAAATCTATTTACCGCATTTATGTATAGTTCGCTATCGTGATAAAAGGCTTGTGCGTGCTCACAGTTGTCAAACTCTACAAACTCCTTTTCGGTAATACACGCCTCGTAACAAGCAACACCCATTTCGTAGGGAACAACCTTGTCGACGTTGCCGTGTATAAACATCATAGGTACTTTAGCGTTTTGGCAGGACTTAAGGGAGCAAGAATCTTTAAGTCCGTAGCCGGCAAAAATCTTCATATATAGACCAATTCCTTTGAGGGTAAGCTTCGGGGCAAATCCTGCTACCTTCTTTGCACGCCAAGCAAATTCTTCCTCGCAATTGGTAAAACCACAGTCCTCAATGATACCCTTGACCGATTTGGGCAAATCCAAATCAGCGCATTGCATCGCGGTCGCTCCACCCATCGAAACACCGGTAATAAAGATTTCGCCACCGGGCACAAGCTCGTCGATGAGAGCAAGCCATTTTAAGGCGTCAAGGCGGTCCAAAGTCGCAAAGCCTACGTATTTACCGTCACTCGGTCCGTGATTGCGGTGGTTTACGAGCAAAACGTTGTAGCCGGACTTCAAATAAGCTTGTGCCCTCATAGAAAACTCCGCATATCCGTTAGAGGTGTAACCGTGCAAGCAGAGTATGGTGATTTTACTTTCCCCTTCCGCCCTTATAAAATTACCGCGTAGGGTTAAGTTATCGAAGGTAACAATCGATACCTCTTGATTGGGCATAGCGCGCAAAACCTTTTCTTCACGCCTTACAGTGCGTTCGTAATCGGTAAGCTCATCGTCCGACTTGCCGGCGGAAGAGCTTTTGGGGTTAACAATCATAGCGTAAAAACCGAATCCGCAACCAACTGCGAACAGCAATAACAAACCGAACGCTCCACCTAAAATGCCGTATATAACACCCATAGTGAACTCCTAAAAAGTTGATACTAACATTATACTGTCAAAAACCGCCGTCGGTCAAGAAAGAAAATGTACGGCAAACACAAAAAAAGTCTTGCATTTCGCCTTTTCCTATGATAATATAATTTAGCACTAAGCCGAAGTGGTGGAATGGCAGACGCGGCGGACTCAAAATCCGCTGAGGGATGACCTCGTGCGGGTTCAAGTCCCGCCTTCGGCACCAAAAAAGAAAGCAAGTCTAAAAGGCTTGCTTTTCTTTTTGTTGCGCCTATAGCGGGGAGTGTACCCTTTGCCTTTAGGCAAACGGGTGCATTAGTTTGACAAAGCCAAACCTGGCGAAAGCAAGTGCAAAGCACTTGAGTATGAATTATATATGTGGTTATTGCATTTAAATGCAATAAATGTTATATTTTAATTAAGCTAAACGCTTTACTCGCATTAGGGAGGGGCAGATTATGAAAAAATTATTGGTTTTACTGGTGATTTTAGCTATGCTCATCGGTTGTATGACCGCGTGTAGCTTTATGGAAAACTTTACTTTTAACGGCGTAGTGAAAGATACGATCGACGAGGACGATACTCCCGTTATAGAGATTCCAACCGATCCTGATGATTCTGATGATTCTACAAACGATGGGACACCGTCGACTCCGCCCGCGCCCAGCGAGCCCTCCGAACCCAGCGAGCCCTCCGAACCCAGCGAGCCCTCCGAACCCAGCGAGCCCTCCACCCCCGAAGAGCCTCAACAACCCTCAACGCCATCGGAGCCCAGCGAGCCTTCTACTCCGGAAGATCCATCGGGACCCGTTTACGTTACGGCGGAAATGGATGCTCTTGAAATGGCGGAGTATCTTGGCGACACTTCCAAGGGCGCAAATATGACTGGTAGCGCGATAATGCTCGACCAAAATATAAAACTCGAGTTCCAACAAGGCTCGGCAGGCACAAAACCTTCCTTCTATGAAGACGCCGTTCGCGTTTATCAAAAGGGCGGTATAATCAAGATCACAGCTCTTAACGGCAAAACGATCGATCAAATTATTATTACTACCGCAAATAGCATGGATGGCGGTAGCGGGCTTGTAGTTGCCGGAGGCACCGCTTCGGTAGACAAGTATACTCACGTCATAACGGTAACCGCAGATGAAGGTGCAAACACCGTTACCATTAAGGCGAGCGGAGAAAATAAATCGAAAGATAGAGTTTACGTAGCAAATATTAAAGTTATATACCTTGGAGAGGCTGGCGACGCCACAACTCCCGAGACGCCATCTACCCCCTCAACACCCGAGGAGCCGGAAGACCCCTCAACACCCGAGCTTCCCGAGGAGCCGGAATACGAGTTTAATGATTTTACCGCCTACGAAAAGGGCCTTTATACCGATTCTATCGGGCTCATTATCCCCTTTATGCCCAACAACGATTATTACGTCGAGAATTACGATGAGGACGGCTGGGTAGGCGTTTACTTTAGCGCGTTATGCGAAGGCCAGGAGGACTTTAATGCATACAAGGCACAGTTTTCAATTTACAGCTACGAGGGCACCGACGTTGACGACTACGGCGACACAATGTATCTATATAGTCAGGGCGACGTCTATATCGATATATACTACTTCGAAGAAGGCGGTGATTACTACGTAGAAGTCGATGCCTATATGGAGTCTGATAGCGGTTCAACCGGAGGCGACCAAGAGGAAGATGGCAACGTTATAACTAACGAGGGAGCAGGGCTTCCAAGCGGAACTAACGGCGTTTATAACGTGGACTTCACCACGGCAACAAACGTCAAGGACGTAACCGACCAAGGCTATTACGTTGACGGATGCCCCACGGTAGGCTCGCCCAAAGTACTTGTTATTCCCGTTGACTTTAGCGACGTTACCGCTACCTCTAAAGGTTATAGCATCGATAAAATCAAAAACGCCTTTTTAAAAGACGGCGTAACCGATTATTATTCCGTTTACGATTACTACTACCTTTCGAGCTACGGAAAGCTTACCCTCGATATTACCGTTTTGGATAGCTGGTTCCGCCCTTCGAACGTAAGTACTTACTACGCAAACGCCACCATGGATTATGACGGTCAAGAGGTGCTTATAGGCGATCAAATGATTATGGACGAAGCACTCAAGTATCTCGAAAGTAAAATGGATTTATCAGATTTTGATTCCGATGGTAATGATATTATCGACGCGGTAGTTTTAGTTACCACTCTTGAGATCGATTCCGACGTGGATTTTTATTGGGCGTATAGGTATTGGAACGTCTATACCGATGATCAAGACTACTATTACGAGTACGATGGCGTAAGCGCAAACGACTATCTTTGGGTACCTTATCAGTTCCTTTATGAAGACTATAACGGCGAAGACGTTAATTACGACGATGCCACAAACATGAACACCTATACTTTTATTCACGAGTTTGGTCACGTGCTTGGCGCAGATGATTATTACGATACTTCTTACTCGGGCGCACCCATGGACGGCTATGACGTTATGGACTCGATGGCAGGCGATCACAACGCGTATAGTAAGTTCAATTACGGCTGGCTAACGACCTCTCGCCTTGTGGTAACCGATAGTAGCGTAACGCTAACGCTTGAAGATTTTTCTAAAAACGGCGACACCATTATTCTTGCTAACAACTGGGATGCAACGCTCGGTGCATATCAAGAGTATTACGTACTTGTTTACTATACCAACAACGGCTTAAATGCCGGCGACTACGGCTACTTTGACGAGGAGGGCTTGGTTGTTTATCACGTAAACGCCTCCCTATATTCAGAGGATTACGAGGGTGAAACCTATTACGACGTATACAATAACAATACTGATCCTTCCGACGAGTACGGCACCTTTGATAACCTTATTGAGTACGTATCGCGCGCGGGAAGCGACTACGTTTACGGCGTGGGCGATAGCCTTGGTGCAGTTACTACCGACCAAGGCACTGCGCTCAAGTACGGCTTCACCGTTACCGCAAAGACGGCGGATGAGCTTACCATCACTTTTACCAAGAAATAATAACCATGCAACAAGTAGAGGAAATAAAACTACATTTTCAAGACGAGGAGTGGCCCTATGAGGGCACCGATCACGATAGAGAGATCGTTAGAGGGGTAGTTTACGACGACTGCGGTAACTTCTATTTTGCGCGCCTTGACCGCGACGATATTTTTGGCAAGGCCATAGTTATCGAAACCTCCGGTGGAGGTGTGGAAAAGGGCGAGGAGCTTACCACCGCAATTGTTAGAGAGCTTCAAGAGGAGCTTGGCGTTAACGTGGAAATCGAGTGCAAAATAGGGGTGGTCGAAGACTACTATAACCTCATACACAGACATAATATCAACAACTATTACCTTTGTAGGGTGATTTCGTTTGGCAAAACCAACCTTACGGAAGATGAAATCAACAGCTTCCACTTAACGACTCTTACGCTTACCTATGACGAGGCGGTGGCGGAGTACAACAAACGTGCGACCACAAGACTCGGGCGAATTTTGGCAAAAAGGGAACTCCCTATACTCGAACAAGCGAAGCGCATTTTGGATGCGCGTAAGGCAAATTAGGGGGTGTGGAGTGAATCCTAAAACGGTTAGAAATTTAGCAATAGTTGCAAGCGTCTTGTTCGCCCTTTTTCTCATTTGGGCGCTTTGGTTAAAGCTTTGTCGCACAGACCTTATTCTTGTAAATTACGAGAAGCTGTTGACCTTAACCGACAAGGAGCGGTTTTTACTTGATATCATCCCCTTTGTGAAGCGCAAGTGGAGTACCGATTTTTTTTATCGCGAAATTCTACTCAATTGTTTCGTGCTTGCTCCCTTTGGCGTAGCCTTCAACGAGATTGATAAAAAGAAAAGGATATGGTTACACCTTTTAATATGCTTTTTATTTTCTCTTACAATCGAGGTAGTGCAGTACTTTACTTTGATAGGCGGTTTTGCTCCTGCGGACCTCATAACCAACGTTATAAGTTACTTTGTAGGATTAGCAATATATCACCTCATATTCAGATGGCTTGGCGCAAGGGTAAAAGGGGCAATCTACGTGGTGGTAATAGCCGGTTTGGTGGCAACGCTTATTTGCGCCGTGGTAAGAATAGTGGAAATACAAGACGTATTAATAATGATATTAGGATAAGTTAAATTTTTATAAATAAAAAAGCACGGACAAGCCGTGCTTTAATTTTTTGATTTTTAGGTAAGCGACGTAAAAAAGAGTTAATCTTCAAGGTCATCAAACAGAGGGCTATCGAAAAAGTCCGTTAATTTAATACCCAATCCAATACAAAGGCATTGTATAGTAGCCAGTTTTGGATTTTGACTTCTTCCAGAAAATATACTGTTGACAGTCGATTGAATTACGCCCGACATGGTACATAGTTTGTTGGGGGTTAAATTACGTTCGTGACAATATTCAAGAATTCTTTGTCCTACAGCCTCATGAAGTTTCATATTAATAAAATTACCCTCAGAATGTTAATGTATTCACACAAGTAGGGTAACAACAAAAGAAAAAAGAGGTTGTGAATACATGCACAACTTGTGAATGCATTGACAACAAGTTGTGTCGTATGTATAATAAAGTTGTGAACACATCGTTACATAAGGCATGTTCGTTTTTTGGACATAGAGAAATTGAATTAACAAAAACGCAACTTTTTCGATTGAAACAACTAATAGAGGTGTTAATTGTCGAATACAAAATAGACACCTTTTATTTTGGCGGGTTAAGTCTGTTTGATGAAACTTGTTATTTTATCACAAGCGAGTTAAAGAAAAAATATCCATGTATTAATAGGATTTTTTGCCTCTATAATCCTCAACACGTTAGAGAGCATAAAAGACCGCAATGGTTAAAAGATCTACACTTTGAAAAGGTGGTATACTTACCGCTCGAGTTTGATTGGTGGTATAATCGGATATATTACCGCAATCTTGAAATCATAAATCGTAGTGACGTGGTGGTTTTTCTTGCATATGCAAATGAAAGAAGCGGTGCGTACAAAGCATATTGCTATGCTCGAAATAAGAAAAAAATCATTTATAATTTGGCAGAAGAAAAATGCAAACAAAAAGAGCAAGAATAGAAGGGTTTACCCTTTTTCTTGCTCTTTTCTATTTTAGTTATTAGGATTAATACTCGGTGGTGTAGTTATCAAAGTAGCCTTGGATAAGTATGATAGGAGTGCCTTTGTCGCCCGAGCCGGAGGTTAGGTCGCAAAGGGATCCGATAAGGTCGGTAAGACGACGAGGAGTTGTGCCTTCAGAAGCCATTTTACCTACGAGGTTGCCGTCTTTTTCGGTAATCTTACCTTTGATAGCCTCCTTTAGTTCGTCGCCGGAAAGGGAGGCGAATTCGTTGTCGGCAAGGTACTTGAGCTTAAGCTCGTTGGGAGTGCCTTCGAGGCCCGAAGTATAAGCGGGAGCAACTACCGGGTCTGCAAGTTCCCAAATTTTACCAACGGGATCTTTAAAGGCGCCGTCGCCGTATACCATAACTTCGATGGTTTTGCCGGTTGCTTCATAGAGTTTTGCTTGGATAGCATCCACAACGGGTTGGCAGTCGCGGGGGAAGAGCTTAACACTGTCCTCGGTCGCTTTGTTGGAGCCGAGTAGGCCATAATCTGCATTATATCCGCTTCCGTTAACGGGTGCGTTGAGGATTTCGTCAAGACCGAGAACGATATCTGCGCCGGCCTTTTTCAAGATGCGCTTGGTGCGGGCACGGGTGTGGATATCACAGCAAAGAACGTTGCCGGTATAATTGAGGATGGCTTTAGGATTGTTTGCAAAAATAATTTCGCACTCTGCGCCACAGTCTTTAATAAGTTTTTCGTAGTACTCAACGTAATCGATGCCGGTAAAGGGGTGCTTTACGTAACCGAAAAGATTGCGATAAGTAGCAAGGTCAAGCACGTCTTTGTAGGGATCAACGCCCTTTTCATCAACGGAGTCGAGGCTGATGAGGTGGTTACCGACTTCGTCAGAGGGGTATGAAAGCATCAAAACAACCTTTTTAACGCCCATAGCGATACCGCGCAAGCAAATAGCAAAGCGGTTACGGCTCAAAATGGGGAAGATAACGCCAACGGTTTCTCCGCCGAACTTTGCCTTGACGTCCAAACTAATGTCGTTTACAGAGGCGTAATTGCCTTGAGCTCTTGCGACGATAGCTTCAGTCATAGCAACAACGTCACGGTCGCGCAAAGTAACGCCCTCTGCGTTGCAAGCATCGAGGACGGAGTTAGCAACGATTTCGACGATGTCATCGCCGTTGCGGATGATCGGCGCGCGAACGCCACGAGATACGGTACCAAACATACGACCCATTGTTATTTCTCCTTGGAAAAAATGCGTTGATTTACTAACGCCAATAAATTATATACGCGAGTAGCCCAAAAACACAATAGATTTTAATAAAAAAATATTATTTTTTTAGAAGATGGTTAGAAAAGGCGGTAAAACGCCCCAATATCTTTGAAATATATCGTTGCCTATCCTATCGGCAAGTGATATAATCGACAAGGGTGACTTATGGCAATTTTACTTATAGTTATTTACATCACGTTCATTTCACTGGGACTACCGGACTCATTGTTCGGTGTTGCGTGGCCCCTTGCTCACGTTGAGTTTGGCTTGCCGGAAAGCTTTGCTTCCATTTACTCGGTAATAACCGCCCTTTGCGGAGGAAGCGTTAGCTTTTTTGCAGGGCCGTTGATAAAGAAGTTCGGGACGGGTATAGTAACCGCCGTTTCCGTAGTGCTTACCGCAGTTGGCTTATTGACCATCGGCTTTGCACCAAACATTTACGTAATGATGCTTGGCTCGATAATCTCCGGTCTTGGCGCAGGAGCTATCGACACAGGGCTTAATAACTTCGTATCGCTCAACTATAAAGCCATACACATGAATTGGCTACATTGCTTCTGGGGAGTTGGCGTTACGGTAAGCCCGCTTATTATGTCAATATTCCTTGGTGATGGTAATTGGCACGCAGGTTACAGGACGGTTTCATATATACAATTCGGCATCAGCGCAATTGTATTTTTATCGCTGTTTGTGTGGCGTAAATACGAAAATAGGGAACCCAAAAAAGAAGATATTGAACAAAACGAGCAAGCTCCCGAGATTAAGCTTACCATTAAAGATATCTTCTCAAACAAAGGGTTACTGCTTGGTATTTTAACGCTTGGATTATACTGTTCGGTCGAGTTTAATATGGGCACGTGGGGTGCGAGTTACCTCATAAACGCAAGGGGACTTTCGCCGGAAATAGCCGCTCGATACGTATCGTTTTACTTTGGCGGGATAATGCTCGGCAGGTTTATTTCGGGTATAATTTCATTAAAGGTAAACGACGTCAACCTCATACGTGGTGGCGTTATAGTAATGTTTGTTGGCTTTGTGATTTTTGCCATCCCCGTTAACGCTTGTGCAATGATAGGTTTGCTTCTTATCGGTACCGGTTGCGGACCAATATTCCCATCTACTTTACACGCGATACCTACAAGGTTTGGCAAAGAGTTCTCCACCCACTTTACCGGTTACCATATGGGTGGAGCTTACGCAATCGGTTTTAGCGTACAAGTAGCGTTTGGCTATATCGCAACGGCAACCACCTTTAAGATTATGCCTTACGTAATGATGGCGCTCACCGGAATAATGCTTGTCGTATCGGAGCTTGTTAATAAGTTTACCGCGAAAAAAAGAGCTTAAATCATTTAAGGTATTTAACAAGTCGTAGGTATTCGTAGTCCGTGATTTGTAGCATCGAGCCGTGTCGCGGTCTTAAATGGTTGAGCGAAAAATCAGTTTCCTCCACCTTTTTAAAGTTAATCATATCGGTGGTGGATTGCATAAAGTATCCGCCGGATTGGAATTGGTCTGCTATCATAACGTATGTGTTCGTACCGTGGATAGGGTAAATACAGTTGCCTTCCAAAGCAACGGTTGCAACCGATACCTTGTTGTCATCCGGCTCGTAATAGGGCCCGTTTGGGTTTTCGGCAACGGCGTAGCAGATAGCTTCTTTTTCGCCGTCTGCTTGATAAAGATAGAATTTTCCCAATCTTTCGATAATATCCGCATCAATACCGCACTTTCCGCTTTTGGGTTTAAACAAAATTTTCGGCTCGGTTGATAGTGTTTTAAAATCTTTGGTGTAAGCGTACCAAGTTATGGTGTCGAGCTCGTCATCCTTGTTGTGATGCGTCCAATAAATCATGTATTCATTACGATTTTTATCAAATATAACTTCAGGAGCCCAAACACGGTCGGCGTTTTTAGTCGCTTCAAAGCTCGAAAAATCTATAATCCTTTCATTTTTCCAAGTCAAAAGGTCGTAGCTATCCCATACCACCATTGAATTGTTGCTACTCCATCCGTCGCGCGAGCGCATGTCGGTGGCTATAATATGAAAAAGATTGTTCTGATCGCGGAAAATATATGGATCACGACAACACTTTTTGCCCTTTCTTTGTTTAATGATCGGTCTGTTTTTATTTAAAGCTTTAAAATGATATCCGTCTTCAGATACCGCAAAGCGTACAGACTCCTCTTTTGGATTATTTCCAACAAAATAGCAAAACAAATACTTCATATATGGTGATACCTTTGACTTTACGTAAAACGTAGGTTAATTTTAGTATATCATAGAGTAACGGCTTTTTCCATATAGACAATAAAAAGGTGACATAAAAAGAAAAAACACGCATTTAGCGTGTTTTTCTTTTAATGGAAGAGTACCGCTAAACCGATACAATTAATAGTTTTGTATGTGGGCGGTGCATTTTGAAAGGCACTTATCACTCCAGAATTTTTAAATATCTGTCAAGCCTTGCCTCGATGTATCCGGCAAACAAATTCTCCATTGTGGAGAGCTTACCCTTGACGTGGTATTCATCAAAAGCATTGTAATAAGCCAAACGGTCGGTAAACTTGATGTCAATTGGCGGATAGCCTGCTTTCATCAACTCAAGATTTACCAACAAACGTCCGGTTCTGCCGTTACCGTCAATAAACGGATGGATACCCTCAAATTCAATATGAAAACGTGCAAGCTTGGTGACAATATTCTCATCGCTCTCTAAAAACTCACGGATAAGCTGATCCATCTTTGGCTCTATCAGATATGGCTGAACAGGTTCGTGATGCGCCCCCATAATACGAACGGGAACGCGACGGTAAACACCACGGTCTTCTTTTTTGTCCACAAGAACCAAATAGTGAATTTGTTTGATAACTCTCTCGCTGATTGGCACACTATCCCTTACCAGCTCACATACGTAGTCGAAAGCCTCTTTGTGACCTACAGCCTCCATATGATCCTTGAGCGGCTTTTGGTCTATTGTAAGACCTCGGAGCACAAGGTCTGTTTCACGCAGTGTGAGGGTGTTGCCTTCGATGGCGTTGGAATTATATGTGTATTCAACTATGAACTCTTCATTGAGCCTTGCGACCTCTCCCTCGGTCAAGGGTCGTCTACCGTCAAGCTCCTTCTTTTTCTGTTCAATTCGTGCAAGAATGCTTTTTCTTGATTTATATCTTCCGTCGGCAGGTTTATCAGCATCACTGGGAATTTTCCATGCACGTCCGTCTTGGTATGCACCCGATATTTTGCCCTCGGAGCAAAGCACACGGATTCTTCTGTCCGAGATGCCCCACTTTTCGGAAGCCTGTTTTATGGTCATAAACATAAATCTATCCTCTTTTTTAGTATTATAGCATAATCAACTACAAGCCTCTCGGCTTGTACAAAGGCAAAGCTTTTGAAGTCGCATCGCAATGCGACCTGTGTTATGCCAATGATCTCGCGGCTTTTGCTCTGCAAAAGGCAAGGTTTCCTTGCATTAGCGCTCCTTAAGAGAGCGCCCCGCGAGATTATTATATCACATTTGCGGAACAATATCAATAGTTGCGGAATAATATTCTTGCGTTTATCGGAACAATGTGACTATATTTTGTATTGATTTGTGTGAAAGGGTGACCAGAGCATCGACACACTGATACAATTTTTTGTGACGCGCGAAGTGCCTTTTGTATTGTTTTATGGGTACTGTGGAGGAAGAATAGAAAAGTCCCAAGGGTTGCATTATGCTTGCCTTGGGACAAATTTTATTTACTTATCGGGGAGATTTCATCAAATATGATAACCCAATGATTCTAATGTGAAAATCATAAAATAAAGTAGAGCCTCGCCAAAAGAAACATTTTCTTTTTCCATGACAATATGAACGAGTCGTTCTTTATCTTTGCTCAACTTGATTTTAACAATCGGATCTTCTAACTTTTCTCGCTCTCCGTCCGGGTCAGCGTGACCCCACAATGAGACAGCCATACCTGCCCATCCGGTTGCAAGTATCGTTACACAGTTCTTCTGGGTTATTGTGGAAAGTAATGCTTTTTCAGGCGTTAAGTTTTTCTTTTTCATAATCTTACTTAACATATCCTGGGCATCGGTTTCTTCGCTGAAATCGACAGTAATAACAGGAGCTTTTCTTTTT
This sequence comes from Clostridia bacterium, assembly GCA_017504305.1. Lineage (GTDB taxonomy): Bacteria > Bacillota > Clostridia > Christensenellales > DTU072 > Stercoripulliclostridium_A. The sequence continues at coordinate 97,537 of JAFVRJ010000026.1, read as the reverse complement.
GAAGAAGCGCCTTCCTCCAAAATAACCTTTTTGAAGATCTCTAACTTTGCTTCGTCATCAAAATCTTGGAGATACTGACTTTCATATTCTTGCCAATCCGCAACTATGAGGCTTTCTACCATATTCGTAAAGATACCTTGCTTTTGCTGATAAGCTTCGCGGTTGGTGAGAAGAAGCTTGCCGATTTCCAGCGCTGCGTCGGAAGCTTTGATTAATTCATTCCACTTATAAAAACCTGAAAGTCGAGCTATAATGTGCTGAGCATTCATCAACGTAAACGATTCATCATCTTTGAAGCCAAAATTGTGAAGAAGCTCATCGATGTCCTGGAAGTAACGAGGGCTGTATTCATAAAAACCTTCAGCCTCATTAAATGCTCTTGTTTTGTAGTCCTTCATAAAGTTCTTGGACTGCTGCTTGAAAAATTCAACATTCGTCATAATAATATTCTCCTTATTGATTGAGCTTATTGTCTAAAATAAAAAATGCGTTCGTAAACTTTTTCGACAATAAACCCTAAATAAAGATTTTATTATCATGTAATGGCTGATTAAAAATCTTTGCACGAACGAGCACGCTTGCCATAAACGCGAATTCATTATAACACATTTGCAAGCAAAAAACAATAACTTTTTGTAAATTTATTCCTTGAACGATTACACTCCTTGAACGATAGCATATCCGCCGTTCTTGTCTTGCTGGGGCAGAGGATGGCGGATTTATCGTTTACAAAAAAAAGGGCCTTAAAAACCATCAAAAACAGTGGTTTTAGGGCTGAAAAGTAAAATTCCATAGTCGAAATTGTATCGACTATGGAATTGTTTTTGGTAGCGGGGGCGGGGCCACTCGACGTAGTGTAGTTAAGGGAGCGCCAAGAGGTATCATTATGGTGTTTAGGTGGCAACAAGAACGAGGCTCACTCGTCAGGTTGCTTCGCAACTTGTGCACCACTTTGGCTAAAGCCAAATGGGTACACTGTCCACCTCGTATAATTAAAAGAAAAAAACACGCCGTTAGCGTGTTACAAGTTATACTTGGCGGGACCACTCGACGTAGTGTAGTTAAGGTAACGCCAAGAGGTATCATTAAGGGGTTTATAGGGCAATAAGAACGTGGCTCACTCGTCAGGTTTGGCAAAGCCAAACTTGTGCACCACTTTGGCTAAAGCCAATGGGCGCACTGTCCGCCTCGTATAATTAAAAGAAAAAACACGCCGTTAGCGTGTTTTTCTTTTAATGGTAGCGGGGGCGGGACTTGAACCACACGACCTTCAGGTTATGAGCCTGACGAGCTACCGAACTGCTCTACCCCGCGATAGCTACATTATAATAACAATAGATTTTATATTTGTCAAACGATTTCTCATACTTTTTATTTTATAGCAGGTGACCTTTTAAATATATGGGCTTTTTTAAAAATTATTACCGCTAAAGTCAAATTTAAACGTGGAAGTTGCGTTTTAGTTCCGATATGATTACGCGCGCGTAGAAGATTATAAGCGTTATAAGCGTTACGCCTGCAAGAACCGCGGTTGCAATTGCAAGGGGATGTGCGGTTGCATCCTCTAACATGTCTGCGGTAAAAGGTAATAGTCCAAGTAACGCAATTGTTATGACGTTTAGTAGATAGCGAGAGGGATTTTTATAGTTGATGATTAGGAAGATACCTATAATTATCAACGAAATAAGATATATTATAGGTAACATTAGCTCGAAGATGATTTCGGGCTCCGGTAAAAAACGTCTTGTAGATAGAGCAACTATCGATAGTATTACCGCTTGACCAACCACCTTTTGAGGGAAAAAGTTATCTTGCCTCAAAGTAAAGCGCAAGAAAACGTAAAAGTAGGCAACAAGCGAGAGTATAAACCACGAAAAATAAATTTTGCCCATTACGAGGAGCTCGGCGACTATTAAAACAACCGCCAAATTCAACGCAACGAGCAAATAAACTTTATCAAAAAGTGTGCCGGCAAGCCAAGGGAGATGTGCTTTTTTAGGGAAATCCAAAGGAGTCTTTTTGATTTCCTCTTTTGCCACACCTGCTTCGGTTAAGCTCTTGTGACAGAGGGGACAAACCTCTGTGCGCGTGGCGATATCCACTTGGCAATAGGGGCATCGTATCATTATTTTATAAGCGTTACCTTTACGCCGTCTTTAGTATCCATTACGTTATAACCAAGCGCGGTGATTTGTCCGCGGATTTGGTCGGCAAGAGCGTAGTCCTTGTTGGCCTTTGCCGTCTTGCGTTTTTCGATGAGATCAGCTACTTCGTCGGGGATAACGATGGTTTCTTCCTTAACGGCAGGGAGCTTGTCGAGAGACAAACCGAGTGCCTTATCAAAGTAAAGTGCGAGCTCGTAGATATCTTTAGATTTGGGCTCCTTAATTGCAGTAAACAGAATACCTAAAGCGAGCGGAACGTTAATATCGTCCTCGATAGCGGCATGGAAGTCGGCTTTATATTTTTCAAGCTTTGCCTCGTCGGTTTTTGCGCTGGAAGCCTTATGTTGAGCAAGAGATTGCATTAAGCGTTCGCGCGAAATCTTTGCTGCGTCCAAGCCGTCGAAGGTGAAGTTGAGCTTTTTGCGGTAGTGGGTATTTAAGCAGAAGAAGCGGAAGTCGAGTGGGCTATATCCCTTTTCTTCCAATTGAGCGATGGTATAGGTATTACCTAAAGACTTGCTCATTTTGCCGTTGTCAACAAGCATAAATTCACCGTGAAGCCAATAGTTAACGCTTTTTTCGCCGGTTATAGCTTCGTTTTGGGCTATCTCGTTTTCGTGGTGGATCGGTATATGGTCTACGCCACCGGAGTGGATGTCGAAGGTTTTACCGAGGTATTTTTGGCTCATTGCCGAGCACTCGATGTGCCAACCGGGATATCCCATACCCCACGGACTTTGCCATTGCATAATGTGTAGAGGGTCTGCCTTCTTCCAGAGAGCGAAATCTGCAGGGTGACGTTTTTCGTCGTTAACCTCTACTCTTGCGCCGGCGAGTTGATCGTCGAGATTGGCGCGTGAAAGGCAACCGTAGTTCGGGAATTTAGCTATATCGAAGTAGATACCGTCGGAGGTTTCGTAGCTAAAGCCGTGTGCCTCGAGGTCCAAAACGTAATTGATCATATCTTCGATATGGTCGGTAGCTTTAGCGATGATTTCCGGCTTGCCGATATTGAGTTTTGCAAGATCCTCGAAGAATATCTTGGAGTAGTACTCTGCGATTTCCCAAGGAGTTTTGTTTTGTTGACGGCTTGCTACCGCCATTTTATCTTCGCCGTCGTCGGAGTCCGCCATAAGGTGGCCTACGTCGGTTATATTCATGACACCTTTAATTTTGTAGCCCGATAGACGTAAAGCTCTGCGTACCAAGTCCATAAAGATGTAGGTGCGGAGGTTGCCGATGTGCGCGTAGTTGTATACGGTCGGTCCGCAGGAGTACATGGTAACGAACTTGGGATTTATGGGTTTAAATTCTTCTTTCGTCCTCGAAAGGGTGTTGTAAAAACGTAACATATATTAGTCCTCTTGGTTGGTATTAGTGTTGTTGGAGTTGATATCGTTTGAAATGGAGTACTTGCAAGATTGTACGCCGAGTTTTTCTTCCAAAGCGATAATGCGGTTGTTTAGGCGAGCAAATTCTTCCAAAATCGGGTCGGGGAGCTTTTGGTCGAGGTCGGTAACTTTTTCGCCGTATTGGCGCACGATGCGACCGGGAACGCCTACGATAGTGGAGTGCGGAGGAACGTCCTTTAGGACGACGGAACCTGCACCGACTTTAACGAAATCGCCGATTTTTACGGGGCCCAAAACTTTAGCGCCCGAAGAAATCATTACGTTATTGCCGATGGTGGGATGGCGCTTGCCGGTGTGTTTACCGGTACCGCCAAGGGTAACGCCTTGATAAATGGTGACGTTGTTGCCGATTTCGGCTGTTTCGCCGATAACGACTCCTGCGCCGTGGTCGATAAAGATGCCTTCGCCGAGAGTTGCAGCGGGGTGGATTTCGATGCCGGTAAGGCGTTTTGCACGTTGACTTAACATGCGAGACAGCAAACGAAAATTGCGCTTATAAAGCGCATGGGCTACTCTGTAGTAAGAAAGTGCTTTAACTCCGCTGTAGGTTAAAAAAACTTCAATTTTACTGCGCGCCGCAGGATCCTTTTCCATTGCGACGGCGATATCTTTTTTTAGATGCTTAAACATATTAGTATCTATGCGAGAATGAAGGCATTTGCCTCCATTCTCGGTTTACTTTTATAGTTTTTATCTTGCAGGATGTCTGGCGCTTGAAGGTGCGCGAGAGCCTGCTTTAGCCACCTTGGTGTTATTCTGTTTGGCGGTGCGCATTGCGTTGCGGTCGCCGGGTTGACCTGCCTTGGTGGGCTTATCGTTACCTGCGTAGGTGTGTTTCTTGTTGCCCTTCGGAACGTAAGCAACGGTCTTTGCTTGACGGTTACGGAATAGCAAGGGGAGTATAAGTTCTACGAAAGGTATTACGAGGAGGATTGCGAACAACATGTTGAAGGAAACCATAAGTTCGGGGTTGTTTGCAAAGTCTTCCCATACGGTGTTGAAGTAGTTGGTGAACGCAGTGCCTATTCCGCCGTTTTCGAAGGTGGTTAAGTCGAGAAGTGCAGGACAAATGAGCGTCAATACACCGCAGATAAGGATCAAAATCGGTATAACGTGTACTCTACGGGAGGTGTAACTGAACAATCTGCCGATATTGAGGATGAGTTCTACTACGCAGAGGAGGAGCATCAATACGAGGAAGATGATGGTGCCGTAGGTAGCAATGTGTCTAACGATCTTAACGCCGTCGTAGTTACCGTCGTCACCCTTTTCGATGGTGATGGCTTCTTTGCTGTCCTCGTCGAACATAAAGCGTACGTAGTACCAGCTTACGCCTTGCATTGCATCGAGGTTTTCGATTACGTCAACGCGGTTTTGGCTGAACATCGGGGTGCGGAATAACGCCTTGAGAACGTCGAATACGGTAACGTCGATGCTAATCATGCCGAGGTCTTTATATAACCATACGTATTCCGGTTTTTCGCCGGTGGCGTCAGCGTATTTTTCGCCAAGAGGTATGGCTTCTTCTTCGTACATAAAAGTACCCTTGGGTTGCTCGCCGTTTTTAACTTGAATATCCATCGTATCCGGTCCGAGTTTGACAAAGAATACCGAGTCGATCGAGAGGTTAGCGTCGCCTACGGCGAGGTTAGATTCGATCATATCGAGCTCGTTTTGCATAAACGCCGGTCCAAGAAGAATAGCGACGAAAACGATTATCAAGATGATAGAAATTATGGGCAAGAGCGCGCCGAAATAACGGGTTTTGCTAAAGTAACCTTCGAAGTCAAAGTTGACGTCGGAGTAAGCGTCGGCGTATCTGCCGAGCTTGCGTTCCTTTTTGTCGCGTTGAACGGCGTTATATTGGCTGTGAGTTTTGAGCTCTGCCGCCAAAATATTGGGGTCGTAATCGCTGCGCTCGACTTTGTCGAGAAGTCTTTTGTACTCCTCGCGTTTACTGCGAAGCTTTGCGCGAGCGTAGGGGGAGTCACACTCCTTCATATCGTACTTGAGCTCTTTGATTTTACGGTTTAAAAGCTCTACGAGGACCGCTTCGTCGCGTTCGGTCCAGCTTGCTGTAAACATTTTGGATGTGGTTAGCGGTGCTTGTGCCATAAATCTCTCCTCTTTACGCGCTCGTATACGCCTAATATGCGCAAGGGCGCGGTATAGATAATAGCATTATACTACACGCGCGCCCGAATTTCAAGTGGTAATTATAAAATTTATCTTTCCCAATAATTTACACGTTAAAGCGGAAAAGAACGACGTCTCCTTCTTGCATTACGTAATCTTTGCCTTCACTGCGGACTTTGCCGCGTTCTTTGGCGACGTTGAAGGAACCGCACTCTATCAAAGTATCGTAATCGACGATCTCCGCACGGATAAATCCACGCTCGAAATCGCTATGAATTTTACCTGCGGCTTGTGGAGCTTTGGAGCCGATTTTGATGGTCCAAGCACGGGTTTCCTTTTCACCTGCGGTGAGGAAGGAGGTGAGCCCGAGCAAACGATAGGAGCTCTTAATAAGTTGCTCGAGGCCGGAACAGGTTACGCCGAGTTCTTCCATAAAGATTTCCTTTTCTTCGGGAGGAAGTACGGCAAGCTCACTTTCTACTTGAGCGCATAAAACGATAACCTCGCTGCCTTCTGCTTCAGCGTGGGCCTTAACCGCTTTTACCATGTCGTTATCAAGGTCGTCCCCTTCGCCGACGTTGGCGCAATAGATGACCTTTTTGGTGGTAAGTAGGAACAACTCGTCCGCCATAGCTTGCTCCTCTTTGGTTAACTTTACGGAACGAGCAGGCTTGCCTTCTTCAAGTGCGGCATAGAGCTTTTGTTGTACTTCAAGCTCTGCAAGATACTTTTTGTCGCCACCCTTCATTGCCGTTTTGGTTTTGTCGATACGGCGAGTTAGGGTTTCCAAATCTGCGAGAACGAGTTCCAAATCTATGGTTTCGATGTCGCGCAAGGGAGATACGCTACCATCGACGTGAGTAATGTTTTCGTTTTCGAAACATCTTACTACGTGTACCAAAGCATCGACCTCGCGAACGTGAGAAAGGAACTTGTTACCAAGGCCTTCACCTTTGCTTGCGCCCTTAACAAGACCTGCGATATCTACAAACTCCATGGTGGTATAAACTATCTTTTTGCAGTTGTAAAGGGCTGCAAGTTTAGGTAGTCTTTCATCGGGAATTTGCACGATGCCTACGTTTGGCTCGATGGTGCAAAAGGGGTAGTTGGCGGCTTCGGCTTTGTTAGCGGTAAGCGCGTTGAAAAGGGTGGATTTACCTACGTTGGGTAGACCTAAAATTCCGAGTTTCATATCGTCCTCTTTATATAATGATTATAATAGTTTTCGCATCGTCCGCTTTGCTGCGGCGAGGGCGTTGTCTACTTGTTTTAAGTTATCGAGCCCGAGCTCCTCCATAATCTCTTTGTAGGAGTAGTCGTTGAGGGACATCGTTAGGGCTTTGTATTGCCTTTCGGGCAAGTTGTCCTTTGCAAGAGCGTAGAAGTTATCGATAAACTCCTTTTGTGCATAAGCATGCAAGGGGTCGATTACGGTGGTGTCGGGGATGCGCTCGTTATCGCTACCATCCTCGTCGGTAATGGATATCGCCTCGTTGAAGGCAATATTTTTCACACGTGAGTGAGCGCGTACGGCATCCAATATTTTATTTTTGATGCAACGGGAAGCAAATCCAAAGAAGGGAACGCCCGATTGCACCTTGTATTCGTTAGCTGCGTTGACTAAACCGAGGGTGGCTTCCTGCTTAAGATCGACTACGTCTATAGCAGGCAGGTCCTTAAACCTCTCGACGTTGGAGTTTACCATCCCGTCATAACGACTTATAAGCTCGGCAATAGCCTCCTCATCCTTTTGAGAGGAGTAAAGTAAAGCGAGTTGCTCGTCGCTGACTTGCTCTTTGTCCGAATAGGGAAAAGAGGTTTCGGGGGGTAAGGTATTATCCATTATTCCTTTGACGTAACGCTTCGTATACGACGATGCCCGTTGCAACCGATGCGTTAAGAGAGTTTACTTTGCCGTAAAGGGGTAGTGATACGATGCCGTCGGAAAGTTTGCGTGTTAGCGCGTGAACGCCGGAGCCTTCTCCGCCGATAACGAGAGCCACGTTGCCCTTAAGATTGGTTTTATAAATGCTTTCGCCGTCCATATCCGCCGCGAAGACGAATACGCCGTTATCCTTCAAATAACGGATGGCGTCGTTAACGTTGGTAACTTTTGCCACTTTAACGTGGGCGCAAGCCCCTGCGCTAACTCTTACAACGGTATCGGTAACGCCGGTACCACGATGCTTTGGAACGATTACTCCGGTAGCGCCCGCACAATCGGCAACCCTTATAACGGCACCTAAATTGTGAGGATCCTCAACGCCGTCGAGAATGATAAACAACATGTCCTCTCCACGCTCTCTCGCACCCTCTACAAGGTCTTCGAGTTCGTAGTAAGTGTACTCGGTGGTGACTGCAATAACGCCTTGGTGCTTGGATGAGGGAGATAGCTTATCCAAGGTTTCTTTATCGGCAAAAGTAACCTTTATGCCTTGCTTGCGAGCAAGGGCGATAATGCGGTTTAATTGGTCGGCAAAGTTGCCCTTTTGCACGTAAAGTTTTTCCACGGTAGTGCCTGCGTTTAAGCACTCGTTAACTGCGTTTTTACCTTCGATAATCATATAACGTTCCTTTCCGCAAAAGAGCGGTTAAGGCAACCCAAACTTAATTTTGGGATACCTGTTCTTGTAATTCAAACGATTTGTTCAACAGCTCTGCAATACGCTCGGAACTACCGATAAGGTATAGGTAACCAAGTAGTCCCTCAAAGCCCGATGCAATCTTATACTCCACCGCGCTTGCGTTTTTTGCCATGGTGGTTTGGTGGGCGTTACGACAGCGTTTATAGACGTCAAGCTCCACTTCGGTCAGTTCCGATTCGATACGCTTGAGCGTCGACGCTTGTGCTGTTGCACTCACCTCTTTCGACTGCAGTCTATGCAGAACTCCCGTCTTTGCGCCAACCGCTTCGACAAGCCTTGAACGTACGGCAAGAGTATGTACCGCATCGCCGATAAAGGCAAGTGCGGTTGCATCTTTGCGACGAGCTTCCAGCTCTTCCAACGGTTTATCTATTTTAGGGACGGGAAATTTGACCATACATATTCATTATAGCACGCAAATTACGTTAACACAATGATTTTTTAGCCAATCTGCGGGGGATTTCTTTGCGCGCGCATAACTAAAGATTAATCTTGACAACGATTTTTGCTTAGTGTATACTTTAGTGTGTATGCGCTTTGCGCGCTCGCGTAAGCTCGCGTAAATTAAACTCTATTATCCGCGGAGTGAGTATGAAAACAAAAGCTCGTTTGGCAGTTTTAACGTTAATTCTCGTAATAATCGCAACGTCTTTGGCGCTTGTGGGTTGTAACGAACAAAAAAAGGAGGGTAGCGCCGAGTATATTCAAATACTCGATACCCGTGTTTACCTTGCACCGGACGGCGAGGCAAGCACTTATGACCTTGATCCAGTAGTATTTCCTACCGAAACTGCCTCGCAGGAGGTTTACTACAGCTTTAAGGACGGCGCCGATCGTGAGTTCTTGTCAGTCGGTACCGACGGCCTCTTGACGGCAAGTAAAATCAAAGAGGATGAAGAGGGTAACCCTCTACCCATCACGATAACCATTGTCAGCGCGGAAGACAATAAGGTTACTCTCGATATCACCGTCATCATCGAAAGAGTAGAAGTCGAACGCATAGCGTTCAATCCCTCCCTTATCGACCTCGAGATTCACTCGCTGGGAGTACAGCTTCAACCGATATTTTATCCCTATCACGCTTCGATAGGTCGCGATTTAATCTATACCTCTCAAGATCCTTCGATAGCAACCGTTAACTCCGAAGGCTTCGTAACTCCGGTAAGCATCGGACACGTTGCAATTTGGGCTAAAACGCCTAAAACCGGTGCTTTCGACGAGCAAGCAGAGAACTTTATTACCATCAACGTCACTTATAGTGAGTTGAATTATCGTATGGATTTGGTATCGAGCCCCACCACCCTCAAACAAATAGAGGGCGAGCCCGAAGATATAAGCTTCGTTCTCAACCAGCTCGACGCTTACTGCGATCCGTCGCCCGAAATTACTTGGTACGTTAATACCGCTGCAATCGATCAAATAGGCGTCAAAGACAGCAAGGTTTTAACCTATACCCCCACGGGCCTCCCCGCAGGTGAATACCATATTAGAGCGGTCATCAAAAACAGCACCCAAATCCAAACCTTGCAATCAGATCTTCTCAAGATCTATCGTCCCTTGACCTCGATCAACTCCGATATTATCAACGAGAACAAGAGCTTCGTCGTAGGCGACATAGCTCAAATCCTCGTGACCTATGCAAACGACGTTTATCCTCCGGAAAGCTATCGCTGGTCGATAGTTCACCCCGACGGCACGACCGAAATTCTTAACGCGCCCCCGCGCACCAACACGAGCGGGCTTGTAAAAGCCGACTTGTATTACGAGTTCGCAGAGGTTGGCAACTACGTTATTACTGCAGAGGCCGTTGTAAAAGGTAGACTTTCCGGCGTTAAGAGCGCTCCCATTGCCATTGACGTGCTTGAAGCTTCTTCCGCAAAGGCAACCGACGTTACCGGCATCTACGTGGACGGCACGCACTCCGGCGAAAACTATTTACCGGTAATCCACTGGGATGCACTACCCTACAACACCGAATATGAAATCGAAATCCGTCACGAAGTAGATGGTGAAACCATCTATCACACAATGTCCTCAATCACGGACAACGCAAGCTTCACAAAGAATACCGCAACTATTCCGGCGACTATGGTATCGCTACGCGATAGCTTCAGCTTGAGAATTAAGAGTAGCGGTTATGGATGGACAGATTGGGTAGATTATAACGGCACTATTACTGCATCTGCCGAGGCATATCTCGATAACTTTGTCGGCGAATACAACGCCTACGTAGCAAATATCGAGGAGTTTGGCGCAATGCTCAACTACATCATCGTATTCCGTCCCGAATCCATTTTGGCACCGGGAACCACCGATATTTACAGATTGCCTCTTTATATCCCCTTTGCTGCGACCGACCTCGATGAGGAAGTATATAACCTTACTGAAAGCGACTACCCCTCGAGAGAGGAAGCTTACTACGTAAACGCTTATAGATTGTTCGTTGCAGCAACGCGTAGCTATGCTGAAAGCGCAAGAATAGCACTCCGCGGTGTAGAAGGCGTTGTTGGTGGCGCGGTAACCATTTTGGTTTCCTTTGACACGCCCGTAGAGCCCAGCAAGGAAATCGAACTTGTACCGGGTGAAGACGATGGATATATCTACAGTGAAGTCAACACCCTCACCAACTACTCGAAGCTTGGCTTAAATACCGATAGGGCACTCGCAATCGATTCTTTAAAGGACGAGATGAGCGTAACGACCTCCAACCAACTCTACCTTGCCGTATCAATGGGATATAAGCCCGTGCCGGTCGAAGGTAGTTCGGCGGAAAGCATTTACGCTATTGCAAAGAACGTTCTCTATTCGATTATTGACGCAGGTATGAGTGCGGAACAAAAAGCTCTTGCAATCTATGAGTGGCTATCATTGAACGTGGTATACGACTATAAGCTTGCAGACCTTTCCGGTAGCGGTACGCTTGATGACGTATACGATTACGAGAGCTTCTATTTAGAAGGCGTATTCTTCAATAACCGCGCGGTATGCGACGGTATTGCAAAAGCATATAGATTAATGTGCATGATGGAGGGTATTCCCTGCTTCAAAGTAGCCGGCGTAACCGTAGGAAGCGGTATCGGCCACGCTTGGAATATTGCTTTAATCAACGGCGATTGGTACGTTGTAGATGCAACTTGGGGCTCCGAAAAGGCAACTATTGAAGTTGATTTGGCACCCCAAAACATCGAACTCCTTAACAGAAGCTACTTTGGCATGGGATATGGCGACAGTAAGTTGACACGCATCACCTTTGGCGTCTACCCCGAGCTTGCTACCAAGTCCACCCTCGCTCAATATACTATAAAACTCGGTGGCGAATTCGATAGTTATATCGAGTCCGATGCAGAGCTTATCTACTTTGTCGGAACCTACGTTCTTGCGAACTCCAAAGCAGGCGAGGAAGTCTTTGCAGAAATCAAAATCGACTCCGCCTACCTACAAAGTAAGGGTAGCATGGATGCTATTTACACTACGCTTATCGACGCCGCAGGCGGTGCACAAGTTAACGTTTACACCAGCGGTTCCAGAATATGCATTAGATACGAGAGGTAATAATTATGGATTACAAAATCGGCAGTTGTTTTTTAGGCAAAACGCTTGAGCTTACCGACGGCAAAATTTATCTTGCCGTAACGTTAGACGTCGGTCCTCGCATTATCGCGATGGGTAAAGTAGGCGGTGAGTCTATTATGTACCAAGACGTCGACGATAACGTCAACAAGGACGTTTCTAAAGAGTACGGCGAAGGCAAATGGTGGCACATCTACGGCGGACACCGCATTTGGATTTCCCCCGAAGACGAAACCACGTACTACCCCGACTGCAATCCCGTAAGCTATTCTATAGACGGCAACGACGCGACCTTTACTCCTCCCGTTTGGGCGGAAAGAGGCGTTCAACCCGAGCTTAAGCTCACCTTCAAGGGCGACGGTCAAGTGGACGTAGCCATGAGCTTGAAAAACGTTAGCGCCGAGCAAAAGACCCTTTGTGTTTGGGCACTCACCGTTCTTAAAGTAGGCGGTACCGTTGTTGTTCCGCTTTCCACCAAAGATACCGGCTACCTTGCCAACCGCAATTTGGTAATATGGCACTATAACGATATTAAGGACGAGAGATTCTCTCTCGAAAACGATAAGATTATTTTAAAGAGCAGTAAGGATGCTAAAGGCCCCTTTAAGGTTGGCAGTTATCTCAATCCCATCCATACCGAGTATAGCTACGGCGATACACTCTTTATCAAAGACGTGGAGGTCGAGGAAGGCTCTAAATACCCCGACTTCTGCTCTAATATGGAAACTTACACCAATCAATATATTCACGAAGTAGAAACACTTTCGCCCATCAAGCAAGTAGCTCCCGGCGAAACGCTTACTCATATCGAAAAGTGGACTATTAAATAGGAGGGAACCGTGTTAGATTCTACTTATTATCCGATGTACCTTTATCAAAAGGACTTTTTACAAGGCGCTGAAAAAGCAGGCCGTAAACCCTTTATTTTAGTTCTTGAGCGCGGAGAGGGCGAGTATGAAAGATACGAAACCTATCTCTATGCTGATGAACACAACGAAGAAAACCTAACCTATGCCAAAAAAATCGTCAAGACGATGATTTGGGCGTACGGCGGTTATAAATTCCATTTGTATGGCGCTGAAAGCGTTATAGAAGGTTTAAGAACAATATACAGCGCAGACGGCGAAAGAGCCTTCGACTATAACTTTATGAACGACGTATACCTTCGCCCCATGGAGTTTTGCGAGGTTGCCTTTGAAGACCTTCCCAAGGCCTCGACAAAGGCGATTCCCTCAACCGCTAACGCCAAGGGCTCGCGCATCGGTTTTGATGCCGGTGGCTCCGATAGAAAGGTTACCGCTTGCATCGACGGCAAGGTCGTTTATGAGAAGGAAACCGTTTGGTTCCCAAAGCTTAATAGCGATCCACAGTACCATCTCGACGGCATTTTAGATAGCATCGATAACGCCCTTAAAGCGCTTGACGGCAAGGTCGAAGCAATAGGCGTATCTACTGCGGGCATCGTTGTAGAAAACGAAGTTAGGGTATCCTCATTATTCAGAAAGGTTTCCAAAACCGAACAGATCGAAAAAGTAAGACCAATTTACAAGAACCTTGCTCAAAGGTATAATTGTCCCGTAAAAGTCGCTAACGACGGCGACGTTGCAGCGCTTGCCGGCGCGCTTACCGATGGATGTGGTAAAGTACTTGGTATTGCAATGGGCACCAGTCTTGCAGCTGGCTACGTTGATCCGGAAATGCGCATAAGAGGATGCTTAAACGAACTCGCCTTCGTGCCCGTTGACGCTTGCGATACAAGCGCTATCGACGAGTGGAGCGGAGACGGCGGAGTGGGCGTAATGTATCACTCCCAAGACGCCGTTATTAAACTTGCACCTCAAGCAGGCATAGAGATTGACGAGAGCCTTTCTCCTGCGGAAAAGTTAAAGGTAGTCCAAGCGCTTGCAAACGACGGGGATCCTCGCGCCATAGGCCTTTATGAGCGTATGGGCGATTACTTTGGATATACCTTACTGTGGTTTGGTTGCTTCTATGATATCAATAGAGCGATCTTCCTCGGTAGAGTTGCTTCAGGCAAAGGTGGCGACATTTTGCTGGAAAGAGCTCGCCAAATCATCAAGGGAGAGGGTAGCTCTCTCGAAATAGTTTTACCGGACGAAATGCAACGTAGACTCGGTCAGAGTTTTACTGCTGCAAACTTATAAAACATCAAGGAGACGACTTATGCAACTTAATAAAAATGCCGAAATAGTGCACGGCAAAAAGCAAATTTTTACAGAGTTGGTTGTTGCAGCTCACCAAGACGATATCGAGATTATGTGTCCCCAAGCAATCATTAAGGGATACCAAAGTGACAAATATGGCGTTATAGCTGTTGTGTGTGCCGACGGCGCGGGAAGCCCTCGTACAGGCAAGTTTGCCGACATGACCGACGAAGATATGATGAAGGTTAGAAGGGTTGAGCAAATCAAGGCTGCAGAGATAGGCGACTACTCCGAACTCATTATGCTTAACTACACCTCCAAAGAGCTAAAGGACCGCTCGAACGATTCTCCAATGCTTGACATTAAAGCGATAATCGAGGAGTATCGTCCGGAAACCATGTACATCCACAATCTTGCCGACAAGCACCCCACCCACGTAGGTACTGCGGTTAACTCTGTTAAGGCGGTTAGAGCGCTTCCCAAAGAACTTCGTCCGAAGAAGCTTTACGGATGTGAGGTTTGGAGGGCTTTAGACTGGCTTTCCGACGACGAAAAGGTTTTCTTCGACCTCACGGGCTATGAGAAGCTCATGCGCGACGTATTGGACGTTTATGAGAGCCAAATCGCAGGTGGCAAAGAGTATTGCACCGCTGCTTTAGGTAGGCGCGCAGGTAACGCGACGTTCTCTGCTTCTCACGGCGTAGACGTAGCCGAATTCGTTACTTACGGCATGGATTTAACCCCTTTAATCGAGGACGACAGCATTGATATCAAGGAGTTTATCGTTAAGAAGATTTACGACTTCGCTAACGACGTTTTAATCTAAAGCATCAGCATTTCTATTAAAATCGAGGGCCCAATAGGGCCCTTTTTTCATGTTGGCGCTCATGGTGGTTTTACTTTTTCGCCATGGTGATAGGGACTCACTTTTAGCGACCAAACGAGCGTCATAAAGACGGCATGGAAAAACTTTAGTAAAACTTTTATATATTTATATAAATTCACACAAAATTCACTTACGCGCAACACTCTACGCGTGTGACTTGGAGCAACCACAACATATTGTGTTTTATGTGAAAACTACCACAAAATAACGACTTTTTAAGTGTCGGTTTGGTGAAGGATTTTTGAACAAACATTAAAATGCGCGTTATTATTATATAAAGGGGGTATTGACTTTTTTCGGCGATAAGCGTAGAATTTCGGTAGAACGAGGGCCTGGGTGGTCCCGTTATTCTTTTATAAGCGCCCGAGCGCAACAATCCCACCACCAAACCCACCCAAGGAGTACATCATGAAACACGGTCTAGCCCACAAACTTGTGTTGATTCTCATCGTAGTCGCTTTAATTGGCGCTCTCTTTGCATGTTCACCGAGAGAGCCTGACGAAAACGACCCGCATAACGACATCGTCCTCGGCGAAGATTCCGACATCGAGGAAGAAGTCCGCCTCACCGAGGAAATCGATACCAAAGACGTTAAATCGTTGATCCAAGAATCGGTTTCTAACCATAAGCTCTATTATGGCGAAAAGAAAGCGGATGATCCGGAGTGGTTTGTCATTGACGTTGAATTCGACTACAATTTTGACCACTTTATGCTGGATAGCACTGAAAAATACGAAAAGAGCTCCAATTTCTCGATTATCTTCAAAGCGAACATTCATTTAAAAGATAATAACAAGAGCGAGCTTTATTTTCAAGTTCGAAACAGCAACAACTATCCCGTTTTGTGTATTTATTATGCAACTGGCTATACGTACTTTGTAGTGGGCACTCAAAAGTACTACATGGCGGAACTTAACTTTACTCAAGTCGGTGGGATGCTTTATGAGTTATTAAATGGCTCGGGGATTGAAGTTCTACCTTTGATTGCTAACTTGTTCAGTGGCGGTACAACAGGTATCAGCGTTCTTAATATGGACCTTGGCGTTTTAGTAGGTAATTTAGCCGGTGATATGTTGCTCTACAATCAAGCAGGCTACCAAGTTTTTTATAACCAAGATCCTGTTACAGGCGAGTACCTTAACCAAGACTTGGCTATTTCCCTTTATTTGAACGATTCGGAAGGAAATGGTATTTGGGACGCCCTTATAAGTCCTACCGGATTGGATTTATCTTTGTTCCTTAATGGCGTACCTCCGATTTCTCTTGGCAACCTTGATCAACTTCTTCCATTTGACGTAGATCCTATTTTGAATCAATTCCTTGGATTTACTTTGAAAGGCTTAACAAAGAAAAAATGGCCTTTAATGGACGCAAGACTCGTTTTTAATACGGAGAAAAAGCCCGTAACAGTTTCTGATGGCGACTTTATCGCAACAGAAGAAAGATACGTCCTTAGCGGTTTCCAAATCACGATAGATACGCCTAACGACATTCAAGCAACTCGTCAGAAATACGTTGACGTTTATCCTGAAGATATGGCGGAAGGCGAACTCGTAGAAGACTTTTCGGTTAATATTAGCCTTTCTCCGTTGGAGATGTATGGATCTAACGAAAAAACCGTTATCAACTTCGGTTCTCTTGGTCTTAATGAACAAGGACGTAAAGAAACCTACAAAGAAGGTGGTCTTGCCAACCTCGGATTAGGCCTTTCCTTGTACGTTGAAAACGACGATAACGGCAACCTCACCATCAACAAGATTCTTGGCACCGCGTTTGATTTGAATCTCGGTGCTCTTGGCGATATGCCCATAAATCTTCCTTATGCTGCGCGCTATGAGTTAGGTCTCGACGTAAAAATTGCCCTTGATTTCTTCGATTCAATGAAGACTCAGGCGGAAATAACCATTAACTTTAACGATTCGCCGTTAATGAGGTTGTTCTTATCTGAAAACAATCTATATTTGAACTTTGAAACCTTAAAAGTTCATTCCGGCACGCTACTCCCCAACCTTGTGTTGCAAGGATTTAGCTTGAACTCGCTCCTTGATGGAGTACTTTCCTCCATAAAGCCTTACCTTGACCCCAATTACGTTCCTCCAGTCACAGAGCCGCAAGAACTTCCCTTCAATCTCAACGGATTATTCAATGCGGAAGATGGTTCTGAGGAAGGTTCTGCAGCCGGCGCATCTATGGATGTAATGGGGGCAATTGGTTTGATTATCAAAGCACTTGATCTTCCTGGAACAAAAGAGTACGTTAGCGATATAGAAGGAAACCCCATTCTTGATGCTAATGGAAATAAAATACCTAACGACTGGAATATAGCATTAGATCTTAATGCAGAAGAAATCACTGCTTTACTTTCCAAGTTTGGTTTAGCGCTTAACGGCAGTCTTGGTGAAGGCCTTGGCGTTAACCTTTCTTTCAACCAAAAAGATCCGCTCAACACGTTAGCTCTTAAGGTCGACATTACCGATAGCGTACGCCTTGGTTTAACGCTTGATTCGCTTACATATATGCGCGAGCCCGACTGGAACAACTATGAAATGGTTGATACCGTCGAAGAGCGTAATTCTTACGTAAACCTTTCTATCTTTGGTAACAAAGAAGAAGGCTTTATGTATGCAAACCGCAACTACAATATTTTGTTACAAGGCGACGTATCCATTGGCGCTGGTGCTACAACCCCGACCGGTCTCGATTTAAGCTCCCTTATCGGTACCTTTGTTGATAATTTACTCCTTTCCGTAGGCGTAACTTACGATGGTAAGACCACTATTGCATACAAAATAGAAGGTAATATCGACATTATCGATATGACCAAATTAGAAGTAAAAATAACCATATATAACGCAGATACGGGCGCTCCGTTCATACGCGTACTCTATTTTGGCGACGATGGCAGTGGATTAAAGCAAGACGTTTTGTATATCGATCTTGAGCCGTTGAAGAACATTGGACTTAACTCGTTAGGAAAATTGCCGAGACTTAAGTACACCGGACTTGGCTTGCGCGATACTCTCGCCGGTCTTGATTTAGCATCGATTATTTCGGGTATATTGGTTAACGATGACGTAAAGAACGCTTTAACCATCGATACTTCAAGCCCCGATTTCTTAAATCAAGCAAAGCTTGCGCTTTATCAATACCTTGCAGTAAATGAATACCTTGCTTCCGGCGTATTGCTTTGCGGTAGCGAGCAAGTCGTTATGAATGCACTTAGCCTTCTCAATGAAGAGGGCGCAGGAGACGGAACTACCGAAGGCGACGGTACTACGGAAGGAACCCAAGGCGGTGGCCTCGATGTAATGCAAATTATCGGAATGGCTATTTCCGAAGTAAGATTAGATCAAGTTAAGGGAACGCTTGGCGTATACGTTGCCGCAAACTTCCTTAGCTCTTTACTTACCTTACTCCTTGCTCCGGTAGATGAATTTGGTAATCCCGAACAAATCACCATGCCCAACCTAAACGCATTTGTTGAGATTAAGGCGATAAATTTTGATTTTGGTGATAAACTCCCCGAAAACGGATATTTACGCATCTATTTGGCGCTTCTTGACGACGGCGACAATTCAATTGAAGCAATTTCTTTGGAGATTGATATTATTAAGGATTTGACGCTCCGCGCCGGTAAGATAAATATGTATCAAGATATAGACGAAGACGACTATGCATTGTCCTTTGTCGAAATACAAGACTTCCTCGATACGCTTACCGTTGGTTTGCACCTAAAGGGTAATCTTGATCTTACCGTTCAAGAAGAGCCGGTTTATGAAGTTGACGAAAACGGTGAGTTTATTCTTGATAGCGATGGAAACAAGATCCAAAGCGTTGATAAAGATGGAAACCCTGTTTATAAAAATATTGAAGAATACACCAACGCATATCTCAACCAACTTTTAAGTGGATTAATCAGCGGTTTGGGCTTGATGGTAGACACTTCGAGACTTGATATCGAACTTGGCTTTGAAATCATTGCGAAGGTACACCTTGGTGGCGTTATTAAGCTTGACGGTTCCGAAGGTGGAGATATTATCAACACCATTTTAAGTAAATCTGAACTTGCTATAAAGATATACGATAGAAAAGTTGCCGGTCAAGACGGTGTAATTTTAGGTGTTTATCTATTAGATGGCAACGCATACCTCGATTTATCCTTCTTCGGTATGCCCAACATCGGTATCAATAACGTAGCAGAGCTTATTACCGATATCGGCGAACTTACCGGCTCGAAAGAAGCAGATAAAGACGAAGAGCCCGCAAACCTCTTACATCTCAATAACGTAGCTGAATTTGCAGATGCATCAAATCCTGAAGCGATAGCATTACAAGTTCTCTTACATCCCGATAGACTTGCCGTAAATCTTACAAAAGATGCAATCGCAGGTCTTATTGGCATGCTTGTAGGTAGCGATCTACCTGTTGCAATCCAAGACACTTCATTAGAGCTTGGCGTTGGCGAAGAAGGAGCTTTCTTAAGCATAGCTACCGGCGTTGAAGTATTCAACCTTAACTTAGGTATTTCGAGACTATTTATCGCGGTTGACGGCGAAGACCTCAACAACTCCGACTTATTGATTGAGCTCCCCGAAGGTGAAGACTTCTTCCTTACCGACAGTGGCCTCCCGACCAACATTTATCTTGAGCTTGGAATTGGACTATCCATTAACTCTGAAGTAGTTGAAGGAACCGACAATAACACGGTAAACCTTACACCCGCATTGAGTGGATTGTTAGGAGACATTAAGCTTGAAGCACTTATCGCCTTCTTAGGCCTTGTTGACGAAGCTTTGTTCTTGGATATAAACGCAAGTGTAAATCTCCAAGAAATCGTAGGTATCATCAACGGCGGATTTGATTTTGCAAAAATCCAAGAAACCGCATTAAAACTTTCCTTAAGCACTTATGCAACTTCTGATATAACGTCCGAAGATTATTGGGAAGATGAAGCAAAGGGCATCAGAGCTACCAAGCCCGTAATGGAAATCTATTATGTTGAAGGCGACATCTATGCACATATCAATACCTTCATATTAGAGCTCCAGTACGTACATATTCCCGATGCGAACGAGCTTATTGCAGGACTCATTAACACAGCAGCTCCCACCGGACAAGCAGGTAGTCAAAACGATCAAGGCAATCCTGTTGAAGTCGATATGGTTAAGTACTATATTAACCTTGCTCTTGCCGATTACGGTTTAACCGTAAACGTTACCAAATCTGTTCTTATCGGCGTATTGAGCGTACTTGGTGTGGATCTCAGCGCATATCTTGACAGCCTCGATCTCGACGTAGAAGTTGGCGTAAACTTAAGTCCTCTTGAAATTTACCTTGCATTACAACTTCGTGACGTAGGCGTAGACGGTGAAGATACTGAAAACACCGAAGAACCCAACGATCAAAACTTTATTACTTTAGGCGCATCTATTGGTAAACTTGCAATATTGGTAGATACAGATATTACTCTTTCGGACGAAGAAAAGGGCAAGTACGACCTCGTTGAAGAATTAACCACCATAGGCGTTAAGCTCGGTGGCGTTGGCGCGTTTGAAATCAATGCTCCCGAAACGGAGGGCCCTGACGGCGAAGGAACCGGCGTTGGTATTACCGACCTAACCCATATTGTAAAGTATCTACAAGAGTGGCTTAATGAAAGTGCAAAGGAAGATATGCTCAAATGGATACGCGAAACATCTCTATATGGCGACGAACAATTCAAGGGTATGTCGGATGAAGATTTAAGGGGTTACTATGAACAACACATTGGAGCAAACCTCGACTTTGACGCATTCTTTAACTTTGGATTACTCCTCGAGGCGCTCGGTAACGTAGTTGATGGTAAGGCAACCTTCGGTGGAGAACTTTATTACGACGTAGAAGTAATTCTCGACATCAGCAACATCATGAACCTTAAGGCTTCGGTATCCTTCTCAAGCTCTCCCGAGGAGGAGGATAAGCGTGATATCGCGTGGGTAAGCCTTATGGGAGTATTAAACGAGGAAACTGGTGAATACGACCTTAATATCTTTGCGGACTTAACCAAACTATTTGGTG
The DNA here is from genome assembly GCA_017504305.1 of Clostridia bacterium. Lineage (GTDB taxonomy): Bacteria > Bacillota > Clostridia > Christensenellales > DTU072 > Stercoripulliclostridium_A. Next base: position 76,500 of record JAFVRJ010000026.1, on the reverse strand, counting down.
ACGCGCTTAAGATCCAAGACGTTATCCGTGTAAACAACTTCAACGGATTTGCAAAATACATGGAACGCTTTGCCACCGAAATGACCGGCAAAGAAGAAAGCTACAACCCCGTTGCGATGAACTCTATTAACAACGGCTTGGTATTACCGCGTAATGAAGAGGGCAAAGTACCGCACTCTATTCTTACCGGCGCAAGCATCGTTCTCGCAATTACCGCACATCCTGAAGAGTTCGGCGTACCGAACGCGGCTCCCGTATCTATCGTTGCTCCTGCAGCGGCTATTTACGGATTGGTAGATTCGTTGCTCTCAACCGATTCAAAGTTTGAAGTAGCCATTGACGAAACCAAGATTACGACCTATAAGAATAGCGGTAAATACTCCGAGCAAGAGTATTACTATGCACTCCACGGTTTAGCAGCAAGCTACCTTGAAAAGGTAGTTATAATGCGTGGCGACGGTTTATTCAATAGCGAAACCGATGCTAACGGTGTTGCGACCGAAAATCACATTAAAGAGTTATGGGCAACCTACGTTGCATCTCTTAACGAAGCATATGCAGCAGGTAACGCGACGTTTGGTAACTACGATACCATCACCGCAAACTATCTTGCTTCTTATAAACAATCCTTATTAGACGGGAACTTCTCGGACGTTGCATATAAAGCACTTGTAGATGCCGTAACCGCATTTGAAGAGTTATATGCAAAGATTAAGGCCAACGACGGCTCTTACACCGACGAACAATATCAAAATCTCCGCAAGGGTTTAATTTCTCTCCGCAAAGCAGAGCTTGATGCACAATATGAAGATAAAGAAGATCCCAACTACATTTATTTGACCGAAGGATTGCTTAAGTTGAGCAACGGAGAAACTATCAATCCTTACGAATACGGATCGATAGATATAAAGAGATTCTTTGAATTCCACGATCCCGAATTGCTCGTACAACTTGGCGCAGGCAAAATTAAGGATAAGTACGAAGAATCCGGCTATCGTGATGCCTTCTTGCTTGTTAACGTAAGCCTTAAAGATCTTCTCAAGTTGCAACTTGAAATAGCTACTATTGAAGTAAGCGTTGAACCCGATGATACCTACTATGTAGGTAAAGACGACGGCTACGGCAACTTGACCGGCGGCTTGCTTGACGAAGGCAACCACTACTACTGGGTAAATCCCGAAGATTCCGAAAATCACCACATCACCATCCATTTGGGTGGCGAAGCAAGATTTGACGCACAAGACACCTCTGGTGCAGGCAACGGTACCGTACCCCCAATCAATCTAAAGCCTCTACTACAAGCTTTCTTTACCGAAATCGATATTGATGCTTTGATCGAGAACTTGGGTTATGGCAACAAAGAGTTGAGATTTGACCTTGGCATCACCGTATCGATGCACGATATTTTGGCGGTCGTTGCAGGTCGTCCGATAGTCAACTTATTTGCCAATGCAGAACTACTCCTTCGCGTAGGCACTGAAGTTGCGCGTACCTATTATAAAGAAGACGGCTCGACTGAAGTACGTAACGAGATGGAATATATCACGTTGTATTACGTTGACGGTACTGCATATATTGACGCACGTCTATTAGGAATACAGAGAGTTAGAGTTGATATCGCATTGTATCAACTGCTCAAGCTATTAAACGCATTACCCGAAGAAGAACTTAAAGCCCTTCTTGAAGAGCTTGGTGGTCTTGAAGAAGAAGGTGGCGGAGCTGTTGAAGGTGACGTTGTAAATCCGCAAAACGCTCCCGCAAACGATCTTAACAACGCAGAGCTTGACGATGAGGATTTGATACCTTACGTAAGATTTATTCTTGGCAATGGTTACGGCCTTGTTCTTGAAGTTGTTGGTGGCGTTGTTTATGCAATCCTTGGTGGCTTAAAGCTTGAACTCGATAATCCTTTCAAAGAGGGTGAAAAATTAACGCTCAATTTACCGCAAATCGTTAAATCAATGTTGTCTGATCCTAAAGAAGACGCCATTAATTTACAAATTGGCATCATGTCCAAACTCCCCATGATTAAAGATATTTGGGAAGATGAGGAATCCAATTTGCTTGGTTTGGGTCTCAATCTTGGGGCATATACGGTAGGACTCGGCATTGACGGATTAAAGATTGACCTTGCAAACTCTCAATCCGAAAGAGTTTCTCTTGAGCCCGCGGGCTTTATAGAGGAAGGTTTTGCCCCTGCAGACAACCTACAACAAATTTACGTAAACTTGGAAATCGAATTTGATATCGAAGGCGACGACGACGTTAAGTTCAACCTCGATCAAACTCTTGAAGGTGTATTCGACCTAATTCCTGCTGAAGGCGAAGCCATCGATACCATTAAGAATTTAGGTCTTGCTCCTATTATCCAACTCTTGAGAAGAGTTTCCACTCACTTCACGCTTGAAGTAATCGGCAATATCAACTTAACGCAAATAATCGATGATGGAGTCGTTTACGATACTAACTTTGCAGTAATTTTACGCGATCGTAACCACGAGGCTTACTATAACGGCGAACTTAAGTACAAAGAAGTACTTTCTATCTACTACGTTGATAGAGCTATATACATCAACGCAGAATGCTTCAACTTGCAAGCCGTTAAGATTGAAAACGCTTGGGACTTTGTTGTGGACCTTATTGCTTCGTTTGGAATCGGTGGCGATAGCTCCGGCGAAGGCGCTGAAGGGGATGGCACAACCGAACCCCAAAACATGGGCATAGGTGGCTATCTCTGCCCCGAAGGATTCAATCCAAACGCTATTTTGAACGAAGCTCCTGATGAGGGTAACTTAATTGCAGCGCTTATCAACTTAAGAATTCAACCGGAAGGTCTTATCCTTAATATAGCTGCTTCCGCAGTATTGGGAATTTTACCCTTCATTTTAGGCGAAAAATTTGCATTTGCTCCGCTCCTTGAGCCCGTTGGTGAATTATTCGTTGACGTAACGCTCCTTGGTGATGATGAATTATTAGGACTTGGTTTAAAATTCAAGGGCTATGAGTTTATCGGCGATCAAAGAGTTGAAAACACCTCTACCGAACCCGGTGCATCCAAGTATAAGTTCGCAGACGGTGGCGAGATTTCCCTCAACCTAAGAATTAGAAATAACTGGACTATCGCATTCAGACACCACTGGATCGAAGACGTTTATTATATTGATAATTATGGTAAAGAAGACGAGACCATAAGAGTTGAAAGCACCTACGTTGAGCATGCAATCGAAGCTCCGAGATACGCTTATCTTGATGGCGAAGTTAACGAAGAAGATATTGAGATTCCCGAAGAAAAAGAATACGTAAACTTCGACCAAACCAACCCGGTTGTAGGTTTAGAGCTTTACTTATACTTTGATATTAGTTCTGAAGGTATCTCCGGCGATCCGCTCCCGAGCTACTTTGACACCACAAATTATACCGGTTATGATCTCTATAAAGAGCCGCTACCGTCTTTGTTGGGTTCGTTATTGAACGGCTTAATTGAGGGAACGCTTGCGTTGTTATTAGAGATCAATGGCGAGCAATCGATGAGCGTTGTTCTTGAAATACTCGCAAACGTACCGCTTACCAATATTTTAGGGGTACAAGCACAAATTACCGTTTCGAGAACGGAAGAGTACGCCAAAGGCAAGCTCTTACAAGTAAACCTCCATGACGATATTATCTTCTTGGATGCATCCTTCATCGGCGGACCCAAGGCTTCTATGCCCGACGTACTTAAGTCGTTATTCAATGGTGGAAGCATCGATTTAGGACCCCTTGACAGCCTTATCAACGGATCTACTGAAAGCGAAGGTGCGACCGGAGCACCCTCTAACGCGCAAAACGCTCCGAGAGCAGGCGCATCCGGCACGCAAACTCCCGTATATATCGATTTAAGTAAAGAGCTTGAGTATATTAGCTCTTACGGCCTTGCTATCTTTGCAAATAAGATGGCTGTTGACTCGATTTTAGGCATCTTCGATATGACGGAGCTTAAGATATTCAACGACGTTTTAGCTCAAATCTCTCTTGCTCCGCACGACTATAGCTTCCAATTGGGCGTTGACGTTGTTGCAGATGCAATCTGGAACAATAACGTATCCGACGTATTGCACTTGCACATCGGATTGGGCGACCTCGGTATTAACTTTGAGCCGTATTCAAGCGATAGATTGGTATTACCGCAAGTATCCGACTATATCGATTTCACCGAGTCCACCAATATCGAATTAGAAGCAAGCTTTGAGTTAAGACTCAACGTAAACGACGGTGCAATCAATCTTGAATCTCTTATCAACACCCTTTTGGATGAGGATGGTCTTATCGTAGGACTTCTTCCCGAAGATAATAAAGACGCTGCAGCAGAGGCTTTCTTCGGTCTCGAAGGCGCCTTGGCAAACGTATTGCCTCAAATTATAGCGTTGGGCTATATGGGACAAAAGAACGAGGACGGCACTATTAGCGAAGGCGAAAGCTTGGGCGATACTATCCGTTTGGATATAGCGGCAAGCTTTAACCTCGAAAACTTCTTAAATCCCGATCCGGAAAGCAGTGGAATTATCGAAAATATTCTTTTGAATTTACAACTTAAGTTAGATTTGTATTCGGTAAAAGCTCCGCATAAGTTCAACGTAGTTATTACCTACTACGATAACGATATTTACCTTGATCTATCTACCCTTGGACTTGGTAAGACCAAGATTTGGAACGTTATCAGCATGTTGCTACGTCTTATGAATCCTGATGACCCGACTATCGCTGAAAACTTTGACGAAAGACATTATCAAGGCCGTCCGCAACACGCACCTGAAGCAATCAGTATGTTCGACGGTTTGGTTGACCCGAGCATTGATTATGATCAAGCATTTGTAGAGGAGTATCCGACGTGGGCGACCGTCCTCGGCATGAATAACGCAGAGGCGACCGAAAGCATGGCGGGTATTATCAAGATCCTTATTAGCGAAGGAGACGGTTTACTTCTAAACGTAACCTTCGAAATGATTAATATGTTGTTGTCTTCGTTGTTAGGCTTAGACTTAAGTCCATTTGTTGACGACGTTATTAATCCTAACGTAGGCGTTGGCATCGTACCTAATTATAATCCAGAAGGTGAAGATGACTTTACCGCAAGCTACGAAGTAAATATTAACCTCGATAGTGGTACTGCGCAAAAAGACGGTTGGGTATATATCGTTGCAGCAGAGGGTACAGCAAAGGAGGATCGTGATCCCAGCAAAGAAGGCTACAGATGGCTAAAATGGATCCGCAATGATAACGGAGAAAAGACGGCTAAAATTTATAATTGTGCTGATCCAGAGGAATTTGATGATGATAAGAATTTAGTTACGCTCGATGAGTATTTGGAAGATGGTAAGTACGTCGTTGTAAACCAAGAACACCTTGACAACGCAGGTGCAGGCATCAACCTCGGTATCGGCATACTTGGTCACGAACTCAAGATCGGTTTAGAACGCGAAGATAAAGTTCATACGCCTTCAGGTGAAGTAAGCACCTTAAAGCCGATTATCGACGAAGTTGAAAGAGCCGACTACACCGACTATGACCAACTTGCATTAGAGATTGGCACCAACCTAAGCTTCCAAATCGACTTCCAAGACGGCGAAGTTCGTTTGGCAGATCTTATCAATACGATACTGACCATCGCGGGCATTAAGCCTATTGACTTAACTGAATACTCGTTCAACCCCGTATTGATCCTCTCCGGTGGTGACGAAACCTTACGCGGTGAGATTAACCTTAATCTCGCGTTCAACCTTGGCTACCTCCTTAATAAGGAAGAAAGACATAAAGCCATAACGGCGGAGATTATCATCCAATATACCGTTTATGACAACCTCAAAAACGAGCCGTTATATAACCAAAAATTAATCCAACTCTACATCGTAGACGACGTTATCTACGGAAGCGTAGAGTTATTCGATACGCAACTCAACGTAAAACTTGAGACTCTCTCCGTTGGCGAGCTCGTTCACGGGTTGTTGACTGCAGTTGGCGTATTCGACGTTGATGAAGATGTAATTCTTGGTGGCGACGATCAATCTGCTCCCGTAAATGCTCCGGCAGAGGCGCAAGAGGGCAAAGACAGCGCTATTGTTACCCCGCCGGTAGAGGATATGTATAAGGAGAACAGCGGATTTATCGAGGATCTCTTAAGACCGCTTATCTACCTCAACTCGCAAGGCTTTGCGTTGATGCTAACGTCTTCCGTTTTAACTGGCGTTGCACACGGCTTGGTCAAATTCCTTCAAGTCGACAACTTTACTGAGGATGAGTATATCGATCCTGAGAATAAGGAAAACCTCTTTAACAAAGCAACGCTTGTAAAGATTGGTAAAGATATTCTCGATCAAATGGCACTTGGTCTCTATTTTGATAAAGAAACCGGTGGCTTCAGCATAGAACTCAACCTCAAGAAAGATTCCGACACCGACGATAACGGCATTGAGGGCGAAGGCAGAGAAGAGTGGGATTCCGCAGGATATTCCTTCACGTTATCCTTATTGCACGACTCCACGCTCGTTTTAGGTAGAGGCAACTATAATTCTTATTACGAGTCGATGAAGAGCGAAGAAATGGTTGAGTTCTACGAGAGCTGCTACGACGTTGATATTATCGAGTGGCGCGTACATCTTGGTTTGGATATTTCGGCTGGCGCTGACGTAAGAGAGTACATCCTCGATTGGAGCCAACTCTTTAAAAATGAGCAAATTCCGGATGGCTCTAAACAAGCGGCGTTCTATCTACAATTCCTTGATGCAATCAAGGGCGAAGCAACCTTGCGTATTAAAGCTGACGTTAAACTCAATTCATTGGATCAACTTGCACTCGATGCTATCATCCAACTCGTAACACTTAAAGACGAGAAGGAAATCGCCGCAGAGCGTCAAGCTGAAGAGTATAGAATCAGAGACAAATATGCAAGCGATGAGTATAAAGACCTCAGCGAAGCACAACGCGAGCTCTTAATCAAGCGCGAAATCGAGGCTATCGTAATTAACGACGTAAAAGAAGAGCACTTCGCACTTTTCGTATATGGTAGCCTAAACCAAATTGAACAGGTTCCCGATAGCGTAATTAAAGAAGACCCCACGCAAAAGGTTCCCTTCGATATGGGCGACTTCAAACTCCTTTTAAGTATTGGTGGCGTTAACATCGAGCTTGATGCAGAAGTCTTCAACAAGTTTATTGGCATGAATATGGAAGCCGTTTTCGAAGGTCTTGGCGAATTGCTTAACGGCTTGACCTCTGACCTAACGGGCGGATTAGATGGAGCGATCGATGCGGGCACCGGCGAAGATCAGACTTTTACACAGACAGTGTTAGACCTTCTCCTTGGTTTATTAGGACTCAATGGTGAAGAGGAAGTAAAACCCGAAGAGGGAGGCTCCACCGAAGGTGAAGGAACCGAAGGTGAAGATGTATCTAACGCAGAAGGGGAAGGCACCGAGATAGAAGAGCCCGAAGATCCGCAACACGTCCTTATCAAGAGAATAATTAGGATGATAGGAAACCTCCAAATTTCGAAGGGCGCTATCGGTATCGGTCTTGCAAAGTCCGTTTTCCAAACGCTGTTCGAGCTTTTGGTTGAAACCCATTGGGAGTTCAGCAACATCGGCGGATTAAGCCTCGAGCTTGATAACTACAATAACGAGCTTTCCATCAATGTCGGTTTGGACGACCAACAACCCGTTGATATTAGTAAGTTCAATCTTGAAGACATTGAAGCTACCATCGCAATTGAAAGCGGTGTAGAGCAAACGTTAGGTGCAGTAAGCCCCGTTGCAGTAGCTTTGAGAGGTCAAAACGTAACGTTCGACGGCACCACCGTAGCACTTGTTGCACAAGAAGCGTTTACCGGTACCGCATACGACTCGGTTTCTGCTGGCATAATTCCTACTGGTGTTGAGCAAGACGTATACTATCTCGTTTACGATCCGAAGAAACTATTCGATTTGCCGAGCGCGCAATTACAAGCAGCTAACGCAGTACGCGACACGATTGTAAATATATTTGACAACGCGTCGTTCGATATCACTTCGGCTCCCTCCAGCCCCATCGTAAGCTTCTTGAGCGCAATTGACGAAACTACGATTACCGTTAAGGTATCGGAGAATAAAGTTATAGTCGCGATGATGATAAGTAACGCAATGCCTGTCATTAACCTTAACAACGTTAAGTATAGCGATTTAGGCGCAAAGGTTATGTCTACGACTAACGAAGAGAAGGCATTAAACGCAATCCGCGCAGAGTACCTTGACGACTTCTTGGTTGAAAACGTTATTACTATCGGCGACGTTGAATACGCAATGGCTTCAGAGGCGGCTTACGAACAAAGACTCGTAGTTGCAAAGAACTCTGATTCAAGTAGCGAAAAAGAAACGTTCGACAAGTTAGGTATTCGTCACGTTTACTACTTCTTGTACGACATGAACAATTACGGCGGTAACCCTGATGCGTTTATTGAAGGCGTACGCAAGCTTCTCGAGAAGAAGGGCTTCACTTGGTCAATGGTTCAATCGGGCGGAATTAAAACGCATAACTTAACGCACGCACATAGTCAATTAACGGTATCCCTTAAAGTGCTCGTAGAGCAAACCGGCGTTGCAAACGTTGGCAGAGTACTTATGGCAGTATCGAGCACCAAGAGTATGGTAAACGTATCTCTTTCGATACACAACCTCGATATCGGCGTAGGCAAGACCAATATCTTCAAGGCAACGCCCATCAACGGAAAACTCGACGGCGTTTACTATGATAAAGATGGCAACGCACTCCCCGCAGATGCCACCGAGCAAGAAATCAAAGAAAGGGAAGCTGAACAATTTAATGTAGCAGACTATTTTGCTGAAGACTTCAAACCGCTCAATGAGTACAAGTTAGATTTAGAAGCAGGTATCGCAATCAGAGTTGACGACACCGTTGGTGGAATCTTCGATATGAGCGAAATCCTCAGCCTCCTCGGCGGTGTATTCAAGGATAACCCGGCTATCGGCAATATTATCAATGCACTCAAACTTGCTTTCCAACCTGTTGACGATATCAACATTATGTTTGGTATCTACTTACGTATATTCATCGACTTCAGTGATATCACTCCGGTAAGATTACAACTTGAAATCAAGTACAACGATACCACTATGCTCCTCCTCACTTACGTGGGTGGATACGAGATGATTATTAACGATAAAGGTGAAGAAGTTCAAAATGAATCCAGCACCATCTACCTTGATTTAAGCGGACTCGGTTTACCGTCTCTTAAGATTGAAAAGATTCAATTAGGTACGATGCTTAAGGGTCTCTTGAGCTCCCTTGACCTCTTTGGAGAAAAGGAAGATAACGCAGGTACCGAAGGTACTGAAGGAAGCGAAGGAACAGAAGTAGCAAATGCATCTGCACCGCGCAATGCAAGCTCTAACCTATCCGACGACTTGAACGAAGTTGAGATTTCCGATTACACGATGGTTGAAAAACTCCTCCTCTTTGCAATCGGCTATGACAAGACTTCTCTTGCAATAACCGGCGCATTACTCGGATCGCTCCTCGAAGGTATCGGACAGAACGATAAGCTTACCGAACTCTTTGGCGGAGCTATTAGCATCCCCTTGTTCCGCAACCTCCAAATCGGATTTGATCCCAGTGAAGGTCTTTACGGCTTGTTAATCCGTCTTACCGACGATACTCCGTACGAAAAAGCATTCCGCCTTGGCTTAGACTTCCAAGGTGAATATGCTAACTTCGGCACCGACGTCCAATCGAAAATCGATCCCAGAGAATACATCGAAGGCGAAGCAGAACAAGAAGATAAGATTAGATACGAAAGCCTTAACGAATTCGGTCAATTGGCTCTCAACCTCAACTTAGAGATTAGATTGCGCACCAAAGACACCGAAAAATCACCGCAACTTATCGCATTAGAGAACTTGCTCCAAAAGGTTACCGGTCTTGATGCGGATACCATCAATATCGACGTTCAAGATACGTCGTTACCGCTCAATCTTATCGTTACGGCTTATATCGACATACTTGATATAACCAATACAACGCTTGTAATAAGCATCCAACTCGATAGTGAAGAAATCATCGGTGTTTACTATTTAGGTAAATCCAATACCGTTTACGCTAACTTACAAGAACTTGGACTCTTCCAAGCATCGCTTAACGGTATCGACGTTATCGGATTGTTTAACGACTTCTTATTGCCGATGATTACCGGCGTACAACTTGGCGGAAGCCAAATTGGCGACTACTTATACGATACCGGCTTGAACGCTGGCGATTTGATAAACGACTTGTTGTTCAGCTTGACTTCGTCAGGAGAAGAGAGCAACGCTCCGCAAAACGCTTCCTACGAAGGAACTACGCTCAACAATATGTCGACTGCAGCTCTTGAACAAGAAGCTCCGCAAAACGCCTCTATCGGCTTAATAACCGCAACGGATGCACCGCTCCTCAAGGTTCTCTTGTCGAACGATGAGTTAATTCTCAACCCCAACATGGAGATACTTAACCTTGCAGTTGGTGCATTATTAGGTGATTCATTAGGCGAAGGCGTAGAGCTTCCGCAACTTCCCGACATTAGAATTGCTTTAAGCTTACACGGTGGCATTAAGCTTGGCTTACGCGTTAAGCTTGACAGAAAGGGTAACTATCTCAACCTTGGTATTCCCGAAGGTGGTTTAGTTGTAACTGCAGGCAAAGCCGCAAAGAACTATCAAGCATTCGAAAACAATAACACCGCAGCGTTAGACAACATTTACGGCGGCGTAATTGGTGTCAACGTTGGCGTAAATGGCGAGGGTGGCATTGGCGCTAACTTGCAAGTAGGCAAGCTTGTTTTGGGCTTGATAGACAGTTTGTCGTTTACCGACTTCAGTATTTACATCGAAAAACGTAATGATTATTTCTTCTTACGCAACCTTGACTATGGTTCCGGTGGCGCAAGATGGGATTTTAACGATTTCGGTGGTTCCTTCTTGAATAATCTAGGCGGCTTTGCTGGCCCCGGCGGATACTCGACTGGTCCTACGGTATACTCACCTATGCTAAAAGACTACACCGTTGACGGTGTCGATCCGTATGATAACGCATTTGTTTCTAAAGGAAATGCATTTAACTGGGTTATCGATCTTGGCATTACCCAAATCGACGTAGGTTCACTTATTACAACTTACAGCCCCATTTTCTTCGACAACGCATATAGAAGAGTACGTTTACAACTCAACAAATCGGTTACCAATAAGCTGTCAATCGATATTCACCAATTAACGGCGATATCTAACGTAAAAGATTCGCTTTCGGACACTGACGACTGGATGCCGATGGGTATAACTGCATTCATTAGGCAGTATCAAGTATGGGCGTCCCTTAACAACATCTTCACGTTGGATCTTTCCGGATTAATAAGCGAGCTAACCAAGTGGTTGGTTAGAACGCTGCTCAACTTAGGCGGACCGATTGTTTCTATTATCGGTACAACCGTTTACGATTTAGTTGATGAGTTTATCGCCGATGCTATTGCCGGCTGGCTCGGCTCCCTCATAGGCGCAACGGGAAATCCGATTAGAATAGGTGCCGTCATTGACTCCGGTGGCGGAGCGTTAGGCGGATTGATAGGTGGAATAGCCGGGGGTAATGCACTTGAAGACGGCGATCCCAATGCGACCAACTTATCCAAGCTCTTTTTAAACGGACTGTTAGGCGGCGATTTATACACCGTAATAGGTGGCATAAGTGGTGGCGGATCCACGGGCGGATTGCCCACAGAAGGTCATTCTATGGCTTTTGGACGTGTGACTTTTGAGGAAGGCGACACTCTTGTTCCTGCTGTAAACGTTGCAGTTGCTCTATATCAAGGCGGAACGTGGATGTCTCACATAACGGTTGATGATCCGGACGAACTAGATCCTCATAATATTAATCAACACTTAGCTGTAACCGATCGGAATGGCGAATATTTATTCGTTAATATGGAACCCGGTACTTACGACGTTGTATTCTATGAGTTTGATAAAGACGGTAGGTTCCTTAACGAGTGGCCAAGAGAAAACGAAAATGACGAACATTACAAATTAACCATAGTTTCGACCAGATACGAAGAAAACATTGAGTACAAAGAGGATGGCACGATAGAGAGGATTCCTGTAAGTACGGCAGGTAACTTTGCGACCGCATTCAACTATACCCTCAGCAAGGATAAGACGACTTGGGAGAACGTTGAATTAACGGTTAAGGCTTATGTTTTCGATGCAAGCAACGGCACAACCACTCCGATCGTTGGCGCAAAAGTACAAATGAGCTACAACGGCGCATGGATCACTTTAGATACACCCGTTAATAGTGGAGACAGCGTATTAACCAATGCAGAAGGTATAGCCAAAGTTAAAATTACTCAAAAACTATATTTTGGGCAGTATGATATAAGAGTAGAACTACCTAATGGCGAAACTGTAAATGGAGAAACGCTAACTTTAGAATTCGATGGCGCGAAGCCTGCAATTAGTGGATACGAAATTTTCTGCGAAAAGCTAATCAACGAGTCTACCGGTGGCGGCGGCGACGGTGGTGACGGCGGCGAAGGTGGCGAAGGCGGCGAAGGCGGTGACGGTGGCGAAGGCGGCGAAACCGTTGTAACCGGCAAGATAACCGGACTTTTGGTAACGCTAAAAGACGAATATCTTGTGGGCGAGTCTGCTCTTAAAGTGTTTACCGATATCGCACACGATGCAACCAATATGGCACGATTTGAAGAAGCAAAGACCACGTCTATTGACGTAGCCTTCAAGGAGAGCTTTGTTGCAGATCTTAGTGCAAATGGAACCCTTTACTCGAGCTTTGTAGAAAACAACGTTGAATATCGTGTCTATAATTACAATTCGGAAGCTGATACGACTTCCGCACTTAATGCATTTGCAAAGGCTCTTGATAGCAATAATGATTTCACAAGAGTCGAGGTAAACGCAACATATCATTATGCAACCAAAGCAAACGCAATGGTTGAGGCAAGAGCATTTGTAAACCAAAAATATAGCTATGGTTCGCAAAAGATCGTTGCACATAGAATAGTCGTTGCATTCCATAACGGCGCAGCAACCATATTAAATGGTAGTGATACGGCAGTGTTTGCTACGTATGCTCAAAGCAATAGGACTGAGCTTAAGTATAATCAAAAAGCAATGCAAGATATATGCACGTCGTTTGACAACTCGTTTGACGATAATCTTGTTCCGGTAGATCCAGAAAACGGAGGATTATACGCAAGCTTTGTTCGTGATAATATTGTATATCACGTTTACGATTATAAGGATGCAACAACGGCACAAACTGCACTTAATGCATTTAAGGACAATAAGCTTGATGGAAAGCTCGGATTTGTTGTAACTGAAAAAATCAAGGGTAGATACTATCATGCGATCAGTTATCAAGACGGCGTAAGAGCTATTGTTGAAGTAAGATTATTCCTCAATCAAAAGCACGTAACTGGTGCAACAAGCTCTAACGTTTATAGAATCGTTTTGGCGGCTAAAAAGGCAGTGGAAGACTCGTCAAGCATTGGCTCCCTTGAGTTATGGCTTGAAATACCCGGTCATACTATCAGGTTGTCCGACTCTGCTGATGGAATGGAACGCAATAAGTTCCAAGGTGGTAGTGAAATCCAAAACAACTATTTACGTAATAACGCACTTAACTATGCAAAAAAGTTGAATTATGTAGATGGTGTTTATACGGGCAGCTATGCAGTAGATGGCGATGGCAACCCATTAAGCAATATAGAAAATGGTGTTATCAGCATCGACGGACTTGCACTCGGAACCGAGTACATTTTGAAGGTAAGAAGTACTGATTACGTAAACTACGATTACGATTCACGTTTAACCTACGTTGATGGTAAGCTTAACGTTGACTCAAGCGGTAAGCCTATCAAAAATAAGATTATAATGAGTGAAAACGAGGCGGTAGTTGACGTTGGTACCATTTATCTTGTTCCGAAAGAAGTTCCGCCATGGATGAACAAGCAAAGCGAGAAGTCAGCAGGATTAGACTTATCTCAATACGTTACGGGATTGAGACTGCGTCTTGGTGCAGACTATTCGGATGCCTCAAGTGTAGATCCTTCTAACCAAGAAGATTGGGATGCTGGTTATACTCAAGATGGCATACCGCTAACCCAATATCAATATTTAGAACAATTAGGCAACGAGATGCTCAACATGCTTGTTGATACCGCAAAGGGACAAGCATCCTCCGCTATCTCTAATGCTATATCCAACGCGATCGGCGGTATTGGTGGCAACATCCTTGGTAGCGTTACTGGCAACGTATTTAATTCATTGCTTGGTTCTGCTCAAGGATTCGATACGACCTCCCAATATCTCGACGTTATGGGCAAGCCCATATTTGTTCCGTGGACCAACTATGTTACCGGTTTTGAAAAGGGTAGAGAAGACACTTCGGATGGTATTACCTATATCGAAGCATGGGTAAATAGCGAAGTTATCAATGGTTTATTGGATATGCTTTACGGATTGCTTCTCCCGATAATGGGATATGGTCAATTGACCAAAGATCAACGCTATAATATGGCAGATCTTTGCCAAGCACCTGAAGGAACTTCTGATAATAGCATTAAAGAACTTAAGTTCTATGGCGAGTTTAGTGAAGAGCTAGAGGAACAATACGGTGATTACGTATTTAAGAACGAAGTTGACTTTAGAAGCATCCGTTATGAAGCAAGTCAAAGATTAATTGGTGGTTTGCTTGGTAGTATGGCGGGTGCTGCCATTAACGATTTATTGCCGGATCTTCTTGGCGGAATTTTGAGTGCTGACGCTATGTTCTTCGTCATCAACCTTATCCAAATGGGTATCTATGAGCTTGATTTCTTGATTGACCTTGTCGATCAGGTGATGAGATTGGTTTCTCACATATTACCCATTACGTATGCATACTCGATGATCGAAGAAAAAGACCTCGAGGGAAGCCCGTTACAACAAACGGCAGTTTCTTCAACCCTTTGGACGGAAACAAAGAGAACCCAAACGTATGGTTACGTAACGTCTGACTACAATGAATTAACCGGCGAATATGATGCAGAAATCATAGGCAATAGCGAGATGATTAAGATCGGTGTTAGCGACGATATTGAAACCAAACTTGCCGCAGAATATGGTCACTTGACCACCGACGTTAACGACCTCATTGATAACGCAGGTGTGCTTGACGTCGACGACAAGCTAGTTGGATATAACTATAATAAATACAATGGTGAAAACCACAAGCGATATGCAACTCTCGATGGAACTATTGCATCGTGGTCAAGCAACGTTGGACAAAGTGAAGGTTCTGTAAAAGAGGCTGCAGTATTAGACGATGATGGCAATATAACAAGCGGTTTCTATCGCGAACTCGACTTTATCGATAAATCTATCTACGCAAAGATCTCGATGAACAGAGGCGCACACGCGTTATTAAACCGCATCACGCTCTTTGTTAATGGCGCTTCATACACCACCTCAACGATGGGTTTAATGAAGGAAAGCTCCACATATACACCCAATGCAACAATCCTTCGTGCAGATACCATCCTTTACGATAGAGAAGGTAAACCGTTGGACGAAAACTATGCAGAGATCGAGTCGATGATCAAGGAGTGGATAGCAACTAACATTGTAAACTCCTACGTAATCATAAGCGACTACCGTTACGTAAAACTCGAGGATGGATTAGTACACAAGGTCCTTGTTGGTAAGACATACGTAAGAGACGTTTACGGACACTTTGATGATAAAGACTTCATATATGGTGACGTAGGCTGGATGGTTACTGAAACCAACTACAAAGTTGACAACCCCAACTGGACCGGTCTTTTGAATGGATCCGCATTCTTAAATGAAGTTATTGATAGCTATGAGTATTCATATGCAAGTCGTTATCCGTTAAAGGCAGATGGTTCTATCGATTATTCCACCGAGAGCAAGTTTGTTCAAGCTCTTGAAATCATGAGCGCAAAAGACGATAGATTCTGGGAGCTCGACTTACACAATACCGGTTTAAGACTACGCTCCGTTAACGCGCTTGGCGGATTATATTATCAATTTGACGGAGAAAATTCTAAAATCTACACCGCTCCGGAAAGAATCGTATTCCACGATCCGTACAACATGCTCGACTTTACTGCATACGGCGGAACTTGGACAGCAGAAACCGGTGGCGTAAGACACAATATCAATAAAAACGGCACATATGTTGTTAATGATATCAATATGATCTTGCCGTCACGTAATAATGCAAGCTTTGCAGACGGTACGTCTACTGATTCTCTTGGCGTAGAAATCTGTTGGGACTTCAGCAGACTTGACTTTACTCCCAGAGATGATGGTGAGTATACTTCCGGTCTTGTAGTAGGTTATATTGCAGATAAGATTTACGGCATGGATGAAAACGGCGTTGTTCAACATATCCAAGCAACCGTTCAAAGCGGTATTAAGGTAGATCCGACTTCAACGTTAAGGATTGACAATGATGGTAATGAAACACAGGGTGACCCCGCTCTCGAAATGCCCGAAATTGATCCTTACACATTTACAACGTGGGATGACTATAAGGCATTATTACCTGAACAATTTGAGTATACCGCAAAGCTTACTTACACCTTGCCTGGTGGCGAACTTAAGACCTTTAACATAGATGGAAAAGAAACCGACTTCCTCTATAGAAAATATGTCTTTGATAATCTTGTTTGGGACTTCAGTGATTCTAAAGTAAGCTACACGGGCGAAGATACTACGTGCTTGCTTACATATAGCTTTAAAGATACTCAAACCGAGAAGTCTTCTAAAGCGGTAACTATCGAGGTCAAAATACCCGTTACATCACGTGAAATCACCGACGTGAACACGTTGCAATCTAACCTCTACGGAGACTTCACCTTTGAAACCCTTGTTGATGAGGTGTCTGGCAATAAGACAACGGTCATGATTTTGACCTTGGCGAACCAAAAGGATCTTGCTAACAGTAGCATAGCGTTCAAGAATGTAGGCGAACTCAACAAGGCGCTGAAGAAGTTAACCGCAAATGAGTTGTCGGCTGACGAAATACTTAAGAAATATGGAATACTCCACTCCTTAAAAGACCAAAAAGCAAGTGTCTATATGAAGGACGAGGGCAGATTCCATGCAGACTATATAGTATATCAAGGCATATCGTTTGAGGAAGCTCAAGAATACAGCACCCTTCTTGCAGAGCAAGGCTTTGTCAACGGATCTACGACGATTGGAAGCTCCATTAGATACAATGGACAAATTGGCTCTTACGAGGTAGAGATCGACACAGTTGTCAAAGAAGGAAATACTGTATTTGAATACGTGGTAAACCCCTTCGAAAACACTAATGTTAAGGGAATCTTAAGCACGATAACCGAATTGAACGTACACACCGAAGAGGGTGAACATACGATCGAAAGCGGTGAGAGCATTTGGCGTAACGTAGAGGGTCACGACTTATCAAAGCTCGACACTATAGATTACAATGCAATAACCAGGAAAACTTATCCTATAGTATTCTATCTTAAGGATGCTCGTGAAAACGTACAAAAGGTAACTATCGACGTTGTTGTAAATCCGAAGTATATTGTAAATAGCTCGTTGCCTGAAATAAGAAAAGAATTAGTAACTCCGACGCCGTTTGAAGACAGAGCACAAAACGCTGTTACCCTAACAGTTGCTTATACTCCTGTCGGTAAAGAAGACAACATGACTATCGGCAACATGACTATCGTTTACTTTGAAAAGGGTAAAGCGGTAACGTTCGATAAGTTCAGTTTAGATGGCACTGTTAATAATTTAGATGGTGGATGGCCGCAACGCATAGCCTTTGGCTCTAACGTTAACGAGCACGAGATCGTAACCACCACTTATCGCGGTAGGCAATCGAATATAACGGCATATATAACTGAAGATTACTATGCAATCGTAGTAGAAGGCGTTGATAGTGGTAGCTTTGATGAATATCTTAAAGCTCTGGACAGCGCCGGCGAGACGTTGGACAAGAAATACGTCTATAACGATGGGCCTAGCGTAACGACGGCATACTCCGGCATACACAACCCGTTCAACTTGCCGAGTAAGATTAGAGTAGAATACGGATATCCTGACAGCAAAGAAATCCACTATACGACTACCTTATTAGAAGGCAAGAACTTTACGTGGACAATCAAGGACGGCAAAGCGCTTTCATATGCAGGCGGCACCTACGTTTGGAAGGTAGCCCTCTTTGAAGAAATGGGTGGCGGAGAGGCAAACGCGTTAGAAACCTACTTTGAAATACCTGCAATGGATCCGAGAACCGTTGAGCAAATCAACGTATATCCGTATGAATCTTACGTTCAAGATGGACAAACCGTTGATAACGTAATGGGATCCATAACCAATACGCCCAACGTCAACTACGCCGGTGTAAATGGTGCAAAGGCAACGCAAGTATACTTTGACATCGCAAACAGCACGCTTAATGGCTTGGTTGAAGGTGATGTTGTAACTATTAACAAGAAAGAATACATGACCAACGTACGCATTAAAGAAGCCCATACGAGCGGTGCATGGCATTACGTTGACGTATTGTTCCTTGACGAAGCGTTTGGCGTAGATACTATTCCATACGTACGCGTAAGTTTGGTTAAGTCGACGATTTCGGGATTAAACGTTCCCGTAGTTGACGGTGGTATTAACGTATACAACGCTGATAACGATATCAACAAGCACTTGTTCGACAGCAACGGAAATACTAACAGTGGAATTACCGCAACGATCCACCAAATCCAAGGTAGAACAATCAATGCAGAATCTTTCGAAATAGTTGGTTGGGATTACGTTGACGAAGGTGGTCTCAAAGCTAAATATGCAGAGGGTGAAGCTCCGCAAATTAGCGTACTTATTGCAAATAAGGGATATAAAGCGGGCAAGCAAATCTGGACGCAACGTATCGTTTGGACGCTTACTGAAGACCTATTCGCTTCAAGAGCTATCGAGGGTATCGTTGTTCCGCAATCGGGCGAAGGCTACACAATTGAGAAGAACGGCGAAGGCTACAATATCGTTGTAAGCGACCCCTATAACTTTGTAATGCCTGACAAGTTGACCGTAATGACTGAAGCTGGAGAGGAAGTTGTTTCCGCCAAGTTCAATTTCGGCGACGTAAACGTACGTGACTTCTATCTTTTAAATACAATAAAAGGCAAAGTACAATTAGGAACGAAGGCAAATAACTTCTGCGACCTCCCCATCACTTACGTAAATGAGGCAAAGTATAAGGTTGCAGAAGCCGATGGCAACGCAATGGTAACGTACTACAATGATGCCGCGTTCTCGGATCCGTTCGAATACTTCGCAAATGGAAGCAAGCGCTACTATACGTATGATATGATTACGCTTCCCAAGTATGCAGCTCTCGGCTTGTTGGATGCAAACGACAATATAATAACCATCGAAAGAGAAGTAATCTGGAAGAGTGTTGCTCCCATCATTGATGGAGATCAACTCGTAGGATACGAAGCAACCGCATGGATCGGGGACGACAAGTTTGGATACTTCAAGACGACCGAAACGATCAACTTGAACGTTGAAACCATTATAGACTATACGTTGCCCGAAGAAGTAACCCTTAACCCGTACGCAATTAACGGAAGTGTTGCGGATACTCTCCACAAGCTCTTTGGATTCGATGATGACGGGCTCCAGGTAACGACAAGCTCTAATAGAAACTTGACACTCAACGTACAATACTCGACGTTTGAATTAGGTTATTTAGAGACAATCACCCACAACATCAACCTCTTGGTCGGAGTAACCCAAGACTTCGGTGGCGTAGAAGAAATTGTTGGTGCAGGTGAAAATGGCTATGAAGTACGTCAAGCGTTACCCGTTAAGGTGGTTGTTGAAAGCCGTGTTGCAGTAGGTGTTAAGACTTGGTACACCGATGCTAACACTAACATTACCGGCAGTGTATACGAGCCTATTGACTTTGACGCACTCGGAACAGCTACCGTAGTAGCAATAGCTAAGAGCCCCTCGACAGAGACCGGATTAAGCAATGCAAATACTCTTGCAGAAGCCGTTGTGGGAGCAGCTCTCCTTGAGCAAAAAGCATGGCCGGCGGAAGTTGCAACGTGGTCCAAGTCAACGGAACACGCGAAGATAATCGGTGGACAAATAGCTCAAGTTTACTACCACTCCGCAAAGGATGTTTACTTCGTATGCTATCGTGGCAATCTTGACATAAACGACGTAAACGCATCGATTGGCAGAGTAAATGATGAAGAAGTTCGTGTTGAGGCAAAACAATTTGAAGAAGGCGTAACCGTACTCTTCAAAGATGGTCAAGAAGAGAAGTACGAACTTGATTGGAGTACCGATAATCTCGTCTACAACCTCAACGGTGGCACGTATAACGTAAAAGCAACACTCAATAAGGGTGGCGAGCTCGAACAAACCTTTATGGTTCCGATCTACGTACGTTCTGCACACCTCACCGAAATCGGCGTATCCAGCGCAGGTCTTGAGGAAAATAGCGTATTGAGAGTGGATGAAAACGGTATTATTACCGGTATGGTCGTTGATCCCTATAAGGGCTTTATAGGACTACCCGAAACAGTACTTGCATACTTCCACGATTACAATACTCCTATTGAAGTAGAAGTAGATTGGGATTATTCTAAACTTTTCGGCAACAAAGAGAAGTACAGCGTAAAGGGTTATAAGTATCAACCGAGCGGTGAAGATTCGCCCTTCGATAACGATGCACCCATTGCACACGTAAAGACCATTATCAATGGAGAAGTCCGTATTCAAAGCATTCAAGTTAACGTAGAAGTTCTCAATAGAGAAACGGTACGTCGTTACGTATCACACAGTGAGTCAGGCGACGACTTTATCTCAATGGATGAAGCTATTAATAGAGAGCTCAATCCTCATACCGAACTCTATGATGGAAACTTTGCAAGCGCAACCTTCTCCTTCTATAAGAGAATTAAGCTTGTTCTTAACGATGGCGATGGTGTAACCGAGCAAATAATCAAATTAACTCAAGATAACTACGTCATTACCGGGGCTCCGGAACAAACGAGGCTGTATGCGGGCGCAAGAATTCAAGCTAACGTCAACTTTGCTCCCGAGTCCACAACGGCTGCTTTAGATATTGAAAGAGAAGTTTCGTTTATCATAAACGTTACCAATATGTCTTACGTAAGCGGATTGCAGATGTCGTACGACGTTGATCCGTATGGTATCGCAGCAAACGGATTAAGCATCGAATCCAACGACATCAAGACGATGGTCAATGCCGGAAACGTCACGTTGCAAACCTTAGGTGGCGAGATCAAAGCATACGTAACCTATGACTTTAGAGATGCTTATAAAGTTGGCAATAAGGCAGTAGACTTTACTGGTGGCACGGCAACGCTATATGCAACAATTAACCTTTATGACAAAGATTGCCCACAAGGACAACAAGAGATAGCGATAGCCGTCAACTATAAGGGCAGAGCGTTGGATACACTCTTTGAAAAAGAAGACTCCGAATTCTTCTACTTAGCAGATGAGTATAACGGAAACAAAGATTCGTTTGAAATCGACCCGTTTGCAATCTATAATCCTGATGCTATCTATCCGAGCGCAAGCAGCAAGCTAAAGTTTGTTGGAGATGACAACGTATATGCATTTGACAACTTCGGTAGCAGTAAGATTAAGGTAAGCTGGAACGATGACGCCGTTAAGGGAATACTTGATTCTTCTAAAGGATATGAAGGCGGAAATGTTTCCGTATCCGCAACGATTAGATACGATGGAGACCTTGCCTTTGAACAAACAGTGAAGTTCAACGTAAAGATTTACAATAGAACTATTTCCGGTAAAGATATCGACGTTCTAAAGGATAGCGACACGACGATTCAACCTTACCTCTATTCGGATGAAGAGAACGTTTCTGCAGCAGTAGTAAGAGATTGCTTCAAGCAAGGTGAATTCGCGGTCAACTTCCCGCATATGCCGGCAGGCAGAAATGCTGTAAATACCATAAGGTTTACCATCAACGGCGTTGCATCATTGTTTAAGATGGGCGCAAATGATGGAGCCGTTAGTGCTGAAATAGCAAACAGATACGCATTAACAAAGGAAGAAGAAAATCTCCCGATCACCTTCCACCTCGATTCCGCAATAGGTCTTGGACACAAGGGTAAGGATACGAGATTCTACGTTGTATTCCCCGGATTTGCTCTCGGTGAAGATGCACAACAAATGGTAAGATTTGAGGTTAAGACCGAGCAATCCTATATCGTAGGCGTAAGGTTCTTCGATGAAACGTTAGGAAAGGACGAGGATGATCCGAGATATTACACCTTAACCTACTACGAATGGTGGCAACAACACAGCGAGAAGTCGCTTGAAGGATTCGATCCCTACGAAGTAATGCGTCAAGACGAAACAGGCGGAATGACTGGTTCATATTACTTCGATAACTATGACGTTTTGAACCCGTACTTCTTCATCGGCGAAGGTGGTATACCGCTACCTGAAAAGGGTCTCATATTCTTTGGCGATCTAAATGAAGAAGATCCGCAAAAGATGTACGCAAACCCCGAAGGTACGTCAAATTACTCAATGCTACTTGAGACTTCGTGGGATAGACTCATTAACAACAGAATGAGGATTAAGTATAGCGACGACGTTGTTGTAAACTCCTTCCAACTCGATCTTGATGGTCAAACCTATAGTTTCAGATTCAACGTCGACAACACGTGGAGGCTTGATGGCGGAAGAGATCTTCTCATTACCGAAAACTATGCTTATGGTGAAGAAGAAATCATCTTGTTGCCGCAGCTGAAATGGCAAAGAACACGCATCTCAATGGTGACCTTGTCTGTGAAATTGGTGAAAACGACTTCTACAAAATTACCTTCGATAATGGAAAATCGTTTTTATTCAAGGGCTTATACGATCAGGGAATCAACGGCGGTGGAACCTTCAATAATAACTATAACCTCTGGAGCTTTGACATGGTAAACTGGGGTGCCCCGGCTAACGAAATGCAATATGCGACCATGACGCTCGGCGGTAGAGGCGGACAAACGGTAAAATGGGGATTCTACGTTAACAAGAACAAGAAACTTGTTAACACAACGATGCCGACAATGTACTCCATGAGTATAGACGACGCAGACGGAGTAACCCTCCCCATAGAATATAAACAACTATTCTCAGGCGGAACTCCGGCACAATCGAAGAGCGCAATACCGGTTAGATATACTACCGAAACCATGCTGAGCTACTATGGATATGCAACAGACTCCGACGGCAACCCGATGTATCCGATAGGATTAGAAAAGAATGGCAACACCATAAGAGCGCTAACACATACTCCTTCACTCCGTTATGAAGGAGACGGCGGATCAGGATACGTAGGTTACGTTGAATGGGATGCAACCGATAGGCGCGCATATCCCAACCCGAAGAGACCGATAATGGGCACAATAGTATTCTCGGTATATAGAGATCCGCACGTTGAAGACGCAGATGAAGTTAAGGACGAAGGTAAGGGCAGCCCGACCGGTTACGACAACCTTGTTAAGTACGGAATCTCGCTACACAATCCGGATGCAATGTTTGGTTATAGTGAAATCCGTCCCTTACTCCCGACTAGTGTAATTTATCCGGACGACATGAAGGCATTAGGCGCATCTACCAACTCTGCAACAAGCACGATAATGCCGGAAGATGCAACAACTTATAAGATTGCAAGTGTAGGCGAGACATTCAAGCAAAACAGCGTACCGATTATTAAGTTAGAAACCGGTTCAATGTTCAGCCTAAGATACTTGCCGATGATGTCGGTAAGAGAAGAAAGACCTACCGTAACTTGGCAAGAAGGTATCTTGTTCGCAGAAGTCAAGAAGGTAGAAGGGTATGCCTACGACCTAATGTATCTAATCCCGTGGCAAGACGCAGAAGTCTTCTACGTCGCAGATAGAAACAACTCTGCGATGTGGAATCCCTTAAAGGGTGTTGTGGGAACAAGAGTAACAGGAGGCGTTGGAGCTATCTCGACAGATAAATCGAGAGTGGGCGGAAGATATACTTTGAAAACAAAGATGAATTTCGCAGGAAGAGAGGTAGTGGTTTACTGCTCGATCGACGTAATCTAACGACAACTTAATAAAAAGACCGCCAAAAGGCGGTCTTTTTTTGTCTTCCGATATTTGTAATTGGACGCTATCTTGACGGTTATACTATTATATAGTATAATTATGCTGTAGTACTATCTACAAAGGTTTTGTTATGAATAAAATTGGGAAGGCAAAAAAGTTATTATTTACCTTGACGCTATTGGCAATCATAGTCGTGGCTACCGTTTTCGCGCTTGATATAGAAGGGGAAAACGGTGGTATCGCAAGCCAAAGAGTTCCCTTAAACAAAGACGTATACTTTGGTAAATATACTTTTGAGCAAGAAATGACCCTTTACAATGGGGAAAAGGCATATTTTTATGAAAGCGGTGATCAAGATTTTCGTTATGCACACGATGCTAACGGATATATTCTTGTGCGCAACAACGAAAACGCCACCCTCGAGTATGCCGTCAATCAAAACGGAAGGCCGGTAGCGAGCGGAGTAAGCTTTTTATCAAGCGCAAAAGCAGTTAAAAACCTCCCCAAAATGGTTTTAAGCGACGTTGATTTGGACTTGAATCCCGATCTTTTAACGGACTACGAGTATGATGATGCGGAAGTGATAGAAACCAAGCCGTTGTTAGCCACAAACGGCGGAAATATCACCAACCTTGTAATATTTATTTGTTTTGCGGATGAACTCTATACTCCGCAAGAGGAAACGTTAAAGTATTTCGGTTCGCAAACACAATCTCTTAAAAACTATTTTCAAGTTGCATCCAACAACACCGTTACTATTAACTCGGTGATGCCTGGGAGTAACTCGGTATACGTCTATAAGGATAGCGAAAAGCGCTCCTACTACAACACGGACGGCAACGATCGCGCTCGTAAGGAAGCCTCTCTTTTGACCAATGCGGTAGCTGCGGCAAAGGCGCAATTTAACATACCGGGAAGCACCAATCTTGACGTTAACGACGACGGATACATTGATTGCATGTCCTTTTTGATTTCCTCTTTCTCGTCGGATACTTGGGGATCGTTGTTGTGGCCACACAGCTGGAACCTCGACGGTATCGACGGATTGGATTCTTATTCGGAAATCAACGGGGTTAAAGTAGGGGAATACTCCTTTAACTTTGCAGGCTCTTTAAATCTTGGCGTACTTTGCCACGAAACCTCTCACGTTCTGGGCGCTCCCGACCTCTACCACTACGACGAGGACTTTGTACCTGTCGGCAAGTGGGATTTAATGAGCACTAACCAAAGCGTTCCGCAACACATGTTGACGTATACTCGCGATAAGTATATAGGCGGAATCCAATCAAACCAAATCCAAACCATATCCGGCAACGGCGTATATTCCCTTGCTCCCACGAGTAGCGCTATCGATGCTACGCAAGTTTTAGCGTATAAAATTCCGGTTGCCGGCTCAAGCGAGTACTTTATGGTAGAATATCGTAGGGTTACCGAGTCCGGTTACGACTCGATGCTCCCCGGTAGCGGACTTATCGTTTACCGTATAAAAGAGCCGGATTCGTTTGAAGATTCCACCGGAAATATGGATGCGGAGTACAAAGGCACGGGAAGCGCTGCTGACGAAGTATTCGTATTCCGTCCTCAAGTCCACTCGACCATATATGATAAAGGCAGCGTTTTATACGCCAACAGCAAAAAGGACGTTGATTACGGATATCTATCGCCCAACAACCAATATTTTTCCAAAATAGGCACTCAAAATGTTACCAAAGCTTATTCATCCGAAAACCTCTACCTAACCAACGGTAGCAACAGCGGAGTAATCATTGAAACGCTTTCAATGAGCGCAACGAGCATTGAGTTCAGTGTTAAAAAGGGCGGAGCGCAAGTCGACGACAATTATTTTAAGGATAAAATAACCCTCAACGACGTAGCAATATGGAATACCGCGGAATTTGCAGGTGTTACTGCAACCGTTAATATCGGTAGCATTACGCCGGAGTATCTATCGACGATAGAGGTCGAGCTTATAGATGCAAGCGGTAATTTAGTTTCACAAAACACTTTGAATTTAGGTAAGTTCCTGCCTGCATACAAGGACGGCGAGCGTAGCTTTAAAGCGGACTTTATATATGCAGACAAAGGCAACGTTTTTGAAAGCCTATTTGATAATGGCGGATTTGTTAGCGATGAAGAACCGGTTAAAGCGGTGCTTAAAGTGGTAGACGCGGACGGCGATGAAGTCACCATTACGGAAAAGACGGTACAAGATCCGTCAAATCATGGTTGGGATACCATTATAAGTGCAAAAACCGAACTAAAGGCATCTATCGAGGCGTCGACGCGCATGACGGTTGGCGTCAAGCGTGATGGAACGGTAGACGCATCTGGCTTTAGTGAAGTGGGACAGTGGGCTGTAGCTGAATTAGAGGCGATTACAGCGGTTGCACTCGGTTACACGCACACTTTAGCGTTAAGGAAGAATCTAACCGTTGTAGCGCTTGGGAACGACTCTTACGGCGAAACGGCGGTATCGAGTTGGACTGACGTAATGATGGTTGCCGCCGGCAGTTATACCTCTTACGGCCTTAAAACGGATGGTAGCGTAGTTGCCGTAGGCCTTAACGACAAGGGACAACTCCAAGCAAAAGAGTGGACTAATATCGATTATATTTCGGCTAACGCCAAGCGCGTTGCAGGCGTTACAAAGGATGGTAAGGTAGTTGCATGCGGTAACGTTAACGCCTATGAAATCGAAGCGTTAAGTGCGATGAGCAACATTATACAAGTTGCCTGCGGTAACGATTTTATTGCTTGTTTGGATGGTCGTGGTCAAGTAACGATTGTTGGAAATCTTCCCGGAGGTGACGTATCGAGCTGGGCGGGCATTGAGAAGATAGATGCCGGCACTCACCATTTATTGGCGCTTGACGCAAACGGCAACGTCTATGCAACGGGTGACAACAGTTACGGACAATGTGCTACCGCGAACTTATACGATATAGTAGATATCGCGGGCGGTGAGTATCATAGTGCTTTCTTGCGCGAGGACGGCGTTGTAGAGTATCGCGGTACGGGTAACGCCCAATACGGCACCAATCAAGGGGTTGACAATCTGATTTACAGCAATTACGTAAGCGTAAACTCGTTAGTATCGGTTGGCATTAGCAACAACGTATTAAAGATAGCAAAGGGCGAAACCTTTAATTTTGAAGTAAGTTATTTACCCTCAAACGCAACCTACAAGAGGATGAAGTATAGCGTTGCCGATAGTTTAGTAGCTGAAGTTGAGGCAACCGATCGCACGCAGGGTACCGTTATAGCCTTAAGCGTGGGATCGACTACTTGTACCGTCACCGAACACGGTAGTGGAAAAACTCTTACTTTCACCATTGAAGTATACGAAAACATAGCAATAACCGGTATTGTCTTTAGCGAGGCGGAGCGTAGCGTTGTAATAGGGGCAACCAGTTATCTTACCCTCAACACACTACCGCAAGGGGCTGTTACCACAGCGGTACCTGCCTTTAGTTCTGATAATGCAAACGTCACGGTTGATAGTGAAGGGGCGGTAAAGGTGCTTGATAGTGCTACGGTAGGTGAAACAGCAACTATTACGGCAACGCTTGGTAGTTTTAGCGCAAGTTGTATAATAAAAGTGGTTGCTACGCTACTGGAAATCAGCGTAAACGTCAAGAGTGATGCCAACTATCGCTATGGTGCGGAGTTAGATTTTAGTCGATATGAGTTAATAGTATCGCTTGAAGGCAAGACGGAAACCATCGCTCTTACCGACGAGATGGTTACGGGATATAATAGTACTTTAATTAACACCGTTCAAACAATCTACGTGAGCTATATGGGCGCGAGCGCCGAGTTTACGGTAGTAGTCAAAGATTACGTAGTTGACATAGGCTTAAGCGAAACCCCACAAAGCAAATATTTATACGGCGAAGAGCTTGTTGCAAGCGGAAGCTACGTAATAAACTACGCAAGTGGCGCGGTAGTGGGACCCAATCTAATGAACCCCGCCGGATTCAAAGGATACAAGAAGACTGCGGTTGGTATGCAAACCATCAATTTCGTTTACGTTGATCAAAATTGGGATAAAGAGTTCTCGATCGAACATCAAGTAACGGTGGTCGACTACGTAAACAAGATAGCCTTTGTTCCTCTCAAAAACAATTATGGTTATGGTGAAGCGATCAACAAAACGGAGCTTGTCGACCTTTATATGATGAGCGGAGCGATACGCCAAACGGAGCTGGGTGCTTGTGACGTTCGCGATGAGCATACCGAGGTAGACGATAAGACAAGTCCGTTATATTCTCTATATAGCGTAAGAGAGGGCGTTCACAACGTCATTATAAGCTATACAGATCCTGATTCCCAAGAGACCAAGAGTTGTAACGTAGTGGTATCTGTTTACGTTGACGGCGAGTATCATTTGATTGGTAAAGACGCCGACACCTCCTATTACTATTACGAAGTAGGCAAAAAACTCTACTGCGGACTTAATATTGTACAAGAAAACGCAACCGTTGAAGTAACCGACGATACCACCGGTAATATTTGGTATGAGATTTTATCATCGGACGGAGTTACTCCTTTTAGCGCAGTGCAAGAAGGGGAAGCTAAAGCGATAATCAAAGTGTTTGTGGAAAGACAAACGATCAACGGCAACTCGGTAAGCGTATCGGCGATTGAGATTTGGTCTATGACTTTGGATGTATACGGCTTGCCCAAAACTACCTCGGTGGCTATAGCGGAAGGAAGCGTTAATCGTTATCAATTTGGAAGCATAATCAACAGCGATAGCGAAAATCTTGACATAGCGCTTACTATAACCTACGAAAACGGCACTACGAAAACAATTGCTCCGATGGAGCTTGATTATACCACCAACGAGCTTGGCACGCATACGTTAAGGGCAAGATACCTTTACACTTGGGTGGAGTACGTTATCTCGGTTGAAGATTTTGTAACAGCAATAAACGAGATAGAAGATATTACCATAGAGTGGGGCGAAGATATCGCCTACCAAGTAACGGCCGCAACGGCATCGGGTGCAGAAAGGGCGCTTGAAACCACCGAATATCTTGTTTCGGCATACGATATCAGTAAAGTAGGTACTCAAACTATAACTATTGTATATTTAAAAGATACCAATATAACCACCACGTTTAACGTTACGGTTCTTGATAAGTTCTCTAATATACGCGTAGACGTAGCGCCCAATACAAAGTACAAGAAGGGGGATAGATTCGATCCGACGTCCACCTACGTTATAACTTACGTTTCCGGCAGGACGGAGTCTATAGCCTATAACGATACCGATTTCTATTACGATCCGGCGTTCAACTCCAATAACGCGCCGTCCTCGCAAATGATATCTATCTACTACGTAGGTAGGGGAACTCCCATCAAGGTATGGAGCGGAAACTGCTACGTACCAAACTACGTAACCTTGCTCGAAGTAGTACGTGCATATACTAAATACGAGTACTCATACGGCGAGCCTATTTCGGTTATGATTAAGGCAAGTTACGCAGATGGTAGCGCGACCACGCTTTCTTCAAGCAGTTATACCACCAACTACGTTCCCACCAAGATCGGTACGCAAACGGTTACTGTAAGTTACGTTTACGACGGCGACGTATATACCGCAAGCTTTGTAGTAACGGTCTCGGACACCGTGTTGTCGTTGACGTTAAGCTCTTTACCTAACGTGGTAAGTTACGGCTATGGTGACGCCATCAACTGGACGGGCGCAAAGGTTGTAGTAACATATGCAAGCGCACAAACCGTCACTTACGTTG
The DNA here is from genome assembly GCA_017504305.1 of Clostridia bacterium. Lineage (GTDB taxonomy): Bacteria > Bacillota > Clostridia > Christensenellales > DTU072 > Stercoripulliclostridium_A. The sequence goes on along the minus strand of JAFVRJ010000026.1, from coordinate 46,548 downwards.
ATAACGAAATCACCAGACTTAACGTAAACTATACTACGACCATATCCGGCACCCAACGCGTTACGATATCGGCGGGTAGCTTTGTTGCATACTTCAATATTGCTGTTGGTAAGGAAAGTTTAGCAATAGTGGGTAGATCTACCGATAACGTTAAAATCGACGTCGAAAATCGCAAGATTGCTTTAACCGAAAGCGTAACGGTTGGTGATCTTTATAGGCTTATTACTTGTGCAAGTTATTTAACCGCACGATATGATAGTAGAGTTTACGGAGAGATAGACGTTCTATCGTCGCTTGATAAGCGCGTTGCAACGGGGGATAAATACCAACTTGTCAATGCATCGGGCAAAGCGGTAGTAGAACTTGTGGTCTATCTTAAGGGCGACGGTAATGGTGACGGTATAGTTGACCACAACGACTTGCAAGCCCACCTTGATAGCGTTGCATCGGGTAGCCAAGTAAAAGAGGTTTTAGATTATAACGGTGACGGCAAAGCCAACCTTACCGACCTTGTAAAATGGGCGCGCAAGACTTCGGGGGCAGAGCCCAAGCAAGCGCCTTTAAACGATACGGCAAAGAAGATGATAATAAACGTAAGACCGCGCAGTAAGGAGGAAGAAAATGCATAGCAAAGCAAAAAGTACTGCTTGGCTTATAGTAATAGTAATAGTAATTCTTATGGCACTTACCCTTGTGGCATGCGGAAATAAGGACGGCGGTGATAAGGCGGTTAATTCCATAAGTATAGTCGCAGGCTCTTTCAAAGAGAGCTATTCTCTTGACGAGGTACCCGATCTAACAAATGCAAAAATAGTGGTTAACTTTAAGGGTGGCGGATCGCAAACCATAGCGATAACTCCCTCTATGGTTACGGGGTTAGATACCTCTACCACTACTACCGCAAGGACGCTCACCGTAACTTATAAAGGCGCAACCACCACCTTTATTTACAAGGTAAGCGGTATGATTACGATCGACACCTCCTTCCGCTTGAACGCAGTCGTTAAGGAAGAAGGCGAGGGCTTATTGATAACGGTCAAAGGGGCAAGGGCAAGCACGTTACAAAACGGAGTATATGCCGTTGCGTTTACCGTATCGACGACGGGAGGTATAAACTTATCGGAGGTTAGCCTCAAAGTAGAAAGGGGCTATCTTATAAGCGCCTTTACGATTTCCGATACCGCTAAAAAGATTGTAATATCATCCTCAACCGGCTATGATGCGCTTCCTGATAGTAGCGATTTAGTTGAGATTAAGGCAACCATACCGAGCACTAAAGGAACCATAAACATACAAAATGCAACGATTTCGGACGGTGAATCCGATTACGTAGTACCAAGTTCAACCTATAATTACGGAGGTTAATATGTTACCAATTATTCCTAAAGTCAATAGCGAAAAGATTCTATCCGACAAGCTGTTCAACTATACTCTTGAAGACGTAGTTAACATAAAGGACGATAGCATCAAAAAGAGCGGATACAAACTCACTATCGACGGCGACGGCGTAAAGGTTTACGCAAGCGACGACGATGGTTTTTATTACGGCAAGATGACGGTATTGAACCTTTTAGAGATGATGGGGGCGTTACCTCACTGCGAAATTGAAGATGCGCCTCGTTACGTCTATCGCGGATATATGCTTGATTGCGCAAGACACTTTTTCTCGGTTGAAACGGTCAAGCGCATGATAGATATCATGCCCCGCTTTAAGCTTAACGTATTCCATTGGCATTTGACGGAGGATCAAGGCTGGAGAATACAAATCGATAAATATCCTTTGCTTACCGAAATCGGCTCTTATCGCGACGGCACCAGAGGGGATGGTAAGCCCATTAAAGGCTACTACACCAAGGAGGAAATGCGCGAAGTCGTTGCCTATGCAAAGGAGCGCCATATAGAGGTTATGCCGGAGTTTGATATTCCGGGGCATACTGCTGCTGCGATAGCGGCGTACCCTTACCTTGATTGCAACAATAGCGTAATCGGTGTTAAGGATAGCTTTGGTATACATCCTGAAGTTCTTTGTGCTGGTAAAGAAAGCAGTTACGAGTTCGTAACCGACGTTTTGAAGGAAATCTTTGAGATTTTCCCCTTTAACCTCATACACTTGGGTGGCGACGAAGCGTTGAGGTTGCACTGGTTGGATTGCAAAGAGTGTCAAAGGGTTATGGAAGAAAACAATCTCAAGGACGAGGACGAACTTCAAGCGCACTTTATGGCAAGGATAGTGGAGTTCTGCAAGGGCTACGGCAAGACGGTAATCAACTGGAACGACGGCATGGTAGGCGAAAACGTTCACGACGACGTAATAGTCCACTATTGGCAGGGCGCCGAAGTAAACCGTAATGCTGCGGTAAGAGAAATAAATAGAGGCAAAAAGGGTATAATATCACCGTTCTTCAGTTATTATCTCGACTATCCTTACGGCTTGACCTCGCTTAAAAAGTGTTTTAGTTGCAACCCCGAAATCGACGGAGTAACCGCAACCGAAAACATCATGGGCGTTGAAGGACCGCTATGGGCGGAGTACGTCAAAAACCAAAAGGATATCGATCGTCAGACCTTCCCGAGGCTTATTGCAATCGCAGAGCGCGGATGGAGCGAGTGGCACCAAGACTACAAAGGTTTCCGCACGCGCCTTAAATATAATTATAAGATTATTGACAAACTTGGTATAGAGTGTGATAGAATAGAAAAAGTAGACCCTAATCCGATTGCTAAAATCATTAGTTTAGTAAAGTTCTTTGGTAACGCTTGGGATAAGACTCAACTCCAAAACGCCAAAAACGTTGCCGAAAACAAGAAGCGTCTAAAAGCTAAATACGGTAAATAATTGTTAACATAGAGAGGTGAAAATGAAACAGTTCTACACCAGTCAAGTAGACGAAGTTTTGACCGAGCTCAATTCAAGCGCGAACGGCTTAACCAACGAAGAAGCCAAAGCCCGCCTTGAAAAGAACGGCAAAAATGCATTGGACGAGGCAAAAAAACGTCCTATGATTTTGAAGTTCTTTGATCAATTCAAAGACCTTATGATCATCGTTTTATTGGCGGCGGCTCTTATTTCGGGTGTATTAACTATCGTCCAAAACGTAAGAGCGGGCACCAACGAGTACGGCGAACTGATCGATAGCGGACTTATTCTTTTGATAGTTATAGTCAACGCAATTATCGGATTGGTACAAGAGGGCAAGGCAGAAAAATCTCTCGACGCACTTAAAAATCTTAACAAGCCTTTTGCCAAAGTTATACGTAACGGTAGTATCGAAAAGGTTCCGAGCGAAGAAATCGTCGTAGGCGATATCGTCGTATTGGAAGCAGGCGATATGGTTCCGGCGGATATGAGACTTATCCAATGCGCTTCGTTACAAATAGAAGAAGCGGCTCTTACCGGCGAATCGGTACCCGTTAACAAGGGCATCAGCGCTCTCGAAAACGAAGAAGCACCTCTTGGCGACAGAACTTGTATGGCTTTCTCATCCGGCACGGTATCTTTTGGTCGTGGACAAGGCGTTGTTACCGCAACGGGTATGAATACCGAAGTTGGCAAGATTGCAAAGATGCTTTCTGAAGACTCCGGCGTAACCACTCCTCTCCAAAAGCAACTTGCAAAGACTGCAAAATTCTTAAGCGTATTAGTACTTGGTATTGCAGCAGTTATCTTTGCAGCAAGCGTAATTTTGAGCTTCGTAAATGATGGCAAGGTATCCTTTGACGTTATTATGGATGCATTTATGACGGCAGTAGCAATCGCCGTTGCAGCTATCCCCGAAGGCTTACCGGCAGTAGTTACCATCGTTTTGGCTATCGGCGTACAAAGAATGAGCGAAAGACGTGCTATCGTACGTAACCTTCCTGCAGTTGAAACTTTAGGTTGTTGCGAAATCATTTGTTCCGATAAGACCGGTACTATCACCCTCAACCAAATGACCGTCAAAGAGCTTTACACCACCTCCGGCGGAGCAATCAGCGATGCAGAAGCGGTTGAAAACGACGACGTTAAAACTCTTGTACGCATCATGTGCCTATGTAACGATACCACTTCTAACGAAGAGGGCAAGTTGGTAGGCGATCCCACCGAAACCGCTCTTGTTGCTTACGCACAAAAGAAGGATCTTGGTAATTTAGGCGCATATACCCGCGTTGATGAAATCCCCTTTGATAGCAAGCGTAAATTAATGTCCACCGTTAACGACGTTGACGGTAAGCGCATTATACACGTTAAGGGCGCACCCGACATGCTCCTTGACAAATGCGAGTACATCCTTGTAAACGGCGAAGCTCGCGCCATCACCGATAGCGATAAAGAAAACATCCTTAACGCCAACAGCACCATGGCGGATAAAGCTCTCCGCGTACTTGCTTACGCTATCAAGCTTGACGAGACCGATCGCGAAAAGTACGAAGAAGGTCTTACCTTTGTAGGTCTTACCGGCATGATCGACCCCGCTCGTGACGAAGTTAAGGAAGCCGTTGCAGTATGTAAGAAAGCAGGTATCCGCGCTATTATGATTACCGGTGACCACGCAAAGACCGCTGCCGCAATCGCAAGAGAAGTTGGTATTATCGATAGCCCCGACCAAGAAGTCCTGACCGGCGCAGAGCTCGATAAGATGAGCGAAGAAGAATATATGGCCAACATCCATAAGTATCGCGTTTACGCTCGCGTAAGTCCCGAAAATAAAGTTCGTATCGTTAAGGCTTACCGCGCTCTCGATAAGGTTGTAGCAATGACCGGCGACGGCGTTAACGACGCTCCCAGCATTAAGAGCGCAGATATCGGTATCGGCATGGGTATTACCGGCACCGACGTAAGCAAGGGCGCAAGCGATATGGTTCTTGCAGACGATAACTTCGCAACTATTGTTAACGCAGTTGAGGAAGGACGTAAAGTTTACGCCAACATCAAAAAGGCCGTTCAATACCTCTTGTCGGCAAATATAGCGGAAGTTCTTTGCTTGTTCATCGCATCTATAGTAATTTCCTCTATCGTAGGTCACAACGTAGTATTCTTAACCCCCGTTATGATCCTTTGGGTTAACATGGTAACCGATAGCTTACCCGCTCTTGCACTCGGGACCGAAAAGGCAGAAGCTGACGTTATGGACCATCCTCCGCGTAAATCCGGCTCCAGCTTATTCGCAGGCAAAACCGGCATCGATATCATCATCCAAGGCTTGATGCAAACGGTACTCGTTATGGCATCCTTCTTGGTAGGTTTCCTCTACTTCGAAAAGGTTGGCGCAGGCCACGAAGTATCCGAGACTATGGCGTTCGTAACCCTTTGCTTTATACAGCTCTTCCACAGCTTTAACCTTAAATCTCAAAAGCAAAGCATCATCAACAAGGGCATGTTCAACAACAAGTTCCTAAACCTTTCCTTCGTAGTTGGTTTGGTTCTCGTAGTATTGGTTGTTGCTATCCCCGGTCTTGGCGAAAACCTCTTTGGCACCAAACCTCTCACTTGGGATCAATGGCTTATTGCTATAGGCGCATCCTTCTTGATCGTACCTATGGTAGAACTCCAAAAATTTATCGAACGTAAGTTGGAGAAATAATTGATGGAATATAAAGTAATGGTACCTTCCCAAATATGGCAGGGCTACGATCCGAGATTAGAGCCCCTCAAAGCCGTCAAGACGGATTACGTCGGCACTCTTGCCGACGGTGTTTCCGAGGAAAGGTATCAATTTACGGCACTAACGGCAGAGGACGGCGACGTACGCGTTGCCGTTCGCGTCATAAGTGCGACGGGAACCAACGACCTCTCCCCCGTAATATTGGTGGTAAGCGAGTATCATAAAGAACCCGATATTGCTCTCGTTGCCAAACTTGCAGAGGCAGGTTACGTAGTTGTTATACCCGATATATCGGCTATAGCCGAACTTAAAACCATATTCCCGCCCTCCCTTGAGTACGGCGAGTACGCTAAAGCGGGGGACCATATCCGCAAGGTAATGCCTACCGCTAAAGAAACTTCACAATACCTGTACGCAAAAATCGTAAAAAGAACTATTATCTTCATCAAGCGCACCATAGGCGACGGCAAGCTTATTGCAATGGGTTTAGGCGATGCTGTTGAAGTAGCGATGCAAGTAGTTGGCACTGGCGGTGAAGCAGACGGCCTTGCTTGTATAAACGGGGCAGGTTACCGCGAGTACATCAAGCACAGTCGTTACGGCTCGGAAAGAGAGCTTGTTATGGACGAGGAAAGGATGTGCTGGCTTACCGGTATTGCATCGGTTGCATATGCAAAGTTTATAAAAGTTCCTACCTTTATCGCCATCGGCTCCAACGCAAGCAAGAGCGATATCGATAGGCTATCCAACCTAAAAGCGCTTATGGGCACCGACGAGGTACACATCTCCATCAGCCCTCGAGCATCCGACTTTATGCTCCCCGAAGCATATAACACTCTTATAATATGGCTTAAATCGTTAATAAACGGCGAAAAGATGCCCGATATGCCCACTATGTCGATACAAGTAGGCGACGATGGCATACCCTCGTTTAGCGTCAATTGCGATGCGGGAGCGATGATTAAAAAGGTAACCGTTTATTACGCTGTTAAAGAGTACCAACACGAAATTCGCGATTGGCATGAGGCGGATTGTGTATCGGCATCATCCACCGAGTATATCGCTCAAGCGGAAGATTACGACGAAAAGGAACCTCTTTTTGCTTACGCAGTCGTAGAGTACATAATGGGAGTATCGCTTTCCACCACCGTGGAATTTGCCGACCTAAAGGGTTACCCCGTCCATCCGAGAGAGAAGTCGCATAAGTCAAGAGTTGCGGTTGTCTATCAAGCGGGTGAGGAAGAATCGGGCTTTGTTGCAGACTATGACGGCACCGTTTTATTCGAGCCATCCCTTAAGCTAATAAGCACCCCTAAAGGCGCGGTTGGTTTGACTTCCGAGTGCGGAGGGCTTCGTACCTACCGATTCGATCCGGAGGACTTAACGACCAACGATAGGATTTTGAACATCGAGCTATATTCTTCAAGCTACACTGAAGTGGACGTAATCTTAATTGGCGCAGGCAAAGAAGGCAGTGCAACTTACACCGCAAAAATTAGACTAAATAACACCAAAGGGTTGTTTATGGGCACCCAATTAAAGCTAACCGACTTTAAGGATGAATCTAATATACCACCTCACTCATGGGTAGGTATCAAAGTTTTGGCAATACGAGGTCAAGGCGTAGCTATAGGCAACATATTATTTATATAGATGAAAAACACTCTAAAAGTTATAGGCGATATAATCTTAATACTTATATGCATTGTCGGAGCATATTTTCTGTCCAATTGGCTGTTTGCGACCATTAACGTAGACGGCACTTCTATGGAGCAAACCTTACACGACGGCGATGCCATGATTCTTTATAAGCAAGGTCAATATAAGGCAGGGGATATCGTTGTATTCAACACGCATATCAAAGGCACAAACGGAGATAGACACTACGTCAAGCGTATCATAGCCCTTGAGGGCGACACCGTGGAAATAAAAGCGGACGAAACGGGTGCATATTACATCTACGTAAACGACGTAAAACTTGAGGAAGAATATCTTTCCGAAGGCATAGTTAACGCTCGCGAACTGGATGCTCACGGCAAAATCACCGTACCTCCCGGCAAGTTTTACTACTGCGGAGATAATAGGCTCAATTCCGCCGACTCTCGTAGCTCGCAACAGTTTGGCTCTTATGAAGATATAGTCGGTAGAGTTATCTTCAAGTACAACCCCGAAGAAGGCGTGCTTAAGGATTTAGAGCCGGTAAAAAGACCTTAATTCCACATTGCTATAATTACGACAAAACAAGCCGTTAATCGCGGCTTGTTTTCTTTTATTATGTCGGTATGAAAACCGATATTATTAAATATATACTATATTCCGTAGTCTTGTTGTTTTTGCACTACGTCGAAAAAACATACGGGCTAATTGCCTTTAGCATACCATTTTATTTTGCGCTATCTTACCACCGTCAAAACCTCTTGATTTTGTCGCCGATTTTTATTGCTACTGCGATGATAACCGACTTCAAAGTATGGAACTTGTTGTATAGTGCCACTCCGGTTATAGTAAACGCGGTAGCACTACTATTCCATTATAAACTTAAGGCGCGACCAAAGGCTCTGCACGTTACCTTGTACTCAATTCTTTCGGTAGTGCCGGAAGTAGTCATAAAAGCGGTGGATCTTAAGTCGATTATCATACTGCTTATAGGAGTTGTTATTTCCATACCTATTTTGTATAGCTGTCTATGCTTGATTTACGCAACCGTAGTAAAAAAGCTTGCCTATCCGCTAACGCGATCAGAGCTTATATCGGCAGGTGCATTTTTGGTGATAATAGGGATGGGACTACAAAAGGTAAATATATATTGGTTTGAAGTTTATTCGCTTATAAGCGTTTTGATAATAAGTATTGCTCCTCTGATAAGTAAACGTGCGCCCTTATTAACGAGCGTTGCGCTTGGCGTAGGGGGAGCGCTCGGCGGAAATCTTAATCAACTGGCGATAACGGTGACTTACGGGGTTGCGGTTAGCGCAATTCCTAAAGACTATAGCTACTTTGGCGGAATAATCGGTATAGCGATTACCGCGCTACTGACCCTTGTAGATAAAAACAACAATAGTTATCTATCGCTTGTTGCGCCGGCAGTAAGTACGTTGGTTATAATTCTTATTCCAAACAAGGTAAAAAAGAAGATATCCGATTATTTTAATCACGAAGGTGGCGCGCTAACGAGGGCGGTTATAAATAAAAACCGTGCGGAAACGGAAGCTAAACTTATAATGTTGAGCGAGTCGCTAAAAGAGGTTGCAGGAGCGTTAACCGAGGACTGCAAGGAGAAACTCAACCCACAACTACTTGCGAGGGAGGTAGCCAAAAGGTGTTGCGAAAGCTGTCCATTTTATGAAAACTGCAAGCGTGATTTAGGTGGTAATTCCACCGAAGTCGTAATGGTGGAGCTTATGTGTTCGGCGGTCAATTTGGGCAAGGCGAGCATATTGGATGCAAGTCCGTTTTTAAGCGGAAGATGTCGTAACCTACATGGATTGATAGTTACGGCAAACGAGTGTCTAAACCGGAGGATGGAAGTGGTTGAGGAGATGGACGGCATAACCGAAAACCGCAAGCTACTAAAAGAACAAGTTGAAGGATTAAGCGGAATATTGTTGGGGCTTGGCAAGGAGGTGGGTAGGCCTTTAACGTACGACACGGTGCTTGAAAGACGCATAGCCGAGGCTTTCAATCGTCATGCGATAGCGGTAAGCGAAATAGTTGTGGTAAAGGATGGCCCAATATGCTTGAGCGTAATGGAGCGAGATAGCAAAAATCCGAATATTGGTAGTACAATATCGAAGATTACGGGCACTAAAATGGCGATTATCGATAAAAAGCCCACGATTAACGGCAGGGTAGCGATGGTGTTTGAGCGTGCGCCGAAGTATCGTGTGGCGTATGGGGAAAGGATACTTTCGAAAGAGGACTTGAGCGGTGACAAGGGTGCGGTAACGCGTATTAGTCCACGTAAGGTTATGCTTACTATTTCCGACGGAATGGGGCATGGCGGAGGAGCGGAGCGCAACGCGAGATGTGCTATTAGTCTAATTGAGAGCTTATACAAATCGGGCTTTGAGCACGAGACCGTTTTGAGGAGTGTTGCAACGCTCCTCAAGGTAAGGAACAAAGAGGAGTTTAACGCAATCGACATAGCGGTAATTGATACCGAAACGGGGGAGGTGGATTTTATCAAGCAGGGCGGTCGTGACGGATACTTGCTTACTCCGGACGGGCTGGAGGTGATTAAGGCGGGAAGTCTACCGCTTGGCATAGTGGAGGGTAGCGCGCCGACTACGGAAAGGCGCAAAATTACAACTTCTGATTTTATCGTATTGATATCGGACGGAGTAGTAGACGGGTTGGGCGAGGAGCGCCTTGAAGAAATACTTACCTCGATAAAAACTCGTAACCCTGACGATATTTGCGCTACCGTAATCGACAACTTAAATCGATTTAGCCCCGATGAGCGCGACGATTGCTCAATAATAGTTGCGCGCCTATTTTAATTGTTACCAAAACGTAACAATTAAGGGGGATTGTTCAAAGAGTCTTGAATTTTTGCTACTCGTGTGGTATGTTATAATGTGTCTTACGTTTTACGTAAGAAAAGGAAAAACCACCGATTGCTTAAGATAATTACTGCAAATACCGCAAACAGCGCAATGCAAGCGGTCATAGATAGGATAGTCGTCAACGGCGTAACCACTGGCAGACACGTGGTTATCGTGCCGGACGCATATTCCCTTTCTGCCGAAAAAGTCATTTTGGAAAGGCTGGATTTACAAGGCTCTATGACCATAGAGGTGGTGTCTTTCACCCGTTTTGCAGTTAAGACTCTCGGCAACCGCATCGGAGCTTGCTTGAGTAAAGAGGGTGCGGTTTTAGTATTTAAAAAAGTCATCAACAAAAATCTCGAAAACTTGAACCACTATCGTAAAGCGGCGCTTACAGACGGTTTTGCCGGCGAAATTTACGCGGTTATTGCATCTATACGTAATAACGGCGTTACCGTTGAGGATTTCGAAAATGCTCTCGAGAATTTAGAGGGTTCTACTTTAAGCAAAGCGCAAGATATTTTGGTGTTGTACCGTGAATACATGAAGGAGCTCGGCGCGCTTAACGATAGCACCACTCGACTTGATGCTTTCATTAAAGCGTTGCCCGGCGACCAAGCAATAGCGCAAACGGACGTATATCTTTTTGGGTTCGATAGTCTTTCGCAAAAGCAAATAGAAATCATTGGCGCGCTTGCGACTCACGCAAAGAGCGTAACCATAGGGCTTATGGATAGTAACGGTGGATTGAACCGCAATCTTTATCCATACGGCGCTCTCGAAAGACTGCTTGATTACTGCGAACTATCCAAAATCGAGGTGGATAGGAGGGAACGTAGGATTGAGGCTATCCGCGAGCCGTTTAACACCATACATCGCCATTTGTTTGCGGTAACCGACGTAAAAGCAAACGACGTAACCAAAGCGGTCACGCTATTTAAAGAAGAGGACGTTTATTCCCAGTACAACGCGGTCGCAAGGGAAATTGCACGCCTTGTAAGACGAGAGGGGTATCGCTACAACGATATAGTTGTAATCGATGCAGACGGCTCGACAAAGCAGGACCTCAAAGAGGTTTTGGTAAGGTATGGTATTCCGCACTTTATCGACGAGCGCTATCCGTTGACTTATTCCCTCGTTTACAAGTTTATATCAAGCTGTCTTGAGGTTGCACGTTACGGCTTTAGGGCGGATAAGGTAAGGGCGCTTATAAAAAACCCGTTGCTTTATAGCGACTTCGACCTCGTTGCTGATTACGACAACTATATCGTTGCAAAAAACTTAAACTACGGCGACTTCCTAAAGGAAGGTGAAGCGGAATACGAGCCGATAAGAAAGAGAGTAGTAGCGCTTACAGAAAATTTGCAAGGCACCCAACGCCCTGTTAAAAGCTACGTTTATGCTCTAACCCAAATCATCGAAGGGGAGGAGTTTAAGGAGTTGATTGAGGAGGCGTTAGACGGCGTTGACGGCAACCTCGTTACCCTCAACAATCAAGCGCTTGAAAGATTCAAAGGCATACTTGAGGAGTACGTAAAACTGATAGGCGACGAACGCGAAAGCGCAACCGGCTTTGCAAAAACGTTGGCGTCTTCGTGTACTGCGGAAGAAATAGCTTTGATACCTCGTTTTATAGACGCCGTATACGTCGGTGCATTGAGGGAAAGTTGCGTACTTAACGCTAAAGCGATATTCGTTATAAACGCGACGGCTGACTTACTACCCGCAACTCACGGCTATCAAGCAATAATATCCGCACTCGATTCAGAAAGGTTGGAGCGCGGTGGCGTAAGACTATATCCTACTCCCGTCGATCATATCCGCGAGGAGCGTTTTGCATTTATAGACCTTATAACCAAAACCGATAAACTTTATATTGGATATCCCGAAAGCTCTATTGAGGCAACCCAAAATAAGCCATCCGAGGTTATTAAAGAGATATCTGCCATGCTCAACAAACGAGTTGAGTCGCTTAACGCACGCTTTAAAGTAGGGGTAAACTCCTCTAAAGATAGCGTTGAAGATGCGGTTGCGCATCCCAATAACGCATTTTACACTTATGCTACAACCGATGCCCCAAAGAGCGTGCTAAAAGACGTCTATGCGACCTTGAGCGATGCAGAAAAGGAATATTTAACGCCCAAGCAAGATTGCGAAAGGGCGGTACCGATGTTATATACGTTTGAGCAAAAGGGCATTTTGCGTACCGAAGTTAGCCAGCTCGAGGCATACTTTAACTGTCCGTATTCGCACTTTTTGCGCTACGGCTTAAGGCTCAAGGAGCGCGCCGAAGGCAAACTCAAGGTGGTTGACGTAGGTAACGTAATACATAACGCGCTGGAGTATTATTTTAAGCTGACGCTCGGCAAGCTACGCACCATGACGTCGGAGGAAAGGACGTTTGCAGAAGACAAAGCGTTGAAGCTTGCTTTTGAAGACGACTCGGTAAAGGCGCTTTATAACAATCCTTCAGTAGCGTATCTATTAAACAATCTTCGCAAAGATGCTCGCACAATGATGGGGTATCTCACCGAAAACGTACTTCAAGGCAAGTTCGATCCGGCTTATATCGAGCTGAAATTTGCATCTCGTGGCGGAGATATCGATACCATTTATTTCGATACCCCCTACGGAAAAATTGCTATGCACGGCAAAATCGACCGTATTGATTTAAGCACTACGCCCTCCGGCAAAAAGCTCGCCATAGCCGTGGATTACAAAACCGGACACGTTGCAAGCGAATTGCAAAACGTATATTACGGCAGTAAAATTCAACTTTACGTATACCTTCTTGCCGTCAAGGAGCTACTTAACGCAGAGCCGGTAGGAGCTTTCTACTTAAGTACGCGCGGTGGCTACAACTCCAAAGGTCGCAACGTCAATTTTAAAGGTCAAATCGTTGGTTCTAACGAAGCCGTTGAAGGGCTCGATACACCTTTATACACCGCGATTAAAGGTGGCGAAAAGCTATATTCCAACATAATTCCGCGCATGAAGCTCTCCATCAAAGAGGACGGACGAGTTCACGCAACGAGTAAAGATTTTATAACCGAGCAACAAATGCAAAACGCTCTTGATTACGTCAAAGAGTTGATAGTCAAAGCGGTTGAAGAAATTGCTCAAGGCTACGTCGAAAAAACTCCGCTTAAAAAATGCTCGGAGTACTGTCCCTACCGCGAAATTTGCGGTGGAGCGCAATACGAAGATATCCGCGTGCTTTCCAGCAAGGCATCGCCTACCGACTATGATAAAGGAGAGATAAATGGCTAATATAGATTTTTCAAAAAGTGGCCAAGATAAAGCTCTTGAGTTTATCGGCAAAGATATGTTGGTATCGGCGTCCGCCGGTAGCGGAAAGACCACCGTTATGGTGGAAAAGATTTTGCGCTACCTTGAAACAGGCTCGGTTACTCGCATAATAGTGCTTACCTTTACCAAGGCGAGCGCTCAAGACATGAAGGAAAAACTGACCGAAAGACTGCTCCGCGAAATTCGTTTGGGTGGTGAAAGGGCAGAGCATTATAAGCGCGAGTTGCAACTTTTGCCCTTTGCATATATCGGCACTATCGATGCTATATGCGGTGAAATTTACAAGCGCTATTTTGAAGAAATAGGCGTTAGCCCCGGTTTGGAGATTTTAGACGACGAGGAGGGCAAGGCGCTACTTAATACCGCCATTGAGCAAGTCATCGAGAAATCGATTAAAGAGGGTGAGGCCTCCTTTAACGAACTCGGTACTTTGTTTAGCGACGGCAAGAGCTTTGAAAAACTCAAAGAACCCATTAACGAGATAATATCTTTCATAAGCGCGCAAGAAAATCCCTCCGTGTTTATGGCGTACGCGTTGGAAGAGGCAGAAAAACCCCTTATCGAAAGCACCGTTATTAAAGATACGGTGGCGCGTTTCCGCAAAAAATTCTCTCTGTTTACGGATGCTACTGAAGCTCTTATCGCGGATGCAAAAACCTATGCACCTCCAAAGAGCTATGAGAGATGCTATCAAAAAGCGGTTGAGCTTAACGATTTGGTTTGGGATATTATCCACGCCGACGATCAAGCGTTTATCGAAAGGATTATCGCTATCGATAAGTTTATGACGGTGCCGTCTTCTACAAAAGGGGAGGCGGAGTACCTTGAGTATTTAGCTCGCGTTAAAAAGATTAATGAAGCCATCAAAGGGCTGGTTGCCAAAGCGCAAAGGATATTTACCGTCGATTTAACGGAGTGCGAAAGGGAGGATGCGGATAGTCGTCGCCTTGCGAAAATGCTCCTCGAAACGGTGGTAAAGGTACGTCAAAAGTACTCCGAGCTAAAAGAAGAGGAGGGTAAAGCCGACTTCGAAGACGTAGAGAGATACGCGCTTCAAATTCTTTCGCGCAAAAGTTTAGCCAAAGAGTTTAGCGAGGGTATCGATTATATCTTCCTCGACGAGTACCAAGACACCAACCGTTTGCAAGAGGCTATTTTTGATAAGATTGCGCGTGGCAATCTGTTTATGGTGGGCGACGTTAAGCAAGCTATATACGGCTTCCGCGAAGCAGACCCGGATATTTTCCTCGAAAAACACCGTAAGTTCAAAGAGGGCGACGGCGGTAAAAACGTGCCCCTTAACAAAAACTTCCGTAGCGACCAGAGGGTATTGAAGTTTGTCGACGACGTTTTCAGTGAAGTTATGACCTACGATTTCGGCGGTATCGATTATCGCAGAGAGTCGCGCTTTGGCGAGGCGGGTCTTGCCAACAATGCAAACGGCAATTCTCCCGAGGTTGAGGTGGCTGTGTTTACTCCCGAGCGCAAAGAGAGTGAAGTGCCGGAAGGCATCTACTCGGTAAAAGAGGGCGCAAGGAGCCAAATCGAATTCAAAAAGGAAGACTACTATATCGCAAGCAAAATCAAGGAGCTTGTCGGCAAGCAAACGGTCTACGATAAGAGTATGGGAGGCGAGCGACTTTTACGCTATAGCGACGTAGCTATATTATATAGATATAAAAGGGGAGCGGAAGGCACTCGCAAAGTATTGGATAAATATGGTATTCCCTACGTTGCGGAAGGCTTTGAGGGCGAGCGTGATATGCGCGATATCAACGCAATCAACGCCTTTATGAAGGTGCTTGATAATCCCAAAGAGGACCTTGCTCTTGCGGGAGCGATGCTTTCGCCCATCGGTGGATTTAGCGAGTCGGAGCTTGCCGAGATTCGCAATCAAAACTTAAAAGAACCCTTTTTCCATCGTGCGGTCACCCTATATCAAGGTAGATTGACGGATAAGATAACGGCATTTAACGATATGGTTAAAAAATATCGTAAGACGTCGGCGCTTGTAGACGTTACAAAACTTATAGGCATCGTTATGACGGAAAGCGGATATCTTTCAAAGCTAATGGCAAGCGGTCAAACCAAACGTATTGAAACCTATAACGCTTACGTGCATGCTATTGCAAGTAAAAAGTTTGCCACAACGCTTACCGATTACGTTGAATTTTTATCGTCGGGTGTAGAGCTTAAAATTCCCGAACCGGTTGTCGCCGGTGATGCCGTTCGTATAATGACGGTACATAAGAGCAAGGGCTTGGAGTTCCCTGTAGTATTTATGGCGCGATCTTCTACCCCGCCCAACAATATGATTAAGACGGATAGTTTGGCGCTTGACGCAAGATACGGCGTAGGTATCAACTGTTTTAATAGGGAAGAAGGCAGTGTGGAAAAAAGCACGAGAAGACGTGCTATCGAAGAAGCGGTTGTGGTAAAGCAAAACCTCGAAGCATTGAGGCTTATGTACGTTGCCGCGACCAGAGCAAGATATAAACTATACGTTTCCGGCGAAAGCAAGGTGGAGGAGTTTACCGAGTACGAGCGTCCCGATCAATTTGACTCCTTCCTTGATTGGATTTTGTATGCAAGGAGCCGTAACCCATTGATTCCTTGCGTGGTAGATCCTATCGTAGAAATAGAGGACGCTCCCGTTGAAAGATTGCAAGAAAGGTTGCCCTTGGGTGGTAGTGCTTTGACGTTTGAGGTTTATCCGCACACCGAGGCGACGACACTCAGCAACAAGTACACCGTTACCGCCCTAAACCGTGATAGCGAGGAAAAACCGCACTATATTCCAACTTTAGGCACCCAAACGATTGAAAAAGGTATAGCATACCACAAGGTAATGGAATTAATCGACTTCAATCTTGCGGATTTAGGCTCCGTAAAGGCGTTTGTCGAGGGATTGGAGAGAGATGGCGTTATAGAGCAAGGCATAGTGGATGCCACACTTGTCATGCGCGCTTTAGCGCACCCGCTCATGGACTATGCGCGCCCCGGAAAGTGCTTGCGCGAGCAAGAATTTATCTACTACGCACCTGCTTGTGAAGTGCTTGCGGGCGCTACGAGCAGGGACAAAACGCTTGTGCAAGGCGTTATGGACTTGGTTGTCCTCGGCGAGCAAAACGTGCTTATCGACTATAAAGTTAGCTCCTCGCCTACGGAGGCTCTCCGCGAGCGTTACCGCACGCAACTTGACCTTTACGCACGCGCTTTCGAAGCATCCAGCGGTCAAAAGCTCCATCGCAAAGCGGTTTTCGTCTTGAATAGGGGCGAAATTATCGAGTTTTAGAGTACTATTTTGCGCGTTTTTAATATATTTTAATATATAATATAAAATTTTATAAAAAAAGGGGTTGCAAAATTCGTCAATTAGCTTTATAATTGATTTACATACTATTCTTTAGGAGAGGGTTATGGAAAAGATTATCGAAATGGTACAATCTTTTATGGGTAAGGTAGACTTCCTCGAACTCGGAAGCACTCTTTCTCCCGCAGTTTATATTCTTGCAGCAGGCGCAATCCTCATTATCGTAGGATTCTTTATTGCTCTCGGCGTTAAGTCCGGTAGCAAAGCCAACAAGTTCCGCAAGCATCTTGACGACACCGTTGCTTTTGTTAACGCTAACGGCACTATCGACGCCGAAAACGTTGACCAACTCAACGCTCGTATACAAGACTCAAGAATGCCCTTGAGCGTAGCAAAAGGCTGGGGCGCTTTCTTGGAGCAACAAACCGGTTACCCCTCGGATTACATCACCGAATCCGAAGCATTGGGTGCTCGCAAAGGCAACTGCAAATATAAGGCAGGCAAAGGCTTCTTCAAAGTATGGAGCTCTATCGTAATCCTCCTTTGCATCGCAGTTAGTGCTATTTGTTGCTACGACGTAGTTGCAGGTATCGACGTTGCAAGCGTAAAAGGTATCCAAGCTATCGTACTTCTCGTATTACCCGTTCTCGGCACCCTCGTTGTACCGTGGCTCGTATACGTTATCTTCGGAGCTTTCCTTGCATGTGCTGGCAAAAAGCAATACAAAAAGGTTCAACAATCCTTCCGTAAGTTCCAAGACGCTCTCGATACCAACGTAATCATCTTCCGCGAAACTCAAGACGAATTCATCAGCGAAAATATCGAAGAGATCAATGCTGCTATCGAAGATATCCTTGCTTCCAAGCTTGGCGATAGCGAAATCTTGGAAATCGTTACCACCCCCAAAATTGACGAGAGCCTCATCGTTGAAGAAGCTCCCGCTCCCGTGGTAGCACCCGTTGAAGTTGTTGAAGAAGTTGCTGCAGACGTTGCAGTCGCTCCCGAAACTCCCGAAGAAGCACGTGGCCTACATCTTCTCGAGCTCGTTAACCTTACCGTAAGAGTAGCAGAAGATCCCGCTCTCGACGAGCAAACTCTTGCAGAGTTCGCAACCTACCTCGACGAGCAAATCACTTCCGGCATTTACAGCCCTGAAGAAGAAGACATCTTTGCAGACTGCTTGGCAGTATGTGCAGGCGTTTACTTCGATAAGTTCGAAAAATAATCGGAGCAATTATGGAAGACCCTTATAGTCCTAACTTAATAATCAAATAAGCCATAAGTCGCAACGTACGCGTTGCGACGTTCCCATTTTGCGCTTAAAAAGGGATATGGCTTACATATCCCTTTAATTTTGCTTATAAGCAAAGGAGGTGCGGAATGATTCAATTATTCGAAACTAAAAACAACCGCATTATCGAAAAGCAACCGGAGTTTGGCGGTGGCATCAATCTTAAGGATCAATGGATTCACCTTGAGAACCCCACCGACCGCGAAATCGAGCTTATAGAGCGCGTAACAGGTGTCGACGAAAGCTTATTAAAAGCAGCGCTTGACGAAGAGGAACGTGCCCGTATCGAAGTTGACGACGGCGATACCTTGGTGCTTTTTGATATCCCTACAATCGAGGAGGAGGAAGACTACTACAGCTATTCCACCATGCCTCTTGGCGTTATTGCCACCAAAAACAGCATTATCACCGTTTGTCTTAAAGAAAACTCCGTCATCAACAACTTTATGTCCGGCCGAGTCAAAGGTCTCAAGACGGCAAAGAGGGATTTTTTCCTCTATCAACTTCTTTACCACACCCACGTAAAATACCTACAATATTTGCGCCAGATCGATAGAAGCTCCCAACGTATTCAAACGGAGCTCCATCGCGCTACAAAGAATAAAGAGCTTGTTCAACTGCTCGACCTCGAGAAGTCTCTTGTTTACTTCTCGACCTCTTTGCGTGGCAATAGCATAGTAATCGAAAGGTTATCTCGAATGAACCGCTCGCGTAACGACGAGGAAGCGGAAGAACTTATCGAAGACGTTGTAATCGAAAACCGTCAGGCGATGGATATGTGTAACATATACTCCGACATTTTGGCAAGCACGATGAGCACTTATGCATCGGTTATAAGCAACAACCAAAACTCAATCATGAAAACCCTTACCATCATGACGGTAATCATCTCCGTACCGACGTTGGTTGCATCGTTTTGGGGCATGAACACCGGCGTACCTTTCCAAGGCAAACAGTATGGATTCTGGGTGGTTCTTGGGTTAAGCGCGATAGTTGCAAGCGTCGTAGGATACTTTATCACACGTCACAACAAAGGCATCGATAATAAGAAAAACAAAAAATAGGGCACCCAAACATCCATAAAGGGAGCCTTAAACGGCACATAGTACGCGCGTGCGCGTACAATATATTTTAAGGAGAAAGAGATGGAAAAGACCAAGTACATTGCTAAAACGGAGTACGCTTCGTTTACCTCGTCGGCATTTGGTAGATCGATGATCTACACTTTGATGTCAACCTTTGCTCTCATCTTTTTTACCGATGCGGTTGGCATAGCGCCTACCCACGCAGGCACTCTTATTTTGATTGCACGTATCTTTGATGCAATCAACGATCCGGCTATGGGTATCGTTGTCGATAAGACGCAAACTAAATGGGGTAAGTTTAGACCCTATCTTTTGTTCTCGCCGATAATTATAGCAATTTCTACCTGCTTACTATTCCTTTCTCCCATATATTTGGGAATAGTTGAGTATGGTGGCAAGCTTGCCTTCTGTTACTTTACCTATATCCTTTGGGGTATGTGCTTTACCGTACAAGACGTACCGTTCTGGAGCCTTTCTTCTGCAATTTCTCCCAATGACGGCGAAAGATCCAACTTTATATCGATTGCTCGTATCGGCTCCACCATCGGTGGCGTTGTTCCTACTCTTGCAGTACCGATTCTTACCGATTCTTTGGGCCTTGAAAAGGGTTATCTCATCGCCGGCATCGTATTTGGTTGCATAGGTAGCGCAATTAGTTTACTCGCCTTCTTCGGCACGAGAGAAAAACTTATTTTGCAAGTAGAGCCGAAATCCATCAAGGATATTTTCAAAGGCTTCGTTACAAATAAACCCTTGCTTATTTTCATAGGCGCCGCACTCCTTGCATCTACCGTCGTTATGGCACAAACTTGTGCGCCTTATATCAGCAAGTACCTCTATAATACCGAAAAGGTTGTTAGCGATAGCGGTATCGTATCTTACTATATTTTATATCCAAACGGTGCACGTTCCTTTATTACCAAAGGCACCTTCCTTACCGTTTTGAGCTTGATGGTTGGTATCGGTATGGTACCTGCAATGCTCCTCGTACCGCTTGCACGCAAGAAGTTTAGTTTAAAGCAAATCTACATAGCAAGTATGTTGTTCGGCGTAGTCGTATCGGTAATATTGTACTTCATCGGTTACGATAAACTGGGCGTAGCCTCTATATTCGTACTTTTATTCTTTACCATACTTATCGGTATACCGCTCGGCGTATTCAACTGTATTACCTATAACTTTGTAGCGGATTGTACCGACTATGCAGAGTGGAAGGATGGACAACGCATAGAGGGCGTATCGTTTGCGGCACAAACTCTTATCAGTAAAGCATCTGCAGGTGTAGCCACCCTTATTACTTCAGTAGTGCTTGAGCTTATTCATTACGTAGAGCCTATTGAAGAAGCGGGCATCAAGGTAGAGCAAGTACAATCGGTAGCAACTCGCGACGGCTTGTTCTTAATGATAACGTTAATACCTGCAGCCGGCATGCTTCTCACCTGTATCCCGATGATATTCTTTGATTATACGGGCAAGAAGAAGGAAAAGATCAAAGCAGAGCTTGAAGAAATGCGTGCAGAGCGCATGAGAGCGCAAAACACCGAAGTCGCCGAATAAAAAATGAAAACACCCCGAGAATCGGGGTGCTTTGAATGAGGTTGGAAATGAAAAAAAGAATAACAGGTTTATTTTTGATTATCGTATTAGTGGCTTGTATAACTATGGTTATGTTTGCGTGTAGCGGAGGCGGTGGACTTTTAGGCGGAGCGCCTAAAGTTATTTATACTTTACAAAGCGATAACACCTACGCAGTAACGGGTATTGAACGAAAAGCCAATCCGTTTAATGATAAATATGATATTGTTATTGATGCAGAATACGATGGCTTGCCCGTAACGAGTATTGCTGAAAATGCATTTTATGGTTTTAATGATATGAAATCTATAACCATACCTGCCAGCATCGTCAAATTCGGTAAAGGTGCATTTGAATATCCTTTTTTAGAAAAGGTAACCTATCTTGGCGATTTGTCACAATGGTGTAGTATTGATTTTGCCAGCGGAGATGCCAATCCTATATCTAACACCCAATTTTATCTTAATGAGGAATTGGTTAGCGGCGAAATTGTTATACCCGAAGGAATAACCAAAATACCGGCGTATGCTTTTTATAGATACCAACATATTTCTAAAATAGATACCGGAGCAGAGGTAACCGAAATAGGCGATGGGGCATTTTACTGGTGTTCAGGTAGACTTACCAGTGTAATCATCGGTAAAAAAGTAAAAACAATAGAGGGTAGTGCTTTTTCCGGTTGTAATAAATTGGTTGAAATTTATAATTTATCGAAAATTGAAATGGAAGTAGGCTCCACAAGTAACGGCTGTATAGCTTACAATGCTAAAGTTATACATAATAAAAGTTCTTTGCCGAGTAGACTTTCCAAAGACGATGCAGGCGTAGTATATTATACGGACGGTGACTTCAAAAGCGTAATAGATTTTGGGGAAGAATCCACACACGTAGAGCTCCCTGTAGGCGTTACGGATATCAATTGTTATGCAGGATTATTTAGTACTTTAACGTCCGTTGTTATACCCGAAGGTGTTACAACGATTGGTGCCGAAGCTTTTAATATAAATAGTATAACCAACGTATCTATACCGAGCAGTATCCGTTACGTCGGCAAAAATGCGTTTAGTTATAATAGTAGAGAGTTAATAAACACCAAAGAAGATGGCGTTTATTATTTAGGTAACGCTCAAAACCCGTACGTTCTTGCTTATTGTATTTTTCAAAGGGAAGTTCCAGGTGACATAAAAATTAACGATGGTACTATAGTACTGCAAGACGAACTGTTTTCATCGGTATCGATTGATATAAATAAAGTAACCATAGGTAATTCGGTATGGAGGATAGCCGATGGCTGTTTTTCGGGCAGGCCGATGATAAAGGAAGTTGTAATTGGTAGTAGTGTGCAGGAAATAGGCAATAAAGCTTTTATTGGCACGAATTTTAAAAGCATTACTATACCCGATAGTGTAACAAAACTCGGTGAAGAAGTGTTTGCACAGTCACAACTTGAAGAAGTCACAATAGGTAAAGGAATAACCGAAATTCCAAAAAGTGCCTTTAGCTATTGTAAGCTTAAGCAACTGACGTTGCCAAATCAAGTTAAAGCCATTGGCGATGAAGCTTTTTTTAATAACGAGCTGTTAGAGAGTATAGATTTAGGTCAAGTTACAAGCATAGGAGATAAAGCATTTTATCATAACGTAAGTTTAAAAAGTGTTGAACTCCCCGATAGTTTAACGCACGTTGGGAAGGAAGCTTTTAGCGAAAACGACGCGTTGAAGAGCGTAACCATAGGAACAGGGCTCGAATCTATTGGGGACAGTGTTTTTTCGTTCTGCAACAGTCTTACGAATTTAACGATTAAAGAGGGTGCTGAAGCAATTGGTAATCGTATGTTCAGCAGTTGTGTTACTCTTAAGGAAATTAACATCCCCGGTAGTGTAAAAAGAATAGGCATAGGAGCGTTTGGCTCGTATTACGGTATGGGACAAAAAGCGTGCACGCTGACTTCCATAACGTTAAATGAAGGTATAGAAAGCATAGGTGCAAACGCGTTTTACGGCAACGTAGATAGCATAACGATACCTAAAAGCATAACGAATATCGGTTCAGCGGCATTAGCTAATATCAATGCGGAAACCGTAAGGTATGCAGGCGAATTAAAAGATTGGATGAATATAACCTTTGATGAAGCGAGCTCCAATCCGATTGAATACTGCGAAAACTTTTATATTAACGACGAAAAATTGGTTGATTTGGTAGTTCCGAGCGAAGTTACAGCAATTAAAAAGTATTCTTTTAGATGGTCAAAGGATTTAAAATCTATTGAAACACACAGTGGCGTAACCAGAATAGAAGAAGGCGCATTTACAGGTTGTAAAAACCTCAAAATACTTACGTTAGATAGCGTTAAAACCATAGGTGACGGTGCGTTTAGCGGTACAGGGCTAATGAAAGTTGTTTTAGGTAATAGCGTTAGAACGATAGGAGATTTTGCCTTTGGCCGTTGTGAAGACCTAATGCAAATTACGTTAGGCACAAGTTTTCGAGCAATAGGCGAGGATGCTTTTTATGGTTGCATTAGGCTTGTTGAAATATTCGATTTTTCGCCTCTTAAAATTTTCATTGGAAGAGATGACGAGTACCCAAGCATTGAGGAAGAAGGCGAATACTACGAAAACGACGGCGGTTTAACCGACGTAGCACGCGTAGTACACGTAAATGTTAACGCGCAAAGCAGACTTTCACTTGATGAAAACGGATTTGTACACTACAAGAAGAACGTAGATAATGATAACGTCATTGATGATGAAGATATAATTATAAATTATATCGGCTCTGGAACTCGTATTACGTTGCCCGAAGGCGCAACAGGTATGAATTGGTATGCCTTCTATAACAAAGATAATCTTAAGCAAGTAGTATTTTCCGAGGGAATAACAGAAGTTGCAAGGTCAGGTTTCCAAAATTGTGATAGATTACAAAAAGTAGTGCTTTCTTCTACTGTTACAGATATCGACTATTATGCGTTTAAGAACTGTCAAAATTTGGAATACGTAGACGTCAAAGAAGGCCTAACTACTATTTGGGGGGAATCTTTCCACGGCTGTCCGAAGTTGAGGAGAATATATTTACCCACTACGTTGGTAGACGTAGCCGATATGGCTTTTGAAGGATGCCAGAGCTTGGTTGAAGTATGTAATAATAGCGGAAGATACGCTGGTCCCGAGGACTGGGCACTCGGTGGAGTGGGCTACTATGCTAAAAATATTTATAGCAACAAGTTCGGTTCTACAAAGTTCAGCGAGGACGAAAACGGCTTTGTATACTTTACAAACGGCGGTCAACGTCACCTTATAAGCTATTTGGGCGACGATACGGAATTAGTGCTCCCGTCCGATATAGACACGGTTTACAGTAGAGCATTTTATATCAACAACGAAATAACGAAGGTAACAATATCCGATGGCGTAACTGAAATCGGTATAAATGCGTTTAGTAGTTGCCGCAACCTGGAAGAATTGGTTATACCCGAAAGCGTAACAACGATAAAAGGCGGCGCAATTGGTTTATGTAAAATTTATTATAGAGGAACGGAAGAGCAGTGGAACGCAATCGAAAAAGCCGGAAACTGGAATTTCACATACGAAAGCGAAATAATTTTTAACTATCAAGGTTAACATAACAAAAAAGGACACCGTAATCGGTGTCCTTTTTAATTGGAATTAAGTAATTATTTACGCAATGCAACTCTGCGGATTTTGCCGTTAGTGGTACGCGGGAGCTCGGTAACGAAGTCGATAACTCTCGGGTACTTGTAGGGTGCGGTGTGGGTTTTAACGTAGTTTTGGATGTCTTTCTTAAGAGCATCGTTGCCTTCAACGCCTTCCTTAAGAACGATGGTCGCTTTGACTACTTGGCCACGGATGGGGTCAGGTACACCGGTGATTGCACACTCTACTACGTAGGGAAGCTCCATGATAACCGATTCGATTTCAAAGGGTCCGATACGATAGCCACTGGACTTGATAACGTCGTCGATACGGCTCATGTACCAGTAGAAGCCGTCCTCGTCACGCCATGCCATATCGCCGGTGTGATAGAGGCCGTCACGCATCGCTTTTGCAGTAGCTTCTTCGTTGAGGAAGTATCCGCTATATAGACCGAAGGGTTTGCCGTCGGCAATACGTATAACGATTTCACCAACCTCACCATCTTTGGTGGTGACGCCGTTCTCGTCAACGATGTCAACGTCGTATTGAGGAGTAGGTTTGCCCATAGAGCCCAAACGAATATCGTTGTTAACAAGGTTTGCGATGGTAAGAGTGGTTTCCGTTTGACCAAAGCCCTCACGAATCTTAAGGCCGGTAGTTTTGTAGAACTGGTCGAATACTTCACGGTTGAGCGCTTCGCCTGCGGTGGTAACGTACTTTAAGGAAGAAAGGTCGTACTTATTGATATCTGCAAGCAAGAAGAAGCGTAGCATTGTGGGCGGTGCGCAGAAAGTGGTGATGTGGTATTTTGCAAACAACGGGAGGATATCCTCTGCCTTGAATTTATCGAAGTCATAGGTAAAGACAGCTGCTTCAGATAGCCATTGTCCGTAGAGCTTGCCCCAAACGGATTTACCCCAACCGGTATCGGAAATAGTAAAGTGCAAACCGTTTCTATCAACGTTGTGCCAATACTTTGCAGTTACCAAATGACCGAGCGAATACTTTTGCGAGTGAGCTGCGATTTTGGGATAGCCCTCGGTGCCGGAGGTGAAGTACATCAAGCAGGTATCGTCAATACGGGTATCTACTCTCTCAAGTTCGGAGCCCAATTTTGAATATTCGCTATCAAAGTCGTGCCAACCTTCTCGGAGAGGACCGCCGACTTGTATAAGGGTTTTAACGGTGGGGGAAGTCTTAATAGCGGATTCACACTCTTTTTGCATGGCTTCTTCGCCGACCATAACGACAGCTTTAATTTTAGCGGTGTTAAAGCGGTACTCATAGTCGTGAGCCATTAGTTGGTTGGATGCGGGTACGGCTACTGCGCCGAGCTTATGCAAAGCTACCATTGCATACCAGAATTGATATCTGCGCTTTAGAACGAGCATGACCGCGTCACCCTTGCCTATACCTAAAGAACGGAAGTAGTTTGCGGTGCGGTTGGATTCTTCGCTTATATGGCTAAATGAGAAGATGCGCTCGTTCTTTTGGTTGTCGAGCCAAACCATAGCGGTTTTGTCGGGGGATTTTTTGGCGATGGCGTCAACAACGTCGTAGCCGAAGTTGTAGTTGTCTTGGGGGTGGAAGTCGAGCTTAACAAGTCTACCTTTATCATCGAGGGTGGGGGTTACGAACTCGTGGAAGATTTCCTTATACTCTTTAGCTGCTTCCTTGCTTTGCTCGGAAGTGACTTCGGTGATTTCCGAAAGGGCGTTGGAGTTTTTGATAACTACCGCCAAGAATTCGCAATCGCCTTCGTACGCGACCATGCCGTGGGGGAGGTTTGCGTTATAGTAAATTGAATCGCCTTCGCCGAGTATGGTGGTATAGTTATCAACGGTTACGCGGAGCTTACCTTTCAAGATATAGTCGAATTCTTGGTCGTCGTGGGTAGAAACGGTTATCGGCTTGTTTTGCTCCTCGGGGTCGTACTTTGCGGTTACAAGGAAGGGCTCTGCGCTCTTATCTTTGAAGAAGGGAGAGCGGTGAATATATTCAAAGCCACGTTCTCTTTCAAGAGAAAGACCTTCGCCCGCACGGGTTACTTGGAATCCGGTAAGACGGGGAGATTCGCCGGAAATAAGCTGAATAATGTCTACACCAAAGTGCTTGGCAAGCTTTTGTAGGAAGTTGAAGGTGAAGTCAACTTTACCTGCTTCGGCATCGCGGTACTCATCGATAGAGACCATCGCTGCATTTGCGGCTTCTTCAACGCTTACGTCCAAAGCCTCACGCAAATATTTAAGACGTTCTGCAATTTCTTTGATTTCTTGATTGTTATACATATTTATCCTTTACGCGGAATTCCGCTTAACTCCTATTATATATACTTAATTAAAAGTAGGCAACGATTTAACGCAAAATAAACCCATTGACGGGATAGTGTAAAAATATTAATTTGTCCATTGTCTGCCGGACGGGCGCTCTAAAATATATCCCCCAAGGGGATAATAATGTTAATTATGCCGATAATGGATATAATAGCAATAGCCCCAATAATCGGAGCGGAAAAGGTTGCTATTTTGTTGTATAACTCGGCACGGTTCATACAAGCGTCCTTAAGAATTTTTTTGTAGTATAGCACTATAGTGAGATAAATTCAAGTACTTTTTTTATTTTCGCTTAAAAAAAGTTTTTAGCTCGGCGATTATTCCGCCGTTAGAGGTGCATAGTTCGTAGTCCTCAAGGCTTATATCGAGCAGAACGTCGTATATAGGTTTACGCATTAAAAGCTCTGCGACTACGTAGGCAATAAATATTTCGAGCCCGATGGTGAGTATGCCGGAAGTAGAGCCTGTCAATTCTATAGCTAAAACCACGGCGGTAATTGGCGTGCGGAACAGTGCGCCGAGGAAAGCGCTCATCGAGATGACAACGAAGGTGGTGTAAAGGTCGTCCGGCACGCCTATTGCGATAAATAGGTTGCCGAGTAGCGAGCCTATCAATGCGCCTAAAGTCAGCATGGGCACCAGCAACCCGCCGGCGGCGCCGGAACCTAATCCTAAAAGAGTAAGAAGTGCCTTGAGGGCAA
Source organism: Clostridia bacterium (assembly GCA_017504305.1). Classification (GTDB taxonomy): domain Bacteria; phylum Bacillota; class Clostridia; order Christensenellales; family DTU072; genus Stercoripulliclostridium_A. The sequence goes on along the minus strand of JAFVRJ010000026.1, from coordinate 19,159 downwards.
AGAGCAATAGGAGGGCTTTCCAACCGATGTTCAACGAGGAAATCTTATTGATAAGCGACATGCCGGAGCCCAACGAATCTGCACAAAGAATCCCGATAACACCGGTTATCAAAAAGACGGCAATTAGCTTCAAAAATAAAGGGATTTTTGTAATCTTACTTGATTGGCAAGTTATGCCGAGAGCTTTGCTGTAAACGGAAGCCAATAGACCGCAAACGAGGCCGACTACGGGGAGTGTCCAGCTTAATTCGAGGGGTAAAGAAGATACTTCGAAGTGAAAAAGAGAGCTTTCCATGCCGAGGACTTCACGCAGAATCGTGGAGGTGATAGTCGCGGTAGTAATACTGCTTGCGGCTGCAAGCAAGAGTTTTGCGTTGAACTTTTGATGCAATTCCTCAAGGGTAAACACAAGGCCGGTTATAGGAGCGCAAAAAGCGGTTGCAAAAGCGGCACCCGAGCCGGCGGAAGATACCAAGAGATTAAGTTCTTTTTGTTGTTCGGGGGATCTGTTTTTACGTCTATCGAGCTTTGCGACGCCGGCACCTATTGAACCGCCTATTGAAGTTGACGGACGCTCTGCACCTAAACTCAAACCACCTAAAAAAGCCGGCAAAGTGCCTAAAATGGTGCCAATTAAAGTGCGCCACCAAGATATAGGTTTGAGCCCGCGCAAGGCAGCTTCGGTGCGAGGGACGCCAAGACGTTTAACTTCGGGGATAAACTTTAAGACGATCCAAACAAAAACGGCGAGCAAAATAAGAGCCAAAAAAAGTAGGGGGATGAAAGCGGGGTTTTCCCTTACAAAATCGTAGGCAGTTGCCGATTGGTGGGCAAAAAACTCCGCACAATAGTTGTAGCCGAAGACAATCCCTCCGGAAAGGATTCCCGTAAGGGCGCTATATAATATAATAGGAATAACATCCGTTAAATAGTTTTTATATTCAACTTTATTTTTCGGGAGTGAGGGATGCATGTTATTTTTTTAAATCGTCGTATAGTTCGGTAAGAGATGCAACTTTGCGCTCGTTGAAGGTGCGCTTATTTTGTTCAAATAGATTGTTGCCTTGGGTGTCGATTGAAATAATCAATGGGCCGAATTCCTTGACTCTCATAACGTAAAAAGCCTCCGGCATGCCGAGATCTAACCACTCCGCGTCAAGAAGCTCCTCCACTTGGTCGGCGGCAACCACCGCGCAACCGCCGGGATATACTGCGTGAACGACGTTGTTTTCGACGCAAGCTTTGGTGGTTTTTTCGCCCATACCGCCTTTGCCGATTATGAGCTTTACGCCGGTTAGCTCCATAAATTCTTTTTCATATTTTTCCATGCGCATGCTGGTGGTAGGGCCTATTGCCACAATCTCCAGACGACCGTCGACTTCTTTTACGATGGGGCCGGCGTGGAATACCGCGCCACCGTTAAGGTCGACTTTAGGAATAACGCCTTCTAAAACTCTACGCTTGTGGCCGGTATCGCGACAGGTAACGAGTAGTCCGTTAAGATACACAACGTCGCCTACTTTAAGGGAAGCAACGTCCTCGGTTTTTATGGGTGTAGATAGTATCTTTTTCATAGCGTAACTCCTTCGTGGGTAAGAACACTTGAAGATAAGTCGGCGTTAAATTCAACTACTCCTCTACGATGTGCCCAGCATCCGAAAGCAACGGCTACGCCAAAGGAAGAAGGGTGTCTTGCCATGTTTTCGATATTGACGGCAACAACGCTTTCAGTGCCACCAAGACCTTGCGGACCAATAGCGATTTTATTAAGAGCCGATTGTAGCTTAACTTCCATTTCAGCAACCTTTTCATTGGGGTTATGGGAGCCTATACTGCGCAAAGAAGCCTTTTTTGCAAGCTTTGCGGAAGTAGCCATACAAGGACCGAAGCCAACTCCTATAACAAGGGGAGGGCAGGCGTTGATGCCATAAGTAACAAGGGTATCTGCAACAAACTTAAACGCGCCCTCATAGCCTTCCGACGGCATCAAAACGGTGGATCTTCCCGGCAGAGAGCAACCGCCTCCTGCGAGGTAAACGGTAAGTTCGAGTTTGTCGGAATTAGGTATTAGGTCGTACTCGATATACGGTACTCCCGTACCGAGGTTGGTGCCGGTATTCTTTTCGATAAAGGTCTCGACTGCGTTATGACGGAGGGGCGCTTTTTCCGTTGCTATCTCTACCGCTTTACGCAAGCAGGATTCGAGATCGTTTATAAGGGGGAAGTTCGTTCCCACCTTAACGAAAAATTGCACGACACCGGTATCTTGGCAGATGGGGCGGTCGAGAGAAATAGCCTTTTCGAGGTTTTTAAAGATACAATCGTAAACGGCCAAAGCGCGTTGTTCGGTTTCATTTGATTGCATTTCTTTGAGGCGAACAAGGACGTCGTCTGGTAGCTTTTTAGCTACGACGTTTATAAAATCCGCGACTTTAGCGGTAAAAGAATTCTTTAGTACTTCTAAATTTTGCATACGAACATTATAACACGAGATATTATAGATGACAAGTGTGGTTAGCAACATAAAATTTGTTGACTTAACGAAGTTAAAGTATTATAATCGTTGCGTTTTAGGAGGTGCGCTATGCATTTATTGGTTGTTAATCTTAAGGATAGAGATGAATTCCATCACGTTCTCCACGAGCTCAACAAAGAGGGCTTAAACGGTATAGTCTTTGCAAGCTTGAGTTTACACGACGTCATGCACTCCGACTCGGTCGAGGCAGTACCGGTATTTGGCTTTTTGAGTAAAATCACTCACCGCTCCTTTGATACGGGACATACTCTCATGATGCTCGTAGAACCTGATCGGATGGAGGTTGCTAAAACCACCGTTCGTGATATAGTTAAGGATTTAACGCATAAAGGCGTTATGTTCTCAATTCCCGTTGATTATTACGAGGGACTTTAATAAGAAAATTAGGATAATTTAGGGAGAAAAAGCATGAATGCTATTTTGGGCGTTGCCCTTGCTATGGTTTTCGGATTAATTCTTAATAGAATTATGAAGCTATTTAACCTGCCAAACGTTACCGGATATTTGATTGCCGGCATATTGGTAGGACCATATTGCATGAATTTTTTAAACGAAAATACCATCCACGATATTAGTTTTATAACCACCATCGCACTTGGATTTATAGCTTTTTCCATCGGTGGTGAGTTTAAGATCGAAACCATCAAAAAATTGGGTGGTAAAGTTATAACTATTACCGTACTACAGGCTATTTGCGCCGTCGTGTTCGTAATGACGGCCCTGTTTGTCGTACAAGCAATAAAGCCGGAACTCATATCAACACCGGTTATACTTATACTTTCGGCAGTAGCAACCGCCACCGCGCCTGCGGCGACTCTTATGGTTGTACGTCAATACAAGGCGAGAGGTCCGGTTACCGATACTCTACTTCCGGTAGTTGCTCTTGACGACGCGATAGGCCTTATCGTATTTGCAATTTGCTTTGGCGTAGCCAAAGTTCTTGCCGGCGGAGGAGCACTTACTGCCAAAACCATTGCTCTATTACCGTTACTCGAAATCGTTTTGAGCCTTGGTATCGGTGCGGTTCTCGGTGTGATTTTGGCTTTTTTATGTAAGCTATTTAAATCTCGCGCCAATCGCTTGTGTTGTATAGTTTGCATAGTATTTATTGCTGTAGGACTTTGCCAAATCGAGATTTTGGGCGTTCACATGAGCTCTCTTCTTATCTGCATGATGGTAGGCGCTGCATTTACCAACTGTCGTAAGGACGCCATCATCATTTTGGACGGACCGGAAAGATGGACGCCTCCGCTATTTATGTTGTTCTTCGTTATCTCGGGCGCAGAGCTTAACTTAAACCAAATACCCTATATCGGCGTAATCGGCGTTGTTTATATCCTGTTCCGTTCGTTTGGTAAGTACTTTGGAGCCTTCCTCGGCGGTGCGGTAACAAAAGCGGATAAGTCGGTTAAAAAGTATCTCGGTATTACCCTTTTACCGCAAGCGGGCGTAGCTATCGGTATGGCGCAAACCGTTGCTAACGAGCCGGTGTTACAGTCCGTTGCAAGCGGAGTGGTAACTGTCGTTTTGTGCGCTACGTTGGTTTATGAATTGGTTGGACCGCTACTTACCAAAATGTGCTTAAAGGCGGCGGGCGAAATAAGCGAGCAAGGCAAGCTTCCCATAGTTTCCCTTATCGAAGGGCTTCGCAGTAAGTTCCAAAAGAAAAAGGCGGAGGAAAAGGAATAGCCCCAAAAGCCGTTTATAAAAAACAAGCAGTCGTAAGACTGCTTTATTTTTAAATCATTATTGACAAAAACCGATGCTTAATATATCATTTATATATTAAACTTAAAAACACTGCGTTTGGGAGGAGGAATCATGGCGCTACGCAGAAAGAGTAAAAAGAAAATAGCGTTAAAAGTAATAGGAATCATTTTGATTTTATTGGTAGTTGGCCTTGCCGGTTGTATCGCAACCGACTTTATCGCTTACGATATCAATATGGAATTAGCAGAGAGTGCTAAATTCGTAGGATCCCCCCTTGCTCCGACCATGGAAGACGGCGTTTATACCTTCCACACCGACAAAGCGTTTAGAATTTTACAGCTTACCGACGTCCATATCGGCGGTGGTGCGTTCTCCGTTGGCAAGGACAGAAAAGCTCTTAAGGCGGTCGAAACCCTTATCGAAAGAGTTCGCCCCAACCTCGTTGTTTTGACCGGCGACATGGTTTATCCCGTACCCTTCCAATCGGGCACCATCGATAACAAGAGAGAAACCAAACTTTTGATGGCACTCCTTGACAAAATGGGCGTATATTACGCAGTATGTTTTGGCAACCACGACACCGAAGAATACAGCCTTTACGACCGTAACGACCTTTATGAAGTTTACAAGCAAGGCAAGTATTGCTTAATCGACAAAGCAGAGGGCGTAGACGATATCAACTATGCAATTAACGTTAAAAATAGCAAGGGTATCATCACCCAAACGTTGTACATGATGGATACTCACTCATACGTTACCGGTTTCTTGAACCAATACGACGGCTTGCATCAAAACCAAATCGAGTGGTACAAAGGCGAAGTAAATCGCATGAACGCGCTCAATAAGGCAACCGATGCAAACGCACCGGAAGTAAAGTCGTTGGTATTTATACATATTCCGCTCCGCGAGTATGAAACCGCATGGAACGAGTATCGCGCAAACGGCTATCAAAGCACCGAAAACGCAAAATACTACTATGGTTTTGCCAAAGAGCCCAATGAAAAGGTTTGCTGTTCTGTCCCCGAAGACAACTTCTTTGAAACGGCATTAGAGCTTGGTAGCACACAAGGCATATTCTGCGGACATGACCACGTAAATATTTGGAGTATTGAATATAAAGGTATTCGTTTGACCTACGGTATGAGCATCGACCACCTTGCATACATTGGTATCGAAAATCAGCACGAGCAACGCGGTGGCACCATCATTACCATCGGTACCGACGGCGCAATGAGCATCGAGCAAACCAAACTAAAACAAGACTAATCGTAAAACAAAAAAGAGTCACGATTTAGGCAGTTCTTATTAGGGAGTTTTTATCCATAATAAAAGTATAGCACACTATACTTCACTAAAAGTGAAATGTAGTGTGCTTTTCATATCCACAAAATATTAAGCATATATGAGTTATATTTTTAGCCTTGTGGCTAAAAGTTATATGCAAGACAAATCTTGCGTTATATTTTGGCTATCGCCAAAGTTATATTAAATAAATCCACAACTTGCCGTTAGGCAAATATAACTGCCGATAGGCAATATAACTCGTCGTTAGACGAATATCACAAATCCGTTTAGGATTTATTTAGTTGCCGAATCCCTTGTAGGGACTCGGCTTCGTGGCTCTTTTTATTTTTTAAAACTATTTTGCAAGGGTTTTCCAAATTTTCTGGAACAACTTGAACATTATGGGGCTAATGCGTTTTTCGATGGGCTCGGTGGTTGTAACGGAGCTTTGTATTGCGCGTGCTACAAGGTCGGGAACAATCGAAAGTATGGTGTCGAAGGCAACTACCTTTTCTCCACTGCTCATGGTAAACATTGCGTCGCCGTCAAAGCGAGTGTGAGAAGGGGATAGCGCAATAGCAAAACCGTCGTGGGCTATGTCGGCAAGGAGGTTGGCTTGAGCCTTGGTCAAAACGGCGTTGGTAAGCACGCAACCGATAGTGGTATTGGCGCTTTTAGGTTCGTCGATACCGCCCAAAGTAAATATCTTTTTCATGTCGATAGGGGTGCCGTCGGGAGCAAGAGCACCACCGATAATTTTGCCATCTTTAACTACGTCGCCGAGAGCGTTAACTACCATGATAACGGCGATTTCCAATCCGTTTAAGGAATAGGTTTGGATACCGAGAGAGGTTTTGACGGCGGTTTCCATGCCGAGGAGCTTGCTGATGGTTGCTCCGCTTGCGCCACCGATAACGCCACGCTCGAAGTTAGAGGGCTTTGCGTTTTTGCAGGCCTCATACCCCGCTTTTTTATCGGGATAGGCAAAGTTTTTATATTCGAGGTCGTAGACGGAAGCTCCGCATACGATAGGTACGCGGTATTTGCCGGCATTATAACCTTTGCCGTTTTCGTAAAGATAATCCATTACGCCGGAGGATGCTTCCAAACCAAAAGCCGAACCGCCGGAAAGAACAACAGCGTTAATTTGTCCAACGGTCTTTTCCGTCCTTAATAGGTCGGTTTCTCGAGTAGCGGGGGAAGAACCTCTGATAGAGCATCCTGCAACGGCGCCTTCTTCTGCAAGTATTACGGTACAACCGGTGCCGTTTTCCGAGTCGGTATAATGTCCAATCTTAAATTTTTCGAGCATAAAACTTACTCCTTATCCTACGGATAATAATAGTGTAGCACAAATAATTGATTTTTTAAAAGGATTATGCCAAAATATATCTATGAAAAATATAGAATTATTAGCTCCGGCAGGTAGCTTAAAAAAACTTAAGACGGCTTTAGATTACGGCGCAGATGCAGTTTATGCAGGCGGTAAGGATTTTTCCTTACGTGCATACGCCGACAATTTTACGTTAGATGAGCTCCGCGAGGGCGTGGAATACGCTCATGCAAGGGGCAAAAAAGTTTACGTAACGGTTAATATTTTCCCGCGCAACAGCGATTTTGAAAGTGCTGAAAATTATTTTAAAGCGCTTGAAGAAATAGGCGTAGACGCAGTGCTTATAACGGATGCGGGCTTTATATCGCTGTGCAAAAAAGTAGCACCAAACCTTACCATACACCTTTCTACGCAGGCGAACACTCTCAACAAATATACCGTTGAATTTTGGGCAAATCAAGGGGTGGAACGCGTTGTTTTGGCAAGAGAACTCCCTCTAAAAGACGTCAAGGAAATCCACGAACACAACCCGAACGTTGAGCTTGAAACCTTTGTGCACGGCGCGATGTGCGTATCGTATAGCGGTAGATGTTTGTTAAGCAACTACCTTAACGGACGCGACGCCAACCGCGGTGAGTGCGTGCAAGCGTGCAGATGGAATTATCGCATGACCGAGGTAGGTAGAGGTGGCGATCCTCTCGAAATTGAAGAAGACGGCAGGGGCGCTTACGTGCTAAACAGCAAAGACCTAAATATGCTATCTTATATTCCCGAACTTATCGATTCGGGAGTCTATTCTCTCAAAATCGAGGGAAGGATGAAGTCGGAGTATTATCTTGCGACGGTGGTTAACGCCTACCGTAGAGCTATCGATGCAGTGGAGGCTAATACCTTTGAAAAGGTGCGTTTAGAGCTTGAGGAGGAAGTTCGCAAGGTAGTTCACCGCGACTATACTACCGCATATGCTTTTGGCGATAACGACAAGACCATTGCTTATAGAGAGGGACAAAATCAAGGCACTCACGAGTTTATAGCAGTCGTGTTGGAAAGCGGAGAGGGTTATGCGATTGTGGAAATGCGTAACCGCTTTAAAAAAGACGACGTCCTCGAAGTCTTGAGTCCTAACGAGTGCTTTAATAGTGAGCTTATTATTGGCGATATGTATAACGACAAAGAGGAGCTTATTGACGATGCCAAAATCGTCCAACAGAAGGTCAAGATTATTACCAACCTCAAGCTAACCTCCGGTGATATTTTAAGGAGAAAGCGCAAATGATAGAGCTCCTTGCTCCTGCCGGCAATATCGAGTCGTTTTACGTTGCGGTTAACAACGGCGCTAACGCCGTGTACCTTGGCTTGAAAGATTTTTCGGCACGCAAAAATGCCGATAACTTCAGCGACGAGGAACTTATTACCGCACTCGATTACGCAAAAGTAATGGGAGTCAAGGTTTATTGCGCGCTCAATACTCTTGTTAAGCAGTCGGAGCTTCAAGATTTTTTTGGAGCAATCGTCAAGGCGTGCTCGCTTGGGGTAGACGCCATAATTTTACAAGATATTTTTCTTGGTAAACTAATTAAAAAAGAAATTCCAGATTTAGAATTGCACCTTTCAACCCAAGCCGGTATTAACAACGTAGAAGGGGCGCTTCTTGCTAAAAAATACGGCTTTAGTCGAGTAATTCTTGCTCGCGAAACACCTATTGCTGAAATTAAAAAGATAACCAAGATAATCGAAACGGAAGTCTTTATCCAAGGCGCGCTATGTACCTCCTTTTCCGGCCATTGTTATATGTCAGGCTACGCTGGTGGCAATAGCGGTAATCGCGGACTTTGTAAGCAACCTTGCCGTAGAACGTACTCCTTGAACGGAGCAAACGAAAACTACCCGATTTGCCTTGCGGATTTATCTCTGGGTGAGCGCATCAACGAGCTAATCGATGCCGGGGTAACCTCTTTTAAGATTGAAGGTCGCATGAGGCGTGCAGAGTACGTAGGTGCAAGCGTAAGATATTATCGTGGCATAATCTATCCAAATGAAAAAGTGGATGGCGACTTTAGCGCTCTCAAGCGCACGTATAATCGCGGGGACTATACCGAAGGGCTTGCATTTAAGCAAGATAAAAAGTTTATTTCATCAAAAATCCAAGGACACATCGGCGAGTCAGTTGGTACGATAAAGAAAGTTTTAGGCAACCGAATATTAGTAAACAGTAACCATAAAGCGGTAAAAGGCGATTGCTTCAAGATTATTGCAAACGGGCTTGAAGTAGGTAGTGCCGAGTGCGCTGCGCCCCAAAAGGCCGCTTTAACGGAGCTTGTATATAAAGGCAAAGCAGAGGTTGGTAACGAGGTTAGGATTACCACCGACGTCACTCTTAACAAGGAACTTTTAAGCGCTGTTGGCGTTAGGATTTTGGACGTTGAGTTTAGCGTGGCGGAAGGTTGCAAGGCGTATGCAAAAGCATTTGCAGACGGTATACTTGTTGCAGAAAGCGTAAGCGAAAGCGCCTTTCCAAAAGCTACGGGCACACCCCTAACGGCAAGCGCTGTCAAGGAGATTTTCAATAAGGTTGCAGGCTATCCATTTGCCGTTGATAACTTTAGTATAACAATCGACGGAGCACCGTTTGGCGTAAGGTCCGTGATGAATTCTTTAAGGCGTGATTTATACGATAGGGCGTACAAAAAACTTTCGGAACGCAAGGTTATTGACGTAGGCTCAATTGAAATCCAATCTTCCGCTTCACTAAAAACGAACAAAGCGGTTGCCGTTATAGCTGAAGATTTTTCCTTTGCAAAGGGCAACGCTCCCGATATTTGCATTTTTGCACCGAGTGATTACAACGATAAATCCTCTTTCGAGCGTTTCTTCGAGTTTACCCAAGGAGCGGAAAAATACCTCTATATTCCATCCCTTTTGTGCACGGAAGATATAAGTATTATAGCCAAGCGTATTGCCGGATTCGACGGCATTTACAGCGAAAACCCTGCAGGAGTAAGTTTTGCAAAACAATGGGGAGTTAAGTTGTTTATCGGCGTTGACTTCAATCTGTTTAACGGTTTATCGGCATCGGTTGCTTCGAGTGAGGCGGATAGATATGCGCTATCCAAAGAGTTGACGGAAAGGGAAATACACCAAACGGGACACGATAATTCCGCCTTTGTATTCACTCGCGGTGATATAAAAGTAATGGAGCTTGGTTACTGCCCTTACGGCAAAAACTGCTCTCAATGCAAGGCAAAGAATATAGGGGAGCTATGCGACTATGCAGGGCGAAAGTTCCCATTACGACGCATTAAGCTATCGCGTTGTTATTTTGAGGTTTATAACTGCGCGGAACTTATCTATGATGATTTCAATTTAAGTATTTATAATTTTGTTTTGCATGGAGAAAACGATGCTCGCGCCCGTTATAGAGCAAGCGTTAAAGAGTATCGCAATCTTGCCGAGACAACTGCCGGACACCTCAAAAACAAGGTGGAATAACACCCCCTTGTAATTTGCTCCTCCAAATGTTACAATATACGAGGAGGTCGACATGAAAGAAACCATAATCAAAATAGCAATTAAAAAAGACTCTGACCAAATGTTCTATCCGGTGCCGTTTGAAGTGCCGGAAGGCATCGAAAGGTTGGAGTTTATTTATACCTATTCCCCCAAAAAGCCCGACGGCGCTCTTTGGAACAACGAAGTAGGCTTTATCCTTGTCAACGAAAAGGGCGAAGACGTCGGTAACCAAGGCGCACAAGGCGTTAAGGTTGATATTTCGGCGTCTTATTCAACGCCTCGTTACGACTTAAGTGCGCCAAACCCCGGCAGGTGGACGGTGTATATATCGGGACATAGAATCCTTTCCGACGTGGTTAACGTTGAGCTTATAATAAAGATGATTCCTAAAAAGGGGCGTTGGTTAAAAGGTGACGTCCATTGTCACTCCTACTATTCGGATGGCAAACAAAGCTACGATTGGCTTTTAAATAAATCTATCAAAAACGGACTCGACTTCCTTATTATGACCGATCATAACCGCACGGTGGTAGGCGATTTGCCAAGGCGCGACGGTTTTACCATGATTAACGGTATCGAGATGACTTATTCTAAAGGGCACGCCAACGTTTGGGGATTAAAGCAACCTTATACCGGTACCTTCGCGGTCAATACCTTTGAGGAGTGGCTGGAGCGCAAAAAAGAAGCGGAGAACAACGGCGCACGTGTTTGTATCAATCACCCCTTATGTACTAAATGTCCGTGGCTATGGCCACTTGAAGGTTTCGATTACGATATAGTCGAAGTGTGGAACGGCCCCATGCGCCCTGACAACCAACGTTGTATCGAGTGGTGGCACAACAAGCTTTGTGCCGGAAGATATCTTAAGAGGTATAGATGCAGGCCACGTTACCATCACCGAAAACGCCAAGCGTGGTACGGTAATAACCATGACGTCAGGTGATGCGATGGTTGGCGATACCATAAGCTATGCAGAAGGCGCAATCGTAAAAGTAAAGGTTAAGCGTTTTAAGAAAGGTCAGACGCTGTTTGTGCGCGACCAAGAGGGTATCCTATATGAGTATACCGCCAAAAAGAGTGGAGATTACGAAGTCGAAGTGCCGGTTAGGGGCAAGGGCTTTGTTCGTGCAGAAACTAAACAAACCTACCGCGGGTTTAAAAAGCTACTTATAAACGTAGTGCTTTACTTTATGATTCGCGAGCAAGCTTTCAAACCGCATCCTGATTATTGTACTGCGCTATGTAATCCTATTTACTTTGATTAATGGCAACCAACAATGCGCAAAAAGGAGCCCAAACGGCTCCTTTTTATTATTCTCAACAAAGGAAAATCACGCATGAAGTAAAAAATAAATTTTATTTATTTTTGCGTAATATGTTTTGTAGAAAAAGGTATTTGTGATATTATATCAGCATGATAGCGAATTTTAGAGAGATAGGTGGTTTGCCTGTAGATGGCAACCGAGTAGTAAAAAAGGGTTTGTTCTACCGTAGTGCAATGCTCGACCGTGCAACGGACGAGGAACTTGCCGAGCTCAAAAAACTCGGTATCAAGGTAGCTTACGATTTCCGCGATGCAAAGGAGTGCCGTGGCGAAGCTCCATACGAAAAGATTGGTGCAGAGCATCGTAACATCCCTGCAACCTATAAAAACGACAAGCTTTTTAAGCTTGAAAAGGGCGGTAGTTTTGCGATGTTGTTTGATCAAGTTACGTGGCGTGACGTTGCACCTACTTACGAGCATTTACCCCTTGGTAATGAAGCTTACGTTGCTTTAATGAAGTCGATTGTTAAAGACGAAACTCCTATGATGTTGCATTGTACTGCAGGCAAAGATAGGGCAGGCATTGGTATCTCTCTTATTCTTTTGCTTCTTGGCGCAAGTTACGAAACCGTTCTTGAGGAGTATATGCGCTCTACTTCCGTTCAACCGTTTATTGAAAGCGTTATCGGAGAACGTATTCCCAAGATATTCCATAGATATGCTTTCAAGCATTTCCACGCCTTCTTTACCGTGTACAAAGAGCTGTTGGACACCTCTCTTAATAAGATAATCGAGGTATACGGCGATTACGATAGTTATTTCGAAAAGGAATTCGGCATCACCAAAGAGATTCGTGCAGAGCTTATCGAGCGCTACACTGAAGAAGCATAATCTTTGTGTTATTCAAGACGATTTAATAAAAACGCACCCAATTGGGTGCGTTTAAGTTTATCGGAAAGTTCAATTTATTTTAGCCGAACACCGCCATCAAGATGCCTGCTGCAACGGCAGAGCCTATAACGCCTGCGACGTTGGGACCCATTGCGTGCATGAGGAGGTAGTTGGAGGGGTTGGCTTTTAAGCCCTCGGAGTGAGCAACACGAGCTGCCATCGGAACTGCGCTAACGCCTGCTGCGCCGATGAGGGGATTGATTTTACCTTTGGTAAGCCAACACATAAGTTTGCCGATGAGCAGTCCACCTGCCGTGGAGAGGCTGAATGCGATTAGACCAAGAGCAATTATTAAAAGGGTATCTGCAGATAAGAATCTTGCACCTTGTGCGGTAGCACCAACGGAGATGCCGAGGAACAAGGTAACGATGTTCATCAATGCGTTTTGAGCGGTATCGGAAAGTCTTTCGGTAACGCCACACTCTTTTAATAAGTTACCAAACATCAAGCAACCGAGTAGGGGAGCAACGCTGGGAAGCAATAAGCAACAGAAGATAGTAACCATAATGGGGAAAACGATCTTTTCGCTCTTGGATACTTCACGGAGTTGTTCCATTTTGATTTCACGCTCTTTTTTGGTTGTTAAAAGGCGCATAATCGGGGGTTGGATGATCGGTATGAGTGCCATGTAGCTGTATGCGGCGATTGCGATAGCTGCAAGGAGTTCAGGGGCAAGAGATTTGGTGAGCCAAATAGCAGTGGGGCCGTCTGCTCCGCCGATAATGCCGATAGAAGCTGCTTGCGAAGGGGTAAAGAATAAGGATGCGAGTATAAACGCAGTGAATATACCAAGCTGTGCTGCCGCGCCAAGGAGTAAGCTCTTGGGGTTAGCTATCATCGGTCCGAAGTCGGTCATTGCGCCAACGCCGATGAATATCAAGCAGGGGTAAACACCCGTTTTAACACCTATATAAAGGATGTCGAGCAATCCGCCGTGTTGAAGAACGTTAAGATAATCAACGCCGTTGTCAATGGCTGCCTGCCCGATCCACCACTCGGGGTGGTATAGAAGGTCTGCGTCACTTGCTTGCGGTAAGTTGGTAAGCAAAATACCAAAAGCGATACCTACAAGAAGTAGAGGTTCGAATTTCTTTTTAATGCCGAGGTAGAGGAAGAAACAAGCAAGCACGATCATGACGGCGTTTTGCCATTGCATGCCGAGTTGCGCAAATCCCGAACCTTTAGCAAGGTCTACGAAAATTTGTCCTATATCCATAGTGGCTACCTACTATGCGATTTCGAATAAAGGAGCGTCGGTTTGTACGCTTGCGCCCTTTTGTACGTATATGGCTTTAACGGTACCTGCGGTGGGAGCGACGATTTCGTTTTCCATCTTCATAGCTTCGATAACTACAACGGCTTCGCCTGCTTTAACAGCTTGACCAACTTGAGCTTTAACTGCTACTACGATACCGGGTAGGGGAGCTTTAACTGCACTTGCGCTTGCATTAGCGGTTGCTTGAGGAGCGGGAGCTTGAGCGGGAGCGGCTGCAGGTGCTTGAGCGGGAGCTTGAGCGGGAGTCATTCTATCGTATTCGTCAACAAGGATAGCTTCGCCTTTTTCAACTTCAACTTCGTATACTTTATCGTTTAGGGTAACTCTATATTTCATATTTATATCTCCTTAATATTGTGGTGGTTAGTCGATCTTTTTGATGGACTTAAAGCGTAATTCGTTTAGGGGAGTTTGCATTTTATCTGCAACGATTGCCATAATCATAGCTGCTTCTCTGTCGGTAACGTTCTTTAAAACGATGTTGCCACAGCTGCCACGAGCGGTAACAATGTCTTTTTCTTCGGTTGCGACGGGTTCAGAAGCTTCGGTGGGCTCGGTTTTCTTGGAGAAAAGAGCGTCGATTTTAGCTTTGAGAGCGGGATTATGCTTTTCGAGAAGCTTGAAGAAACCACTCATAAGATAGATAAGTACCATAATGCAAGCAAGTACACCCATGATGATGGACATGGAAACACCTGCAAGGGCAAAAGATTCGCCTATGGTAACGGATTCGATGGCGTTAAACATTATTTATTGTCCTCCTCGATTACTTCGATGGTGTATTTAACGGTTTTTTCTTCCTTTTCCTTGCGGGCAGTGAAGAATTTTTCAGCTTGTTGGGGGAAAGCGATGTAGCTTAATACGTCCTCGTCGCTTCTTGCAACGCCTTCGAGCTCGGCCTTAACCTTATCGAATTGAGACTCTAAAAGATCTGCATAACGGCAGGTGATGGGGGTTTCGTCGCCAAGAGCCTTCTTCATGAGGTCTTTATCGATTTCGCCGGGAGCTTGACCGTATTCGCCACGGCAGTAAGCCTTAACTTCCTTACCGATGGTCTTATAACGCTCGCCGAGCAATACGTTGGTAGCAGCTTGAACGCCTACCATTTGGCTCATGGGGGTTACAAGCGGAGGATAGCCGAGGTCTGCACGAACTCTGGGGGTTTCGAGAAGAACTTCGGGGAGCTTGTCGATAGCGTTTTGTGCTTTGAGTTGGCTGATAAGGTTAGAGAGCATGCCACCGGGGATTTTGTAGTTCAAAGCTTGGGTATCGGTAGCCATAACTTTGGGATCGAGGAGCCCAGAATCAAGATAGCTATCACGGATGGGTTTGAAGAAGTTGTTTACTTCGTTCAAGGTATCGCCGTCGAGTCCGGTGTCGTAACCCATTTGCTCGAGAGCGTACTTTAAGGTTTCGGTAGCGGGTTGCGAAGTACCGCCACTGAAGCAAGAGGTTGCGGTATCGATAACGTCTGCGCCTGCTTCAACAGCCTTTAAGCAAGTCATAAAGGCAAGACCGGTGGTGCAGTGGGTGTGAAGTACTACAGGTAAGCTTACGCTATCCTTAATAGCTTTTACGAGGTCGGATGCCTCTTGGGGGCTCATAACGCCGGCCATATCCTTAATACAAATGGATTTAGCGCCCATCTTTTCCATATCCTTACTTAACTCTGCAAACTTCTTAAGAGTGTGTACGGGAGAGGAAGTGTAGCTGATAGCAAGAGAGGGGTGTCCGCCGTTCTTTAAGGTTTCGTCAACGGCAACTTCTACGTTGCGGAGATCGTTAAGAGCGTCGAATATTCTAATAACGTCGATGCCGTTTTCGATGCTCTTTGCAACGAAGTTACGTACAACGTCGTCGGGATAGTGTTTGTATCCTAAAAGGTTTTGACCGCGGAGTAGCATTTGGAGCTTGGTGTTAGGCATTTTAGCCTTGATGTTACGTAGTCTAACCCATGGATCTTCGCCAAGGTAACGCAAGCAACTGTCAAAGGTTGCTCCGCCCCAGCACTCAACGGAGTAGTATCCTGCTTTATCCATGGTGGAAAGGATACCATCAAACTTTTCGTAAGGTAAACGTGTTGCGATAAGAGATTGGTTAGCATCACGTAAAACGGTTTCGGTAAATTGGACTTTCTTCATTATAACCTCCGATAAATTGCGGTAACGTTCGCCTAAATGGCGCCCCATATTCCCGTAATTATATCATACAAAAAAAGAGGGGCTAAAGTCAAGGGTTAACGTAGGCAAAGCGCAAAAAATTATGACTTTTAAAATCAAGATTTTAACGTAAAAAAGCGCCCCTTGTCGGAGCGCTTTGATTTGATGGAAAATTTATTTTTTCTTAAAGATTTTTTTGATGGAAATATCGCCGTGTTTTGCTTTGTAGTTAGAGCCCTTTGCGATAAGGTCGGTGGTTACCGATACGGCAATAATGATAAGGCCGATAACGATAAATATAGCAAGCAAACCTTGCCAGAGGATGTTGAGGGAAGCCTTTAAAACTTCGCCGTTCATGGGGGAAAGATTTTCAAAAGCTAAAAGCATATTCATCATATTATACCTCCTACAGAACGAGACCGATAATCAAACCGCCAACGATAGCTGAAGCGATTTGACCACTGACGTTAACGCCGACTGCGTGCATCAAAAGGTGGTTAGAGGGATCCTCTTGAATACCCATCTTTTCAGCAACACGAGCTGCCATCGGGAAGGCGGAAATACCTGCTGCACCGATGATAGGATTGATTTTGTTTTTGGTAAATAGGTTCATAAACTTCGCGCAGAATACACCGCCGATGGTATCGAATACGAAAGCGAACAAACCGAGCGCCATGATAACGAGGGTTTCAAGACGTAGGAAAGCTTCTGCTTGCATTTGGAAGGAAATGGTGATACCAAGGAGCAAGGTGATGATATTCGAGAAGGTAGTTTGAGCGGTTTCCGAGAGAGATTGCAATACGCCACACTCTCTGATGAGGTTACCGAACATGAGCATACCAACGAGCGAAAGTGATTCGGGAGCGATGAGGCCTGCGATAACGGTAACGATGATTGGGAATAATATTCTGGTGAGTTTGGTTACCTGATTCGAGGTATATTGCATTTTTATCAAACGTTCCTTTTTGGTGGTGCAGAGCTTTACGACTGCAGGTTGAACAATGGGAACGAGCGCCATATAGGAGTATGCAACAACGATAATCGCAGCGGTGTAATTGGATTTAAGAACTTGCGAAACCATGATGGCGGTGGGACCGTCTGCAGCACCGATGATACCGATAGAAGCGGCGTCTTCGATGGGGAATCCGATCATAGCTGCAAGGATGATAGTGATAAAAATACCAAATTGTGCGGCTCCGCCCAAGATGAATAGTTTGGGATTGGAGAGCAAGGGTCCGAAGTCGATCATTGCGCCGATGCCGATAAACAGCAATAGGGGCATGGCTTCGCTTGCTTCGATACCAACTTCAAAAAGCGACTTAATAATACCGCTTTCGCCAATAACAGGCGAGAGGGGAAGGTTGCATAAGATTGCACCAAAACCCATCGGTAATAAGAGGGCGGGTTCCATATCCTTTTTGATTGCAAGGAAGATGAGCAAGCCACCGATTAGCCACATAACGGCTTGACCGGGGGTAAGCGCGTTTAGACCTTCAATTAGATAATCCATAGTATCCTCCGTTAAAGTAAGAGAAGGTTTTGAGCCACCAATCTCCGTGATTATATCATATGCCTAAAATTTTGATTAGTCAAGGTTTTCGCGCACGTGTATACGAACCAATTTAATAATAAGCAACAAAATACCCTCTTGAATAACGCGAAGAAAACTGCTATAATCAAGTCATTAAACGGACGAGGTGAAATTATGTCAAAATATCCCGATTATATCTCCCCTTTACGCGAGCCGGTAGCAACTCCTCCGTCGCTCGTTGATGAAAATGGCCAATGTTGCTTTGGTACTTACGATAAGCCTTTTGAGCGCTTTGATCTTGTAAAAGCCAAAAAGCCTTGTGGCAAATGGATGCCCGCTTGCATGAACAAGAGCCGTATTACGGAGTGGGAAGCATTTGAAATCAATATGAAAGAAGGCGCTTTGGTAAGTGCCGTATATAACACCGGTGCGATGGGCTTTAGTATCTTCGTATGGTTCGATAAACGTACTCAAAAGGTCCTTTCTTGGTGGAATCCCGTAATTCCCTCCTCAAAAGCTCACGTAGCATGGAGACTTATTGACGATCATAGCTATTTAAAGACTAAAAATTCCGAGTATGAAATCTGCAACGACCTTCTAAACGGCAAAGCTTGGGCAAAAGGCTACTCTAAAGGCAAGTGCGGAACCTTCGAAATCGATATGAAGGTAACTCGCCTATGTCCTCCCTCGATAGTATCCATCCCCTTTGGACCGAACAAGCCCCTCTATTCCGAAAAGGACTTTTTGCGTGCGGAAGGTAAAATCGTTGTTAACGGCGAAGAATTTATCACCGATGGCAATTCCGTAAGTATTATCGACGACCACAAGGGCTACTATCCTTATAAAGCTCACTACGATTGGTTGACCTCTATGGGACAATGCGAAATCGATGGCGAAATGAAAGACTTTGCCTTCAACCTTACTCGCAACCAATCAATCGACCAAGACAAATATAACGAAAACCTCATTTGGGTAGACGGCACCTCTTATCCCATGCCCCCCGTAACATTTACCAAGGAAAAACGCGACTCCAAAACTTGGTACGTTCGCGACGAGCGTGGTTTAGTAGATATCCGCTTTGAAATAGCCGACGTATTCTACTTGAACATGCACTTTGGCATCATCGATAGCTATTATGCTCTACCCTTCGGCACCATTTACGGCTACGTCACCGATACCAACGGCAAGAAGTACGTGGTAGATGGTATGGTAGGGATAGGGGAAGATAAGACCACCCGCATGTAGTTAGACCGCGTATAAGCTTCGCAATACTTCATCAAACAGGCGCACCCCCTCAATCACGTACGACCAAGTACGCTCATATCGGGGAGTGCGCCGTTTTCTTTGTCTTGCTCGCTTCTCCGCGGTCTAACCCCATACATAAGTTTCGCAATACTTCATAAATAAACAAAAACCCACTCGGTCATGTACGTTCAAGTACACTCCCGTCGTGGGGTTTTGTATTTATTCGTCTTGCTTGCTTCTCCGCGGTCTAACCCCATACAGAAGCTTCACTATACTTCATCAAACAGGCGCACCCCCCTCAATCACGTACGACCAAGTACGCTCATATCGGGGAGTGCGCCGTTTTCTTTGTCTTGCTCG
>JAFVRJ010000001.1 GCA_017504305.1 Clostridia bacterium | reverse complement strand
CTTTTTGGCTTCATTACAGATCCATTCGCTGCACCCAACTATTTTCAGTCTCGGGATCGAAGAAAGATATTTTTTTCGATCCTTGAGCACTTTCGCAGACGGATCAAATACCAGACTTTTGGGAGGGGCACTCTTCTTGGGCCAATATCACTTTTAGCCACAAGGCTAAAAATATAACTAAATTATTTAACTATTCTATATATCACATATTTTAGCGATATACTTAATAAATAAAAAAACCCACTCGGTCATGTATGTTTAAGTACACACTCCCGACGTGGGGTTTTTATTTACAAAGTAGGGCACAAAGAAGCAAAGCCTATTAAGAAGCTAACGTAAGTATCAAATAAATTACTGCAAAAATTACACATATAAAGCCTATCATAACAAACATTGGCTTTATCATTTGTCTTACCGCTTGCTTATAGGTATTAAACTTATCCTTCCAAGTGTTGCCTATAGGCATGCCCATAGCGTCTTTAACTTCCTTTTTACCGCTATTTTTAGCATTGTAGGTAGCGGACATATCAACGACGGTGGAGCCGTCGTCGATATATACTATCTTTTCCTTTTTGGGCGTTGGGGCCTTTTGTTTATTCTTCTTTTTGCTTTTACTGCTCATATTATTAAGCTTCGGTTGTTTCGCTTGATGCAAACTGCTCCTCTACGAGGTGGCATGCGCAGTAGTGGCCGTCACCGTATTCGCGGTAGGTGGGAGCTTCTTTAGCACAACGCTCGGTTGCGTGGGGGCAACGAGTGTGGAATCTGCAACCGCTCGGCGGATTTACAGGGGATGGAATATCGCCCTTAAGAACGATACGGTTCATCTTAACGTCGGGGTTGGGATTGGGTATTGCCGAGAACAATGCTTGAGTGTAAGGGTGCAAAGGTTTATCAAATATATCCTTTTTGCTACCAAACTCTACCATCGCACCGAGGTACATAACGCCGATTTTGTCGGAAATAAACTTAACTACCGAGATATCATGGGAAATGAACAAGTAGGTTAAGTTCATTTTCTTTTGTAAATCGCGAAGAAGGTTTATTATTTGAGCTTGTATAGATACGTCAAGCGCGCTGACGGGCTCGTCACAGATAACTAACTTCGGATTGACCGAAAGTGCACGAGCAATACAAATACGCTGTCTTTGACCGCCGGAGAACTCGTGAGGATATCTTTCGAAGTAGTAGTCGCGTAGACCGCACTTATCCATAAGGTCCAAAACGTAATCCTTAACCTCGTTCTTGGGTACGATACCGTGTACCAAAATGGGCTCGGAAAGAATATCGCCTACCGTAGCTCTCGGGGGGAGCGAAGAATAGGGGTCTTGGAATATGATTTGCATATCGGTGCGGAGATGGCGCATTTCCTTGTTGGTGTACTTGGTAATATCTTCGCCGTTAAATAGTATTTGACCGCCACTCGGTTGATGTAACTTCAAAATAGTACGTCCGAGAGTGGTTTTACCGCAACCCGATTCGCCAACGATACCGATGGTTTCGCCGGGGTTCAAGGTGAAGGAAACGTTATCAACCGCAACAAGTTCTTGTATAACTTTGCCGGTAGCCGATTTTTTAACGGGGAAGCACTTACGAAGGTTTTTAACCTCTAAAAGGGTGCCTTCTTTCATTTCTACTTTATTAGGGAAGTTTGATTTTTTAGCCATTGTTTACCTCCTCGCCGTTATAGAGGTGGCATGCTACGTAGTGAGTGGGACTTACTTGTACCATGCAGGGGTAGTCGCCGTTACATTTTTCTTTGCACATCGAGCAACGATCCTTAAAGTAACAATGCTTGGGCATATTTACGGGGTTGGGAACGTTACCGGGGATATTAAATAACGTATCGGACTTGGTGTCCATAGAGGGCTTTGATTTTTGTAGGCCGATGGTGTAGGGGTGCAAGGGGTTATGGAATATCTCTTGTACCGTACCTTGCTCTATAACCCTACCTGCATACATTACGACGACGTAATCGGCCATTTCAGCGATGATTCCGAGGTCGTGGGTAATCAGCATGATGGAGCCGTTTATGCGCTCTTTAAGGTCGCGTAAGAGGTCGAGGATCTGTGCTTGGATTGTTACATCGAGTGCAGTGGTAGGTTCGTCTGCGATAATCAGACGAGGATCGCATGCAAGTGCCATTGCTATCATAACTCTTTGACGCATACCGCCGGATAGTTCGTGGGGGAAAGCTTTATATACACGCTCCGATTTATCGATACCTACGAGGCTCAACATTTCGAGGGAGCGGTTTTTAGCCATTTCCTTGGTGGCGCCGGGAGTATGTATAAATACTACCTCGTCAAGTTGTTCACCTATGGTGAAAACAGGGTTAAGAGAGGTCATCGGCTCTTGGAAGATCATTGCGATTTGTCTACCGCGGATACGGTGAACGTCGGCAATAGGCATTTTAGCAATATCAAAGACCTTTTCTTCCATTTCGTATAAAAGAACGCCGGACTCGTTGACTGCTTGGACTGCTTCGCGGATTACGGAGCCGTCCTTATTGAGTTTAACGTTACCTTTTTTATCGGTTTTATCTTTGTAAACGACGTTACCTTGTTCGTCACGAAGGTAAATCGGTATGGGCTTGCCGTTTGCATCCTTTTTGAAGTCCAATGACTTAAAGCGGATGCTACCGCTTGCTATTTGACCGGCAGGGCCTTGCAGTAAACGCATAACCGACATACTTGTAACGGATTTACCGCAACCAGATTCGCCAACGATACCTACGGTAGCGTTTTGGGGAACGTTGATAGATACGCCGTTAACCGCTTTAACGATACCTTGATCGGTATAGAAGTAGGTGTGGAGATTATCGATTTCCAAGATATTGGCGCTATCTTTCATTTCCGAAATAAATTCGGACTCGTCCGCTTTGCGGTATTTTTGTTTTTCGAGCGCCATCATAACCTTTTTGTTTTCTTTGGCGATTTGGCGTATTTCTTTACCGCTCAAGTAGTGGCCGTTATCTTGCTTTTTGAGCTTGTTTTTAACGGTATCGACGAGGTCGGAGGCAGCTTTTTGAACCTTTTCGGTTATATTTTTAATTTTATCGTTCATATCTTACCTCCTGCCTTTGGGATCGAGAGCGTCGCGCAAGCCGTCGCCAACGAAGTTGAAGCCTAAAACCGCAATAATGATGCAAATTCCGGGCGGGCCCCAAACGTTAAAGTAGTTTTGTAGGATGTCGGCGTTGGTTGCAGCGTTGATCATAGTACCCCATGCGGCGTACTCCGGAGGAGCACCCATGCCCAAGTAAGAGAGGGATGCTTCGTAAAGGATCATGCTACCGAGCGATAATGTCATGCTTACGATAAGTTGGGGTAATACGTTGGGGATTAAGTGTTTAAATATCTTACGAGCGGTGGAGTAACCCATAGCTTCGGCGGCAACCATATATTCTTGTTCGCGTAAGGAAAGTATTTGTCCGCGAACAAGACGAGCGGTGCCCGACCACGAGATGAGGGTTAAGAAGCCCATAAGGAAGTATATTTTATATTGTAGCGGGATGCCCCAGCTATCGATAAGAGAACCAACGATAAGAAGGATGGGGAAGCCGGGTAGGCACATTAAGATATCGCATATTCTCATAATAACGTTATCAACCGCACCGCCGAAGTACCCTGCAATACCGCCGAATATAACGCCCAAGAGGGTTATAACGAATACTGCGAGGAAGCTTATAGTCAAGGAAATTTGACCGCCGTCCATAAGGCGTATGAGAATATCTCTGCCGTCGCCATCGGTGCCGAGTACGTGATCTTTAGAGGGTACCTTAAGTAATGATTCGGGGTTGAGCTTTTCGGTTACCGTAATCATGGTTTGTTTTTCGCCACCATCTTCGAACTCTACTTCAACGGTAGTGTAAACGAGAGAGGGGGTGTTATCCGGAATAGAGGAATCCCATTTGGTATAGAACAAAGGTCCAACCCAGCAGAAAAGGAATAAGCTAACGAGCATAACGAGGCCGATAACGCTTAACTTGGAGCGGAAGAATCTTCTAACGACCATGCGCCACGGGCTCATCAAGCGAACGTTCTTTTCGATGGAATCGTCGGCTTTTTCGAGCATAACTACTTCGGGAGCTTCGAAAGCGGAGTCTTCTACGGTAACGTCCTCAACGGGGAGGTTTTCTTGTTGCAATAAATCTTTATTCATAGTAGCCTCCTAATCGGTAAGTTTTACGCGCGGGTCAACGACGGCGTACATAAGGTCGGCGAGCAATACGCCCAATACCGAAAGCATTGCAAGGAACATGTTGTAGCCCATAATAAACGGGATATCGCCCTTTGTTAAAGCGGCAAAAGCTTTGTTACCGATACCGGGGAGGTTAAAGATTTGCTCGGTGATAATTGCACCGGAGAACAATGAAGGCAACAAGCCTGCAAGGCTGGTAACAAGGGGGATAAGGGTGTTGCGGAAAGCGTGTTTATATATTACCTTACCTTCGCCCAAACCTTTTGCGCGAGCGGTACGGATATAGTCGGAGTTCATAACTTCGAGCATTTCGGTACGAGTCATTCTCATACGACCGCCGATACTTAATATAACAACGGTTAAAATTGGTAATACGTAGAATTTAAATTGACTAAATACTGCAGCGATACCGGTCGTGCTTTGAGTTGCGTCCTCTCCGCCTGCGGTGGGTAGCCAACCGAGTTCGGTGCTAAATACGTATTTTAGTATTTGCGCGAAGAAGAAGGAGGGTAGTGAAATACCTATCATAACCAAAACGGTAACGACGTAGTCGCGTATGGAGTATTGGTGGGTAGCTGCGGTAATGCCTAAAGGTATAGCAATCAAAAACTCGAAGACGGTAGCAATAAGTGCAACCATAAAGCTAACTCCCATGTGGCTCTTGATAACTTCGATAACGGGAGAGCCGTATACGAAGCTGTCACCGAAATCGAATATTAAAAGGTTGCCAAGCCACTTAAAGTATCCTTTCAAGATACCGAGGAAGGAGTTATCTTCAAGCCCGTACTTTACAAGCATTCCTTTAAGGGCTTCTTCATCAAATATTGCGTTAGGCAGAGAAGTAACTTTAGTCACAACGAAGTTTACGGGCATGCACCTTACTAAAACATAGATTATAAGACTTACGCCGAGCAAAATAAGTATTGCAAGACCTAATCTTTTTAGAATGTATTTAAGCATATAATTGCCTCTTTATATGTATTTTTTTGAGCAGTGCTACCCGAGCTTGCGCCCGGGTAGCAAGTTTAATTAAGGATTATTGAGCAAATTTAATTTCCCAAATTTTATCTAAGGGAGAGGAATAGGGGTTGATTTCTTGCGGTAAGGAGTTCTTATCGATAACGTTTGCGTTATAAGCGTAAAGAACCTTTCTTTGATATACGGGGAGTTCTACTGCAAGGTCGAGGATGTAACCCATAGCCTCTTCGTAAAGAGTGGTACGGGTTGCGCGGTCTTCGGTTTCGCGAGCGTCGTCGATAACTTCACTCAAGTCTTCGAGGATGCCGTTTTCGATGGGATATAATGCAGATTGGTTTAAGATTTCTCTGTAACCCCAAGCGATAACGCTGGTAGCGGAGGAGTTCTTGTGGTAGACCTGATAGAGGTCGGGGTCTACGGTGGAGCCCCATGCTGCTGCCCAAACTGCTAAAGAACCGGTGGAGAGCTTGGAGAGTGCTTGAGTGTCGGAGCGAACGGTGATTTCCCAACCGAGGTTGTTAAGAAGATTGCGCGCGTTATCGAATACTCTGTAAGTGGGGTGATCGGCTACGTTTGCACCTGCGATGGTGAAGTCGATCTTAAGAGCGCTGTCGCCTGCGGAAACGCCTGCAGCGGCCATATAGTCTAAAATTTGTTGTTTTGCGGTTTCTTCATCGTAAACCAATGCGGGATAGTCGTGACCGTTGTCACGGAGGTTATCGCCTGTTTCTGTTTTGGGGTAAGCCCAGCTTACGGTGGACATGGGCCAATAGATGTTTTCAGCCATGCCGGGGGAGTAGAATTGGAGGGCGAGTTTGGTGTTCATAGCGCACATAATAGCCTTACGGATGTTGATATCCGGTACTTTACCTGCGTTGATACCGATGTAGCCGTAACCGAGTTGATCGGTGTAGGTGGTTTCGATGCCCTTGGACTTCATGCCGTTGAGTTGGTCGATGTTGAATTGGGTGAATTGGGGAGATGCAAAGTGGATAGTGCCGTAATCGAGAGCGCCGATAGCGTTGGTTGCGCTGATTACTTGGTAACGAACCTTTTCGATGTTGGGAGTACCGAGCAAGAAGTTGTTGTTTGCCTTGAAGTAAACAACGTTGTTACGGTAGAACTCGTTACGATCGGGGTTGTCGTTGTTGTTACGGTCGGTTGCTTTGTAAGCGCCTGCGCCAACGGGAACTTTAACGTTACGGGGAGATTGAACGATATCGTCCATAAACTCGTTTGTACCCCATTCAACGCCGAACTTGTTGTTAGCAATATCTACGCCAACGGAAGATCCTTCACCATAGTAGTGTTGGGGAGCAACTGCAAAAGCGAAGTTCCAAATAGCTTTGGGGTCAACGCCGTTGATGGTGATTTCCAATACGTCGTAGGTGTTGTTATCGGAGGGAGTACCGTCGCTATTGTGGTTGTGAGCAACGTTATAGGTGTTGTTGCCGATGGTAACGGATTGAACGTCGGTGGTGTGGCCAAGGGACTTGATACCGCTGATGTTGGGTACTACAAGGTCTCCGGTGCCAACGTTTGCGTGGAGGATAACTTCCTTTGCTTGAGCAATATAATCGTTTAAGAGGGTGGTACCGGTTGCCCAGTATTGTAAAATCATGTGGAGCTCGCTGTTAACTTTGTCATTGTAAACGTAGTTGATAGCGCTTTCCATATCGGTAACTACCTCGGTGTTGTATTGGAGGGTTACGGTGTCGATTTGGCTCTTAATATCCTTGTTGAACTCGTCTTTAGCATACTTAACGTCTACGTAACCTTCGTAGTGCATGAACTTGGTTACGTCGCTTTGGAACTCGTTGCGAGATTTAAAGGGCTCTTCGCTGTAAGCGTCTTTTGCACTTGCGTAGTCTCTGGTAAGTTCTTTGCGGAACTCTTCGAGAGTACGGTCGTAGTCAGCCTTTAAGTTAGCACTTGTTACGGAATCGGTATCGTTGGAGATAGCGTTTTTATAGTCGCTGGAAACCTTCCAACCTTCGATAGCCGAAACCATCTCGTTGTAAGTGGTGTCGTAAGTGCCCTCGGTTTGGGTTTGAGCGGTAATTTTGAAGCAGTTGATGAGCTCGTCAACACGGCTACGTGCAAGAGCTAAAGCACTGTTGTTAAGAGCAGCGTCGGTGTCATCGTTGCCGGAAGCGATGGTTTGGGTGCTGTAGTTCTTTAAGCCTACGATATCGGTCGATTTCATGGTGTTGGAACCGAAGTAAACAGGATCGAGGTATACGTAGAGGTTAAAGAGAACGTCTTCCATGGTGAGGGGATGACCGTCGGAGAAGCGAATACCGTTCTTAAGAACAAAGGTATAAGTGGTATTGGTTCCGTCGAACTCTTGTTTAAGGTCTTTAACTACAACTGCTTCGTTATCGCCGTAAGCGATGGTTACGTCACCGTTAGCATAACCCGAAGTAATCATGCCGATTTGAGTCATCGATACGATAGTAGCGTCAGGTGCAGTAGTGGAGAAGAAGGGGTTGAATAAACCGTCCAACTCTTCACTCATTAAAACGAGAGCGTCGGGACGAGTGGTGGTAGTAGTACCGCCGTTATCTCCGCCGCCGTTGTCTCCGCCATCTTCTCCGCCCTTGTCAGCGCAAGCAACGAGGGGAAGAACCATCGTTGCAATCAAAGCGAAGCAGATGATAAAAGAAATCAACTTCTTTTTCATTTGGGAATTTACCTCCTAAATTAGTGTTTTATATATATTTTGTTTTATTTTATCCGTTAAATGCAGGGTAAACGAAGTCGTCTTCATCCACTCTGAAGTCGGCATCGGTTATCGTTTCGTCAAGTTCTACAGTGATACCGGTGGTATCTACGCCGTTAGGGGTACCGCTTGCGCTAAACTTACCGATTACGATATCTTCGTTAGTCCACTTGGTTAAAAAGTCGTTATATAACCCTTTAGCAAGCAGTAACTTACAGTTCGTAAAGGTAAGGTTAGTAAAGGTTGTGCCCGCTTCGTAAGTACCGGCAAAGAAGCCGATATCAGATTCGTTCTTGATGGTACCGTTTGCGGTAAAGGTTACGTTTTCGAATACAACGTTATCAATTTTAGCACTTGCACCGAGCTTACCGAACAATCCGCCGTAGGTTGCGGTGGTTATAGATGCACCTTCGACGTTTTTAATCTTATGTCCGTTGCCGTAAATAGAGCCGTTAAAGGTCATTGTGCCAAATGCCCAAGTAGAGCCTCTTTCGCTGAAGTCAAGGTCAGCCATGAGTACGTAGTGTGCGTTAGCTTTTGGGCTCTTTAATTGCTTTGCGCTATAAACGTTAAACCACTCGCCGTCCTTGTAGGTAACGTATACGTTGTAAGGTTGAGATACGCCGTCTACAAAGGTAATGTCTGCTTCGGTAAGGTTAGCGGTGATTTCGGTGGTCATTTCCGCAGAAGTGTACGCTTTATCAAAGCTCTTGCCGGTTATGGTGGGGTAATCGTTATACTTTAAAACACCTTTTGAAGTATCCCAAGTGGGATAATCCAATATAAGTTGTTGAGAGGTGCTCTTAAGTTCAAATTGATTTTGGTCGTTAAGAACGTAAATATTAAAAGTAAAGTAGGGCTCCCATTTTGCAGCAAGATATAAAACGGGACTGTCGGAAGAATACTCTTTGCTTGGATCAATGGTGAGATAGCTATCAAAGTTCCACTTTTCGCCGAGTACCGGGTTGCCGTTTTCGTCAAAGGACTCCACTTTATACCAACCGCCGAAGTAATATCTATCGGAATAGAGGTGTTGGATTGTAAAGGCGTTTTGACCACGTTGAGCGTCATCGTTGGCGAGAACTTTGATAAGCTTATTGCCGTTCTCGTCGGTTTTAGCGGTAGCTAAATTATAGACGTCAAGCATAGAGATATCTTGTTGTCCCTTGACGGTACCGCCGTTAGCTAAAAACTTTACGCTAACGGTGTATCCGCTCTTGTCAAGACCTTTAAAAGGGGTATCGCTTTTGCAAGCCGATAGGGTGAGTACCGCAATCAAAGCGACCAAAATCAAGATGACTAAAGTTAATTTTCTTTTACTCATTATATTTTCCTTCTTTCGAGGTGTTTATTTTTTGAACTTCTTTACAAAGTAAAGTGCTACGAATACGCCTGCGCCTAAAACGCCGAGAGCGGTAAATACTATTGCAAGTATCATGCTCGGGGTGTTGTTTACGGGAGCTATGTTATCGATACCTTCGTCGGGAGTTTCTTCAGGGGTTTCGATAGGAGGCTCTACGGGAGCGGAGGGATTTTCTTCATTTTCGAGATACTCGAGGTCCTTAATTCTCTTTTCAGCGGTGGTAAGCTTTGCGTAATCGAGAACGAGGGCTTTTTGCTCCAAGCTTGCGATTTGGTCGTAAGCGGCACGAGCAGCTTCTACCAAGGCTTTATCCTTAAGGGCAACTCTGTCGGGGAGAGCGGCGATTGCAGCAATAGCTTTAAGGGTTACTTCGTCGGCAGCGCTTGCGCCCTCGATGGTAAGAGCAAAGTATTGGTCGAAGATGAAGCTATCGTAATACTTGCCGTTAGAGGGGCGTACCAATACGATATTTGCATCGACTTTACCAACGTAGTTACTAAAGTTTGCTCCGTAGTAAACGTTGGAGGGGATACTTGCAGCGTTCCACATATAGTACTTGGTGATGCCAAGACCATGGAAGTCGGGGGTTTCGGAGAGATGCTCTTCGGTAGTGGGCAAGTTCTCGTAGCTATAGAAGTACTCGGGGTCGTATTCTTCTTCCAAGATGGGAGCTTCAAAGGAGTTGAAGTTTACTATAGCGAGCTTATCGCATCCGTATAGTGCTTTATGTCCGATAGAAGCAACGGTGTAGGGGAAGATTACGTTGACTACGTCACTGCCTGCAAATGCGTACGCACCGATTCTTACGGTACCTTCTGCAACCTCGATTACGCTTTCTTTAGAGCAGTTGAGGATGAGTTCCAAGCCCTTAACGACCTTCTTGTACAACGAGCCGTCACGAACGACAAACTTATCGTTAATATCGTAGTCCAAAGTTACGGTGTCGTAATCCTTTTCGTTGAAGCTTTCGGTTACAACCTTGCTGAAGGGTTGAACGTTTAAGAAAGCAAAGGGAGCGTCGCCCGTTTCTTGGAGCTTATTACCGAGGGTGAGAGTGAAGGCGGTATAGGTTTCTTTAATGAACGCGTAAGTGCCTACGTAGGTAGCGCCACTCAAATCTGCTAAAGTGAGAGCGGAGTAAGCAAATGCGTAATCGCCTACGTAAGATACCTTATCAAGACCTTGGACGGTGGTAAGAGCGGGGGTGTAAGCAAATGCACCTTCGTCAATCTTTTGAACGTTTACTCCAAATGCTACGCTTGCAAGATGTGCGCTGTTCATAAACGCGTACTTACCTACGTTAACTACGTTGGTTAAGGTAGCGGAGATAAGGTTGCTATCCATAAATGCATATTCACCGATTTCTTCAACCTTACTTATGTCGATAGAAGTGAGGTTTTCGTCCATATAGAAGGCGTAATCACCAATCTTCTTAACGTCAGCGCCGAGGGTTACGTTTGCGAGGTCGAAGTTATATGCAAAAGCGTAATCACCGAGATAGGTGGCGGCGGATAGGTCTAAAGTAGTTAAGTCGGAAGCGTAATATCTATAGATATAATCACTCTTATCGTCATTGAGGGCGGGTTCGCTGAAGGATTGGTCCTTAAATTCGTAAACGATGTCACCGCTGAAAGCGTTATTACCGATATAGGTTGCCTTGGAGAGGTCGATAGTGGTGAGCTCGTCTGCGTTAAAGAAGGCTTCGTCGCCGATATAAGCGCCTTCGCCGATGGTTACGGAAGTGATTTCAGACGCGCCGTAGAAAGCACCTCTATTAAGCGTTGCGTTGTCGCCGATAGTCAAGCTATCAAGGGCGGAAGTGTAACGGTAATAGAAGTATTGTACTTCGTCTACGGTGTAGAAGAGTTCTTCGAAGTTCAATTCGCGGTGTAATCTGAAGGCGTATCTGCCGATAGTTGCGTTATCGCCGATGGTTACGCTACTTAACTCTTGACACTCCTCAAATGCACAGTCGCCTATAACTATATCGTCACCAAAGGTGAGGGTGGTTAACTTGGTTGCGGCAAATGCGTAGTTACCGATTTCTTTTGTGCTGAATAGGGGCATAGTGCTTATAGCGGTCTTATAGAAAGCGTAGTTGCCGATTTCGGTTAAGATAGCAAAGCTTACGTTTTGGAGCTTGTTGCACTCTGCAAAAGCATAGTCTTTAACGCTGGTAACGCCGGGTGCAATAACTTCGGTTACGTTGGCGTTTCCGCTAAATGCGCCCATAGCTATGGTCTTTACGGTGTTGGGAACTGCTATGATACCGCTGGCGTTGGGAGCGCAGAGTAGTAAGGTGTCGCCTTCTGCGTTGGTGAGGTAGGATGCACCTTGAACGGGTTTATAGGTGGTATTGCCGTTTGCAACGGTAAAGTTGTTAACTTTGGTGTTGCGGAAGGCGTATTGACCAATAACGGCTACATCTTTACCTAAAGTTACGCTTGCGAGTTTTGAGCAGTCGTTAAATGCCGCGGTGGGTATAACTGCTGCGTTTACGTTTACAGAGGTGAGCTCGGAGCAACCGGAGAATACGTATTGACCGAGTTTTAATTTTTCGGCATTAATGGTAAGGGTAGTGAGTGCGGTATTGTTTTCGAAGGCGAATTGTCCTACCGATTGGGTATTTGCGGAAAGAACAACCTTGGTTATAGCTTTATTTTCTGCAAATGCGTAGTCGCCGATAGCGATGGTATTACCAAAGGTAATAGTACCTTCGAGAGCGCAACCGTAGAAGGCTTGTTGGTTGATGAACTTAACGTGTTGTAAGCCAACGAGGGTCTTCAACTTGGTGCAACCGTAGAATGCGCCGTTCGCGATATTCTTCAAGGTGGAGGGGAAGGTTACCTTCTTAAGAGCGGTGAGGTTAGCAAAGGCGTAAGAGCCGATGGTTTCGACGCCCTCGGGAATAATAACTTCCTCGATGGTGTTGTCGCCGATGTACCATTGTTTGGTAAGCTCGGGAACTTCTTCGTTGATAAGGTCGTCAGGTCCTTTTTCGATGTAATCGAAGTTAGAGAAGGCGAAGGAACCTATATCTTTGATAGCGAGGGTGGAGGGGATGGTTACCAAACCGCCCAAGCCGTAGTAATGTGTTAAGCTGGGACCGCTGTTGACGTAGGGGTCTTTGACTTCAATTCTGACTGCTTGAGAATAGAAGGTGCTCTTATTGTTCTTGTAAACCTTTGCGGTTACGGTGGCAAGACCTTCCTTTTGAGCTATCAAGGTACCGTTGGTGTTAACGGTTACGATGGAGTCGTTAGAGGTGGTAAACTCTACCTTGGTAACGTCGGGGAAGTATGCGAGTAGGTCGTAGCGTAAGGTTACGGATTCGGAGGGATATAAGCTCAAAGAATAGTTACCCGCAAATTTACGCTCGTCGCCGGTAAGACCTATCTTTCTTTCGGTGTTATCGAGCATATAATAAGCCTTGTTGGTGTAGTATCCGGTAAGAGCAAAGCGAGATACTACGGGCTCGGTATAAGTCTTATAGCCGGCATCGCCCTTTGCCAAAACTTCAACGAGGAGTTGGGTGGTCTTTACGGAGCCGTCCTTTAAGGTAGCTTTTGCGGTGATAACGCAAGCACCGGACTTAACTGCAAGCAGTTTACCGCCAACAACTCTTGCGATATCGGGACGGTTGGATTCGTACTCGATAAACTCTGCCCACTCGGTGTCGGGATAGACGAGGGGAGCAAGGTCGTAAAGCTCGTTGGGGCTTAAGGTGATTTCGGTTTCGGTAAAGTAGAAATCCAAATACTCGTCGGGGAGTTCGATTTGATAGGTTGCTTGGTTCAAGGCGTAGTCGTAAGCGGTTACGGTAAAGGTGTTTTTGAAGTAACTGCCGTTAGCGCCCTTAATGGTGTCGAGGTGGTCGGTAAGCTCGTAAATTACGTAGGAAGTGGAGTTGCGCTCGGAGTAGATAGGCGTAACGTATTGGTCGAATCCGTTGAGTAAGAACTCGTACTTACCGGTGGTGCTGTTGTAAACGGTACCTACGTATCCAACGAGAGCACCCATAGAGAAGTGGTTATCGTAAATAGCCATCTTTGCAAAGAGGCGATTTTTCTTTTCAGCGCGATCGTATTCGGTGTAGAACTCTACGTCCTCAACGATAGGAGCTTCGAAGTCGGTTACGATGGGGAAGGTGAAGGTATTGTTCAAGTTGGTATTGATACCGCCGTCCGCGTAATCGAGATAACCGGTTAAGGTTGCGGTGTAAGAGGTGTTGTTTTTCAAGTTGTGTTCGATTGCGCTAAACTCGATATCTACGTTAGCGGGAGCAATAGGACCGCCGTCGCCGTAAGACTTACGTATATCGTAGTCGGTGGTGGAGTATACTACCTCGCCGGTAGCGTCGTCGGTAATAACGATATCGATTTTAGCTGCGTTGCGGAGCATTCCCATCCAAGCAAAACGAACGGAGTTGATAGTATCGGTTTGGTTGGAAAGGGAGATATATTTTCTATCCGCGGCTATCATTTTGGTGCCGGGTTTTTGGTCGAAGTAATATGCGCCGAGGTAGCTTACGTAGTCAGCATAGGTTCCGCCGATGGGACGGGATGCGTAAGCGTCGGGCAAGGTTTTGTCGAGGAGGTCGATGGAGTCGTCAAGCTCGTCCTTATTGGTTGCGTAGTAATCAAGGTCGAAGATGGGAGCAACCGTCCAGTCGCCGTAGAAAGCGAGGTAGGGGAAGCCGAGGTCGGTGGTATCGCCTTCGCCATCCAAAATAATGAAGCCTTCAACGTACATACCGTTTGCGAAGGAGCTATCGAGGTAAGCTTTATCTTTATTCGAAAGGGTTAAAGTCAAGGTTACGCTTGCTTTTTGACCTGCGGGAACGCTTATTTTGGTGCCGTTTAACGTTCCGCCTACAACAGAGTTGATATCAATTTTTGCGCCGTCGAGGATGTATGCGGTTTCGGTAACGGTGGTTTTGCCGTCGTTGGTTTTGGTTTCGCTAACGCCTTCGGTCATTACGTAGTAAGAGAGGTCGTAAGAAAGTGCGGTGGTACCGAAGTTATCGATATCGAAGTTGAGTTCGTAAACACCCTTTCTTTGACGGTCGTCGCCGAGCTCAACCTTGGATTTATCCATAGCGTTACCGTTCTTATCATAGGTTACGATAACGGCGGAGGTATCGGCGCAGTCGTTGAGGTTTGCAAGACCTGCACCTTGTTTACGTACGGAGTAGGGTAAGCCGTTCTTGTTGTAAACGATATCGGCGGTGCTCATTAAGAGCTTGTTAACCATAGCGGCTACTTCAACGCTGTCATTTGCAATAGAGGGGAAGTTAGCCTTTACGTATTGGCGTAAAAGTGCGGTAACGCCCGATACGTTGGGGGTAGCCATCGAGGTACCGGAGATGCGATCGTAATCTTGTCCCGGAACAGAGGAAAGAATCGAGCCACCGTGAGCGGTGATTTCCGGCTTAATTTCGAGGTCGGGAGAGGGCCCCCAAGAGGAGAAGTCGGAAATAAACGGACCGGCCGCTTGGGTGAGGCCGATGGTAATGGAACCGCGACCTGCTTCAGCGAGGAGTTCGCCGTCGTCTTGAGAGATTGAACAAGCGGGGATGGTGGTATCGCCAACGTTCATTTTGATGTCGCCCGATACGTTGTTGTAAATAATAACTGCGGCGGCGCCTTGTTTTTCAGCGATGTTAGCTTTTTCTTCGAAGGTGTTGGAGCCACGGCTTACGAGAGCAATCTTACCGCGAACGTCGATGCCGGTATAGTCGGCGGTACGGCCTACGCCGGGGATTTTAATATACTCGATAGAGAGGGTATCTTGTTGACGTCCGTCTAACAAACCTTTGACGAATTCTCTTTCCTCACCGACTCTGTCGGAGGATTCTTCGAAGTAAATGATGGTGCCGTTGTAATCGAGATAGAAGGTTTTTGCGCCTTCGATAGAAGCAACGGAAAGAGCACCTTTATAAGTGGAGGGCGAGCCAACGGTTGCGCTATCGGGATTAGAGGTAAGACCGAGGTTACCGTTTTTCTCGGAGCTGTAGGTTGAGTTGTAGGAGTTGGATGCGGCAACGACGAGGTTAATGCCTCTTGCACGGATGTCGTCGTAAACGCCGGAGATGGTTTCTTTATCGGTTTCACGGCTAAAGCCGGCGGTAGTACCGATTGACATATTGATAACGTCAACGCCGAGAACAACGCAGTCTTCGAGAGCGCCCAAAATCCAAGAGGTACGGGAGTATTGCTCTACGTCTGAGAAAATCTTCATAATAGCCAGCTGTGCATTGACTGCTACGCCGGTGATAGTGTCGTCTTTACCTGCGATAATACCTGCAACGTGAGTGCCGTGATCTTGAGCGATGGGATAAACGTCGCTGTCGTAATCGGCATAGTCGAAAGCGAAGGGGACTTTTTCGTTAATGTAAACGTCCTCTGCGGTTAAGCCTTGTACCAATTGGCTTGCTGCGGTGTCGGCTACGAGGGCTTGAATATCGTTTAAATCAAGAGCTAATTTTTCGGGGGTGTTAGCTGCACCGAAGTTGGATATTGAAAAAGCGGAGTGGTAGTAATCGAGGCCGGTGTCGAGTACGGCAACAACAGTGCCGGTGCCGTCGTAAGCGAAGTCGGAGCTATCGAATATACCGGTATCGTAAACGTCAACGGCGTTTTCGACGACTTTGGTTTCGCAGGTGTTGTAAACTTCACCGACGATAACGTCAGCGCGGTTGCCGATAACGTTGCAAATTTTGTAGAAGTCCTCTGCTTGAGCGTAGATTTCAACGCCACTCAAAAGGGTGTAATAGGATTTACCTATGGTGTAATCGATACCGCTATCTTTAAGCTCGTTCAAGAGGGAAGCGGAGTCTTGGTTAATTTCCGCGCGGATGCTTTGAGCCTCGGGCGAGCCCGCGTATTGTAAAAGAGTTTTGCCGGTGGGGGTAGCGTCGTAGCTATCCACTACGGTTTGGTTTTTGGTGCGGATAATCAACGAAAGGCGATCGGAGTTTTTAACGGTAGAGGGTAGTTGTTGAACTACGTCGTCGTTAAAGTATGCCGTCGAGTCGAGCTTGAGGTCGGTTAACTTGTTTATGAAGGGCTTTGCGGTGGGGGTAACGTTAAGTTGACCGCCGGGTGCATCGATCTCTGTGCAAGAGATGCTGAAAGCCATCATAAATACGAGTATCACGGTGACTGCGGTGAGCAAGATAGGGGATAAAGACTTTGATTTTTTCATACGATATTCCTTAATTTTGCCGAGTTGATCGGGTAGTTTTTTATCGGGTTCCCACGTCGAAAGGTGGCAGGGTAATGTTACCACAAAAAAGGTGGCAAGAGCAAGCCCATATTATTAATATTTAAAAAAATAATATAAATAGTGCAGTAAAAATTTAGTAATCTAAAAATATAAATAAAAATTAAAATTTTAATTAAAATATTTATTAAGATTGCTTTTTATTTTAGCGCGTGATATGATAATCACGTGAAAATTTACCCTGCGCATAACGTACCCGAAAACGATATAATTTATGCGCATAAAGGAGAACGAAATATGAAGAGAAACAAGGTGATAGCAGTACTCCTCGTTTTCGCCGTAATCCTTACAGCGATGCTTGTTGCATGTAACGATAAATGCACCGAGCACGTTGATGCAGACGGCGATTTGAAGTGCGACAACTGCGGAGTAGAAGTTACCCCCTCTACCGACGGTGGTAACACCGACGGCGGTAACAATGGCGGTGGCAACGACGGTGGTAACGATGGTGGCAACGACGGTGGTAACGATGGTGGTAGCACCGGTGACGGCACCACGACGGGCACCTATACCGTAAACGTAAAAACCATAGGCGGAATGCCCTTGAAAGACGTACTTACTTACGTTTGGAAAGGTGAAGAATATATGGACTATGGGAAGACAAACGCCGAAGGTAAGGCAACCATTTCGCTACCTATCAGTACCGGATACAAAGTAACTTTACAAAGCGTACCGGATGGTTACGTAGTTGACGAAGACGGTTATCAATTCACCGGCAGAACGGCTAACGTTACCTTGGCATCTTCCGTCATAGCTAACCCCAACAATAGTTTGCCTTTGCCCTATAAACTCGGTGATATTATGCAAGACTTCACCGTAACCACTTCCGACGGCGGAACCTATACTCTTTCCGAAGAGCTAAAGACTCACGATCTCGTTTTGATCAACTTCTGGTACACCACTTGTACTTACTGCGTAGCGGAGTTCCCCTACATGGTAGAGCAATACGGCGCATATCAAAACGGAGTTGACGGCGCTCTTTATAGCGACGACGTATCGATCATTGGTCTAAATACTTTTAGTGAAGATAGCGAAGAAGACGTTCAATTGTTCAAATACAATCACGGTTTGAATTTTGACGTAGCAAAAGCCGATCCCGCATACTTCAACGCCTTCCCCACCGACGGCTATCCCACCTCGATATTTGTTGACCGTTACGGCGTTATCTGCTGTATCGAAATCGGTGGTATGACCTCAACCAAACCCTTCAAAGCCGCCTTCGATCACTTTATCGGTGACGATTACGAGCAAAAACTTTTGAGCGGTATCGGCGAGCTTACCCCCATACCGAAGCCCAACATCACCCAAGCGGAGTCTTCCGTTATTGCAGATGCATTTGTAAAAGAGGGTAGCGCTTTCGAAGTAACTTTCTATCCCGAAACGGGCACCGACGATGCAGAATATGCATGGCCCTTTATCGTAGCCATCGATGGCGACAGAACCGTTCTTACCACCCCCATCCACGATATGGATAGCTCGTACGCTATTATCCATATGGATATTCCGCTAACTGCAGGACAAGCAATCGGTATGGATTATTTCTGTTCTTCAGAGATAAGCTCCGACATCCTTTACGTTCTTGTAAACGGTGACGACATCCTTCAAATTTCCGGTGAGTCCACCGAGTGGGAAACCTGCTATCCCTACGTTGCAAACGAGGACGGCACCTACAAAGTAACCTTGATTTTCTTAAAAGACAGCGACCAAGCATACGCTGATAAAAACACCCTTGATAACGTATTTATCGACGACCTCCGCATTGTTGACGCGGACGATATCGACGTTGCCACCTACATCCCGAGAGAGGCTGCTACGCATCCCGATAAATACGGTTTGGGATTCCAAAACTATATTACTCCGGTATTCAACAATGAAGACGGATACTATCACGTAGGAAGCGCAAACGGACCTTTGCTCCTTGCTAACATGATGGGTTACTCCAACTTTAGCGCAACCGAATCGGTATACACTTACGCTTATAACGATAAGGTTATCGAAGGTGGCGTTAACTATGGTCCCGAAATTATCAACTACTACTGCAACTATTCTTCTAACGCAAAGATTAACGGCTTCTGTACAGTAAACCAACGCTTGAAAGAGCTCTTGGAAATAGTTGCTCGCGTTAACAAGAATAATGAAGCAAACACTTGGTTGCAATTCTGTTCTTACTACGATGCATACGGCACCGAAGAAGAACTCCAAGATCCCATCGTTGGTCTTGCTCCCTTCTCGGCATATCCCACCATTGCAAATGCAACGGCAGGTCTTGATGAGTTCCCCAACGAAGTTAC
Source organism: Clostridia bacterium (assembly GCA_017504305.1). Lineage (GTDB taxonomy): Bacteria > Bacillota > Clostridia > Christensenellales > DTU072 > Stercoripulliclostridium_A. Next base: position 61,449 of record JAFVRJ010000001.1, on the reverse strand, counting down.
CTACGATCGAGTTGTAATGCCTCGTGGTTATTGGTATGCATTTACGCCCACGGTATCCGGCGCATATCGCATTGAATCCAAGAGCGATCAAGAAGTAGACGGCTGGATTTTCCAATATGACTATGATAAGAACGAATCTATCCAATTATACGAGTACGATCATTACAAGAGACTCCTTGACGTAGACGATAAGAACGTCGAAATGTACTATTATATGGAAGCCGGTCAAACCTATTATATTGACATCGCGTACTATGACGTATACGCAGTAGGAACCTTCTACTTCAAGGTCGAGTATCTTGGCGAAACCGCAAAGATCTTCCGTTATGCATCTCCCGGCGTATTTACCACCACCACTGATGAGAATGAGCAAATGACCAACACCATTATTGCAGGTGGCGTTAAGGCTGTTTACGACCAAGCAACCGATTGCTGGTACGCCGAAACCGTAGCTCCCGGCAACGAGCTCTATCTTGATTTAAGCTTACCAACCGGCATCTTCTCTCAAAACCTCCACACCTTAATCGGTCGTGGTGCGTTTAACTTTGGTGTGGACGAGGACGGCAACCCCGTTAACGGCGGTGGCGATTATACCGCAACCATGTTAAGCTACTACGCTCAAATTTACGTTGGAGAAGGCGAAGGTGGCTCTACCGATAGTCCTTACTATACCGAAGATGCAAATATTCGCGGTTGCGTTAAGGTTAACGCCGAGCTTGCAACAATACTCCAAAAGCTTATGGATAAATATACCTTCAAAAACGTAGTAAACAGCTGGACAAAGCTTTGCTACTACTACGAGACCATCGGACCCGAAGCTTAATAAAAATACTACTGATGAGAGGGTCGCAAGGCCCTCTCAATCGGAGACAAAATGAAAAGACTTCTAACAACAATTATAATTGCAATACTTGCTTTAGCGATGACTTTAGCACTTTGTGCATGCGAAAAGGAACACACCCACGTTGATGCTAACGGCGATTTGAAGTGCGACGAGTGCGATATCGAGCTGACTGCGCCCGATAGCGATACCGACGGTAACGACGATACTGCAAGTAAAGACGACGCACCCACCAAAGCGACCTACACCGTAAGTATCAAGACGATAGGGGGCAAGCCCGTAGTAGGCGCCATCGTAGAACTTTATGCCGACAACACCTTCAGTAAGGTAATAAGACCGTTTACCACAGATGCTAACGGAGAAGATTCCGCCGAGATTTTAGTAAGCGACAGTTACTGCATCAAGATAGCAGAAGGCGCGCCCGAGGGATACGTTGTTGAAGATTATTACACCTTTACCAACAAACGCGCGGACGTCGTATTAACCTCTAAAGTTATAAGCGATACAACCCTACCCACCCGCTACCGCCTCGGTGACGTAATGCACGACTTTAGCTTTATCACAACGGACGGCAGTAGCTTCAAATTAAGCGAGGAACTTGAGAGCAAGGACTTCGTACTCATAAACTTCTGGTATATCAACTGCACCTTCTGTGTAAAGGAATTCCCCTATATCAATTCGGCGTACGCAAATTATTCCGACAAAGTATCCATTATCGCACTCGATACTTCGAGTGGCGATACTTTATCGGAAATCACCTCTTTTAAAGCGCAAAAGGGCTTGACCTTCGACGTAGCAAAAGCAGATACCTCTTACTTTAACGTGTTCAACGGAACAGGATATCCCACCTCGGTATTGGTTGACCGTTACGGTGTGGTTTGCGGTATATTTGGAACACTTGACAGCCAAGAAGAAGTGGAAGCAATCTTTAGTTATTTTACCGCCGAGAACTACGTTCAACGCACCTTTACAAGCGTTGAGCAAATAATAGAGCTACAACAACAATAACCAATTTAGCGCACCTAAAGCGCGATAAAAGTAACCTAAACTCAAACAAAATGGCGAGCTACGGTTTGCCAAGGAGATATAAAAATGAGCAAAAAATTAACCAAGATATTAGTTATCCTATTGGTAGTTAGCACCTTGAGTTTTGCACTTATCGGTTGTAATGCCGACGAGCCTTGCACCGAGCACGTTGACGCTAACGGCGATCTTAAGTGCGACAACTGCACTGCCGACATGACCCCTACAGGCGATGGCGGAAACACTGACGGTGGCAATACCGATGGCGGAAACACCGACGTAGACGACGGCAAAACCTCTTACACCGTAACCGTCAAAGATGCAGTCGGCAACGTTATGCCTAACGTTATAGTATCTTTCTATAAAGGCGAAGTGAAGGCGGGAAGCAAGCCCACCAATAACGAAGGCAAAGCTCAAATCAGATTGGTAAAGGATAGCTACACCTATACTTTAACTTTTACCGGCGACACCTATTACTATGACGAAAGTGCTTGCACTCTTACTGCAGATGTAGTAGAGTCCACCGTTACCCTTTACGGCGAGGTATCGGAAGATGAAACCGTATCGCTAATGCTCGCAGGTATTGGTGACGAGCGCCCGAACGGCTATATTGTAAGAGGCATCGGTGGCTTCCGCTCGACGTTTACAACTACAGCTAAAACCTACTTTGTATGGATTCCCTCCGAGTCCGGCGAATATAAAATAAGCTACGTTGCAAACACCGGCGTAAAGCTTAATTCATGCGGAATAACCGATTACGTTCAAGAGGATATTTGCGAAGAAGAAGACCGCATTGATAGGGCGTCTTTCAACTATACCGTTAAAGCTCAATACATTGGTTCCGGCGTTACCGATGCAGAAATCGAAGCATCCACCACAAAATTAGTTTTCTCTGTTCAGGGTATCATAGGTAACGGAACGGGCACCCTTTTGATTGAAAGAGTGGGTGACCTTGCATGGGATCCTTCGACTGAACCGTGGATTGAATACGTACCCGAAACCGCTCCCACCGAAGTTGTTATAAACGAGAGTGGAACCCTCACCAACGTAGATATTCACACCAACGTAACCGCAGTGTATAACGAGAACGACGGCTACTATCACCTTAATTCTATAGACGGTCCCATCCTTTACGTATTGTTAAACGACATCCCCGACAACATCCCTGAAGGTGGCTGGGTATCGTTTGAGCACCTCACCGCCAATACCCGCTTTGGCTGTTACGTTTACGATGAAGAAGGTAACTTCGTTCGCAAGCAATCCTATCACCAATACCTTTTAGATATTTTGGAAGTAGTTGGTGAAGACGGTCTTTACCCCCTCACTCAAGGCTTAAAAGATGGCATCCAACTCTACGGCGACTATTACGGCTGGTGGGATCTTGAATCCGAAACCCACATTTTCGGCACTAACGCTTTAGGTATTGTGGAGGAGGATGCGTGGTTGTTTGCCTGCTATTACTTCAATTAAACCGCATATTTTAGCTAAACCGCATATTTTAGCGATATCCATCACAAAATAAAATCCCCCTGCAGGTCACGTACGATGTAGTACGCTCCCATTGGGGGATTTTTATTTTTGTTCGTCTATCATCTAAACTATGCGGTTTAGCAGTTTAATAATTTTAGCGATATACTTCACAAACAAGCAAATCCCACTTGGTCATTTACGCAAAGTACACTCCCATTGGGGGCTTTTTATTTGTATTCCTCTTGCTTGCTTCTTCGCGGTCTATATCCTCATAAACCATGCTGTGTTTTTGCAAAAATGTACTAAAAAATGCGCATTTTTCAGATAATGGTAGGGTGGATTACTTAATTTTATCTTGACATTATCAATTTTGTATTATAATCTTAATATTATTACTCACTACTATTATATAGGAGGCACCATTATGAAATCTTTCAAAAAGTGCAGTTTAATAGTTTCTCTTTTATTAGTAGTCGTTATGGCGTGTGCTCTCGTTGCTTGCTCCAATAAATGCACCGAGCACGTTGACGCTAACGGCGATCTTAAATGCGATAACTGTTCTACCGATATGACCCCTGCCGGCGACGGCGGTAACACTGACGGCGGTAACACCGACGGTGGCAATACCGGCGCAGGCGACGGCAAAACCGAGTACCTCGTTACCCTCAAGGACACCTCCGGCAATCCCGTAGTCGGCGCTTCCGTTCAAATCAGAGTCGACACCAAAAACGGCGAAACCAAAACCACCGATGCTCAAGGTAAAGCTACCTTCCGCATCGTTCCCGGTAAGCTCCAAGAGGTTCTTATTTTAAGCGCCCCAGAAGATTACGATTACGACGATGCTCCCTATCAATTTGCTAAAAACTCTACTTCCCTCGTAATTGACGATATCGTTAAAGTGGTTTACTACAATTACAAAGTAATCCTCAAGGATACCGACGGCTACGGCGTTGAAGGCGCAGAAGTTCAAGTATGTATCGGCGGAAACTGCTTACTTCCCCAAGTTACCGACCAAAACGGCGTTACCACCTTTAAAACACAACTTAACGGAGCCGGTTACATTACCATCAACTCCCTCCCCAACGTATACACCGTTCTTCCCGGCATCGAGCTTGGCGTTACCCACTTCAACTTTGATGAGGGCGACTATGAAGAAACCCTTACCGTTGCAGGCTTTTTAGAGAACTACACCTTCTCTGTAACCAATATGTTCGGTGGTGATCCTATGGCTGATATTAAAATATCCGTCTACAATAAGCAAGGCACCCTCGTTGAAGAAGAAATCACCGATGCAAGCGGTACCTTCACTTTAAGTATGGTAAAAGATAGCTATTACCTCGTAGCAACTCACAAAGATGGCAACCCCGAGTACTTTTGGTTAGGTAAGAACGATCAAGGCACTCAACAAATTACCACCACTAACGTAAGCGTTCAATTCATGAAGATGCTTCAAGTTAGCTACGTTGTAAACGTATCTCGTACCAACCCCCAACTCGGTTACAATGGACTTTCCGTTTCCCTATACGATTATAGCTTGAACGAAGTTGCTTCTGCGGACGTTGAAGCAGGTGTTGCAACCATCTTGGCTCCCTACGGCAACTACATAGCAGTCCTTAACGGTCTCCAAGACGGATCCAGCTACTCCGCTATCAACTTCACCAAGAACACCATCATCACCGGTATTATCAATATTAACGACGCTTTAGATCAAGGCTCCAGCGCAAACGCTCCCTTGTATCTTACCGAGTACGGCGAGTTTAACGTTAAACTCAACGAGGGCGAAGTGGTCTACGTTGCTATCCCCAATGCAGTAGATACCCACGTTAAGACCGCGACCAACCTCATTAGCATCCTTTACAACGGCGACACCTACGAGTACGACGTTGTAAACGACGAGTTCCAAATCTCGCTCGAAGAAGATGCAGGCGAAACCGCCATCCTCAAGATTACCGCTCTTGCCGATTTAGGCGTTGACGGTATCGATTTAGTAGTAATTAAAGAGGGCACTAAAGCTTATCCTTATGAAGTAAGCGTTAACGATAGTGATCCCACCAGTGTTTCACCAAACATCAAGACCGGTGAAGTTTACTATACCTTTACAATGCCCGCTAACGGCAGAGTTACCCTTGCAAGCACCGATGACGTTTCCTTCAAAATCAACGGCGAAGAAAAGGCTTCCGGCGTATTCTTTGCAGAGGATCTTATCGAAGTAGTAGTTGTTGGCGATGGTATTGTCAACTTCTCCATTACCTATGAAGATACCACCGCGGAACATAAGGTATTGGTAGCAGCAGAGGGCACCCCCATTGCTAACGTAGAGGTAACCGTTTATATTGCAAACGGTGGTACCTACACCATCCACGAAACCGCTTTAACCAATGCCGAAGGTTATGCAATCTTTACTCTCAACGAGCGTCCCATCGGTTACTATGTAGTAGGCGTTGATAACGGTGCCGTTCCTCAAGGCTACACCAAAATGGAAGAGTACGTAAGCTTTAGTAAGAACGACTACGAAGAATTCTATGATTGCTCCTACAACTTTAAACTTGTTCGTAACGGCTCTGCAAACGCTCCTTACGTTTGGGAAGCAGGCATAAAAGCACCTCCCCAAGCAGGCGTAACCGTCAACGTTAATGCAGGCGCAACCGTATACTATAGCTTAAACGCAGGTGTTGAAACAGGTAGTAAAATTGAAACATACTACGTATATATCAGCGATGCTAACGCAGTCATCAGTTTCTATACGGATACCAATGAAGATTACGAAGCAACGCTTGCCGACCAAGTTACTTCAGGTACGCTTGCAAATGGCGTTTACTACATCGAGATCCCTGTATCCACCAGCACTCTTATCGCAGTAACCACCGCTAACGGCGAAGCAGACTCCTTCCAAATGGAGTGTGCTGTAGAGTTACCGCAATAAGCGCAACCACACAATGAAAAAGCAAGGCGTAGAGCCTTGCTTTTTTTGTGCCTTAAAACCTATCCGGTGTTTACTCTTGCGCCATTGCCTCCAAAGCGTAGCCTTTAAGCTCGTCGTAGGAGTGGATGGATTTTACGATATGGTGTGTGATAACACCGCGGGCATCAACTATTACCGTCATAGGATAGGTCCCAACCCCGCCAAGGCGAGTGTAATACTTATCAACGTTACCGCTTAAAGTATCGTCAAAAGTCCATATCATTTTAGAGCCCGGATAGGTGGTTGTAACGTAATCTTCGGCGGTATTTTCAAGATATTTGGTATGTACGGCTATTACCGCAACGTCATCAGGATACTCCGATGCAAGCTGGTTAAAATAGGGAAGCTCCGCCTTGCAAGGGCCACACCAAGTGCCCCAGAAGTTAAGTACAACCACTTTACCGCGAAGGTCTGAAATATTGGTAGTTTCGCTTCCAAAGACGTTACGCATGGTGTAAGTAATGCAGGTTTTTCCAACGGTATTGCCGGTGGGCGGTTGTATAAAGTCGTCGTCAGGACCGGGGGGAGTATCGGTAGTATCGTCACCACTATCTTCTTCAAAATCTGTGGTCGGTATTTTATCGATAGCGTTATAGTAAACCAATGCGCCGGTCAAAAGGGCAACCATAAGTACTATTACAACAATTTGTAAAATGCGTTGTTTAGTCATTTTCGGCCTCCTTTTGAGCTACGGGAGCATCAATTTCGTTTTTGTGTAGCAAGAACTTACCACCTTTCCATTGTATAGCCTTGGTGGGGCAAACGGGTATGCATTCACCGCAGTTGATACACTCGCGATCGCCTACGTGATGAATATCCATTTTACAATGTGTTACGCACTTTCCGCAGTCGATACAGCTCGATTTATCGTAGGTAATACCAAACAGAGCGATCTTATTAAACAAGCTATATAATGCGCCGAGAGGGCAAATAAAACGGCAGAAGAAGCGGTACATAAACACGCAAGCTACCATTATTACAACAAGAACTGCAAACTTCCAAGTGAATAATCCGCCGAGCATGGTCAATAGATTGGTGTTTGCGGGGTTAGAAAGTAAACCTATTGCACCGCCAAGCGTACCGGCCGGGCAAATATACTTACAGAAAGCGGGAATAATACTATCCTCAATGATAAACGCGAGCGGGATAACCACTACAAAAAGTAGTAAAAGGACGTATTTCAAACCGCTAAAGGCGCGAGTAACGCGACCTTTTTTAACTTTGGGTGATTTAATCTTATATACAAGGTCTTGCACCAAGCCGAAGGGGCAAAGGAAACCGCAAATCCATCTGCCGAACAAAAAGCCGTATAACAAGATTATGCCTATCATATAATAGGGGACGGTCTTGTCGGACGCTATAAGAGCGTTTTGCAAAGCACCCAAGGGGCAAGCCATACTTGCTCCGGGGCAAGAGTAGCAGTTTAAACCGGGGGTACAAACGTTTTTAAGGGGACCTTGGTAAATGGTGCCGGTAACAAAGCCCTTGATATTTGCATTGAACAAAAGCATAGAATAAATTTGTATAAGTCTACGCTTGCTGGGCAAATATTTTTTAATCTTTTGATAAAAACCTAATAATTTTTCCTTCATAATATTAACCCAATCCTATACACTCTGTGCAAATACGCACCGCCTTACCAAGAACGTCGGCCATACCGCCGTTAACGATGCCGAGCGCGATAAATACTACCGCGACAACCAAAACAACTACGCGAGTAGCAAGCAAAGTCCACTTACCGTTGCGGATAAAGAAGGAGAAAACCTTATTGTAAATTTCACGCGTTTTAGCAACAATCTTATGTTCGTAAGTAGGTACGTTTTCGCCCTTTTTCGCAAGACAAGAGCTATCCTTTTTTACACACTCTTTGAGAAGCGCAAGCTCCCTTTGTCTACTTACCTTTTTAGCGATTTCCGCACCGTAATAAAATAGGAAAGCGACAATAGCGGAAGGTAATACTACAAGGGTAAGGTTGGCAACCGACTTATTTACCTCCTCGCCACTATAGCGACTTGCATCAAAGGCGAATACACACGATATAACTATAGCGCATATCGCGACAACGACAACGGCAACGGATACTATCAAACGGAAGTTACGTTCCCTAATTGCACACTTTTTGGCACCCGAATCTACATTTTCAAGGTTTACCTTTTGTGCAAGAGAAGCAAGTGCTTTTTTGGTATCGGTACCGGTTTTGCTCTTTTGTTCCAAGGGGAATAAAAGGTTGAGGATAAAGCCCGCAACGATTAGGCAAGGCAGTATTATTACCGGTACGGCGATTTTGGTAAAGTGAGCGTCTATAGCCTCCACGGTAAAGGGGGATACTTCCGCCGACTTAAAAACGCCTACGCAAGATACGATAAACAGCACGCCTACCGCAATCGTCCATAGCGTTAGCAAAGCACCGTAAACAATATGTGCGATCCTAACGATCTTTCGACGTTCTTCGGTGTAGTTTGTAGTAAATAATTTGTTCATATTACCTCTTAAGGGCGCAAAAAAAGCGCACCATATAAATATTACATTAAAGTGCACTTTAAGTCAATATAATTTGGAGCTACTGCATCCGATTTAAAGAGTAAAACTCTTTATTTTGTCTTTTCGAGCTTCTTAAACAGCTTTTCATAGGGCATTAACATACCTTCGTTCATGGCGTTGCCCATTTTTGATTTGATTTTTTCGCTTGATAGCAACCAGCCGACAAAGTACATAGCTATCATCCTGCCTTTTTTCTTTTGCGGGAAGTCGTATTGGCCGTGTGCCTTGTAGAATTTATGGTCGGCCTTCATTAATCCTTGCATTTGGTAGATAAGGTCGCGGAAGATCTTCATGCCACCGATGCCGTAGAAGTTTTGGGGAGGGCAGTATTTGGTGTCGAGAGCATGCTCTAACGAACGGCAAAGATCATCGATTTCCTTATCGGGATTTACCTCGTCGGTTGCGACTCCGGCAAGGAAGTTACCGCCAACCTGAGCGCGAGCTTCGATAATGGTCTTTAGGTTTTCTTCATTTTGGAGGTTACCGCTTACAAGATAACCCATGGGCATGCCCATAGTTACGGTGCGGTGGCCGTTGCAGAACTGTCTGTCATCGTACAGCTTAAAGGTGGTGCCCATCGAGTGGTCCTTGATGCCAAACGCAATAACGATGGCATCGGCCTTTTGGATGGTGTTACGCAAGAACTCGTCAAAGCCGTCCTTGTAGATACACTTACCGCTTACAGCGCAGTTGAAGCAACCAAGACAACCGCCCTTAAAAGGATACTCCGAAATATTTACAACGCGCACCGCCTTTTTGCAGTTGACGCGTAACCGAGTGATCATATTATTTAAGTTCTCATCCTTTTCGGTCGCATCGGTAATAACAACCACGTCACCGGGGCGCGCTTCCAAGGTGCAAGCTTCGGGGAAGGTCGCCTTGACGGGGGTAAAGGGCAGATTTTGAACGGAAGGTTTTTCGTATACGCCTTGCTCGATAGACCATAAAACGCGCTCGAAAAAGGCTTTAGCTTCCCCTTGACCTTTTGTGGTCAAAAGATCGTCCATATCGGCACTTAAACCGCGAACGTAATTTAAGCCAAGGTCAGCGCAATTATCTTCGATATACCTATGTGCGGTAACGTCGTAAAAATGCTTTGACGTGCTAATTTGGGTAGCTATCTTACCGCCAACGGATACCTCATTTAGCTTAATAAGCTCAATAAAGCGGTGTAGTTGATAGGGCGCGATAAAGGTGTATACAGGGTAGGAAAACACTATAAGCTCGGCGTTTTCGAGGGCTTCTTTTGCGCGCGAAAAATCCTTTTCGAGAGCTTTGATTTGTGCGCCTACGTTAAGTACTTCCCACTCGTGCTCGGGGTAAGTGAGCTTTAAAAATCGAGTAGTTTGTAACGTTACGCTCCATTTACCTTTAGGACTGCCGTTTAATACTAAAATCTTCATAATTTGCCTCCTGACCAAACCATTTTAACATAGATTGACCTATAAATCAATATCACGCTCGCACGCGCGACAAATTATATAAAAAGTGTTGACTTTTATGCTTTAGCGTGCTAAACTTAAACTCAATCCACTTTAGTGAGGTAAAACATGGGATTTTCAATTGAAAAATACGACGAACTTTTTGAAGCAATTTTGAAGCTCAAAGACGTTGACGACTGCCGTAAGTTTTTTGAAGACGTTTTTACTATCAAGGAAATCGAGTCGATTTCCCAACGTCTTGAGGTTGCAAAGCTTTTGTCAAAAGGGGCAAACTATCAAGAAATAATAAAGACTACCGGCGCATCGACGGCAACTATCAGCCGTGTTAGCAAATGCGTTAACTATGGCAAGGGCGGTTATAAATTGGTTTTGGAGGAAAATAAGTAATGGACTTTCAATCCGTTTTATCCAAAGAAGAAGTCGTTGCTTTGACCTTGCGTTCTTTATATGCAAAGTTTGGATACGCACAATATAAAATGAGCAAGTTCGAGGAGTACGACCTATACGTCCGCAACAAAGATTTTTTGGTATCCGACTCGGTAATCACTTTTACCGACACGGATGGTAGGTTGATGGCTCTTAAGCCGGACGTAACCTTATCGATTATCAAAAACGGCAAAGACGGCGATGGGTTAATGAAGGTTTACTATAACGAGAACGTTTATAGAGTATCCAAGGGAACTCGCTCGTTCAAAGAGATTATGCAAGTTGGCATAGAGTGTCAAGGTGCTATTGATCAAGCATCGGTTACCGAGGTGTTGGAACTTGCGTTAAAGAGTCTTGAGGTAATAGGCAAAAACGTTGCTCTTGCGGTATCTCACCTTGACGTCATAAAGGGCGTGTTGGACGAGTACGGCATCAATGGAACGCTTGCTAAAGAGCTGACCAGATATCTTGGCGCAAAAAACCGTGGAGGCATCTTAAAGATTTGCGAGCAAGCAGGTTTAACCGCCGAGCAAACGGAGGTAATCTTAAACCTTGTTAACGTATGCGGAGCTCCCAATAAAGTTTTAAGCACGCTCGATGCGTTCAAAATCAACGATGCCACTTCGATTGCCGTTGAAGAACTCAAAGAGGTTGTAAAAACCCTTGAAGATAGAGGGTACGGTGATAGATTGGTAATAGATTTTTCCGTTATCAACACCCTAAAGTACTATAACGGAGTGGCGTTCAACGGTTTTGTAGAGGGTATTCCGCAGAGTGTTCTTTCCGGCGGAGAGTACGACAATCTTATGAAGAAGATGGGACGCAAATCCAAAGCGATAGGTTTTGCGGTATATCTCGACGAGCTGTTTAAGCTTGGCAAGGAGGTGTAATATGGCAAAAACTTTAAACGTAGCACTTCCCAAAGGCAGGCTTGGCGAAAAGGTATATGCGATGTTCGAGAAGGCGGGCTTCGAGTGTCCGTCCATAAAAGAAGGGAGTCGCAAGCTTATATTTGAAAATGAAGAAAAGGGAGTAAGATACTTTTGGGTTAAGCCCTCGGACGTAGCTATTTACGTAGAGCGTGGAGCTGCTGACGTGGGGGTAGTAGGCAAGGATATTCTTATGGAATACAATCCCGACGTATACGAGCTTCTTGATCTTAAGGTAGGCAAGTGTCATATGGCGGTAGCCGGCAAAAAGGATTTTGTAGACGATCGCAATCGCACGTTGACGGTAGCTACCAAATTTACCAACGTAGCAAAGAGTTATTATTCGGCGCAGGGCAGAGATATCGACATCATAACGCTAAACGGTTCGATTGAAATTGCACCTATACTCGGGTTGTCGGACGTAATAGTCGATATAGTGGAAACGGGTACCACCCTCAAAGAAAACGACCTTGAAGTTATCGACAAGTTCGAGGCGATAAGCGCAAGGCTTATAGCGAACAAAGCGGGATACAAATTCAAGGGAGATCTAATAGAGAAGATTCGTTTAAGCTTAAAGGAGCAAACGGAGAACGTATGATAAAAATTTACAACGACAACTTAACCAACCGTAAGGAAATATTTACTGCGGTAGAGGAAAAGAAAGACCTATCGGCTATAGTTGCGGAAATAATCGCAAACGTTAGGAGCGGTGGCGATAAAGCGATTAAGGAGTACACTTTAAAGTTTGATAAAGTGTTACTTGAGGATATTAAGGTAACGGGCGCGGAAATAGATGAAGCGCTTGCCCAAACGGAACCCAAGTTTTTAGAGATACTCAAAAAGGCTGCTAACAACATTAAGGAGTACCACTCTTGCCAAAAAAGAGAGGGATTTGAGCTTAAAAAAGAGGGTGGCGTAATAGTCGGGCAAAAGGTAATACCGATGGCGGTAGCCGGCATATATGTGCCGGGTGGAACGGCGGCGTACCCCTCCACCGTTCTTATGGACGCAATACCTGCAAAAATTGCAGGAGTTGGTCGTATCGTTATGGTAACGCCTCCCGGCAAGGATGGTAAAGTTAATCCCGTTATACTTGCATCAGCCTACGTTGCGGGAGTGGATGAAATATATAAAGTGGGTGGCGCTCAAGCCATCGCCGCTCTTGCATACGGTACCGAAACTATTCCGCAAGCTGACGTTATAGTCGGCCCCGGCAACGCTTTTGTAGCAGAAGCCAAAAAACAAGTTTACGGCAAGGTAAGTATAGATATGATCGCAGGACCAAGCGAAATTATGGTTATTGCGGACAATAAATCCAACGCAAAAGTAATTGCGGCGGACCTGCTTTCACAAGCCGAACACGACAAGATGGCATCGGCGGTTTTGGTAACCGATAGTTATGAATTTGCCACTTTAGTATCCCAAGAACTCGAAAAGCAGATACCCTTACTTGAAAGGTCGGAAATCGCTCGCGCATCCATAGACAATAACGGCAAAATAATTGTAACAAAGGATTTAACGGGAGCAATCGAGGTTGCCAACGCTATAGCGCCCGAGCATCTCGAGGTATCTATAGATAACGCAATGGATTATCTACCGCTTATTCGTAACGCAGGTTCGGTATTCCTCGGTAGATATTGTCCCGAAGCACTCGGCGACTACTATGCTGGTCCCAACCACACTCTACCCACAAGTGGTACGGCAAGGTTTTCGAGCCCACTATCGGTAGACGATTTTATTAAAAAAACGCAATACATTTATTACGACAAAGAGGCTCTTGCTAAAGTCGCAAGAGAGGTGGAATACTTTGCAAAAAAGGAAGGTCTAACCGCTCACGCAAAGAGCGCCGTAGTAAGAATAGAGGAGCAATATGAGTAAGTTTTTAGTCGATAAGTTTAATAGCCTTACTCCCTACGTTCCCGGCGAGCAACCCAAGGAAAGGAAGTACGTTAAACTCAACACCAACGAGTCACCCTTTCCGCCCTCTAAAAAGGCGGTAGAGTACGCCTGTCGCGAGGCGCAAAAGGTGATGCGCTACTCCGATCCGGACGTTACCGATCTTGTAAAAGCTCTTGCAAAAACCTATGACGTATTGCCTCAAAACGTTATAGTAACAAACGGTTCGGACGAAGTTTTGAACTTTGCGTTTATGGCATATTGTAACGCTCAAACCCCCGCGCTTTTTGCAGATATCACCTATGGCTTTTATAAAGTATTTGCATCCGTCAACGGGATTCCGTATAAGGAAATTCCTCTAAAAGAGGATTTTACCTTGGATATAAACGATTATTTAGATAAGCGCGGTACAATATTTATTGCAAACCCCAACGCCCCCACCGGTATCGCGCTATCTATCGATGAGATCGAAACTCTTATAAAAGCCAATCCCGATAGAGTGGTGGTCGTTGACGAGGCGTACGTTGATTTCGGCACCGAGTCGGCGGTTAAACTTATAAAGAAATACGACAACGTTTTAGTTACGCAAACCTTTTCCAAATCACGCTCCATGGCGGGAGCAAGGTTGGGATTCGGTATAGGCAGTAAGGCGATAATCGACGATCTTAATCGCATACGTTACTCTACTAATCCGTATAACGTAAATCGTATGTCGGAGTATGCGGGCGTGGGAGCTCTCGAAGACGCCGAGTATTTTGAGAACAACTGTCGCACCATCATCGCAAACCGCGAGTGGACGGTAGGAGAGCTGAAAAAGCTCGGATTTACGACGACCGATTCCAAAGCCAACTTTATTTTTGCAAGATGCGAACATATTGACGGCAAGGAATTATATTTAAAGCTAAAAGAACGCGGTATACTTGTCAGACACTTTAACAAGGCGCCTATCAAAGACTATAATAGGATAACTATTGGTAGCATGGAAGAAATGCAAGCCTATATCGACACAGTAAAAACCATATTGGAGAAGTAAAAATGAGATACTCTGAAATAACGAGAAAGACGGCCGAAACAGATATAGCTCTCACCTTAAATTTAGATGGAAAAGGTGTAAGCAAAATAGATAGCGGATGTGGATTTTTAGATCACATGCTAACTCTTTTTAGCAAGCACGGCAGATTTGATTTGACCGTTAAATGCGTAGGTGACGTTGAAGTTGACTATCATCATACTGTTGAAGATATCGGTATTGCGCTTGGTCAAGCGTTCAAGGAAGCACTTGGCGACAAAAAGGGTATTACTCGTTATGGAGATACCGCGTTACCTATGGACGAAACCTTGATTTTGAGTGCGGTTGATATAAGCGGACGCAGTTATTACGTGGGCGCAATCGAAATTAAAGCTGATAAAGTAGGCGATTTTGATACTGAACTCAACGATGAGTTCTGGGTAGCGTTTACTGCCAATGCAGGCATTACCTTACACGTAAGGCAACTTGCCGGCAAAAACGCTCACCACATTTTAGAGTGTGTTTTCAAATCGGTTGCTCGTAGCCTTAAGAAAGCAGTGAGTGTCGACCCCGAGCTTCAAGGGGAAGTCCCCTCCACCAAAGGAGTACTTTAATGATTGTTATTATTGATTACGGCGTAGGTAATCTATATTCGCTAACACAATCTTTTAAGGCAATCGGTGCCGAAGTTATTGTTAGCGGAGAAAAAGCCGTTATAAGAAATGCCGACAAAATAGTGCTACCGGGAGTGGGGGCGTTTGAGGATGCCGTCAACAAACTCCGCGCAACAGGACTTGATAAGGTAATTATAGAAGAAGCCCAAAAGGGCAAACCTCTTTTAGGGATTTGTCTTGGCATGCAACTATTGTTCGACAAGAGTTACGAGTATGGCGAACATAAAGGGTTATCGTTAATAAAAGGCGAAATAGAGCCTATATCCAAAGTGATACCCAAAGAGTATAAGATTCCGCACATCGGTTGGAACGCCTTGCATTTCGGCGAAAAAAAACATCCGCTTTTTAAGTATCTTAACGAAGGCGACCACGCCTATTTTGTACATAGTTTTTATGGCGCAAATTGCGCCGAGAGCGTAATTGCAACCGCTGAATACGGTGAGGAACTTACTGCGGCAGTAGCAAGCGGTAACGTATACGGATGCCAATTCCATCCCGAAAAGAGCGGTGAAGTAGGTCTTAAAATACTGCGCGCTTTCTGCGAAAGGGAGGTTTAGATGAAAATTTTTCCTGCAATAGACCTCTTTGGAGGCAAGGCGGTACGCCTTTACAAAGGCAACTATAACGAGATGACGGTGTATAGCGATAATCCCGTCGAAATAGCTTTGGACTTTAAGAAAGCGGGCGCGGAGTATATGCACGTGGTCGACCTCGAAGGGGCAAAGACAGGCGATACTCCCAACCTTAATACCATCAGCAAGTTGGTTAAAGAGAGCGGTCTTTTTGTTGAAGTTGGCGGAGGCATACGCAGTATCGAGGTTATAAAAAAGTATTTGAGCATAGGTGTTCAAAGGGTAATTCTCGGCACGGCGGCAGTTACCGACCGCGAGTTTTTAAAAGAAGCAATCCGCGAGTTTGGGCACCATATAGCCGTTGGAGTGGATATCAAAGACGGATTTGTGGCAATCAAAGGCTGGACGGAAAAATCCGCTTACGAGGCGTTTAGCTTCCTTAAGGAGCTCAAAGCCCTTGGCGTAAAAACGGTTATATGCACCGATATTTCCAAAGACGGCGCGATGCAAGGGACCAATCACGACTTATATAAAAAGATATCGGAGGAGCTTTCCATTGATTTAATAGCATCCGGCGGAGTAAGCTCCATTGACGACGTCAAGAAGCTATCGGCACGCGGTGTATACGGTGCCATTATCGGCAAGGCGTATTACGTCAAGGCGATATCGCTCCAAGAGGCAATCGAGGTGGCAAAATGATTACGAAGCGTATAATTCCTTGCTTGGACGTCAAAAACGGTAGAGTGGTAAAGGGAGTAAACTTCCAAGGTCTTTCGGACGTATCCAGCCCCATAGAACTCGGTAAGTATTATAGCGAAAACGGCGCGGACGAACTTGTCTTTTACGATATTACCGCATCGGCGGAAGGCAGAGCTCTTTTTACCGACATACTCAAAGAGGTCGCTTCAACCATCTTTATACCGCTTACCGTTGGTGGCGGGATCAACTCCCTCGACGACTTCGACAGAGTGCTTAAATGTGGTGCGGACAAGGTATCGGTTAATTCTGGCGCCATACGAAACCCCGACCTTATCTATCAAGCGGCAAAGCGTTACGGCGACCAATGCGTTGTACTTTCTGCAGACGTCAAAAGAGTGGGCGGAGAGTTTCGCGTTTTTGCAAAGGGCGGTAGAGAAGACACCGGCATGGAAGCACTTTCTTGGATTAAGCGTGGCGTAGATAACGGAGCCGGCGAAATAGTCCTCAACTCTATCGATACCGACGGAGTCAAAAAGGGCTTTGACCTCGAAATGTTGGATGCAGTTTGCAAAATCGTATCGGTACCGGTTATCGCATCGGGCGGAGCCGGCAAAGCAGAAGATTTTATCACCTTATTCAATACCCTTCCCAAGGTTGATGCAGGTCTTGCCGCATCGATATTCCACTTTGGTGAAGTCAACATTATGGAACTTAAAAAACAACTTGCCCGAGAGGGTATTCCTATGAGAATTTAGGAGGACGTATGATAGATATTAAAGATTTAAAGTTTGACGAGAAAGGTTTGATACCGGCTATAGTCGTAGATGCTATAACCAAAAAGGTTCTTACCCTTGCTTACATGAACGAGCAAAGCCTTAAAATCAGCATTGAAAAGGGACTTACTTGTTTTTGGTCACGCTCAAGGCAAGAGCTTTGGTTGAAAGGCGAAACCAGCGGAAACTATCAACGTATAGTATCTATAACCGCCGACTGCGACAACGATGCGCTTGTAGTAATGGTAGAGCCTCAAGGACCGGCTTGTCACTTAGGCGAGGTAAGTTGCTTCCACAAGCCTTTATGGGAAAGCGAGGAGCTCAAGGAATTTTCGCTTGAAGGCTTATACGCCATGCTTGAGGAGCGCAAACGCTTGATGCCACAAGGCTCGTACACCACCTATTTGTTTGAAAAGGGATTGGATAAAATTCTTAAAAAGGTTGGCGAAGAATGTACTGAAGTTATTATTGGCGCAAAGTCTAACGACAAGGCGGAAACCGTTTACGAAATAGCAGACCTTACCTACCACACCATGGTGCTTATGCTACAAATGGGCATCAGTCTTGAAGAAATACATAGAGAGCTTGCATCCCGTCACGTCATCGATAAAAAGGTAAAACAAGAAAAGATGACCTCGTCGGTTGTTAAATAGTTTAGGCTCTCGAAGGAGTATATTATGGCACCTAAAATTCGCTTAAACGAAGATAAAGAAGTTGTTGCACGCATCAAAGAAGGCCTCAAAGCAAAGGGTGGCTACTGCCCTTGCCGTATAGGTAAAAAAGAAGAATACAAGTGTATATGCGACGAGTTCAAAGCGCAGATTCAAGACCCCGAGTTCGAGGGATACTGTCACTGCCTTTTGTACTATAAAGAACGCGGATAACATTTTTAAAAGGGGAAAAGTATGGATACTAAAGAATTAAGACGTGGTAAGGTTTATCAGTTTTTCCTTTGTGACGTAGCAAAGGGATTGTTCAACGGTATGATAGGTAACTATCTTTTGTATTTCTATCAGCCGACAGTTAAGTCCGGTATTACCGCGCTGTTGCCGAGCAATAAGCTTTTGGGCTTTATTACCATCATGGCGCTCCTTACCGGTATCAGCAAGGTTGTCGACGCAGTAACCGATCCGCTCGTTGCAAACTGGAGCGATAAGCTCAAAAGTAAGTACGGCAGACGTATGTCCTTTATGCGCATCTCTGCAATACCGTATGCGCTTTCGGTGCTACTAATCTTCCTTGCACCCTTCCCTGCAGGTAGTCCGGCTAACGCAGTTTGGGTAGGAGTTTTCCTTGTTCTTTACTACGTTTCCTATACCTTATATTATATTCCGCAACGCGCACTAATTCCGGAAATCATCCCCGATGCCAAAAAAAGAGTAGGCTACTACGCAGTAAGTACCGCGCTCTTTATGGGCTCAAGTGCCGTTATGTACGCAACCACTTTGTTCGTTAGCTTCTTCAAAAAGGCAGGATTTGACGCCATTACCTCTTGGCGCTTGGTCTTTACTATATTTGCAGCCGTCGGTATGGCTTGCTTGCTCGCATCGGCTTTCGCCTTCCGTGAAAACGATTACGTCAAAAAGCAATCGGTACCCTCCGACTCCATCTTTAAGTCCTTTGTTACCGTTTTGAAGAATAAGAACTTCCTCATCTTCACCATAGGCGACCTCGCAAGCTATATTTCGATGGCCTTCTTCCAAACGGCGATGCTCTATTACATAACCACCCTTCTTGGCGTTGAGGAAAGTCAATCCTTCATAGTTATGGCGGTAGCAATAGGCGTTGCAATAGGTTGCTTCCCCCTCATTGTTAAAATCAGCAAAAAGTTCAATAAAAAACTCCCGCTTTTGATCGGTAGCTATATCTTTGCAGTAGTGTTTGCATTTATCTTCTTCGGCGACCAAATCGCAGCGCTTGCTCCCGGTTACGAGCTTGTTATAGGTATCATAATGGGATTGTTGGTAGCCTTCCCCTTTGCAGCAATCAACGTTTTACCCCAATCCATCGTTTCCGACATCATCCAAGAGGATTGCTTGGTATCGGGCGTTAACCGCGAGGGTATCTTCTCCGCGACCAAAACCTTCATCGAAAAAATTGCCTATGCAGTTGCAATGGTTATTGTTTCCAGCGTTCTTGCTATCGGTGCAAAGGAAGGAGAGGAGGTCGGCTTACTCGGCATTAAGCTCACAGGCATCTTTGCTTGCGTATTTACGGTGATTTCCATCATATTCTTCCATAAATATAATGACAAAAAGGTTACTGAAAATATCGATAGGCTAAAAGCACAAAAGGAGGCCGAATAATATGGGCGGTATAATTGTCGGCTCCGTTATTGGCGGATGCACCGTTATATTTTTAGCGTATATCCTCATAAAAGCCCTTCTTTCGAGTAGAGCTCGCGTCACGGTAAACGCTACCCGCAAAAACGTTTCGGAAGAAAAACTCAAAGAATATACTGAAGTTCTTGCCGACATGATCCGTTGCAAAACCGTTTACGACGAGCAAGGAACTTATGCCGATGAGTACAAAAAATTCTATAAAGTATTGGAAGATCGTTTTCCCACTTTAACCGCAAAGGCAGTTAAGCACGATTTTGACGGCTGTTTTCTATACGAAATAAGCGGTAAAAACGCCGTAAAGAATATTCTTTTGATGTCCCACCACGACGTAGTAATCGATGAAGGGGAGTGGGAGCATCCCGCATTTGAAGCTAAAGTCGTTGACGGAGCGATGTACGGCAGGGGGACCATCGACACCAAGACACCGCTTTTTGCAGAGCTTATGGCGGTTGAGGAGCTTCTCAAAGAGGGATACGACTTTGAGGGTATTAACGTCTTTATAGGATCGTCCAACAACGAAGAAGTTGCCGGTGACGGATTCCCCAAGGTCCACAAATACTTTTTGGAAAGAGGTCTTCACTTTGACGTAGTTCTTGACGAGGGCGGAGCTATCACCGAGAAGATGATGCCCGGTGTCAAGGAAAAGAGCGCAATGGTAGCCGTCCACGAAAAGGGACGTCATCGTTACGAGTGCGTTGCCACCAAGCGTGAAAAGGGCCACGTAGGTCTCAACCCCACCAAAGAAAACGCTATCGATAATCTTTCCGCTTTCATTTCTGAAGTCAAAGATAGCAAGATATTCAAAAAGGGCTTTGCTCCCGAGGTGGAAGCGACCTTCCGCACCCACGCCCCGTATATGCCTTATCCGTTAAGGATTGTCTTTAGTAACTTCTGCATTTTCAAAAAGCTACTCCTTAACCTTATGGGTAAAGTAAGCCCCGTTGCAGGCGCAATGCTATCGACGACCATGAGCTTTACAAAGATCGAAGGCACTTCGCTTGAAGCAAAGGCAACCGCCTTCTTCAGATGCATTAGGGAAGATACTCTATACAAGGAAATCGAAGCTTTTAAAGAGATTGCCAAGAAGTACAATGTCGAAGTTAGGGAAACCGAACGTGACTATTGCGTGCCCTCAAAGGTGGATTCCGAGCAGTTTAAGAAGCTTAAAGCCGTCCTTAACAAAAACTTCCCCGACGTAATAGTTTCGCCCTTCATCTTAACTGCCGGCACCGATGCTCGCCACCTTGGCGACGTAGCCGACGCCATCCTTCGTTTTGCTCCCATAGACCTTGATTCCAAGCAATACGCCACCATCCACAATGCCAACGAGCATATTAAGGTTTGGAACGTAGGCGAGTGTGTTTGTTTTTATAAAGAGTTTATACGCTCTTACAAGTAGACCGCATATAACCATCGCAATACTTCACAAATAAACAGAAGCCCCACTCGGTCATGTACGTCGTAGTACACTCCCGTCGTGGGGTTTTGTATTTGTTTGTCTTGCTCGGTTCTCTGCGGTCTAATCGGCCGATATAACCATCGCAATACTTCACAAAATAAAAGCTCCCTGCAGGTCACGTACGTCAAGTACGCTCGTGTCGTGGCTGCGCCCTTTTCTTTGTCTTGCTTGCTTCTCCGCGGTCTAACCGACGGCATATGATTATCGCAGTATATCATAACCAAATAAAAGCACCCTGCAGGTCACGTACGTATTAGTACGCTCCCATTGGGGGCTTTTTATTTTTGTTTGTCTTGCTCGCTTCTCCGCGGTCTTATATGCAGGAAGAACGAAGACGTCGACATGCTCCCACGGTGGGATGTCGAGCTAAATCAATATTGACTTAAATATCCTCTTGTATTACAATGAAATCATAAAGCAAGGAGGATAATGCTATGTCCGAAAAAAAGAAATCCGGCCTCGGTGCTAAAACGTGGATCGTTATTTGGGTTGCAGGCCTTGCAGGTCAGCTCGCTTGGAATATCGAAAACCAATGGTTTAACACCTTCGTTTATGGTAAAATCGGTGCAGTTCCGTGGATTATTACCGCAATGGTTTCCGTTTCTGCAATCGTTACCACCTTCTCCACCTTCCTTTCCGGCACGTGGAGCGATCGCCTCGGTAAACGTAAACCCTTTATCGTTTGGGGTTATATCTTCTGGGGTATATTCACTATACTTTTCGGCGTTGTAGATTTCTTTACCGCAGAAAGTAGCTCCCTTGCAGGCAACGTCGTAGCTCTCGGCTTGATGGTCGTTGTTGCAGATGCTCTTATGTCCTTCTTCGGATCTCTCGGTAACGATGCCGGCTTCAACCCCCACCTTACCGATATCACCACCCCCGAAAACCGTGGACCTCTCGGCGCTGTTATTGCAGTTCAACCCGTTCTTGCAACCATCGTAGGAACTCTTATCGGCGGTATCATCATCGATGCGGTAGGCTACTTCGCCTTCTTCCTCATCATGGGCACCTTCGTTATTTTGGTAGGCGTTTACTGCATGTGGGCGGTTAAAGATGCTCCCACCCTCCGCCCCAACGTTGATGAAAAGGGCTTTTGGCATCAATTCGCTCAAGCCTTTAACTTTAAATTACTCTGGCAAAATAAGCTACTCCTTATAGTTCTTTGCATCTTTGCAATGTTCTTCATTAGCTTTAACATCTACTTCCCTTACATGACCATTTACTTCATCCACTCCTTGGGATATGATACCGGTATCGCCGGTGTATGGCTTGGTGTTGGTCTTGTTATTGCTATCCCCTTCACCCTCATCGCAGGCAAGTTTATCAACAAACAAAAGTTTGTTCCCGTGCTAATCGTTGCATTGCTTATGAACATTGTAGGCTTGGGTATAATTAGTATCACCGGCGCGTTGAGTGGAACGGGTGCTGCCATGACCGCAGTAGTAATACTCGGCGTTATCTTTGTCGGCGGTGGATATATGTGCATCTATCAAGCGCTTATGATTTGGTGTAAAAACCTCTATCCTGAATCCCAACGCGGACAGCTTGAGGGCGTAAGACTTGTGTTCTACGTGCTCGTACCGATGATTTCCGGCCCCGTTATTGCCGAGCCTATCGTCAATAACCTCGGCATCTATATTGCCGAGATGGAGCAAAACGGCGCGGTCGTTCCCGGTTACACTCCCTCGTGGCACTTATTCCTTATTGCAGCTTGCGTAGCTCTACTTACCCTTATCCCGATTATCGGCGCATATCTCTACCAAAAGAAGCATCCCGAAACCTTGTACGTATCAAGCGAACAAGAAGCGTAAGCCATAGAAAACTAAACCACCTAAAACTCGACTTAAAAGGTCGAGTTTTTCTTTTAAAAAAGAAAAGGTCTTGAAATTTTCCCATTTATTTGTTATAACTAACGAAGAATCAAACAACCGTTTAAGAGGGCGTAGTGTTTAGAGAATTAACGAGAAAGAAGCAACAACTATCTATTGCAGAGTGCAAGGCGATACTTAATAATGAGTTAAGAGGGGTGCTTGCCGTCAACGGAGAGGGTGGCTACCCGTACGCATTACCCATCAATTATTATTTTGACGAAGAAAGCAATAAGATTTATTTTCACAGCGGAAAGGTCGGGCACAAGATGGATGCGATTGCAACGAGCGACAAGGTATCCTTTTGTGTTTACGACAAGGGCGTTCAAAAGGAGGGACATTGGTCTTTGAACGTCAAAAGCGTTGTAATTTTTGGACGTATTCGGGTTGTAAACGACTGGACGGAGGAGTTAATGGTAGCCTTTTCCAAACGGTTTACAAGCGATACGGAGTATATTTTTAACGAGATTGCCCAATACAAAAGGAATACGGTAGTTCTTTGTTTAGAAATTGAATCTATGACGGGCAAACTTGTTAACGAAGCGTAATAAATATCAATGTTTTAAGCGAGCGTGCGTAAAAATAAAACAAAAGGAACGGGATGCCGTTCCTTTTATATTAAAAATCCTTAATACATAAGATAAAATCACTCGAAACGTTAAAGGTATTTGCAATCGTGATAACGTGTTCGACAAGTGGTAAACTTTTGCCGTTTTCCCAAAGGGAAACGGTGTCTTGTGAGACGTTTAGCAATTTGCCAAACTCCGACTGATTAAGTTTAGCTTCTTGACGTATTTCCTTTATGCGATTACCAATAGTATCTTTCATACCATTATTGTACGAGCCAATCTCGTAATTATGTTGACTTACGAGCAACACTCGTATAAAATATAATCAATAAAATCGATGGAGGGCGCTATGCAACAATCTTTTAACGTAGAGATAGGGCAGTTATACGCATAGAGGGGAGCAAATATATCAATTTTTTTTAAGCGAGCGTGCGCAAAATAAAAGTAACTTTTACTTGCTTTATAATACTATAGTTGTTATACTTTATATAGTACATCGTTGAGGAAGGAGTATCGAGGTGGGTAAGCATTGCTTTTTACGATTAAAACGCATGCATTGTTTCCGTTTCCAAATGGATACTCTTTCAACCGCACAAAACTAACTCTATGACCACAGGCACACTGCGCCTGTGGTTTTTTAATACTCACAAAGGAGAAAAGGGTATGTCACGTCGCTTAATTATCTTGGTAGTCGTTCTAATTGGCGCGCTCGCACTTACTATTAGTGCCTGTTCCCCCGTTGATTTAGAGGGAGAACAATGCACCGAGCACGTTTGGGAAAACGAGATAGTAATGGGAGGGGCTTCTTGCACAGAGTCCGGCAAAGCACTCCAAAGATGTTCGGTATGTGGAAAGAGCCAACAAGTTGATATCGAGCCTCTTGGTCACGATCTCGTTGTTAAAGACAATAGCGGTATTAGCGCTACTTGCGAAGGGGAAGGATTCACTGGCAAGCTAGGATGCTCTCGTTGTGATTATCAAGAGGAAGGTACGGTAATACCTGCTCTTGGACACAGTTGGGATGAAGGCAAGGTAACCACCGCACCAACCTGTGAGGGAACGGGCGTTAAAACCTATACCTGCTTAAACGACGGTAGCCATACAAAGACTGAAGAAGTGAGTGCGGTAGGACACGCATACGGCGAGTGGATTCAAGGCGAAAACGGCAACCACAAAAAGGTATGCGCTAACGATGATAGCCACGTAATAACCGAAGCTTGTTCAGGTGGCAGTAACCGTTGTGATGAGCTTGCAATTTGCGCTGTTTGCGGTAACGCATACGGTGAACTTAAAGACCACGTTTACGATCAAGAAAAGGTTGACGACGAGTACTTAAAGAGCGGAGCAAACTGCACTTTCGGTGCAATCTACTACAAGTCTTGCGTTTGCGGAGCTTTTGATGAAACCCTTTCGAAAACCTTTGAAGTAGGCGAGCCTGCAGGCCACAACTACGAGAATAGAAATGCAGAAGAAAAGCACCTTAAGGCTCCGGCAACTTGCGAATCGGGAGCCGTATATTACACTTCTTGCGTATGTGGCGAACATGACGAAAACCTTTCCAGCACCTTTACTTTTGGTGATCCTCTTGGCCACGATATGGTAGAAGCTGATTGCGAAAATGATGGTTATTGCAAGCGCGATAATTGTGATTACACCGAAGCAAAGCTCGGTCACGATTGGCAAGAAACCGGCGTTATTTTAGAGCCTACCTGTACTACTGAAGGCACTATGGGTTACGAGTGCGCAAACGATAGCGCACACACCAAGACCGAGCCTATTGATGCTACTGGTCATAATTACGATACTGGCGTAGTAACCGCACCCACCTGTATGGCACAAGGTTATACCACTTATACTTGTGGTTGTGGTCACGAAATAAAAGACAATTACGTTGACGTCGATGAAAATGCTCACGAATATGGCGCATGGGAAGTAGTAACCCCTGCAACCTGCACTTCAGAAGGTGAAGAAAAGCAAGTTTGCGCAAACGATGCAACCCACGTTGTAACCCGTCCTATTTCTAAACTCAATCACAACCACAATATCAAGTCTTATCAAATCATCGACGGCGTATTAAAGCTCGTTAGAGAGTGCGCCTGCGGAACTTCTCAAGTATTAGATGACGTTGATAACACTGCAACCATTGCAGTATCCAATGCATCCGACCTTGAGGCCGTCCTCAACGGTGGTGGCTACGCGGTTATTTTGGAAGACAATATCACTCTTGACAATGGCGTTATTACCATCACTAAAGATGCAACCTTATACCTCAATGGTAAGACCATTACATCTAACGTTGCAAAGAGCACCGAGTCTGTAGTCGGCACAAAGTCCGTTTGTGACGTATTCCTCGTACAAGGCGACGTAACGTTTAATATTAACGGCGACGGCAAACTCTTGGCAACACACAGTGAAGCCCAAACGGTATGCGTACTTTCCGCTATTGACGGCGCAACCGTCAACATCTATGGTGGCGAATACGTATCATCCGGATGCACCACTATTTACGCACGCACCAACTCCGTAATCAACGTTTTCGATGGCAAGTTCGTTGCGGAAGATAATAGCTACGGATACCTTTACACCCTTGATATTTGGGAAGGTGAAGATGAAGAGATTTGGGCAGAAATCAACGTATACGGCGGTGAGTACGTAGCGTTCAACCCTGCAAACCATCAAGGAGACGGCACCTATACCAATAAGCTTGTAGAAGGTGTTCACAGCTTGCTTGTTGAGGGCGCTTACATAGTAAGCGATCACGAGTATGATGATGGCGTAGTAACCGCACCTACTTGTACTGCAGACGGCTACACCACTTATACTTGCACTTTATGTAATGGAACAAAGACGGACAACGTAGTTCCAAAGAATGGTCACTCTGAAGTTGTCGACCAAGCCGTAGCCGCAACTTGTACTGAAAGCGGTCTTACCGAAGGCAAGCACTGCTCGGTATGCAACGAGGTTTTAGTCGCTCAAACCGAGATTCCCGCACTTGGTCACGATATGACAACTGGCGACTGTGTTACAGATGCCAAGTGTCAACGCGAAGGCTGTGGTTACGTTGAAGAAGACTCTGCTCTTGGTCACGATATGGTTGAAGCAACTTGCATGCAAGATGCTTATTGCAAGCGCGAAGGCTGTGGCCACGTTGTAGCTGATAGTAAAAAAGACCACGACTTTACTCAAGGTAACGTTTGCCCCACTTGTGCCTCGACGAAGAAGACGGTAAACGTAACTATCGCAGACTATGCCGATGCCACTGGTTGGGCAAACGACACAAAATACGAAGCTGTAAATATTGATAAAAACATTACAGCAACGGCTAAAGGCGGTGGAAATACCGGTAAATATTATACAAGCGGTACCAACTGGAGATTTTATCAAACCGAAAATCCTGCCTTAACGCTATCTGTGGCAGAGGGTGGTAGTGGTAGTATCGTTTCGGTTAAGATAACGTATAGCAGAGACAAGACCGGCATCCTAACGCTCAATGGTAACAACGTAACGTCGGGAAGTGTAGTTAACGTTAACAATACAACTATTACCTTTGGAGTAGGTAATACCGGCACGGCAACAAATGGTCAAGTTCGTATTACCGCAATCGAAGTAATTTATATTGCTCCACCTTGCAAGCATACTGACGTAAGAGAAGATGCCTATAAAGCTCCCACGTGCGCTGAAGAAGGAAGAGAGGCCGGTACTTGGTGTAATGATTGTGAAAGTTATATTTCAGGTGGCGAAGAAATCCCTGCAACCGGCGAACACGAAAACACCGAAGAAAAGGAAGAAGTTGCACCTACCTGTATTGAGGCTGGCATAACCGCTGGTATTTGGTGTAATGATTGCGGAAACTATATTTCAGGTGGCGAAGAAATCCCTGCAACCGGCGAGCACGCAGATAACGATTCCGACAACAAGTGCGATACTTGCGATAAGGATATGGGATCGTCTGAACCTGAAACACCCGCCGGGGTAAAGACAACCGTAAACAAAACCATCGCAACTTTAAAGACGGAAAACGGTTGGTCTAATTCTAATAAATATAGTTCATTTAAATTAGATGATGTTGTAACCGTAACCTCAAGTGGCAAAGATAATACTGGTAAGTACTACGATAGTGGTTCTGAGTACAGGCTATACCAAACGGAATCACCGAGTTTCAAAATAGAAGTCGCGGAAGGATATAAAATAGTTTCGGTTAAAATAACATATAACGTTTCAAACACAGGGTGTTTAACGTATAATGGTTCTAATGTAAGCTCTGGAACCATAGTGGAGGTAAATTCAACATCTATTACGTTTGGCGTTGGTAATACGGGAACAAAAACCAATGGTCAAGCAAAAGTTACGGCAATAGAAGTTGTTTACGAAACGGTTTAGCCCAATCAATAATTCTCAAAAGGCACTCGCAAGAGTGCCTTTTTTGTTGGCGATAACCATTGAAAAGTATTTTATATCGTGGTACAATTAGGTAAATTAATACAGGGCGCGAATTGTTTTTACTAAAAGTAGGGGAAGCACGGTAGAAATCCGTCGCAACAGTCATTACGGTTAAAGTCCGATTACCTATCCGCCCGTAGCATGCTGATATCTTGGACAAGGAAGAATAGGGCATTAAGTAGCAATACTTTTCTTTTGCGTGCGAGATTTCCGCGCAATTTTTTGTTTGGAGGCATTTATGAAGAAATTCGCCGTATTGTTGCTTATCGCCGTTATCCTTACCGCAGGGATTGCAGGATGTTCCAAAAATAAAAACGAAGTCGTTATTACCATTGACAATAACTACGACCTCGCTTCCGGCGATACTCTTATCGATTATATGGAGTATCTCGACGAAAAGGATAAGCTC
This sequence comes from Clostridia bacterium, assembly GCA_017504305.1. Classification (GTDB taxonomy): domain Bacteria; phylum Bacillota; class Clostridia; order Christensenellales; family DTU072; genus Stercoripulliclostridium_A. Next base: position 33,105 of record JAFVRJ010000001.1, on the reverse strand, counting down.
GATTATGAGGTCGAAAACGGTATGATTACCGAAATTAACGATATCCACAACTCCCTCAATAGCTATTGGATGCTTTATACCGATGATCCTAACTTTTCAAATTCCGCTTGGGGTACGTATCAATATAAAGATAAAACTTTGGGCTCTGCCACCCTCGGCGCCGAAAGCTTAAAAATCAACAAAGACTACCTTTATATTTGGGTATATCAATCGTTTTAATGAGTAAGACCAAAGAGATAGCTTTAATAGGCGTTTACGTAGCCCTCCTTATAGGTGGGCAGGTTGCGCTATCTGCAATATCCGGCATAGAGGTCGTTACCGTACTCCTTGCAAGCTTTGCCTTTTACTTTGGTATTAAGAGATCGTTAATAGTCGCGGTAGCCTTTTCGATATTAAGATGTTTTTTGTTTGGCTTTATGCCAAGCGTAATAATTTTATACCTTATTTACTATCCGCTGTTTGTTACGATATTCGGGCTTATAGGTAACCGCTTTAAGCACAAAGCAACCCCCAAACACCACGTTTTGGTAATAATGGTTGCCGTCCTCTGCGTAGTGTTGTTTACCGCTCTCGATAACCTTATTACCCCACTTTACTATGGGCTTGATCGTAATTCCGCCATTGGCTACGCTACTACCTCGCTTTATGCTACGTTACCGCAAGTTATCTTTGCGATTATAACTCTTTCGGTATTTTTTAGACCGCTTTTAAAGCTCTTTGAGATAAGTAGATTAAATAACCAATAGCCCAAATTGATTGAGTTTTATAGATTGGTGTTCTATAATAGTTAAAGCTAATTAATAAAAAGAGGGAAATTATGAAAAAGACACTAAAGGCACTTTTTATAGCGTGCGCTATTGCGCTATGCATAACGTTATGCTTAACGGCTTGTGGCGAGACCGATTGTAGCCACGTATACGACAATGATTGCGATGAAACTTGCAACTCTTGCGGTCAAGGTAGAGCGGTATCTCACCAATGGAAGCCGGCAGACTGCAACAATCCTGCAATTTGCAATAATTGTGGTACAGTCGGGGAACCTTCCTCCGGACACTCCCCGATGGATGACGACGGCGATTGCACCACGGCAATAACTTGCAAGCAATGTGGTGAGGTAATAGTTCATGCAAACCCCGACCACGTCCCGACACTTGACGATGGCGATTGCACCACTGCTACCGTTTGTAACGTTTGCCATACGGTAATTACTCCGGCAAAGGACAACCACATTGCAAACGAGGATGACGGCGATTGCACCACGGCAATAACTTGTAGCCACTGCCCCACTATCTTAACGTATGCCAAGCCCCAACACGTAGAAGAAAGCGATGACGACGATTGTACTACCGCGGTAGTATGCGTTTACTGTCCCACGGTACTGATTGAGGCGAAGCCAGCCCACACTCCTCAAGTAGGAGACGATGATTGCACCACTGCAGAATATTGTATCTCATGTAGCCAAATAGCAATTGAGGCTAAACCCAACCACGAAGACTTCAACGAAGACGGCGTTTGCGATAACTGCCCGTATTCGTTCGGTTATATTTACTATAGAGATACCAATACCTACCTCGTTTTGACGGCCGAGGGCTTGCAAGCGGCACTTGAGCTGGGCGGTAACGTAACCCTCGGCGCAAATATCAATCTCGGTATAGAAAGCGCTCACGTGCCTTCAGGCGTTGTGGCAAACTTCAATTTAGCCGGTTATACTCTTTCGGGCACCGCAACCACTTTAATCATCAACGAAGGCGAGTTGACAGTTGCTAACGGAACTATCAGCGGTTCTTATGCCGTTCTTGCAATTAGTGGCAAGGTAAAATTTGTCGGTGGCAACCTAAATCTTATTAGTCTTACCGCTCCCGTACGTTGGTATGCAAACGAGGCGCGTATCGACATATCTCAATTTGAGGGCGAAAGCTTTAAAATCGTACCGGCAACGAGCTTCATGCCTCTTTCTAACGTAATACTCCCCGAGGGCTGGGCGCTCTATGATTATGACGACGAAGCCATCGAAACGGTCCAAGCAGAGGAAACTATAATAGCTAAAGAGGAAATCGTTGACGACGGAGTTATCGATACCTACGAAGAGCTTCAAAAAGCTTTACAAAAGGGCGGTAACGTAACCCTCGGTGCAAATATTAATATCGGCGCAAGCATCGTTCACGCCACGGCAGATCAACCCATCAACTTTGACCTTGCAGGCTATACCCTTTCGGGTACGGGCTCATACGTAATGCAAAATAACGCTAACATTACTATTGGTGGCGGTACAATCAAAGGCACGGGCGATTGGGCAATAATGAACTACGGAGAGCTAACCCTCAAGAGCGGAACTATCGACGGCACGAGTAACGCAATACACAATTTAGACGGCACCATAACCGTTGACGGCGGAACGATTACAAGCACCAACAATACCACCATCAAAAATCAAGGCACGCTCATCTTGAACGGCGGAACCATAACTGGCGCCGGATATATGACCGTTGCCAACGAAGAAGCATCAGTCTTCACGATGAACGGAGGTAAACTCATAGGCATTAACGACGTTGCCGTTAACAACTCCGGCACGCTTACGATAAAAGGCGGAACGCTCGAAGGCGTAAACTATGGCGTTGCCATTTATGCATCTGCCGACACCGTAAAGTTTGAGGGCACGGAATATGCGTTTGCAGGCTCTTATCAAGAAATCCCCGTTGTTTTTGGAACAAACGACGCCTTTATCGTCATATGGGATTATGCCGGAAGTAGCTTCAATATTATGCCTTCGTACGACAATTTAGAGCTTTCAAACATCCTTCTTCCCGAAGGCTGGAAGTTATATACGTTAAACGACGAAGAAGTGAGTGCAACCAAGGCTGGCGAAATTATGGTCGCAAAACCGGCAACATAATAAAAACAAACAGCCAAAGGGGTTAAAGGCATCGGCTTTTAACCCTTTTTTTGATAGATAGCAGAGTTACAAGTTTTAAACGCCACTCTCAACAGCGAAAGATAAACCCATATTATAAAAATTTTCAATCCATTTAAAAGCAAAAGGGCACCATATTGGTGCTTTTTGAATAGGTTAAAAACAAGTTCCTCTTTTCGAAACGATTAATGTGCGTCATTTGCGCCGATAGCAAGCGTTGTATATTCGGCAGGCGCAACGGAGTTATCTTTTGTACAGTAAGTATATGGATAAAGCTTAAAGCTACTAACTTTGCCAAAAAAGCTACTAACTTTGCCACATCTTTATTTTTTGTGTAATTTTACGATAATAATATATCATAAAAGAAATTTGGAGAAAAAAGGAAATGAAAAAGGCAACGAGAATAATATCCATTTTAACGTTAATCATAGTTTTAGTTTCTGCAGTTTTTGTTGCATCAGGATGCGATAACCCACCGAAAACAAGTTTTGGCGCTACTGTAACAATATACGACCATTATTACGCAGATACTGGTGATTCCATGCAAGTAACTATCTCGGGTTACTATCAAGATGGTGAAGTCGTAATCACAAATGCCCAAATCGTCGATAGGGCTTCGCGCGCTATTTGGGAAAAGAAATGGGGAGACGGGATCTCTTTAGGCTACTCTACTTTGACTTATAAGAGATCAGAAGGAGGTTTCTATAAAGGAAGTATCGCTTTAGTTTTAGAAAAGCAAGGAATAGTTGGCAAAGATGCGTTAGACAGGTTCGCAGATTATGCAAACCAAGATACAATATATATGTCCGTTCTAATTAAAGCAGATGATAAGAATGATTTCCACTCCGGTAGTCAAGTAGAGGTAAAGGCTCGCATAAGGGGAATGTTTACCGGTACCGGTTACGTCAGATAATAAGATATAAAAGATAAAACAAATAAGTTTAAGCGGCGATGATTCGCCGCTTCTTTATTTTGACGACCCCAAAGGGGTGCATTCGTGCTTCTCTTGGCGGAGCGTGTAAAACGTAAAATTAATAGGAAAAGATAAGGTAAGTTAGTCTACGCAAAAGAGTTAATTATTTTTGGCTAAGAATCAATCAATTCTTAGCGTTTTTTCTTATAATTACGATGGGAATTTAACAGAAATTATATTTTTATTTCTTTACTTGAGGCGCATAAACTTTCATTTGTCCATGTCCACCAAAAATATTCCATTCTCCAATGCCTAATCTTTGCAAAAAAGTAGCGCGTTCTTTTGAACAAAGTTTCGAATCGGTATCAACTGAAGTCATTAGTATCGGTGCGTATTTATTATATTCGGCTTGTTTTTTAGTTAATTCCGAAAGATTGATAAAAATATCACCCGAAAAGGCTATTTTGTTTTCATAATCAATTAATAATATTTCACCAGATAAATGGCCTCCCTTTCCTTCATAAACCTCAAAATTAAGTTCTCCTATATTATAAAAGCCGATTTGTTCTATAGGCGCAGTTAAACTGGATTTTTTCCACATCGGGCATAGTTTCTTTTTATCTGCAACTTCATATTCTGTTAATATTTTGCAGATGTTAACGTAAGGGAGATGCAAATGGTTTTTCTCTCTAAATCCAGGCAATTTGTTTGCTTCGAGTAATAAACTTTCAGCGCTTCTTTGACTAAGTATAATTTCGTCAAATTCATTAATAAGACCTGTATGGTCAACGTCTACGTGAGTAATTAGTAATTTTTCTTTTTGTTTTTTAAAATCGGGAACAAGCGTTTTTATTAGTTCAAGCATTTCTTTTTTATAACAAGCGTAGCCCGAATCAATAAAAAGTCTTTCTCCTTTGCTTTCTATTATTGTGGTATTACTACCGCAATCAGGTTCTATAAGTATAATTTTAGTTGTTTCAGTTATGTAATGTTCAGTTACTCTCGGATGAAAGTTATCTCCCTTACATTCTGCTAAAAGTTCTGCAAATTTACTAATGCTATCAAAAGTTATATAAGGAGAAAGACCTTGTTCGTCAAGCGTTTGCATCGCTAAATTCACATTTACTAAAAGCTTTTCTTTCTTATCTAATGGAAGCGTTAATGTTTTTATTAAGCCGTCGACATATGAATTGTAGAAAATACTATTGTCATAGACTTTTTCAGTATTATTGTAGTCTATAACTTTAACCTCACAAAGCTTTTCGGCTTGAGTTAAAAACTCAGTCAAACTATTTACATCGTTGATGTATAATCCCATTTTGAATTGTTGATATTCACTACCGTTTTCTTGAGAGCTTATATATGAAATATTAAAATTAAACTTACTAATTAGTTCTAAAACGTTAGTGACGCTCCCAGGAACGTCCTTTAAATAAAAAGACAACAAAACAATTTTGCTATTTTCTTCCGCATTAGAAAGATAACCGATTTCTTTTAATTTTTTATTTGCTTGATCTAAACGTGTTTTTTCACCGTCAACTTCAATAAATAGTGTGTGAGAATCAACGGCTTTATTATAACTTACTCTTGTAATATTAATGCCAAGTTCGGAAAAACATTTACTTGCTTTAAGAAAAGCACCAATATGATTAGGCATTTTAGTTACATATGTTTTCTTCATATACTACCCTTATTGTAATAATCGCCAACAGAACCAGAGCCTGCAAATAAGTCGCAAAACACCTCACCATTTATATTATTGTCATCTATACAAATTGGATATTTTACAACATTCTCGTTTTATTTCCTAAAAAACGCATTTATACACCGCTATTATCTATTTGGTTTTTTTAATTATAGTATAAGTTTTAATTAATTTCAATCTCTTTAGATATTACAACAACATAAAATGAACTAAAATTTAATCTTTGGCACTATGGCGTGTTCCTGTATTGAATAAAAAGAAAAAAGCCCTTACGAAAGGACTTTATATAAAGAAAATAACCTAACCCGAATTGAGTTCGGATTAGGTTATGTTTGGCGGAGAAACAGTATCGCGAAAGAAATTCTCGCTCAAAGATAAAAGGCATTTCAAAGCAATATGCACGTAAAATTGTTAGTTGGTTAAAAACATACAAAACAAGTTTGTACTTTCGCCAGGTTTGGCTTTAGAGCCAATGCCAATTTATTGGCTATAATGCGAGCAAGGCGAACTATCATTTCACAAAGTGATCAGACTGCCAAACTTGTGCACCCGTTTGCTTTGCAAAAGGGTACACCTCACTGTTTTTTGCAACAAAAAAGCCTTAACCAATTAGGTTAAGACTTTTGTTGGCGGAGAAACAGGGATTTGAACCCTGGCTACGCTTCTCACGTACTACTCCCTTAGCAGGGGAGCCCCTTCGGCCTCTTGGGTATTTCTCCGTAGATATATAAATAAAGTATTGAGTTGTATTTTGGCTCCAATGCTAAGGGAGTATCCCGAAGCAGGGGGACGAAGCCGTCTTGGAGAAACTTCCAGTGGATGTTTATCAGGCTGAGTCCCGACATAGTCGGCCTTCGGCCTCTTGGGTATTTCTCCGTAGTTTATTATTGAACTATTTAGTTGTTTTTGTCGCTTTTGTGGCTCGCGCCCTTTAGCACTTAATGATATTATCACACAAAATGCCTTTTGTCAATCTAATTCTTTGACTTATTATCAACTTTTAGGGTATAATGTTAAAAAATTCCGTATGGGTAATTGTATGAAACATCTCGTTGTTTTAGGCGATGGTATGGCGGATTATAAGCTCGATTCCCTTGGTGGTCTTACCCCAATCGAAAAGGCTAATACCCCCAATATCGATATGCTCGCCTCCAAAAGTCAAATAGGTTTGGTTCTTACCGTTCCCGAGGGCATGAAGCCCGGTAGCGACGTCGCTAACTTGAGCGTTATCGGATACGCGCCCGACCGTTATTATACCGGCAGAAGCCCCTTGGAAGCTCTTTCTATCGGCGTCGACATGGCAATCGACGACGTTGCAGTGCGCACCAACCTCGTAACCCTTTCGGACGAACCCGATTTATGCAATAAAACCATGGTGGATTACTCCGCAGGTGAAATCTCCACCCAAGAGGCTAAAGAACTAATCTTTGCGGTAAAAGAGGCGCTATCTACCTCTAAATACAGCTTTTATGCGGGCGTAAGCTATCGCCATTGTTTGATTATTAAAGAGGGCACTACCGCCACCGAGCTAACTCCGCCACACGATATAAGCGGTAAAGTAATAGGGGAATATCTTCCTCACGGCGAGGGCGCGGAAGCTCTTATCGACCTCATTGAGCGCTCGGGCGAAATTCTCAAAAACCACCCCGTAAACCTCAAAAGAATAAGCGAAGGCAAGAACCCTGCAACCCACGTATGGTTTTGGGGAGCAGGCACCAAGCCCCGTCTTGACGACTTTTATGAAAAGTACGGCTTAAACGGCGCTATCATTTCCGCGGTCGACCTCCTAAAGGGCATCGCCAAAGGAAGCGGTATGGCATCCCCCGACGTCGAAGGCGCAACCGGTACTTTACACACCAATTGGGAAGGTAAAATTCAAGCGGCTATCAACTGCTTTGAAGGGGGCGCAGACTACGTTTACGTTCACCTTGAAGCTCCCGACGAGTGTGGCCACCAAGGCGACCTTGAAGGCAAGATAAAGGCCATCGAAAAGGTTGATTACGTCGTGGGTAGACTATACGATTACCTAAAGGATAAGGGTGACTTTACCATAGCCGTTCTACCCGATCACCGCACCCCGATAGTAAGAAAAACCCATACCCCCGAGCCGGTTCCTTATATGATTTACAAGAGCTATGACCACAAGGATATGGGGCTCAAATACGCCGAGTCGGATGCCCAAAACGGCATTTATTTGGCGGACGGACAAAGTATAATAACAACTATGTTGGAGAGGATATGATTACATCAAAAGAATTAAGAGAAAAATGGATTAAGTTTTACGAAAGCAAAGGCCACACCAATATCGGTGCAGTTTCGCTTATTGGCGACGGTACTACCGGCGTAATGTTTAACGTTGCCGGCATGCAACCGCTCATGCCCTATCTTCTTGGTAAAAAGCACCCCATGGGCACCAGACTTTGCAACGTTCAAGGTTGCGTAAGAACGGTTGATATCGACTCCGTTGGCGATGCTACCCACTTTACCTTTTTTGAAATGATGGGTAACTGGAGTTTGGGCGATTATTTCAAAAAGGAAAAAACCGCTTGGTCGTTTGAACTTTTGACAAAAGTATTCGGATTTGATAAGGACAAGATTTGCTCCACCGTTTTCGAGGGCAATAACGCTGCTCCTCGCGATGAAGAAACGGCATCCTACCTCAAAGAACTCGGCATCAAGGACGAAAACATTTTCTATTTAGATAAATCCAATAACTGGTGGGAACTCGAAGGTACCGTAGGCACTCCTTGCGGACCTGATAACGAGTGGTTCTATCCCCGTCACGATAATCCTTGCTGTGACACTTGCGACGTTAACTGTGATTGTGGCAGATACGTTGAAATCGGCAACGACGTTTACATGCAATACAAGAAACTTGAAGGCGGTAAGTACGAAGAACTCGAGAACAAAAACGTTGATACCGGCTTCGGTCTTGATAGATTGCTTCTCTTCTTAAACGGATTGGACGATGGTTACAAGACCGACCTTTTTGCAGGTGCTATCGCTCATTTAGAGAGCGCATCGGGCAAAGCATACGGCGTAAACGAAGCGGATACCAAGGCGATGAGAATTATCGCGGACCACACGAGAACTGCTGTTATGCTTATCGGTGACGTCAACGGAATCGTTCCTTCCAACACCGGTGCAGGCTACATTTTGAGAAGACTTCTTCGCCGTGCTATCAGATACTCAAAGAATCTCGGCATCCCCGCAACCGAGATGTGTGAAGTTGCTAAAATCTTTATCGAAAAGATTTACGACGAAGCCTATCCCCTCCTTGTAGAAAAGGAAGATTACATTTTAGATGAGATCACCAAAGAGATTAAAAAGTTCGAAGTTACCCTTGCCGGCGGTATGAAAGAGTTCGAAAAAATTATTTCCGGTATGCAACGTAAGAACGAGTTTATGTCCCAAAAAGACCCGAGTTACGTACCCGAAACCGAGATTTCCGGCAAACAAGCCTTTAGATTATACGACACCTTCGGATACCCCCTCGAGCTAACCATCGAGCTTGCAGACGAAAGAGGTTTGACCGTTGATGAAAAGGGATTTAACGAAGCATTCAAAGCACACCAAGAACTTTCCAAGGCACAAGCTCAAGCTGCAAAGGGCGGTCTTACCGAGCAAAACGAAGCAACCACCAACTACCACACCGCAACCCATATTTTGCTTGCAGCTCTCCGCAAGGTTTTGAACGACGAAACCGTTATGCAAAAGGGTAGTAACATCACCTCTGAAAGACTCCGTGTAGACTTTAACTTCTCTCGCCCCTTGACTCCTGAAGAAATCAAGGCCGTTGAAGATGAAGTTAACGCAGTTATCGCATCCGATATCCCCGTTACTTGCGAAGAAATGCCTGTTGAAAAGGCTCGTGAACAAGGCGCTATCGGCGTATTCGGTGATCGTTACGGCGAGCTCGTAAAAGTTTACTCCATCGGCACCTACAGCAAGGAAATCTGTGGCGGACCTCATGCATCCAAGACTTCCGAACTCGGCAAGTTCAAAATTCAAAAAGAGCAAAGTTCTTCGGCGGGTGTGCGTCGTATCAAAGCCGTTTTAAACCGCGGATAAGCTTCGCAATACTGCATCAAACAGGCGCACCCCCTCAATCACGTACGACCAAGTACGCTCATATCGGGGAGTGCGCCGTTTTCTTCGTCTTGCTCGCTTCTACGCGGTTTAATACCACGCACAAACCTCGCAATCTTCCCAAACAAGAAAAACCTCACTCGGTCATGTACGTTCAAGTACACTCCCGTCGTGGGGTTTTGTATTTATTTGTCTTGCTTGCTTCTACGCGGTCTAATCCCACGCATGGGCACCGCAATACACCACAAAATCAAAGCCCTCTACAAGTCACGTACGTCAAACACGCTCTCGTTGTGGTTTTTTGTATTTATTCGTCTTGCTTGCTTCTTTGTGGTCCATATGCTCAAGCATATAATGCATACACACCCAAAACACAACAAGCGTTACCCTAAAAACATAGTTTTTAATCGACAAACTTCAACAAAACATTTTTACTTGTATTATGAGGCAAAAAAGCAATATCATAGCGTTTTAAAACTCGCAAATTGGATGAGATACGACAAAAGGCGTGCGAAATTGCGACGAGAGTTTACCTATGTAAATGACCGAGCAATAAGTACGCTTTTTTAAGGAGGTCGCCAATTTGCGAGTTTTAACTATTGCGTAAGCGCGCGTATGTGTGCTATAATATGCGTTGAAATAAAAATTACGAGGTATTTAGATGGGTTTTCTTGATTTCTTATTTGTAAATGAAAAGAAAAAACAGCTTAAAAAATTAGAAGTTATTGCCGATAAAATCGAGGCATTGGAGCCGGAAATTTCCGCTCTTTCCGACGAAGCTCTTTGCGCTAAAACCGCAGAGTTCAAAGAAAGAGTTGCTGCCGGCACCAAGCTTGACGATCTTATCCCCGAAGCTTTCGCAGTAGTTCGCGAGGCAGGCAAGAGAGTTCTCAACATGCGCCATTATCGCGTACAACTCATTGGCGGTATCGTTTTGCATCAAGGCCGTATTGCCGAAATGCAAACCGGTGAAGGTAAAACTTTGGTTGCAACGCTCCCTGCATATCTTAACGCTTTGAACGGTAAGGGTGTTCACATCGTTACCGTCAACGAGTATCTTGCAAAACGTGACGCGGAGTGGATGGGTAAAATCTTCCGCTTCCTTGGTCTTACCGTAGGCGTCGTTACTCGCGAAATGTCAAAAGAGGAACGTAAAGCCGCATACGCAGCAGACATCACTTACGCGACCAATAACGAAATCGGTTTCGACTACCTCCGTGATAACATGGAAGTCGAGCTCGATCACGTTGTTCAACGCGGACACGCATACGCTATCGTCGACGAAGTTGACTCCATCTTGATCGACGAAGCTCGTACTCCTCTTATCATTTCCGGCATGAGCGGACAATCTTCCGACGAGTACGTTAAGGTCGATCGCTTCGTAAAGCGCCTTAACCTTGAAGAAGACGTTGTTTTGGAAGAAAAGGACAATCACGCCTTCCTATCGGAAGAAGGTCTTGAAAAGGCCGACCGCTACTTTAACCAATCCAGCCTTTCCGATAGCGAGCAAGCAGAGCTCGGCACTCGCATCAACACTGCACTTCGCGCAAACTTCTTAATGCATGCCAACAAAGACTACATCGTTGAAAACGGCGAAATCGTTATCGTTGACGAGTTCACCGGACGTAAAATGATAGGTCGTCGCTACTCTGAAGGCTTGCACCAAGCTATCGAAGCCAAGGAAAACGTCAAGATCAAGCGCGAAAGCGTTACCATCGCGACCATCACCTTCCAAAACTACTTCCGTATGTACGCAAAACTTTCGGGCATGACGGGTACTGCGGTTACTGAAGAAGCGGAATTCCGCGGTATCTATAACCTTGACGTAGTACCGATCCCCCCGAACAAACCGGTAGTTCGTTTCGACGAGCCCGATAAAGTTTACGCAAAGCGTGAAGATAAAATCGAAGCTGTTATTGAAGATATCAAAGCATGCTACGCAGTGGGACAACCTGTACTTGTTGGTACCACCAGCGTTCAAGCATCTGAAGAGCTTTCCGCAAAGCTCCGCAAAGAGGGCATCAAGCATAACGTTCTTAACGCAAAGCTTCACGCCGAAGAAGCGGAAGTAATTGCACAAGCCGGTAGGCTCAATGCCGTTACCATCGCCACCAACATGGCAGGTCGTGGTACGGACATCTTGCTTGGCGGAAACCCCGAGTTTATTGCTCGCGCCCAAATGGCAAAAGAGGGTTATGCACCCGAACTTATCGAAATTGCAACCGCCTTCTACGCAGTAGAGGAGGAAGCCGAAGTAAAGGCTCGCGCACGTTACACCGAACTTTTAGCTAAAGCTAAAGAGCAAATCGCCGATGAAAAGGCTGAAGTTATTGAGCGTGGCGGATTGCGCGTAATCGGCACCGAGCGTCACGAAGCAAGACGTATTGACAACCAGCTCCGTGGTCGTAGCGGACGTCAAGGCGATAGGGGCTCGAGCTGTTTCTATCTTTCTTGCGAGGACGATATCGCACGTTTATTCGGTGGCGATAAGCTAAAGGCAACCGTAGAGCTTGGTGGCGGAAACATCCAAATGGGTATACTTTCCCGTTTGATCGAAACCGCTCAAAAGCGTTGTGAAGAAAACAACTATGCTATCCGTAAGCGCGTTTTGAATTACGACGACGTTATGAACAAGCAACGCCAAATGATTTATGCAGAGCGTAACGAAGTTTTGGGCGGAAAGGACGTTCACGAACAAGTATTAAAATACTTCGAGCCCATCGTATCGGAAATCGTAGACAAATATCTTGAAACCGATGAAGAGATGGATGAAAGCCGTATTGCTGCATTCAACAATGAGCTTGAAAACAGACTTCTTAATAAAGACACCAACCTTATTACCGCGGAATTGATAAGCGAAATGAGCGACCAACGCATCGAAGATTACGTTTATGAAACGGTAGTAGAGCAATATGAAGCGAAGATCAAGCGTGCCGAGGAGGAACAAATCGACTTCAAATCCACCGAGCGCAACCTTCTTTTACGTCAAGTAGACAGCCATTGGAAGGATCATATTGCGGCGATGGATCAACTCCGCAAGGGTATCGGTCTACGCGGACTCGGTCAACGCGATCCCGTTATGGAGTACCGTAGAGAGGGCTTCGAAATGTTCGATAGCATGATCGAGGACATCCAAGATAGAACGGCAACCATCCTTGCAAAAATTGATATCGAAGCGGTTATCGAGCGCAAGAACATTTTTATTCAAGAGCAACTACGTCGCGTAACCATCCGCAACACTGATCCGGCGAAGTCGGTAGGTCGTAACGATCCTTGCCCCTGCGGTAGCGGAAGAAAATACAAGAACTGTTGCGGTAAATAATGATAGACTTTTATAACGAAAAATTAAAGCTTGAAGAGCTTACCGCCGAGGTTAAGACCTCGGAGGAAGCATTGAATCTTCCTCAACTTAAAGTTGAGCTAATAGAGCTTCGCAAAAAGCAAGAGGAAGATGGCTTTTGGTTGGACGTTGAAAAGGCAAAAAGGGTAAACCAACGTATTGCGGAAATCGAGCGCAAGGAGCAAACCGTCGAAGCTCTTAAAGCCACCTGCCAAAACGTAAGAGAACTTATGGACATGGCCGAGATGATGGAAGAAGAGGGCATCGAGGAAGAAATCCGTAGCATGCTTTTGGCGCTTGAAAAGGACTCGGAGAAGCTCTTTTTAGAGTCGCTTCTTAAGGGCAAGTACGATGGTTTGAACGCTATTTTGACCTTACACGCAGGCGCGGGCGGTACCGAAGCGCAAGACTGGGCGGAGATGTTATACCGCATGTACAGGCGCTACGCGGAGCGCGCGGGTTACGCGGTGAGTGAAATAGATTACCAAGCAGGCGACGAAGCCGGCATAAAGAGCGTAACCTTCAAGCTGGAAGGAACTAACGCATATGGGTTCCTAAAGGCGGAAAAAGGGGTACACAGACTTGTAAGGATAAGTCCGTTCGATGCCAACAAACGTAGACACACGAGCTTTGCATCGCTCGAGGTTATGCCGGAAATCATTGATAACTCCGAAATCGAAATTCGCTCTGAAGATCTTAAGATAGATACTTGCAGATCGTCGGGCGCAGGCGGACAGCACGTTAACAAAACGGAAAGTGCTGTTAGAATAACGCACCTGCCTACGGGCATAATTACTTGGTGTCAAAGCGAAAGGAGCCAAGTGCAAAACAAGGAAACCGCCATGCGTATGTTATACTCCAAGCTTGCCGAGCTCAAGGAGCGCGAGCAGATGGAGGAGGCGCAATCCATAAAGGGCGAAATCAAAAAGATAGAGTGGGGCTCGCAAATAAGGAGCTACGTATTCTGTCCGTACACCCTTGTTAAGGATCACCGTACGGGGTATGAAAACACCAACGTAACCGTCGTAATGGACGGCGACATAGAAGGATTTATATACGATTATCTCGTAAAATCCAACTCATAAGAAAAATATTCATTTTAAGCGGAGGCTTTTATGTTAGACCTTAATTTAATCAGAAACGACACTCAAAAAGTCGTAGACGCTCTTCAAAAGAAGGGCCATACCGTAGACTTTACCGAGCTTCTACAATGGGATCAAGAACGCAAAGCTAAAAAGCAAAGCGTCGAAGCACTCAAGGCAGAGCGCAACAAGGTAAGCGGTGAAATCCCCAAGCTCAAGAAGCAAGGACAACCTGTTGATCACATCTTCCAAGCGATGCGCGAGCTCGGCGACAAAATCACCGAAAGCGACAAGGAAGTAGCTGAACTTGAAGGCAAGATCAACGACTTTTTACTTGCTCTACCCAACATGCCCGACGATGATTTGGTAGGCGGTGAAAAGGAAAATAACGAAGTTATTAAGCTTGTTGGCGAAAAACCGAGCTACGATTTTACTCCCAAGAATCACGTTGACCTTTGCGTAGATCTCGGTATCATCGATTACGAGCGTGGCGTAAAGCTTTCCGGTGGCGGATTCTGGCTCTATAGAGGTCTTGGTGCAAGACTTGAGTGGGCGCTCCTCAACTTCTTTATTGACGAGCACATCAAGGATGGTTACGAGTTTATCCTTCCCCCTCACCAACTCGGTTACAACTGCGGACTCGGTGCAGGACAATTCCCCAAGTTTGCAGACGAGGTATATTGGCTTGAAGGCGAAGAGGATAGGAAGAAGAACCGCTTTATGCTTCCCACCGCTGAAACCGCACTCGTTAACGTTTACGCTAACGAAATCATGGACGAAAGCATGCTCCCCTTAAAGTTATTCGCATATACTCCTTGCTATCGTAAGGAAGCAGGTAGCTATCGTAGCGAAGAGCGCGGTATGATCCGCGGACACCAATTCAACAAAGTTGAAATGGTACAATACGCAAAGCCCGGCGAATCCATGGTAGCTTTTGAGGAGCTTCTCGGCAAGGCTGCAAGCCTTGTTGAAAAACTTGGCTTACACTTCCGCGTATCCAAGCTCGCAGCAGGCGATTGCAGTGCATCGATGGCACGTACCTATGATATCGAAGTATGGATCCCCAGCATGGGCATCTATAAGGAAGTATCTTCCGTATCCAACGCAAACGACTACCAAGCACGTCGTAACAACACCCGCTATCGCGATAGCGCAACCGGCAAACCGCAATACGTTCACACCCTCAACGGTAGTGGTCTTGCAACCAGCCGTGTTATCCCCGCAATCGTAGAGCAATATCAAAACGCAGACGGTTCTGTTACCGTACCCGAAGTACTCCGCAAGTACATGGGCGGTATCGAGGTTATCACCAAGAAATAGTAAATGCTACCGGTACAATCAGGCATAATTCTCGGCGCACTCAAAGCGGTAACGGAAGTTATCATTATGATTGCAAAGATAATAGCGAAAATAGTACTTACCATAGGTAAGCTATTTTCCGTTGCCTTGGTGTACGCAGCGTTTGGCGCAATACTCAATTTGATATGGGATTTCAACCCCTTTGCAGGCGGATTATATCCCACGTTGTACCTTATCGGATTTGGTTTTTCGGTGTTGCTGTCGTTTGTAATAGCGCATAGGATAAGCACCAAAGAACACCGCAAGAAGAAAAAGGAAAAGCTCAAGTCGAGCGAAAAGGAAGCTAAAAAGGCGGAGGAAAACTACCGCAAAGAAAGCCGTCGTTACGCCCAACTTGGCGACGAAACCCGCAAGGAGTATGAAAGAAGGCGCGAAGAACTCAAGCAAGAGGAGCTCGAGCGAGAGGAACGCGTAAGAGAGGAAGAACAACGCCTTTATGAAATAAGGGCGGAACGTAAACTCGAAGAAAAGCTCCGTGATCAAGCGATAGAGCGTGCATATAGTAGCGCGCCGTACGACCGCGCAGGAAGCGGTTATAGGGGTGAATATAACCCTACGCTCGATCTGTCGGAAGAAGTTTACGATGACGGATACTCTCCCGTTAGATCATCGCAAAACGATTATTTAGGAAACCTAAACGGAGCATACGGAACACCCAAATTCGACTATATGCAATCGGAAAGGGAGGTCCAAGTGCCCAAAGAAGAACCTAAAATTTATATGTCTGCCGTCGAACCAAATACGCTCATACACGAGTATAGCGATAGGTTTGAAGTATACGTATTGGATGGTGGCATCAAGAAGCTCGACCGCATCGAGTACAAGGGGGCGTAATGGCAAAAGTCAAAAAGGACAACTTTAGAGCCAACAAAAAAGCTCGCGCATGGGAGCTTGACGCACTCCGCGGTCTTGCGATACTTGCCGTCGTATGGGATCACATCATGTACGACTTTGCCTTTATGTTCTACTATGAGTGGAGATACATGGAGGGCACCGAAGGGCTTTTGAAGATATCGGAGTTT
This sequence comes from Clostridia bacterium, assembly GCA_017504305.1. Classification (GTDB taxonomy): domain Bacteria; phylum Bacillota; class Clostridia; order Christensenellales; family DTU072; genus Stercoripulliclostridium_A. Next base: position 16,684 of record JAFVRJ010000001.1, on the reverse strand, counting down.
GCTCGTGCCTACGAGTTCGGCATGCTACGCAATATCTTTTGGCCGGTCTTCGTATTTATATTCTTTTTTGTTTCCGGCACTTGTACGGAGTTTAGTCGCAACAACTTTTTAAGAGGACTAAAACTTGCGGTTGTTGCGGTATTGGTTTCGGTGATAACTTGGGTTATCGAGGAGTATTTTGCAATGAGCGGAACCTTCATTTTGTTCGGCGTATTGCATTGTCTTGCCGTATGTATATTGGCGTTTGCGCTAATCGAAATCACCACTAAACTTATAGCCGGCAGATTTAAGCACTATCGTTTTATTAAAGCGGGAACGTACTTTTTAATTGCGGTTGCACTTCTCGTAGTAAACTACACTTGCAACGTAACTTTATACGATGCCAACGCATCGGGGGCAGTTGTAGAAAGCACCGGTAAATTCACGGGCATGTTCTTCTACACCAACGATTGGTGGACGGCGGACTACTTCCCGTTACTCCCGTTCTTTGGCTTCTTTATGCTTGGTGCAAGTTTATCGCCGATAGCGTACCCCAACAAAAAGTCGCTTTTACCTAAACTCGACGGCAAGTGGAATAAGATATTTACCATACCCGGTAGATATTCGTTATATATTTATCTTGCTTTACAGGTACTTGCAGTTGCGTTACTCTTTGTAATAACGCTTATCGTTACGGGAGAAGTACCGTTCTTTTAAAATATGAAGTGTAATCTTTGTCCCAACGACTGCGGAGTAGATCGTAGCGAAAAATTAGGAATTTGTTTATGCGGAGAAGATATGGTTGTTAACCGTATAGCTCCGCATTTTTTTGAAGAACCCCCCATAAGCGGAGAGCGCGGTAGCGGAACGGTCTTTTTTGGCGGATGCGTAATGAGATGTGCCTTTTGCCAAAACGCGTTAATCAGCAGGGCGCCTCGTGGCAAAAAGTATACTCCGCAAGCTCTTGCGGATGAGCTTAAAAGGTTGGAAGACGAAGGAGTACATAATATTAACTTTGTTACTCCCACGCAGTATAGCGACCAAATAAAGAGAACTCTTGATATATATCGTCCCAATATACCTATTCTTTACAACACTTCGGGCTACGAGAAGGTGGAGGTTATAAAAGGGCTTTTGCCGTACGTAGATATCTTTTTACCCGACTATAAATATTCGGACAAAGAACTGGGATTAAAGTTATCTGCACGCAAAAACTACCCCGAAACCGCCCTAAACGCCATCGAGGTAATGGTAAAGAACAAGCCAATGGTGTATAAGGATAATTTGCTTAAGCAAGGTGTAATAATAAGGCACTTGGTACTGCCCGGATACGTTAAAAACAGCATATCGGCGGTAGATAATTTGGTCGATAGATTGGGCGCGGATATAACGGTTAGCCTTATGTCCCAATTTACACCGATGCCGTTTTGTGATGATCCCAATAGGCGACTTAAGCCGATAGAGTACAAAATGGTAATTTCCCACGCCCTAAAGAGGGGGCTCGAAAACCTCTTTACCCAAGAGATTGCCTCGGCGGAAGAAGAGTACATACCTGAATTCGATATAGAAGAATAAAAGCACTCTTAAGAGTGCTTTTAAAAATTGATTTATAACTCACATTAAAGCTCCCAAGATGATACCACCGCCGGACGCTTCTCTTTAATACCAAGCAAGCTAAAATTATATGTCTTAGTCTTATCAGCAACAAGTGTGATATTCTTAATTAAGGACACGACGTAGATGATGGCAAAGCACAACGCAACACCAATACCGATAGCATGTATTACCTTTGGCTGAAGATCGAAAGATAACGATTGAAATAGGTTGACGTGCCAAGGATTTGTTACATAGGTGGTTAAGAAATAAGCTCCGATGTCTATAAGCACGCTGATGAGCGTAACAATAATCCTCTTAATGCCTGCCCCTATTTTTTTAATGTAAAAACAATCTATACCGCACCAGCCGAAAAATATTGCCCATAAAGTAGCAAGGATGGGGGATTTGAACTTGAGGCTAAATACTTTAAAAGATGCAGAGGAAGATGCATTAAGCAAGGCTTCTTTAGCGCGAGGGAGTAACTCGACAGGAACTTTAAATTTAATCTGCTCTAAAAACATACCGGTTTGAATTTTGTCCATATTATTCCTCCAATTGTCTTAGTTTTTCTTTCAATATTTCGAAATTGGCCTCTTTGCATAGATTTTGGGTCAAAAATATATCTACTAAAGGCCAAATACCGAGCGTCAGCCAACCGAATAGTAGTTTTTGAATTCCACCTATAATGTCACCAATATAAAACCTATCCGCTCCGAAAAAGCCTAAAGTTATGGCATAAAGCAAGGTGATTCTTGGTGATTTTAAACGGGTCGCAAGTATTTCGTTTGCGGTATCTTCATTGAGTTCAAGAAAACACTTCTTTAAAAAAAGCAATCGATCGTCGGGTACTTGGTTTTTGTAGAACAAAAGCAACTCGTTAACCTTGTTGATTTGCATAAACGCCTCCACCATATCTAATGTATACATTATATAATGTACATGTCTATTTGTCAATAGCATAAAATAATTATAATGTAAGCATTATATAATGTAGAGGTAATATAATGCGACTACGTATACTTGATATTTTGGAGCAAAAAGGAAAAACGAAGTATTGGCTTTATATTCAACTTGGCTTAAGCTATCAAAACTTTAACAAGCTTGTCAACAATCAAACGCAAGGGATTAAGTTTGAAAACCTTAAATCACTTTGTGATATTTTAGAGTGTACACCAAACGATTTATTTGATGATTACGCAAAATAAAAGCACTAAATAGTGCTTTTTTGTTTAAAAAGCTTTTCCTATGCCTATTGACCTTGCGGGCGCGGTGTAATATAATAAATTTATTAAATCTTAAGGAGACCATCAATGGCAAACAGATTCGTTTTAAATGAAACAAGTTACCACGGCAAAGGCGCTATCGAAGCCGTTGCCACCGAAATCAAAGCAAGAGGCTTTAAGAAGGCTTTCGTATGCTCCGACCCCGATTTGATTAAGTTTAACGTAACTCAAAAAGTTACCGACATTTTAGATAGAGAAGCTATTCCCTATGATATTTATAGCGAAATCAAAGCTAACCCCACCATCGAAAACGTTCAAGGTGGCGTAGAGGCTTTTAAGGCGAGTGGTGCTGATTGCATCGTAGCTATCGGCGGAGGCTCTTCAATGGATACTGCAAAGGCCATTGGTATCATCGTCGAAAACCCCGAGTTTGGTGACGTAAGAAGCCTTGAAGGCGTTGCACCCACCAAAAATAAGTGCACCCCGATTATTGCCGTTCCCACCACCGCAGGTACCGCTGCTGAAGTCACTATTAACTACGTTATTACCGATGCACAAGCCAACCGAAAAATGGTTTGCGTAGACGTTCACGATATCCCCGTTGTAGCAGTAGTAGATCCCGATATGATGTCCACCATGCCTAAGGGCTTAACCGCAGCAACCGGTATGGATGCTTTAACTCACGCTATCGAAGGTTACATTACCAAAGGCGCTTGGGAAATGAGTGATATGTTCCATATCAAAGCTATCGAACTTATCGCTAAATCGTTAAGAGGTGCCGTTGAAAATACCGCTGAAGGCAGAGAGGGCATGGCGCTTGGTCAATACGTAGCAGGTATGGGCTTTAGCAACGTTGGCCTTGGTATCGTCCACTCGATGGCTCACCCCTTGGGCGCATTGTACGATACCCCTCACGGCGTAGCAAACGCTATTATACTCCCCACCGTTATGGAATACAATGCCCCCTATACCGGTGAAAAGTACCGCGATATCGCAAAGGTTATGGGCGTTGAAAACGCCTACGAATTAAGTCTTGAAGACGCTCGCAAGGCTTGTGTCGATGCAGTACGTAAGCTTTCTATCGACGTAGGTATCCCTCAAGACCTTAAGGCAATCGTAAAACCCGAAGACGTTGATTTCCTTTCAGAATCTGCTTATGCGGATGCATGCCGTCCCGGCAATCCGAGAGATACAAGTGTTGAAGAAATCAAAGCTTTATACTTGAGCTTGATGTAAAATTGCCACTCCAGATAAACCTGTAAGAAAAAGCGCGACGTTTGAGTCGCGCTTTTATTAATTATTCTTCGTCGTCTTTCGGTTCGATTACCTCGGTGGGGACGGTGGGAGCTTCTTCCTTAACCTCTTCCTTTTTGAGCTCGTTATCGTCTACGACGGTAATGGTGATTTGAGGCTCTTCGCTGACTATAAAGTCTTTAGGATCGCCAAGAGGGGAGGGGTTTTGAGCTTTGCGGAGAGCTTCGGCCTTTTCCTTTGCTTCCTTTTCGCGCTTTGCTTTTTTCTCATCAATATAAGCGTTGATTTCGTCAACCGACTTGCCTTCCATAATGAGGTCAACCTCGTCGCCGTAGATGGTTTCGTGCGTGTAAAGGAGTGCAACCATGGTGTGGAGTTTTTCCACGTTTTCGCTAATTACGGTAACCGCACGGTCGTAAGCGGTATCCACAATCTTGCGAATTTCGCTATCGATAAGAGCGGCAACTTCTTCGCCGTAGCTTGCTTGGGTTTGGTAATCACGGCCGATAAATACCTCTTGCTCACCACCAAAATAGACGTTGCGAAGTTCGGGCGACATACCCCACTCGGTTACCATGCTACGAGCAATTGAAGTTGCTTGTTTGATATCTTGGCTTGCACCGGTGGTAATGTCTTGGATAATGATAGCTTCGGCAGCTCTACCACCCATGGTCATAGCGATGGTGTCTTTGAGGTGCGATAGCGTGGTGTGGTTATCGTCCGACTTGGGACGGCTTATGGTGTATCCGGCAGCTCTACCGCGCGGTATAATGGATACCTCTTGTACGGCGTCGCAGTTTTTAAGCAGTCTTCCGACGAGGGCGTGTCCTGCTTCGTGGTAAGCGGTGATGCGCTTATCTCTTTCGGTTACCACGCGACTTCTCTTTTGCGGACCTGCAATAACCTTGTTGATACCTTCTAAAATATCAACCATATTGATAACTTTACGGTTTTCGCGTGCTGCGATTATAGCGGACTCGTTAAGAAGGTTTGCTATATCCGCACCGCTGAAACCAGTAGTTAAACGAGCAAGGTTTTTAAAGTCGATTTCGGGCGACAAGGGCTTGTTGCGAGCGTGTACTCTAAAGATTGCCTCTCTACCGCGAACGTCGGGTAGGTTAACGTAGATTTGACGGTCGAATCTGCCGGGACGGAGAAGGGCGGGATCCAATACGTCGGCGCGGTTGGTTGCAGCCATAATAACGATGCTTTCGTTTTCCTCAAAACCATCCATTTGAACAAGGAGTTGGTTAAGAGTTTGTTCTCTTTCGTCGTTACCGCCGCCAAGACCGGCACCTCTCTTACGGCCTACTGCATCGATTTCATCGATGAATACGATACAAGGTTGTGCTTTTTTGGCTTGTTCGAATAGGTCTCTTACACGGCTTGCGCCTACGCCGACAAACATTTCGACAAAGTCCGAGCCACTTATCGAGAAGAAGGGTACGTTTGCTTCGCCGGCAACGGCTTTGGCAAATAGCGTTTTACCTGTTCCGGGAGGGCCTACGAGAAGAACACCCTTCGGGATTTTAGCACCGACGGCTCTAAACTTTTGGGGGCTCTTTAAGAACTCTACTACCTCTTGGAGCTCTACCTTTTCTTCCTCTGCACCGGCTACGTCGGTAAAGCGAACTTTTACGTGAGTTGCGGCTTTGGATTTGGTTTTACCAAAGTTCATAGCGCCACCGGCACCGCCTTTACCGCGCATACTGACAAATAGGAATATCGCAAGGCCGATAAGCACTACGAAGGATAGTATAGGTAAAATATAACTTGCAAAACTGCCTTCCGAGGGATCGTTAAGCCAAATTTCCGGCATGTTATAGGCTTTATTGGCTTCGATAGCTTCTTTTTCGTAGTTTTCAAGAGCAAGCACCAAGTTGTTGCGGTAGGTGATTACCGCAGTTGCATCGGCATACTTGCCTTTACGGAAGCTTTCCACTCTTTTTGCATAGGTGTCGTTATCTACGTCGCTCGCTTGAGTATAAAGGACGTTGACGGTGTAATCACTTGAAAAATAAATGCCTTCGATTTCGCCTCTGTTGACTTTTGCAACCAAGCCGTCGTAGGAAAGTATATCGGTGCCTTTATTGTTGAGCATACGGAATCCAACCGCTACGAGTAGGACCATAACGATTACGATTGCGATTAGTAAAAACGTTCTTTTTTTATTCATTTTCGGGTTCATTTTATCCTCATGCGTTCATCTTCTTACAAAACGCTTGTAATATTATACCATGACAATTATTAAAGCGCAATTAAAGAAAATATCTTTTTACCGCCCAAAGGGGTGAGAAAGCAACGAATTTATCTTATAAGCTATTTTTTCGCTCATTTTTTCCACCAAGGAGTAGGGCGCGGACATCAAAGAGCGCAGGTTGTTTTCACTTCTCGGAGCAACCACCCCCATCACCCCGATATCGCCTATAACCCCAAGGTTTTTGTTAAGAGCTTCACCTGCCTTTAGGCCCTCGACGGTGTACTTAATTTTACCTACGTCTTTGGCTTCGCCCACGCAGGCATCCACCGCGATAATAAGGCTTTTAGGGTGCATTTTTTCGAGGTGCGCTCGATACTCGCGGTAGTTAACACCGTTGACGGGGCGCTTAACCCCTCCGTACACGTAAGCGGGTACTTGATACTTATCACGCAGTAAATCTCCAACCAACGGACCTAAAGCGTCTCCGACCACTCCCACGGAGCCTATACAAACAATCACAGGTAATGCCATAACATATTTATAGCCGTAAAAATCCAAATTATGCCGTTAAGAGCCTCCAAATGGGAAATAAATGGATTAATTCTTCCCTTGACACATACACGCGCGAGTGTTATAATCATAATAGTGTGGTATATCCCGCGTTAAGCGGGAGGCACAGGAGGCTTTATTATGGCATTAGTTATTGACGTCGTTTTGATTGTTCTTATCGCGCTCATGGTCGTACTCGGCATCAAACGCGGTTTGGTCAAAACTTGCGTAGGCTTGGTTTCTACGTTGCTCGTTATCGTCGTTGCTATCGCAGCGGTAACTCCCTTAACCAATCTTGTTATGGAGTTTGAAGTGGACGAAAAAGTACAAGCTACCCTCGAGTCGCCCTTATCGGGACAACTCCCCAACGCATACGCAAAGATTTTCTACTTTGATATCGACGAAGATCCCTCTAACAAAGAGCTTATTTATGAAATCGATAACGTTAAAGCTCCCATCGAGAACGTTCTTGACGAAAAACCCCTCATCAAAGCATTGTTTGCTAAAGCCATTATCAAAAATGCAGAAAAAATGCTTGCTGCTCAAGTAGAGGGCACCGAAGTAGACGTTCAAGACGTTACCAATACCATCGACTTTATCGATGCCGTTACCATCCCCGTTACCACGCTAATCTTTACCGTCATCTGCTTTATCGCACTTCTCATCGTAGCAAGATTCGGCATTTGGCTCATACTCAAAATTTGCAAAAAACTTATCAGTCGTTTGTACGTCGTACATTTCGTTGATAAGATGCTCGGCGGTGTATTCGGTTTAGCTGCCGGTGTAGTATTCGTATTAATCCTTTTAACCATCGTACAAGTACTCGGAGTACTCGACTTTATGGCTCCTGTCAACGAGTATCTCAACAGCACCATCGTAACCAAGTTCGTAATGGACAACAACATTATCTATTCCTTCTTGATGGAATCGGTAAACCTCGGCGAACTTATGGGTAATATCGGCGGTTAAGCCCAAAGGGGGTAAAATATGTTTAAAAGCTTTGCCGGATTTCTTTCCGGAATAATAGTTGGCGTGCTTATAGTTGCCGTCGCCCTTGTTGGCGGCGGTTACCTCTTGCTTAAGCAAGAAGGCACTATGGGCAAAGTTGAAGACGCAGTAGGCGACAAAATCGGCATGGACCTTACCGAGGAACAAGAAGCCATGAGCTTACTCGACTACGTAGGCTCCCTTGCAGAGGTATTCAAAGGCTTGAGCGATAAGCCCATCAAGGATATCGAAGGTATCGTCGGTATGACCAAAATCAGTCAAACCATCAGCGACGCTATCGGTATCGAGCGCGAAATTATTGCAGAGAGTTCCATTTCCAAGCTCGGCGCAACCTTGACCGACAACCTAACTCTCACCACCATGAGCAATAAGTTTGAGCTTGAGCTTCCCGACCTCCCCTTGTTCCAAGACGAGGAGTTTTTGGCAAAGCCGGTTAATAAGGCTTTCGGCGACCTCGACCAAAATACTCTTGATAGCTTTATCGAAGTAGTTTACGAAGGGGAAGGCACCGAGGAAAAACCCGAGTCCAGCAAGCTTTTACAAAAGTTAGGCGGAAAAAAGCTTAAAGAAGTTTCGGAGGACATGGACGGCATCATCCAAGAAACCGCTATCGGTGAAGTTATTGAAATTACCGAAGAAAGCGCACCCGTACTTTGGTATCTTAAAGGGGTTCAGCTCAACGCCCTCGACGACGCAATTCAAGAAATGAAGGTAGAAGACGCTATCAAAATTACCGACGATAGCAATAAAGTACTTAAGTACTTTGCCGACAACGACGTAAAGTTAAACGGTATAAGCGAGGCTATCGATGCAATGAAGATTTCAGAGGCTATCGAAATTACCGACGATAGCAGTAAAGTACTCCGCTACTTCCGCGATAATGAAGTAACCCTAACAGGCATCGACGGCGCAATCAAGGATATGGAGATAATTGATTGCATCGATATGGAAGAAGCAACCGCCCACCCTGTACTTTGGGCAATCAGGAACTTGACCTTGGACCAAATGGGTCAAACCAACCCCGAAACCAACCAACCTTACTTGCAAGATAAAATCGACGGCGTTAAACTCGGAGACATCGTAACCGTTGACGAGAGCTCCGCACCCATCCTTAAAGCTCTCCAAAATACCACCATCGGCGGATTATCCGATGCAATCGACGATTTAAGCATCAGCGACGTATTTGAAGATAGCGACGTTGGCGTTCTTGCATTAATCGGCGCGGGCACCAAAGTTCAAGAGGTTGGCGATACTCTTACAGGTACCGTAACCGATACCTCTATCTACGCTCTTCGTTCGGCAGGATTGTTCGGTTATGATTTGGATAACTCCAATTCCTTTAGTAGCCTCACGATGCGCGTTCAAAAGAACAACGCCACGCCCGCAGAAGTTGTTTCCGACTTCACAAATAGCATAAGCTTTACCGCTCCCAATAGCAATACCGTTTCTCACTCGGTATTCATTACCGACGACAGCGTTACAAATACCACCTTCCGCAATACCGTAGGCGTTATCCCTGGCTTTAAGACACAAGTTGATATTACCGCTATTGCAACCCAAGATGCCTCCGGTGCGTACGTTATTACTCCCGAGGTTATAAGCGCTATCTACTCTCAAATGGGTGCCGGCAACCACTACGGCTCAACCTTGTACGTTGACGACGATATTAAGCTCGTTATCGACGGCGAGTTCGATACCATCTTCAGCGTAATGTACGCAGACGGCAATGGCGATATCACCATCGCAGAAGGAACTTCCTTTATGAGCCCCGTCGGTGGAGCTATCGTATACGTAGCAAACTCCATCACCTCCACAAACGGCACCGTTTATACCGGCGAATCCACCGCAATCAGCCAAGCAAACCTTGGTATCGCAACCAAGATGATTTATCACGACAAGACTGATAAGCAAAACGACGTAACCACCTCTATCACTTGGATAGAAGCGTTCAACGGATATTCAGCATAAATGAAACTAACCTTTAATAATACTAACGCAAGCCTTCGTGTCCTTTTGGAAAACGAGGGCTTTGTATTTCCTTGTAACGGCAAGGGGCTTTGCGGTAGATGCCGTATCATAGCTCCCGATCTTCCCATTACCGATAAAGATAGAACCTTTATCCCATCAGACGACCTCAAAAAAGGGGTGCGCCTTGCTTGCGACAAAGTGATTGATGGCGAAATAACTATCGATTGTTTGCTCGAAAAACGCACCGAAAAGGTAAGTAAGGTTTCGGAGGGCGATGCCTACGTGGTTTTTGAAGAGGACCGCTCGTTGGTAGGGCTGATAGCGGACGGAGAAATAGTTGAAGAATTGGTTTTACCTTCGGTAGATACCGACTTTAGGTCGCTCCGCGCCTTTGCTCAACGCGAAACCATTGAGCTATACGAAAAGTACGGGCTTGCCAAAGCTACGGTTATGCTTCTTGCCGGCACCCCTCAAAAAATCACGGAGTGTACGGGAATAATCGAAGAATACGATTACGTCAACACGGTGGAAGCCAATCTGTTTGATATGCCTTCGGAGGAGGTATGTTTACTGCCCAAACCTACCGCTTTAATAGGCGGAGATTTACTGCTTGAAGTTCTTGGTAGAGCGGAGGGCACTATGGTGGTAAAAGGCTCTTATTTTGCCTTTATAGGCGACACGGAGCTTTATTGCGCGCGCGTGATACCTAATTTAAACAACCCCGCAACCTACGTTGCAACGCTTGCCTATTTTATTAAGAGATTTAATCCCGCAACAGCTCTTTACGTTGGCGCAAACGTTATTGCGGCAAACGCAGGTTTGCGCAGTAGTGAAAGCCTCGTTACCAAAAACGTGGTAAACGTATTATCTTCCAATCGCCAAAAGGCAAAGCTCGAGCGCCTTGCTAAAAAGGTGGTAGAACTTTCTCTTGCCGACGACGAGGATTGGCAAAACCTACTGACGGAGATTAGCAAGTAGGGCGGTAAAGCGGTTTTCATAATCAATCAACTCGCTTGCAACCTTGTTTGAAGAACTTAAAGTGTCGAGCGCAATAAAAAGCTCGATTTGCAAATCAATTATCCTATTCAATCCCCCCTCTTTGCGATAGTAGCGGTAAGAGGGGATTTTTTTATCGCCGGCAAGTAGGGTTAAGCGATTAAGAGAACACTCTTTTAATGAGATTAAATAAGAAACTACCTTTTTGCGCGGTGTGTTTAAGGCGTTCAAAATGCCGATTTGCTCGTAAACTATATCGACGGCACTCGTTGCCTCGGGAAGCTCCGAGCCCTCGAGTTTGCGCTTATATTCGCGCGCAAGCGACTCCATATAATTTTCCATGCCATAATCTATGCAGTTGGGCGTAAAAAAGTGAAAACCTCGACGACAGCCGAGGTTTTATAACTTTAAATGGGTAATAAGGCTATAGTTTCTTAAAGGACTTCCCCTTGTAGAGCAAGAGAAGCGATGCCGATAAGCAAACGTAAACGGAACTTGCATTGTGTACAAGCGCTCCCGATACCGCGTTCAAGATGCCGAGGGATGAAAGTATAACAGAAGTGAGGCTTATACAAAGGGATAGGCAGATGTTAAACTTTACAAGTTTGAAAGTAATGCGCGAAAGCCTTACAAGGAAGGGTATTTTTCTTAAGTCGTTTGCCAGTAACGATACGTCCGCAGTTTCTATTGCAACCGAGTTGCCCATCGCGCCCATAGCAAGCGAGCAGTCGCTCGCGCTCATGCTGGGAGCATCGTTGACGCCGTCACCGACCATAAGCACCTTTTTGCCTTGCTTTTTATGGTCCTCTATAATGCCGACTTTGTCTTCAGGAAGAAGGGATGCGTGGACGTTTTCAATGCCGAGCTCTTTTGCAACTTTAAGCGCGCTTGCCTCGTTATCGCCCGTTAGCATGTTGACGTTTAAGCCAAGCTCTTTACACTCGTTTATTGCACTTTGGGCACCTTCTCTTAAAGTATCGGAAATCGAAATTGCACCTTTGTACTCTCCGTCGATAAGTACGCCAACTATGGTGGTTCCGCTTGAAGATAGGGTTGAATATATATTCGGAGGTATCTTGTCTGCACAAGCGGAAAGCTTAATAGCCTCGATGGTTTTGCCGGCAATTATAGCTTTTACGCCACTGCCGACTATCGACTCCGTTTCGTCGGGAAGGAGCAGTTCTCCGTTGTAGGCGCGGACGATGGCTTTACCGATAAGGTGTTCCGATTGACTTTCGGCAGAAGCGGTTAGCTTTAGAAGTTCCTCTTTATCGATGCCGTAAGGTATAACCTCCTCAACCGTCAGCTTACCTGCGGTGAGAGTGCCCGTTTTATCGAGGCAGACGGTATCGACGTTAGCAAGGGCTTCGAGGGCGACTCCGCTCTTAATAAGCACTCCTTTTTTGCTTGCGTTACCGATTGACGCGGCAACTGCTATAGGGGTAGCGAGCGTCATGGCGCAGGGACAGACGACGATTAGAACGGTGATGGCTCTTTGTACAGCGTTTAAAGCACCTATCTTAAAGCCGAATAGTGCTATAAAGAAAACTATTACGCTCAAAACGCAGGTGGTAGGTACGATGTAAGAAGCCCACTTGTCTGCAAGTCTTACGAAAGGCGCTTTGTTCTTTTCAGCTGCTTTTACGTAAGCGATAAGCTTGGAGAGAGTGGTATCGTCGCTTTTGCGCGTGGCTCGGATTTCGATAGCGGTATCCAAATTCTTTGTGCCCGCGTATACGATACTGCCAACAGTTACGTCTTGCGGAGCGTATTCACCGGTGATAGAGGAGGTGTCGATTGAGCCGGTACCGTAAACCACTTCGCCGTCAACGGCAATAACCTCGTGCGGTCTTGCGAGTATTATATCGCCCACTTCTACTTGGTTTACGTTAACGTCTACGTATCCGTCGTCCGTTTTGAGTGTTGCAAGCACCGGGGTCATATCGATAAGAGCTTCGATAGCAGAGCGTGATTTGCGACTTGTAATACCCTCAATTTGTTGGCCGAGAGTCATAAGGAAGGCTACCTCGCCTGCTGCGAAAAAGTAGGAGCCGTGTCCGTGAGCATTGCCAACGCCAAAGGACATTAATATACCCATGACAAGGCTTGCCGTCATCGCTATGCTAATAAGTAGGGCTGCGGTAATCTTTTTACGCTTGAGGCTTTTGAACGCTCCGCGGTAAATGGGTAGTCCGCAAAGAGCAACGACTATCCAAGCAGGGTCGAACAAGGAAGTAAAGTGAGGATTGTAGACCTTAAACTCGGTAAGCAAATAGCTCGCAATCAAAATCGGCAACGAAATGATAAGGTATATCCAATATTTGCTTATACCCTTTTTCTTGCCACCTCCAAGGTCCACTCCGCAACAGGAAGTATGCTCGCTTTCGCCAAGATCTACGCCACAGCAAGAGCTACCTATATCGCCTTCAGCTTCGTGATTATCACGGGAGACAGTAGGGGAATCAACGTGGGCAACAACATCTTTACCTTCTTGGTGCTCGCCACCGCAACAACCATGCTCTTTATGAATATTGGGTTCCTGATTATCTAAATTACAGCACCCGTTTTCGTGTTTATCCATTATAGTTTCTCCTAAATAAACTTTTCGATTATAGCGGTAAACGCGTTCATAACGTCTTCCTCGCCACGCTCTATCGAGCTCTTAACGCAAGTGTTAAGATGGCTCTTTAATACTATGTTCGAAGTCTTTTTTAAAGCACATGTGCAAGCGTGTAGTTGTATCAAAACCTTCTCGCAATCTTCGCCGTTTTCGATCATCTTGACGATGCCGTTTATCTGCCCGCCAATGCGGTTTAGACGCGTTATAGCAGTTTTACCATACTCGTGCATGCACTCGCTTCCATCTTTATGATTATGTTCCATAACTACCTCCATATACCCCTCGGGGGTATCTGTTTCGGCTTCAGTATATACCCCTCGGGGGTATGTTGTCAACCGCTTTTTTGTAAAAAATGCAAAAATATCGGTAAAAATCGCTTTACAAGTTTTATTTTAGTATATATAATATTAAAGCATTTTATGGGCAACCATAGATCCTTGCTCTCCCAATAAGAGAGCCATAAGTCCAAAAGGAGGTAAATAATATGAACAAATACCAAATGTTATTCATCATCGAAAACGGTATTGAAGACGAGGCTAAAGAAGCGGTTATCACCAAGTACACCGACCTCATCGAAAGCCTTGGCGGTTCGGTCAGCATGGTAGACAAGTGGGGTACCCGCAAGTATGCTTATCCCATCAACTATAAGACCGAAGGTTATTATGTTCTCGTACAATTCGAGGCTGATGCAACCGTCCCTGCCGAACTCGATAGACAAATGAGAATTAACGAAAACGTTGTTCGTCAAATGATCACCAAGCAATTCTAATCGGAGGAGTGTTATGAACAAAGTTATACTTATCGGTAATCTTACCAAAGACCCCGAGCAACAATACACCCCCTCTAACATCTGCGTTTGCAGATTTACCGTAGCTGTTAACCGTTCTTACAGCTCCGCAAGTGGCGATAAGCAAACCGACTTCCTCCCCGTTGTATGCTGGAGAAGTCAAGCGGAAAACTGCGCAAGACACCTTAAGAAAGGTTCTAAAGTTGGCGTAAGCGGATCCATCCAAACCCGCACCTACGACGACCGCGACGGTGTAAGAAGATACGTTACCGAAATCGTAGCAGATGAAGTACAATTCCTGTCCACCCGCAACGACGGCACCGAAGATATCCAAGATATCCCCGAAGTAGTTGCTAACAGGAGACCCAGAGTGGAAGACGCAAAGCCCGTTAACAGCGACGACGACCTTCCCTTCTAATTATTGATTTTAAGGAGTTATATATATGGAAAAGAAAGAAGCGAGACCCGCAAGACCTGCAGGCAAACGCCCCCCGAAGAAGAAAGTATGTCCCTTCTGCGTTAACAAGGTAGACGAAATCGATTACATCGCACTTGCAAAAGAAATCGAAAAGTCCTCCGAGCGCAGCTATAAGGACGGCGAAAAACGCCCCCGCTACATCGCAGAGAAAGGCAAGATCCTTCCCCGTCGTATGAGTGGTGTATGCGTTAAGCACCAACGCGCACTTGCAACTGCAATTAAGCGTGCACGTATTATGGCTCTTCTTCCCTTCAAAGGCGAGTAAGAACCGTTATTTTAGCGAATAGCTTTACAAAAACAAATCCCCCTTCGGTCATTTACGCAAAGTAAACTCCCGTCGGGGGATTTTTCTTTTTGCTCGCTCTTCATCAAAACTAACGGTTCTTACCTAAAGTTGATTAAAGAACGAGCGAGTTCAGACGGAAATTCTCTTAAAGCCGTTATTTTAGCGAACAACTTAACAAAACAAAAACCTCTCTTGGTCGTTTACCTCAAGTAAAGTCCCGACGAGAGGTTTTTTTGTTTTGTGTCGTTCTTCATCCAAACAAGCGTGTTTTTATACGAGCCCTGCATAAACAAAGGAAGAAACCTAATTATTTTTGCTTGCTCTTCATCAAAACTAACGCGTTTTACCTGAAGCCAAATTGGACCTGGTTGACAATACGTGTTTATTGTATTAAAATGATTTTGAAATCATTTTAGGAGAATGGGTATGAAGAAATCTATTATTCTTGTAGCAATTCTTATTGTTGTACTAGCATTCAGTATGGTGCTGGTTGCTTGCGGGAATGAGGATAATGTTTCACACACTTGTGTAGATGGAAATAGCGACCATACTTGTGATAGCTGTAATACCATAATTCCTTGCCGTGATAACGATAAAAATCATAATTGTGATATTTGTAATAAAGAATGGACCCAATGTTTTGATAACAACAGTGACCACAATTGTGAAATATGTGGCAAAACCATTACAACTTGCCGTGACAATAATAACGACCATAACTGTGACATTTGCAATGAAAAAACCCCGTGCATTGATGACAACAAAGACCACATCTGTGACTTGTGCGAAGACATATTGACTTGCGCAGACAAAAATGAAAATGGAATTTGTGATGTGTGCGGAGCAGTTCTCAACATTGAAAACATGACCTATGACGGAAGCGCGGTGACAATCAAATTCTATCATACAATGGGTGGGGCGCTTAGTTCGCTTTTGAGCGAATATATTGTTGAATTCAACGCTCTTTACCCCAACATTAAAGTAGAAACCTCTCAAAACGGTGGATACGATGACCTTAAGGCCCAAATCGCAACCGAGATTAACGTAGGTGGTCAACCTAACATCGCATACTGCTACCCCGACCACATTGCACTTTACAATGTTGCAGGCGCAGTTGTTTCACTTGACAGTTTCATAAACTGCACCGCCACCATTGAAAGAGCAGATGGCACAACAGAAACAATCGGACTCACAGACGCACAAAAAGCAGACTTCATTCAAGGGTTTTACAACGAAGGCAAGCAATTCGGTGATGGAATGATGTACACCATGCCTTTCTCAAAGTCAACTGAAGTCCTTTACTACAACAAAACATTCTTTGAAGAGCACAACCTTTCAGTGCCAACAACGTGGGAAGAAATGGAAGCACTTTGTGCAAAAATCAAAGAAATAGATCCCAACTGCATTCCTCTTGGATACGACAGTGAAGCTAACTGGTTCATCACCATGTGTGAGCAATTAGGTTCTCCCTACACAAGTGCAGAAGAAGGCAACCACTTCCTCTTTGACAATGCAAAGAACAAGGAATTCGTCAAGATGTTCCGTGAATGGCACAAGAAAGGCTATGTGACCACACAAGAAATCTACGGTTCATACACCTCCGGTCTCTTTACCGCTAAGGCAGGCAGTCAAAGATGTTATATGTGTATCGGCTCCAGCGCAGGTGCATCTTACCAAGCTCCCAAGATCGATGAGAACACCAACGATTATCCCTTTGAAGTAGGCATCGCCGGCATACCT
>JAFVRJ010000025.1 GCA_017504305.1 Clostridia bacterium | reverse complement strand
GTATTTATATTTTAATATTTTATATAATTATTGTCAATGGTAAAAAAAATAGGATAATTATATCTTTTTAAATATATGGTTTTATTCGAACTCCACACAACTACGTTTAGCGTGGCTTTTAGTAATAAATATCAAAAAAAGAACGCTAACCTATCATATTTAGGTTTACGTTCTTTTTGGCAGGAGTAGTAAGAATCGAACTTACGTCAAGGGGGTCAGAGTCCCTTGTGTTGCCATTACACCATACTCCATTATTCGGCTAAAAAGCCGATTAATTATTTATCAGCTTCTGCAAGAGCCTTAATGAGAGCATCTGCATCGTAGCCGTGTACGCTTGCTGCTTGCTCGATGGTTTCCATGCGAGAGCAGGGGCAATGTAAACAATGCATACCGAACTTCTCAACTAAAATAGTTGCTACTGCTTCGGGATTTTTTGCGTTATCAAGAACTTCGCCTATAACGGTATCTTTGGTGATCATGCTTTACCTCCAAACGATTTATTATTTCTTTAATATTATATACCCGCATACGTAAACTATCAAGCAAATATCAAAAAAATATCGTTATTTTAATAATACCCTACCTTCGTTTGCATTTATCTTCGATATAGTGATATAATCAAAATATGGATGAAAGAAGCAAGGTCATGCGCAAAATTTTAGGTTGTGTTCGTAGAGCTATAAACGATTATAATATGCTCTCGGACGGCGACCACGTAGCAGTTGGACTATCCGGTGGCAAAGATAGCCTCGTTTTGTTAACCGCGCTTGCCATGCTCAAAAGATTTTCCCCCACCCCGTTCAAATTGAGCGCGATTCGCGTTGATATGGGCTTCAAAAACGCATCGGCTGAAGAAGCGGAAGCTCTTAAAAGCTACTGCGAGGAACTTGGAGTAGACTATTACGTTGAAAAAACCGATATCGCCGAAATCATCTTTGACGTTAGGAAGGAAACAAACCCCTGTTCCCTTTGCTCAAAGATGCGTAGAGGTGCTTTAAACACCAAATGCAACGAAATCGGTGCCAACAAGCTCGCGCTTGGTCACAATGCCGACGACGTTACCGAAACCTTCCTTCTCTCTTTTATATATGAAGGAAGACTTTCCACATTCCAACCGACGGCGTATATGTCAAGGACCAATATGACTCTTATCCGCCCCTTAATCTACTGCCCTGAAGGCGATATTAAGGGAGCTACCGCTCGATTGAATTTACCGCTACTACATAACCCCTGCCCGATGGATCACACCAGCCAAAGGGAGTATATGAAGTCGCTTTGCTCACACATAACCAAGGATATTCCCTTTGCAAAAGATAGGATGTTCAGCGCAATAACCCATCCCGAACGCTATAACCTATTCCCCAAAAAGGCCACTGAAAATGAAGATATCGATTAAAGAAAAACTTAAACGCGCGTTAAATCTTTTCCTTACCTTCTTTAGGATAGGTGCGTTTACTTTTGGAGGAGGTTACGCTATGGTTGGCCTCATCCATAAGGAAATGGTGGAAAAAAAGAAGTGGATCGATGATGAAGAGATGCTTGACGTTATTGCTATAGCAGAATCCACTCCAGGCGTTATTGCTCTTAATACTGCAACGTACGTTGGCGCGAAAGTAGCCGGCGTACTCGGCGCTTTTGTAGCAAGTATTGCAGTAATGCTTCCTTCGATTATTATAATTTCGCTCATATCCCTCGCAATCGAGGAGTTTGGCAACAATAAATACGTTAAATGGGCTTTCCTCGGCATACGTTCCGCCGTTGCAGCCTTAATACTTAACGCCGCCATAAAGCTCAGTAAGAATAACGAGAAAAGCATCGTTTGCTATTGCGTTATGGGCGTCGCGCTGGTACTTGCAGTGCTTTCTACCTTTGAAATCATCAAGCTCGATATGGTATTTATAATACTTGGAGCCGCGCTATTTGGTATCATTTGGGGCATTGCTACGATGAAGAAGCCTAAAAAAGAGGCGTCGCAACCGGATAATAGCGCAAACGAGGACGCACCTTTCACCGAAACGGAAAATAAGGAGGGAGAATAATGGTTTATTTAGATTTATTTCTGTCCTTCTTAAAAATCGGACTTTTTACCATTGGCGGTGGCTACGCCATGATCCCTCTTATCTCCGATACCGCAATAGGTAAAGGTTGGATAACGGAAGACTTACTGATCGACTTTATCGCTATCGCGGAATCCACTCCCGGTCCTTTTGCCGTCAACGTCGGAACATTTATCGGACTTACCGTAGGTGCCAATGGTGGTATAAATCCCCCCGCCCTCGGCCAAGCCGTTGGTATTATCTGCACGGTTTCAGGATTGCTTCTACCAAGCCTCGTCATTATGCTTGCAATCTTCTTCCTTTCAAAGAAGATGCTATCTAACCGACACGTTCAAAATGCTTTTAGGATGATCCGTCCAACCGTTACTGCTCTTATTGTTGCTGCATTTCTTTCCGTAATCTACGCAACAGTGGTAACCAAAGTCAATAGCGACGAAGCTACCTTTAACTGGTTTGGTCTATTGTGGTTTGCAATATGCTTCTTCCTTACCTTTAAACCTAAAGTCAATAATGATAAATTCCCTAAGCTTGCCCCCACAATGAACGTACTTAATAAGATTAAGCTCCATCCCATCTTGTTAATCATACTATCAGCAGGCGTTGGCATCCTATTCTACGGATTCATACTTTAGATATTCGGCCGGCTGAAAAGTCGGTTTTTTTATTTAATAATTTTGGTATAGACTTTTACTTTCCGTCAATAATCGTTGCATAAACAGTTAAGCGGAGGTAAAAATGAAATCAAAAATCAATACTCAAAAAATTAAAGCGTTCTTCAAAAAGAACTCCTATTATATGATAATGGGCGTTTGCGTTTTAGCAATTGGTGCCATGATAACCGTTGCAGTAGTTGTCGGCAGTAAGGGTTCAGACGCTACCCCTAACGAAGTTATAAATCCCGATAATAATAACAACAACCTAACCCCTCAACCGGGTATCGACGACAACGTCAATAAAGACGATACCACCGTTGCACCCCCTGCCGACGAACTCCCCGATACCGACGTCATAACACCCGAGCCTATCGTTTTTGGCTTGCCTGTAAGCGCAGGTACCATAATTAAAGATTACACCATGGACACCTTGGTATGGTCCTCGACCTTAAAGCAATATCAAGTACACAACGGCATTGATTTTAACGCAGAGGAAGGTGCAAGCGTAGTTTCAGTATACGATGGTACAGTTATTGACGTAAGCTATAATGCTTTACACGGCAACGTTGTTAAAGTAGATCACGGCAACGGATTGGTTACCTCCTACTCCTCTCTTGCAGGCCCCACCGTAACAGTAGGCCAAATAGTTTACACCGGCACCAAATTAGGTAGCGTTTCCACCTCTGCAACTGCAGAAATGTCAGACGGCGCACACGTTCACTTTACCGTAAGCCTTGACGGTCAAACCGTTAGCCCCTACGATTATATGGTTATCGGCGACAAATAAAATAAGACTAAAATCCTTATAAAAAATGGGGGATGCGGTGCATCCCCCATTAACTTTCAAATATTAAACGGTTTATTTTTTGCCCATTTTATTTTCTATCATTTCACCGACGACGCAAGCAATCGGAGTTATAATGAGCGATTGAGCCATACAGAATACGCCAATCATCGGGGATTTTTTGATACCAAGTGAAATCAAACTACCAAAAGTAGTACCGCCGGTAATGGAGCCGAATACGAAAATCAAAATTACGGTAAGCAATAAACAAGCGGTAATAGATGCGTATGCGCCGTATTTGTTGCTCTTTTTCCAATACAATCCGTATACGTACGGCCCAATAAAACACCCTGAAAGAGTGCCCCAAGATAGGCTCATGAGCGTGACTATTGCATCGACTTCAAGGATGGCCAATACCGCTGAAAGAATTACGAAGAAGAAGCACAAAATTCTTACCATAATGCGTAGCTTTTTCTCTTCAACGTCTTTCTTTGCGTAACCCTTATAAATATCAACGCTAATGGTAGAAGCGCTAACGAGGGCAAGAGAAGAAAGCGTGGACATACTTGCAGACAATACCAATACGCAAATGATACCAAGAACCGCGTAATTCATCAACTGGTTGTTTAATAAAATATTAGGTATGATGTTTGCCGTACCTTCTGCGGGCATTTCAGGGTAGAACAAACGAGCAAAAGTGCCGTTGAAGTATGCGCCACCGCCTACGATGAGTGCAAAAATGGTGGAAATAACGGTACCTTGCGTAACTGCTCTATCATTTTTGATTGCATAGAACTTTTGTACCGATTGAGGTACAGCCCAAATACCAACGGAAGTAAGTAAAATATTGAATATGAGTTGAACGCCGGGTGCATCAAACCAGAAGCCTCCGTTAGCGTTGGCTGACGGGAATAAACCATAACCTGCTTCCGTAAGCTTTTTGAGTCCTTCGATGCCGTTAACTTGCGGAGCCATTAACATAAGCGTAATCATAATAATTACGCCAATAATCATTATGATACCTTGGATAAAGTTGCTAACTGCGTTAGCAAAGAATCCGCCTACAAAGAGGTAAGCCCCTACCAAAACTGCCATGATAACAACGCACCAAACGAAGGGAACACCAAGGACGGCTTCGCAAATATAGCCGATACCTTGATAAACGGAAGTGGAGTAAGGAATCAAGAAAATTGATATAACTATTGCAGAGTAAAGTTTAAGGTATTTGCTATCGTAACGTTTTTCAAAGAACTCGGGCATGGTCTTTGCATCGAGCGCTTGAGTCATATCTCTCGTACGTTTTGCAAGCACCAACCAAGCGAGCAATGAACCAATTATAGCGTTGGCAAGACCTATCCAAATAGCGCCCAAACCGAGCGACATACCAAAGGTACCTGCATAGCCGATAAATACTACCGCACTAAAATAAGTGGTGCCATAACCAAATGCGCTCATCCAACCACCGATACCACGGTTACCGAGCAAAAATCCGTCAAGAGAGGATGCTTTCTTCGAAGTAATAATGCTAACTGCAACCATCGCGACAATATAGAGAGCGAGTATAAGGTAAGCACTCCATCCACCTCCGTTTGCCGACAATAAAAATGATACCATAAAATACCTCTTAAGTAAGTTATAGTATCAATTATACATATTTAAATTAAAAAAGCAAGGAATTAAGCGCTATAATTTATTTACCAAATTCCTTGGCAACTTCTTTAAGAAGTTGTCTTATTTCAAGGTGTTGCGGACAGCTATGCTCGCACTTACCACAGTTGATACAATCAGAAGCTTTTCCGCCGTTTTTGGTATGTATGCCATAATAGTAATCGGCGTTCCAGTTTTTAAAGTTTTTCTTATCGTTTAAGCAAGCGAACAAATCCGGTATTGCTATCTTCTTTGGGCAACCATCCGTGCAATAACGGCATCCCGTACAAGGTATAAGGTTGAGTTTGCCAAAAGCTGATCTGACCTTATTTATCGCATCGTATTCGCTATCTTCAAGCTTTTTAAACTCCTTCATAAAGCTTACGTTATCGCGCATCATGTCCATGTTGCCCATACCGCTTATAACCATGAATACGTTATCAAAGCTTGCTGCAAAACGTATAGCATAGCTTGCGTTAGAACCGTTATTAAGCTCGTCAAAAACCTTTTGTCCTTCTTCGGGAAGCTTAATGAGAGCACCGCCCTTAACCGGCTCCATAACTATAACCGGCTTACCGTGCTTACAGCATACTTCGTAACACTTGCGCGCCTCGACCGAAGCATCTTCATAGTCAAGGTAGTTAAATTGTATTTGTACTACCTCGACTTCGGGATACTCTGTCAATATTTGATCTAAAATTTCCGCTTTGTCGTGGAAGGAAATTCCAAGGTGTTTTATTTTACCTTCAGCCAATAGCTCGAGGGCGGTTTCGTATGCACGGCACTTTTTGTACTTTTTAAAGTTGTTGCGGTCTTGAGCATGCATCAAGTAGAAATCGAAGTACTCAACTCCGCAAGCTTTAAGTTGGCGTTTGAATAGCGGGCGTATGTCCTCTTGCTTGAAGAAGAAACCATCAGACAATTTATTGGTTAATATAAAATCTTCCCTCTTATATCTCGAGCTTATGCACTTACGTACCGCCTTTTCGCTACGCAAGGTCATATAACCGTGCGCAGTATCAAAATAGTTGAATCCATTAGCCATAAAGTAATCGACCATATCGTTAATCTGCTTGTAGTCGATGGTCTTAAACTTTGTGGTGGGTAGGCGCATAAGGCCAAAACCAAAATTCTTTTTAATGCCGTAATCACTATTATTCATAATACACCTCACGGACATTATACTATAAACCCACTACTTTATAAATGGTTATTTTAAAATTTTAACTATTCTTTATCGCTGTTCCATCTAAATACTCTTTACTATCTCTCCATTTTGAGCGTTTTGGAACATGAGCCAATACCCTTCGCCTATGCCGTTGGAAAGGGTAACGAAGTCACATAGCTCCTCCGCCTCTTTAGGTGGTTTAACCCCTTTAAACCCGGGCACGCCGTAAGCTAAAAACTTCACCACGCCATCTTCAGACAAAACGCCTACTACGTAATACTCACCCTTATCGTAGTATACCTTTACCCACTTGCTATCAGGTATCAATGCTTCGAGTTTTTCCTCCCTCGGGTTTATTGTCATAATCTCTTCAAGCCTTGCCCTAATGCTTTGATAAAAATGCTCGCCACGATTATAACTAAATGCTTTTAGGCAGTCGCCAAAGTTGTTTTCGGGGGTGCAAACGGCTTCTTCACGAGGTTCCTCATCCATCTTATCTTCTGCAACGTATTCCTCGCTTTCTATTGTTTCGGAAACCTCTATTGCAGGTTTAGTATCCTCATTTTTCAAAATTACACTATTATCATCTTCTATAACTACTTCTTCAACCGGCTCGGCTTTACGTGGCAATATAGTTGTACGATTTACAGACTCTTTGCGTCCTCCTGTCGCTATGACCTCGCCTTTTTCGTTCAAAATCACAATCCCCAAAGCGTCCCCGTGCTCGGGATTTACGCTTAACTCATACTCTTTTTTGCCTTCGATAACAAGGTTTTGTTGGGGCTTGTTGCCTATCTTCAAACCAATATAAAACATACCTTTGTTAGCAGTGTCCATCGTTATTTTGATGCCACTTGCATTACCAATGCGTATTACCGTTGCGTGCCCTACAACGTCAATACCGTTACTCAATACTATAGTCTTTTTAATCAACATAAAAAATCTCCCTCACTATCTTATGAGGGAGAACTTAAAAACTTTACTTAATTATATAGGGCGTCCGCTATCTTTGCATAATCGTCTATACTCAACGCTTCGCCTCTTACCGACTCGTTGTAACCAAGCGATACAAGCGTTTGTTTAGCTACTTCCTTACTTATGTTAAGTGTCGCTCCGATGTTATTGACAAGTGTTTTACGTCTCATTTGGAACCCTGCTCGAATTAGCTTTGCCAAAAACTCTTTGTTTTTAACCTTAATCTTATCGTCAACGATATCAATATGTACTACGGCAGAGTCAACCTTTGGTGCGGGATGGAACAATTGTCTTGATACAGTACGAGTGATGCGTGCGTTACCGCGCATCTCTACTGCCAAAGTTATCGCGCCGTAATCCTCGGTATCCGGCTCGGCAATCAATCTATCCGCAACCTCTTTTTGTACCATTACGGTAAGCGATTTGACGGGTAACGAGCTTTCCAAAAACCTCATAATAAGAGGAGTGGTGACGTAATAAGGTATGTTTGCAACGACCTTAAAGGGCTCCTCGCCTATTATTTTGGTCAAATCGATATCTTTGCATTTAAGTACGTCCAAAAAGTTCAAGGTAACGTTATTAAGGTGTCCTATCGTTTCCTTTAGCACAGGCTCCAAAGCGGTATCTACGTCAAAGGTATAAACCTTTTTCGCCTTTTCGGCTATAGCGGAAGTGAGCGTCCCTGCGCCGGTACCGATTTCGATAACGGTGTCATCTTCCGTTACTCCTGCATCCTTAACTATCGCACGCAAAAGAGAGCCTTCAGTCAAAAAGTTTTGACCGAGGTTTTTCTTAAAGACAAAGCCGTGTTTTTTAAGGATTTCTTTGATTTCCATTTTTTCCCTTTAGCCGATGCGTATAATCGCCACGTTTGTTTTTATACTTTACGTGTACTAAAGATAAATAATCCAAAGTACACCCGATAAAATAACCGTACCGCTTGGTGCGGTTATTGATTTATGCTATATATGCTCTTACGCGGAGCTCGATGCCAAGCTCGTCGGCAATTTCTTGTGCCTTTTTGATTTCCTCTGCACCAACAACGTCCACTATCGAAAGTATAACGCGCGGAACGTAATTTTTGCAGTTTTTAGCAAACTCAAGTAGCGAGTAAAAAGCCTTTTCACCAAACTCGGAGTGGCATATATCTTGATATGCTTTCGCACTTGCGGCGTTTAAGGATATCGATACGGTATCGATAACGCCACTTAATCTTTTGCTAACGTCAGTACCTATAATTAATTCGCCCTGTCCATTGGTGTTCAAACGAGTCTTTTTGCCCTTTTTGTGGAGATACTCGCTTATTGCAATAATCTCGTCAATCTTATAAATCGGCTCGCCATATCCGCAAAATACCACTTCTTCCGCCGATTCTAAATCGAGAGCGCTGAAGGAATTGATTACTTCCTCTGCGGTTGGCTCTTTATCAAGCCATAGACTATAGTCGGAATAACTATCGTTAACGCGCACGCAAAAGTCGCAAGCGTTAGAACAACGATTGGTAAGATTAACGTATATTTTTTTGCCAATAGCGTATGAGTAAGTGTTCATTATATATTGAAAAACCTCTTTGCATTAAGAGTGGTAACTTCTTCGACGTTAATATCGTCGCGCCACTCTTGTATTTTATCCTTTACCAAGCTTACGTATTCGGGAAGATTGGTTTTACCTCTAAAAGGGACGGGTGTCATATAGGGACAATCCGTTTCAAGCAGTAACCTATCTTTAGGAACAGCTTTTATTACGTCAGCCTTACCGAAATTTTTGAAGGTAACGACTCCGCCAAAACTTACGTGTAAGCCTAAATCCATAAATTGCGGTAGCATCTCCAAACTGCCTGCATAACAATGCAATATGCCACCGTAATTTAGCCAAGAATTATGCTCCTTGAGTATCTCGTAAGCCAATCCGTAGGCATCTCTAACGTGCATAACGACGGGGAGCTTCAAAGAGTTTGCCAACTCAAGTTGCTCGATAAAAACCTTCTTTTGTACGTCGCGGTCACTTAAATCATAATAAAAATCAAGACCGATTTCACCTATCGCCAACACCTTTTTGTGAGCACTCAACTTTTCAAAATACAAGTAGTCATCTTGTGTGGCGGTTTTAGCATCGTGCGGATGTATGCCCACTACGGCATAAAGAGAATCGTAGCTCTCGGCAAGCTCCAAAGCCTTTTCGCTGGAAGGACGATCGTAGCCAACGTTAATAATTGCCTCAAGGCCTTTATCCGCCATTGAAGCAACTATTTCGGGTACGAGCGGTAAAAGTCGCTCGTCGTTAAGATGTGCGTGAGTATCTATTAGCATTATGATATGGTTGATCCGCTTGCTACAACTTGTTCGGGGGTAAGTAATACTACTTTACCATCGGGATCAGATGCGCACAAAAGCATGCCTTCGGATATCGTTCCGCAAAGTTTTGCCGGAGCAAGATTGGTAACGACTACTACGCTCTTGCCAACCATTTCTTCGGGGGTGTAGTACTTCGCAATACCACTTAAAATGGTACGAGTTTCAGAGCCGATTTCTACGGTGGATTTTAAGAGTTTATTGGATTTTTGGAGCTTTTCGCATGCCAAAATCTTACCGACTTTAAGTTCGACCTTACAGAAGTCGTCGATAGTTATGGTTTCCTTTTTAGGAGCTTCGGGTGCCGAAACTTCCTCTTTAACAACAGGCTTACGTGCTTCGTACATAGCTTCTACTTTAGCGTTAATTTCCTTATTATCAAGACGGGGGAAAAGCTTTTTATCGCTTACCACTACCTTGGTGCCATTGGGAATAAGACCAAACTTTTCGATGTCGTCCACACTACGTGCGTCTACACCGATTTGCTCGTAAACAGCCTTTGCGATTTGAGGCATGCAGGGCTCTATCAAAGTAGTACCTATTACGATAACTTCGGCCAAGTTGTAAAGTACGGTTTTTAGTCTATCGCGTTTGCTTTCATCCTTTGCAAGTGCCCAAGGCATTGTTTCATCGATGTACTTATTAGCACGGCGGAAGAGATGCATTACCTCTTGTAGAGCATCGGCAACGCGGAAGCCTTCAACCTTATCAGCTATCTTTTTATATGCACCAGTAGCTACCGCGATAAGATCGTTATCAACGTCTTCGGTAACACCTGCATTTTCCAAGACGCCGTCAAAGTATTTTTGGCTCATCGCAACGGTACGGCTTACAAGGTTGCCGTAAACGTTAGCAAGATCGCCGTTAACGGTATCGGTTACGATATCCCAGCTGATAACGCCGTCGTTATCAAAGGGCATTTGAGATAACAAGAAGTAACGTAGAGCATCAACGCCATAGATGGAAGCAAGATCGTCTGCATACATTACGTTGCCTTTGGACTTACTCATCTTATCACCATCTTGCAATAACCAAGGATGACCGAAAACTTTTGTGGGAAGTTCCTCTCCCATTGCCATCAAGAAGATAGGCCAATAAATGGTATGGAAGCGTACGATATCTTTACCTATTACGTGTACGTCTGCCGGCCATAATTTTTTATAAAGCTCGGAGTGATTACCATCCGCGTCATAACCGATGCCGGTGATGTAGTTGGTAAGAGCATCGAGCCATACGTATACAACGTGGTTGGGATCAAACTCTACCGGAATACCCCATTTGAAAGAGGTACGCGATACGCACAAATCACGAAGTCCGGGTTTTAAGAAGTTATTGATCATCTCGTTCTTACGTGAAAGAGGTAATAAGAAATCGGGGTGATCCTCATAGTACTTAATGAGGCGATCGGCATATTTGCTCATACGGAAGAAGTATGCTTCTTCTTCAGCATACTTAACTTCACGACCGCAGTCGGGACATTTGCCGTCAACGAGTTGGCTATCCGTCCAGAAGGACTCGCAAGGAGTGCAGTAATGACCTTTGTACGAACCTTTATAAATATCGCCTTGCTCGTAAAACTTTTTGAAGAGCTTTTGAACTTGCTTTTCGTGATAAGTATCGGTAGTGCGAATAAAGTTGTCGTAAGAAGTTCCCATCAAGTCCCAAAGACGTTTAATCTCGGTTGCTACACCGTCAACGAATTGTTTGGGAGTAACTCCTGAAGCCTTTGCTTTATCTTCTATTTTTTGACCGTGCTCGTCGGTACCGGTTTGAAAATATACGTCGTAACCTTGCATACGCTTGAAGCGTGCAAGATAGTCGGAAAGAACTATTTCATAAGAATTGCCGATATGGGGTTTACCGGACGTATATGCTATTGCGGTAGTGATGTAATATTTGCCTTTATTCATATAAATACCTCTCGAGGCTATTATTTTCCTGATAAATATTAGCATATTTATCAACTAATGTAAACCGTTTTTATGTTTAAGGCGTAATTAAATGGGAACAATACCCCATGTAAGGGGAATAATTATGAACGAGGAAGTAATTATGATCAAACGTGGGGAAATATATTACGCCGACTTAAGTCCGGTCGTAGGCTCGGAGCAGGGCGGAGTGCGCCCGGTGCTTATAGTGCAAAACGACGTCGGCAACAAATACTCCCCTACCGTAATTGCTGCCGCTATCACCTCCAAACTAAATAAAGCCAAACTACCTACTCACGTCGAACTCACAGAAAGTAGCGGATTGGAAAAACAATCCGTGCTACTCCTTGAACAACTGCGTACAATAGATAAAGCGCGTCTGCTTGCTCGCATTGGTGAGGTCAATCCCGACACCATGCGCAAGGTCAATAACGCGCTCATGATAAGTCTTGGTTTCTTTGGATAATTGTATCTATAGCTACGGATTTATTCTATTTCCGTACCAATTTTACGTAATATACCTTTTATGATATCATACCCGTATCCACGGGAAACGAGGTATCTAAAAAGCTTTTCGCGGGTTTTATCGTCGAGCGTTTTACCCTTAAGGTAACGCTCTGCAAGTTGCTCGGCTTGCGCCCTTTCGACGTCCTCGTCCATCTCTATAAGGGCTTCACCTATAAGATCGTCGCTTATCCCCTTTTGCTTAAGCTCTTGCTTTAAGCGATAACTGCCTTTATTGCGTGAAGATACTTCTACGTAGTTTTTTGCAAAGTCTTCATCCGACAAAAAGCCGTACTCTTTGGCTTTATTGATTGCATAATTGGAGGCTTCTAACGAGTATCCTTTTTCCTTTAGCTTTTGCTTTGCTTCTTTTTCGGTACGCGCTTTGCGAGCAATCATCGAGTAAAGATATGATTTAGCCGTGGCCTTTTCGTTATCGGATAAAAAAGCGCGGTAATGCGCTTCCGGCATTTCACCGACCTTAATGCCGTATTTATAGCACACCTCGACGTCGCACCCCTTCAGCACGCAACCATCTACTACCAAAGTGTAGCTCTTTTTATTACGTTTTACTTCTTCAATTATCGCCATATAAAGGTAGAGAGCCGTGTGGCTCTCTGTTGATTAGTTAACTTTAACGATCCAGCCGAAGGTATCTTCGTAACGTCCATATTGGATGCCGGTGAGCTTATCGTAGAGATAAGAGGTAATCGGTCCCATTTCGAAGTTGTTAATTAACATATCTTCGCCGTGGATGCGGAGCACGCCAACAGGGCTGATAACTGCTGCGGTACCGCTACCAAATGCTTCGTCAAGTTTACCCTCTGCACGTGCAGTAGCGATTTCGTCTACGGAAATACGGCACTCTTCAACAGGTCTTCCTTCTGCGCGCAAAATTTGAAGTACGCTATCACGGGTAATACCGGGGAGAATGGAGCCTACGAGAGCGGGAGTCTTAACAACGCCGTCGATAACGAAGAACATATTCATAGCGCCAACTTCTTCAACGTACTTCTTCTCTTTAGCATCAAGCCAAAGAACTTGTTCGTATCCAAGCTTGTTAGCGATATCGCCTGCGAGCAAGCTTGCTGCATAGTTACCCATACATTTTGCTTCACCGGTGCCACCGAGAGGTGCTCTAACAAAGTTGTCTTCAACCATGATTTTAGTGGGCTTAAGACCGCTTGCATAGTAGCTACCAACAGGCGAAAGAATAATAAAGAAACGATAGTTATGTGCAGGGTGTACACCGAGCATAGCATCAGTCGCTACCATCGTGGGACGGATATATAATGCGGTACCGGGCTCGGTAGGAATCCAATCTTGCTCTAAAATTATAAGCTCTTTGAGCCACTCAACCATGCTGTCAACGTCGATAGTCGGCATGCAAAGACGCTCTGCAGATCTGTTCATACGCTTGAAGTTGTCGTAAGGACGGAACATGGTGATCTTGCCGGTTTTGGCATCTTTGTAAGCTTTGAGCCCCTCGAATATACCTTGACCGTAGTGCAATACGCAAGTGGAAGGATCCAAGCTAAAGCTGGAGTAAGGAAGAATTTCCGGCTCTTGCCAAGCGCCGTCTTTATAATCCATAACAAGCATGTGATCGGTAAAATATTTGCCGAAGCCGAGTTTGGAAAAATCGGGCTTAACCTTTTTGTTTTCAGTGATAGTAATCTTCATACTTTACCTCTTGTAAGTTATATATTTTTTATATAGGGTTACGGGCGCTCTGCCTTGCGTAAGCTCGGTGATTTTACCCGTTAGACTAACCTCGTTTTCTATTGGAGTTGCAATAGTTATTTGCACGCTATTTGCGTATTGGGTATCCAAAACAACGTGTTCGATATTCGTAAGCAAGCTGTTAAGTAATTTATACTCGCCATACGCCAAATCGATGGAAAGCACCGTAGATAGCTTTTTAATAACCACTTCGGCACTACTTATTGTATCGACTACAGACTTGAGGTAGGTTTGCGCAAGGCGCCCTGCGCCAAGCTTGATGCCACCAAAATATCTGGTAACAACGCACGCTACGCCGTATAATCCGTTTTTGGTAAGCGCACCCATCATCGGCTGACCGGCCGTACCGGACGGCTCGCCGTCGTCGGAGTATTTGAACTCGTTACTAACGGGCAGTCCCACTATTGCGTAACAGTTATGTCGCGCATCGCTAAACTGCTTTTTAACGTTTGCAACGTACTCGAGCCCTTCCTCTAAATTGCTTATGGGAGCAAGTCTACAAATAAACTTGCTACGACACACCTCCGTCGTAGTGATATATTCCTTTTCGACGGTGGCGTATTCGTTCATTACTTTACGATAACCTTAACGTGTTGCTTTTTGCCCTTGTGGATTACGAATCCGTTAGCTAAAGCTTCTTCAGGGATGTTAGCATCAAAGCCTACAACCTTTTGCTCGTCGATGCGAATTCCGCCACCTTCGATAAGGCGTTTTGCTTCGCCCTTACTTTGAGCAAGCTTAAGCGCAACGAGAAGGTCTGCTACCTTGGTTACGCCTGCGGGCATATCGGCTTCGGGCATTTCACCACCGCCACCGAAAGCACCCTTTGCTTGACGCTCTGCAAGAGAAGCTTCTTCTTCGCCGTGAACGATCTTGGTAACTTCGTAAGCAAGACGCGCTTTTGCCTCGTTGATTTTGCCGTCGAAACGCTTTACGCCGTTTTCATCAACGGTATAACAAGAGCAAAGAGCTTTGACCTCGTCCATCGGCAAGTAGGTCAAGAAACCTAAACATTTTTCGACGTCGTTATCGTCGATATTACGCCAATATTGGTAAAACTCATAAGGGGAGGTTTTGTTCTTATCGAGCCATAAAGCGCCTTTCATGGTCTTACCCATCTTTTTACCTTCGGAGGTAAGAAGAAGCGAGAAGGTCATTGCATATGCGGGAGCGCCCTCTTTACGTCTGATTAAGTCGGCGCCTGCGAGCATGTTAGACCATTGGTCGTCGCCACCGCACTCTAATACCGCACCGTACTTTTTGAACAATACGTAGAAGTCGTATGCTTGCATCAACATATAGTTGAACTCAAGGAAGGTAAGGCCCTTTTCCATTCTTTGACGGTAGCAATCTGCGGTAAGCATGCGGTTTACCGAGAAGTTGGAGCCTACTTCACGCAAGAAGTCGATATAATTGAGGTTCAACAACCAATCACCGTTATCAACCATGATTGCTGCATTATCGCCTTCGAAGGTAAAGAAGCGTGACATTTGCTTGCGGAAACAATCGACGTTATGGGCAATCGTTTCTTTGGTCATCATGGAACGCATATCGGTTCTGCCGGAAGGATCGCCTACCATTGCGGTACCGCCACCAAGCAACACGATGGGTTTATGGCCGGCCTTTTGCATGTGGCTCATAGCCATAAGTACGAGGAAGTGACCTACGTGCAAACTATCCGCGGTAGGATCAAATCCTACGTAAAACGGAACGCTTTCTTTGCCGAGTAGCTCGTACAAATCGTCTTCGAAAACGGTTTGTTTAATAAAACCTCTTTCTCTTAAAATATCCATTACGTTTTTTGACATAAAAAACCTCTTTGAACACGTTTATTGAAAAATTTTAACACAAATATTCAGTATAAGCAATTAAAAAAAGCACTTTAATATAAAAACGTGCACGCATACGTCTGCCTGCACGAATATATTAACTAATTTTAACGCTTAAAACTAATTCAAGATGTTACGCTCGTTGATCGACTTAACGGTGTTTTTGCGGTTTACAAGAGCTATCAACGTCCATAGCAACATAAACGCTCCTACGCCTATTGCGAAGTTAAGGAATAATTGCCACGGCAAAACGTTGAACGCACTGTACCTGCCGATAATCGTTGCCAAGCTGGGAACAAGCATATTTACGCCGTAACCGGCAACAAGTCCCAGCAAACCGCCGGCAAGCCCTACTATCAAGCCCTCGAATACCGAAAACTTTACGTACTCACCGCCCGACATGCCCGAAACTTTATATAGCCTATATTCTGCGCGCCTATCGTATACCGTAACGATAGATATATTAGCAACGCCCATCAAGCTTACAAACCATATCAAAATTTGAAGCATCGTAAGTAGCGTTCCTACGCCCTCATAACCATCGGTTTCGGCATAAGCCCACTCTGCGTAATCCAATGCGTAAGTAAGCGATATACCAAGCTCCTCAATATTATCACGTAAATCTACAAACACATCTTGTTGTTCTTGCTCGGTAAGACCTGCCTTTTCTTTAACAAAGAAGGTGCCGTATTTATTCATACGATATAGGTCTTCAAACTTACAAAAACCTATCATATCCCATCTGGTAACCGAGCGATCAATTGCGATGATTGTAAAGGTCATAGTTTCATCTTTGAAGTCTTGTTCCAATGGTTTAAGGGTAATCGTATCACCAACTTCAAGACCATAGATGGTAGTGATATTTTGGTTTAAGACCAAAGGTCTTTCCACCGAATTCCACGCCTTTTCGATTTCCTCTTTGGTGACGGTGGAGCAACGTTCCATCATCCATAAACTATCTACGCCGTAAAAAGTGCAATCTCGACCACCCTCTAATTCGAAGTCTGTTGCGTTGTACCAACCAACGCCTTCAACGCCTGATACACTCAACGAAGCACCCTTGATAACGTCATACTCTTCACGTTTAAGTTCTGAATTTGCCGATATAATGTAATCCGCCTCAAACCTCTCACGGAAAGGAATAACCGCATCTTGAACAATACCAACGACCTCAACTATCAAGAAAGAGAAGGCGATAACAACGGCTATAAGAGTAGTAACGGTATGCATAGCGCTATTACGAGTTACGCTAACGCCTGCAAGATAAGGAGTTCCACCTTTAGACGTCTTACGTACCAATTTACCGACAAA
This sequence comes from Clostridia bacterium, assembly GCA_017504305.1. Taxonomy (GTDB): domain Bacteria; phylum Bacillota; class Clostridia; order Christensenellales; family DTU072; genus Stercoripulliclostridium_A. Next base: position 78,668 of record JAFVRJ010000025.1, on the reverse strand, counting down.
GGCAACTATAAAGTATATTGCGCAATAAATCCAAAACGCTACTGCAATAATCAACACAACGCTCAAGATAAGAAGTGCTATACCTTTTAAGAAAGCATACGCTACCGCGATACCTATCACCAATATGGTAACTGCGATAAACAAGCGAATATTAACCGGCTTAATTACCTTAAATCCTTCACCTGTAAGCTCCCTAACCGTCTTTTTACTTACCGAAACAATGGGAACCAAAGTAGCCAAAACGGATACCGCAATAGCGATAATATAGGAAACTACAAACTTCCAGAAAGGATAGGTAACAGCATTGGGCGACATGGGTAAAAGCACCTTAACGGCAACGCCCATAATTACCCTGCCGAGAAGCAGTCCTATAGCTCCGCCTACCACTGCGTAGAACAGTACTTCGCCAAGCATAATACCGGCTACTTGTTTGGGGGTCGCGCCCGCCGACTTGAATATAACCATTTCGCTCATACGGCTACGTGAAATAATCAAGTAAGAGGTAAATAGGATAAGCATCAACGTTGCGACCAAGAACAATAAACCAACCGAAAGTAGCAACGTGTTATTACGTACGATACTTATGATATCGGAATAGCTATTACCCTCACCGCAATCCACTGCGGGGAAATAGGTAGCAAAGAGTTGCTCGTACTTATCGAACAATGCTTCGTCGCTAAAGCTGATGTAAACGGCGTTGACTTGACCTTGATTACCAATCGACTCAAAGTCAACCAAAATATTACGATCGCCGGCAGACCCGAATATACCTTCGTTAAGAGCAATACATCTGACCAAGAGGGTAGTGTACATCTCATAGGTCGGCAAGTATACTTCGACCAAATCACCAACTTTAACGCCGGTTTCCTTTGCAAAGTTCTCACCGATAATAACAGCACCGTAACCACCTGCTTCGTAGTAAGGAACGTCTGCTCCTTCCGTTTGCTCTGTAAAGATATCTACGTAACGTAACGGCTTCTTTTCAAGATAGTCGGCAAGGTCGGTCGCCTCAATAATTATGGTACGCGACTGCGTGTCCGTCTTAAATATGGTAGAGAACTTGGTAAAATACATTACCTCGGTAATCTCCCCTTCCGGCTCGGCATTGATAACCCTATCAAACCTTGCTTTACTAAACAATTTGTCGGAGCCGAAGTTGTTGCCGAGCAACATGTCGGCGCCGTCCGCTACTCTATCGTATTCGGCAATATTAAGGTTAAAGAATACGTCGTACATGCTAAAAGTCAAAAATACCATGGCAGTAACGATGGCAATAGTAATAACTATGATTGCCACCTGTCCTTTACTGCTATCGGCAGACCTTAAGATGTGTCTTATAAACGCCTTCATACCTTTTTAACCTTATTCTTTAGTCAACTATACTTCTTCGTTAGTTTCAATTTGGGTTTCCGTAATAAGCTCTACGGGAGCCTTGTCGTTATTAGACGCTTCAACCACGTCTAAAATCTTACCATCCTTAATCGCAATGATTCTATCGCCGTATTGTGCGTTCAAATCGGAGTGTGTTACTTGGACTATAGTAGTGCCCATTTCCTCGTTTATACGCTTTAAGAGGTTCATGATTTCCGCACTATTACGGCTATCGAGGTTTCCGGTAGGCTCGTCGAGGAGGATTACTTCGGGGTTAATTATAAGCCCGCGAGCTATAGCTACACGTTGTTGCTCGCCACCCGACATTTTTTGCGGAAGCTTATCCTTTTGTTCCGCAACCCCAAGGTACTCCATAAGTTCCTTTGCGCGAGCACGATGCTCATCGGTAACCTTGCCGGAAAGCATAATTGGCAAAAGTACGTTTTCTTCCGCGGTAAGGTAGGGAGCAAGGTTAAAAAATTGAAATACGAAGCCCAACTTACTTCTTCTCAATATCGCAAGTTGTTTTTCGCTCATAGCACTGATTTCTTCACCATCAAGGGTAACCGTACCTTGCGTAGGCTTATCGATACCGCCAAGTATGGTGAGCAAAGTCGATTTGCCCGAGCCCGACGCCCCTATTATCGAAACGAAACTGCCCTTTTCGATGTCAATCGAAACGTCGTTTAAAACGCAGTTTTCGCCAAAATATTTCGTTACGTTTTTAGCTTGTAACAGTGCCATTATTTAACCTCCGAGATTGCTTCTTCAATGGTATCGGCAATTACGTTGAACATGATATTGACCGAAAGTGTCGTCATCATGTCGTCCATGCCCATGGTGAGCGAAGCGTAATCGTACTCGTCAAGATAGTCTACGTATTCTTTAAGCCTTAGCTTATCTTCATTACTTAATGCCCTAATTCCGTCCGCGTCTATTATCGAGCCAAAATCGTTGTTCATGGCGTAGAGCTTATCAATATATTCGTTAAATCCCGCTTTGATTTCCGATAGTCTTGCTTGCTCGTCGGGTATTTCGGCATTTAGACGCTCGGCGGTTAACTTAAAGTTGGCAAGTGCGGTTACCAATTGATCGCGGTTTTTAATTTGCTCACCCTTTTGGAGAGCCACGTCGATTGCCTTGCAAACGGTGGATGCGAGTGAGATTTTGTACAAATGCATGTAATAATTGTTTTCTTCACCGCCCTCGTTTTGGTGGTACATCGCAAGAGCCTCGAAAGGTGCGTTGCCAAAAGTCATAAGGGCTTCTTCGAAGAAATAAATAACGAACTCGGCGAGCTTTATCCCTGCCGTAGCGGAAGCATTTGCTTCTTTAATATCTGCAAGAGCGGAGTCGTCGATACCCGATTGCTTTAAGAAATCCCTCAATTTCTCATCATCTACAGTGGACTCGTTCGCAAGGTAAAGCGCTTTCAAAATGGTTGTAATCCCTACGCTCTCAATGGTGTCTTGAAGTTCCGCGCCCATTTGGAAGGCAAGCTCTCCGAGCGTACGAGCTTCAGCAAGGGTACCCCCAATCAAATTGAATTGAACGTAACTTTCGTAAACGGTAGTCGCCGAAACAAACAGGCTTACGAAATCACCGCGAGAAAACTGTGCTAAAACGGTACGTTGCTCCTCGTCTGCAAAAACTCCGATAAGCTCGTATATCAATCTACCAGCCTCTTCCGCAGTTAGCGCGGTATGAGAAACGATATCTTTCAAAGCGTACATAAAATCGACTTTACCAACCAAAAAGTCTGCAAGTTGCTCGTTGTTTGCAAAGCCCCAAGTAATGGTGCCGTCGGGGTTTTCGGTGGGACGGATAAAATATAACCAAATAGCCATAATGGCTTCATCAGAATTTATATTTTTAAGATACTCGCCAAAAGCCAGCAATTTATCGGTCGGGATTGCAGCCTTGGAAAAAATCGAAATCAACGGGCTGGATATAATAACCGAATTCTTGATATTAACGGTGGGGTTTTCTATTCCTTCTATGGAGTCAAAAAAGGAAGTGAGCATTTTGGATAGCATAACGCTAACGTCCTGCCTAAAAGCGGTTTCTGCCTCCAAACTATAGTTAATGCTATCGCCTTTGATGACGTCGGTAACCTTAAGCTCTCCGGCATAATCCTTTTTTTGCGGTATGCTGACTAAAACGGTCGCAACGATAAGCGCGATAACGAGTATCGTGGCAACGGCGAGCATTATATTACGAGAGGTTAAGAATTTGGTCATACTTTAAGTATTATACACTATCGTCGAGTGTAAATCAATAATAAAAGTGTGTACGTTTAGTGAAATCGCGCGCGTAGCGTAAAATTAATTATGCGTACGCGTAATAACGTAATTTACTTGCTAAACGGCGCAATATGTGCTATTCTACTATGGAAATCTTTTAATAGGAAGTTTATATTATGGCAACCAAATACGATTTTTCTAAAGTCGAAAAGAAATGGCAAGATTATTGGTACGATCAAAAGGTATTCGAAATCAAAGAAGATACCTCTAAACCCAAGTTTTACGGTCTAATCGAGTTCCCCTACCCCAGCGGTGCGGGCTTACACGTAGGTCACATCAGAGCTTTCTCCTCCATGGAAGTTATCGCTCGCAAAAAGCGTCTTGAGGGTTATAACGTTTTATTCCCCATCGGTTACGACGCATTTGGCCTTCCCACCGAAAACTACGCGATGCAAACCAAACAACATCCGCGCATTGTTACCGATAGAAATATTAAGCAATTCGAAAAGCAATTAAAGCAGATCGGCTATAGCTTCGATTGGGCACGCACCATCGATACCACCGATCCCGATTATTATAAATGGACGCAATGGATCTTCATCCAACTTTTCAAAAAGGGCCTTGCTTACAAAGCAACCACCACCGTTAACTTCTGCCCCAAGTGCAAAGTTGTACTTGCTAACGAAGAAAGCCAAGGAGGTCTTTGCGATCGTTGTGGATCCGAAGTTGTTCAAAAAGAAAAAGACGTTTGGTTCTTGAGAATCCGCAACTACGCTGAAAGACTTTTGAGCGGTCTTGAGAAGGTTAACTTCCCCGAAAGAATCAAGGTTGAGCAACAAAACTGGATAGGCAAATCCACCGGCGCTGACGTTACCTTCAAGGTCAAAGTCGCTAACACCGAGTATCCCCTTGTCGTTTACACCACTCGTCCCGACACCATCTTCGGTGCTACCTTCCTCGTAGTATCACCCGAGCATCCCTTGCTCCGCGACTACAAAGATAGCATCGTAAACGCTGACGAAGTAAGCGCTTATCAAGAAGCCGCAAAACTCAAAAAAGAGTTTGACCGTGTACAAGTCAACAAAGACAAGACCGGTATAAAAGTAGAAGGTATGGTTGCCGTTAACCCCATTACGGGCGCCGAAATACCGATTTTTACGGCAGACTACGTTATGATGGATTATGGCACAGGCGCAATTATGGCAGTACCTGCTCACGACAAGCGCGACTGGGATTTTGCTAAAAAATATAATCTTCCCATCATCGAAGTTATCAAGTCCGACGTTAACGTTCAAGAGGAACCCTACTGTGCTAAAGAGGGCGCCGGCGTAATGGTTAACTCCGACTTTATCAATGGATTACAAGTAAAACCCGCTATCCAAAAAATGATAGCTAAAATGGAAGAGCTTGGCGTTGGCCACGCTAAAACCGATTATAAGATGAAGGACTGGGCGTTCAACCGTCAAAGATATTGGGGCGAACCTATACCGATTATCAACTGTCCCCATTGCGGTCAAGTAGCAGTACCGGAAAGTGAACTTCCCCTTACTCTACCTACTTTAGAGGACTTCACTCCTACCGACGACGGTACCTCCCCTCTTACTAAATGCACCGATTGGGTTAACACCACTTGCCCCATCTGTGGCGCACCTTCCAAGCGCGAAACCGACACCATGCCTCAATGGGCAGGCTCCAGCTGGTACTTCTTACGTTACCAAAGCCCCCAAGACGGCGAGCACGTAGTAAATCCCGACGCTCACAAATATTGGGGACAAGTCGACTGGTATAACGGCGGTATGGAACACGTTACCCGCCACCTTATCTATTCTCGCTTCTGGAACCAATTCCTCTACGACATCGGCGTAGTAGAACATGAAGAACCCTACGTACGTCGTTCCGCTCAAGGTTTAATACTCGGCTCTGACGGCGAAAAGATGAGTAAGTCCCGTGGTAACGTAGTTAACCCCGACGACGTAGTAAAGCAATACGGCGCAGACGTACTCCGCTTATTCATTATGTTTATAGGTGATTACGAAAAACCCGCTCCTTGGTCTGCTGAAGGTATTAAAGGTTGCAACCGCTTCCACCAACGCTTTTGGGCACTCCAAGATTTATTGGTAGATGACTGCGACACTTCCGACCTCAACTTGGACGCTCTTATCAAAAAGGTTGGCGAAGACTACGAGTCCTGCAAGTTTAATACCGCTATTGCAGCAATCATGACCGCACTCAATACCGTTTACGCTCGTGGCAAGGTATCGAAGAAAGAGCTTAACACCATGGCGCTCCTCCTCTACCCCGTAGCTCCCCACATGACAAGCGAACTTTACGAAATCGTTAACGACGGCGCAAAAATCAACGAGGCTAAATTCCCGGTATACGATCCTCAAAAGCTCGTTGAAGACACCATCGAAATTCCCGTACAAATTATGGGCAAATTGAAGGGCAGAGTTACCGTACCTGCAGATGCCGACCAAGATGCAGTTATGGCTGAAGTAAACAACTTGAATTTACTCGAAGGCAAAACCGTTATTAAGGTTATTTACGTAAAGGGCAAGATTATCAATATCGTAGCAAAATAGCCTTTTTACAAAGTAAAAAAATGGTGGTTTTTGGGAAGATTGATGTAAAACAGTTGCCAAAGACTACTTGTAAAGTATATTATAAATACAACATAAAAATAATAAACTCTATGGAGGACAATCAATATGGCACAAAATGTTAGAGTTGCTATCAATGGCTTCGGAAGAATCGGCCGCTTGGCTTTCAGACAAATGTTTGGCGCAGAAGGTTACGAAGTTGTAGCTATCAACGACCTTACCAGCCCCAAAATGCTCGCTCATCTTCTTAAGTATGACAGCACTCAAGGCAATTACGCTAATTCCCACAAAGTAGAAGCAACCGATAATTCTATTATCGTAGACGGAAAAGAAATCACCATCTACGCTAAAGCAAACGCTGCTGAACTCCCCTGGGGCAAACTCAAGGTAGACGTAGTTCTCGAATGCACCGGTTTCTATACCTCTAAAGCAAAGGCTCAAGCACACATCGACGCTGGCGCAAGAAAGGTAGTTATCTCCGCTCCTGCAGGCAATGACCTCCCCACTATCGTTTACAACGTTAACCACGAAACCCTTACCGCAGAAGACAACATCATTTCCGCTGCTTCCTGCACCACCAACTGCCTCGCTCCTATGGCAAAGGCTCTTAACGATTACGCACCCATCAAGAGCGGTATCATGACCACCGTTCACGCTTACACCGGCGACCAAATGCCCCTCGACGGTCCCCAACGCAAAGGCGACCTCCGTCGTTCCAGAGCATGCGCTGTTAACATCGTTCCCAACAGCACCGGCGCTGCTAAAGCTATCGGCCTCGTAATCCCCGAGCTCAACGGCAAACTTATCGGTAGCGCACAACGCGTTCCCACCCCCACCGGTTCCACCACCATCCTCGTAGCAGTTGTTGAAGGCAACGTAACCAAGGAAGGTATCAACGAAGCTATGAAAGCTGCTGCAACCGAATCCTATGCTTACAACGAAGATCAAATCGTTTCCAGCGATATCATCGGCAGCACCTACGGCTCCATCTTCGATGCAACCCAAACCATGGTTATCAACATGGGCGACACCACCCAAGTACAAGTTGTTGCATGGTATGACAATGAGAACAGCTACACCAGCCAAATGGTACGTACCATTAAGTACTTCAGCGAACTCAAATAATTAAACCAACAATATAATTAAGAGCCACTCGTTTGAGTGGCTCTTTTTTACACAATATAAATAATATCGATTACTTCATGACGCTTTGTGCGTATCGGACGGTTTCCAACGCATCCTTTGCATATTTATCGGCACCAATCTTTTTTGCGTATTCTTCTGTTAGCACCGCACCCCCTACTACCGTTTTGCACCACGGAGCCTTTTCCTTTATAAGCTTGACGGCTTCCGCCATGCTCGGTAAAGTGGTCGTCATCAAAGCACTTAACCCTACTATGGGCGCGTGAGTTGCTATAACGGTATCAAGTATAACTTGCGCTTTAACGTCCTTGCCCAAATCTATTACGTTAAAACCATAGTTTTCAAGGAGTAGTTTAACAATATTTTTGCCAATATCGTGTATATCGCCTTCAACCGTGGCTATAACGAAGGTTCCTTTATCGTCCGCCTTAACTCCATTGTTAATAACGTATTGCTTAATAACGTCAAAGGAAACTTTAGATGCTTCCGCGCTCATCAGTAACCCCGGTAGATACACAGAGCCCTTTTCATAACCTTCGCCCACTACGTTAAGCGCAGGGATTATTTCATTGTTGACTATATCAAGAGGTAAAGTGGTTTTGAGTAGCTCCTCTGTTGCCGTTTTTGCCACTTCTTTGTATCCTTTTATAACCGCTTCTTGCAGTTCGGATGAGTAAGATACCGCTTGAGCATCTTGTAGTTTCGGCTGTCCTACAACTACCGCTTCACTAAAACTTTTAACCGCTTCCAAATAACTTGTACAATCACTATCAAAACCACTTAACGTATTATACGAATAATACGTTTTGAGCATGGCTTCGGAATAAGGATTCATGATTGCCGCGGAAAGTCCCGCATTTAATGCCAAAGCAAAGAAGGTGGAGTTTATAACGTCACGCATAGGAAGGCCAAAAGAAACGTTGGATACTCCAAGCGAGGTATTGCAACCGAGCTCCTTTTTAATACGACTAATTGCTTGTAAAGTAACCGACGGAGCGTTATTATCTGCACTCACCGCCATGGCAAGAGTATCAAAAACGATGTCTTTATTGGAAATGCCATACTCCTTTGCGGTAGCAATAATCTTTTTGGCTATATTGACTCTACCTTCAACGGTATCAGGTATGCCGTTTTCATCCAACGTTAACGCAATAACCACGCCACCGTACTTCTTAACAAGGGGGAACACCGCTTGCATACTTTCGGCCTTGCCGTTAACGGAGTTAATCATCGCTTTACCGTTATAATAGCGTAATGCCTTTTCCATTGCGCTTGTTGAAGCGGTATCTATTGCAAGAGGAAGATCTGTAACGCTTTGAAGTTCGGTAACAACGTTTGTCAAAACTTCTTTTTCGTCCACTTCGGGTATGCCCGCATTAACGTCTAATACGTGTACTCCCTTTTCTTGTTGTCCTACGCCCTCTTTCAATATATAACTTATATCGTTATCAATAAGGGCTTTCTTTAATGCTTTTTTGCCGGTAGGATTGATGCGTTCTCCAATAAGTATCGGCTCTTTGCCAAAGGTAACGGCCTTTGCATATGAAGAAATAACCGTTCTGTTTTTATCGGTAACCTCAACAGGTTGAACACCTTTAGCGCAAGTTGTAAGCTCTTTAATGTACTCCGGAGTGGTACCGCAACATCCGCCTGCCACGCGAACGCCCTTTTTAATAAGAGCGGTAACTTCTTCTGCAAATTCATACGGTTTAACGTCGAATATCGTTTTGCCGTCCAGCGTTTTGGGCAAACCTGCATTGGGTTTAAAAACTACCGGAACAGATGCAACGGCTAAAAGTTTTTCCATTATAGGACGAAGTTGGCGAGGGCCGAGCGAACAGTTAGCACCAAGCGCGCTAACCCCCATGCCTTCGAGCATAGCAACCATGGCTTCAGGCGTCGCGCCCGTCATGAGTTTGCCATTTGCACCGTAAGCATTGGTAACGATTATCGGAAGACCGCTATTTTCTTTTGCGGCAAGTAATGCGGCTTTGCTCTCGTAGCTATCCGACATTGTCTCGATAACAATTAAGTCAACTCCGTATTTTACGCCAATCTTTATAGTGGTAGCAAAAATCTCAACCGCCCTCTCAAAATCAAGTTCACCAATCGGCTTTAAAAGCTTACCGGTCGGGCCTATATCTAAAGCAATAAATTTAGGAGCATATGTGTTAGCGTTATCGCGTGCAAATTTTGCGTTTTCAATCGCGACCTTAATAATCTCATCAAGCTCGCTATTACTAAACTTCAAAATATTCGCACCGAAAGTATTGGTGCAAACTACGTTTGATCCACTATTAAAATAGTCTAATTGCGCTTTACGTATAACGTCGGCATGCGTGAGGTTCCAGCGTTCGGGAAGTTCGCCTGGTAGTAAACCATTTGCTTGTAAAAGGGTACCTAAACCGCCATCAAGATAAACGATATTGTCTTTTAAAAATTCTTTAAAATTCATTGGTTAACCTCATTTATTTACCTACTGCAATAAACGCCGTAATCGATTTTGAAGGCGACATTAAAAGACTTTGATTAAGCGTAACGCCCATCTTTTCCGGCTTTAATATGCGGAAAAACTCCCTTTGAAGCTCAATGGGTACGTCGCCAAAAGCAGGACTAAATCGCGGAGATAGCTTGTATCCTCGTTCCTTTAATTCCTTCATAAAAGCGTTAGCAAGCGACTCTACTCTTTCGGTGCCGATTGCTTGCAAAATAAGTGCGCGCGACGGCTCCAACTTGGAATATTTGATTATAAGTCTATCGATTTCAGCACCGATACTTGCGACAAACATCATTACGCTCGTCGCTCCTCCGAGGTACTTTGCGAGGGATAAGGAACTAACGCTAAAATCATCGAATTTAACAACGCTGTTTTCGATAGTAAAAGTCTTTTCTATAAATGCTACGCCATAGGAAATCTTATCTCCGAGCTCCTCAAAGCAACTTGCAATTAACGCTCTTTCGCGCTCGCCGTCCTTGGTTGAAGCATACCTCAAAATCTCTTTATAATTTACGTCAGGCGTGGCGTAATATTTTATTGTAGGCGTGGATATCATTTACCTAATATATCGGAAAGTCCTTCCATTATTTTACGAGCAACTTCCGGCTTGTTCATCGTATACACGTGAACGTGCGTAATGCCGTTTGCATATAGATTTATAATCTGTTTGATGGTAAAGGAAATTCCGGCTTGCATCATTGCATCGGGATGGGAGCCGAATTTTTCTACCAACTTATTTAAGTCATCGGGAATATACGAGCCCGATAATTCCTTTGCTCGCGCTACTTGTACGGCATTGGTTATGGGCATTATGCCTGGGATTACCGGCACGTTAACCCCTGCTTTTTTCAAATCTTCCTTGAAGTCGTAAAAAAGCTTGTTATCAAAAAACATTTGAGTTACTAAAAACTCACATCCGGCCTCAACCTTTTCTTTAAGATGTTTTATATCTTCGGCACGGTTAGGGCTTTCGGGATGCACCTCTGGGTAGCAGGCTCCTCCTATGCAAAAGTCCCCTATGCTTTTAAGCTCTTTTACAAGCTCAATTGCGTGCTTGTAGTCCCAATTGCTCCTATCTGCAGTAAGCAAATGTTGAGGGATGTCCCCTCGAAGAGCCATGACGTTTTCGATGTTAGCATCCTTAATTTCCTTAATTCTTTCCAGCACCATCTCCCTTGATGAGGATACGCAAGTTAAGTGAGCGAGAGATGGTACTCCAAATTTTTCTTTGATACCTTTGGCGATTTCCAGCGTATACTTGCTTGTACCGCCTCCGGCACCATAGGTTACGCTTATAAACTTGGGTTTAAGAGTAGCGATTTCCCTAATCGCACTCTTAACGCTTTCAAAGGTAGCATCAGTTTTTGGGGGGAAGACCTCGAAGGAAAGAGATAGATCCTCGTGTTTAAGTATATCTTTGATTTTCATACGATATCCTCCATAAAGATATACGGCCTATGTGGTCTTTAGTTAACTCAAACAACCTAAACCATTGCAGTTTAGGTTGTTTGAGGTTTTTGGTTATTTAAATTATTTAATCTCGAAGATGCAAGCTTCGTAAGGACGCAAACGGATGGAGTCGCCAAGAGTTTCGTCTTGTCCCTTCCAGTTGCACATGATAAGGTTTGCGCCACGGGATGCGGGGATCTTATCAACGTTCAAGCTTACGTTCTTTTCAGCGAAGTTACAAATTACTATGTAACGGTGGCTACCAAGTTTACGCTCGTAGCAATATACCTTCTTGTGGTTGGGGAAGTACTCGATATACTCGCCGTCACGGATAACTTCGTTGCCTTTACGGAACTCGATTAACTTCTTATAGAAGTTAAGTATAGAGTTTTCGTTCTTGAGATCGTTTGCAACGTTGATTTCGCCGAGGTTGCGGTTGATCTTCATCCAAGGCTTACCGGTAGTAAAGCCACCGCCGGTCTTATCTTCCCATTGCATAGGTGTACGTGCATGGTCTCTTGCGCGCTTGCTCATTGCCCAACGTGCAACAGGCATAAGGAAAGGTGCTACCTTGCCGATAATGCTGAAGATACGGGTTGCCATGATGTCAATATACTCTTCTTGCTTAAGAGCAATATTGGTCATACCGATTTCTTGACCTTCGTAAATATACGGAGTACCGCGGAGCATAAAGTAAGATACCGCAAGCATCTTGCCAAGCTCTTTACGGTATATACCGTAACCGTTGCCGTAACGGGTTATGGAGCGAGGTTGATCGTGGTTTTCGTAATACAAAGTATTCCAGCACTCTTTGGGGAGATTTTGCCATCCGCGTTGTACTGCTTTGAATTTGGGGAGGTTCAACTTCAAGGGGAAGAAGTTCATCCACATATCGACTTCCATCAATTCGAAAGTGATAGCACTATCGAGTTCTTGACGGCTTTCAGCTATAATGGAGGGAGCGTCTACGTACTTACAACCGATAGCTTCACCAACTATCATGGTATCGTACTTGGACCAAGATTCTTGATTTACTTGGTGCAAATACTCGTGAATATTGGGTCCCAATACAAAGTGCTCATCACCGCACATAACGGGATTCCACTTGCCGTTGGGTAGTCCTGCTACCTTGGAAACGTAAGTAATAACGTCACAGCGGAAGCCGTCTACGCCAAGCTCGAACCAATAGTTACAAATATCAATAACCTCTTGTCTTACTTTGGGGTTATCCCAATTGAGGTCGGGTTGCTTTTTGCTGAAAAGGTGGAGATACCACTCGCCGGTTTGCTCGTCGTAATCCCATGCCGGACCTACGAAACGAGAGGACCAGTTGTTGGGAGGACGCTTGCCGTTCTTGCCTCTGCCTTTACGCCAAATATAGTAATCACGGTACGGGTTATCCTTGCTCTTGCGAGATTCTTGGAACCAGTAGTGCTCGTCAGAAGTATGGTTAACAACAAGGTCCATAACAAGTTTAATGCCACGCTCGTGCATACCTGCGATCATCTCTTTCCAATCGTCGAGGGTACCAAACTCGGGGTTTATGTCCCTATAATCGGAGATATCGTAACCGTTATCGTCGTTAGGAGTTTTATATACGGGCGAAAGCCATACAGCGTTTACGCCAAGATCTTTAAGGTAATCCAACTTGGAAATTATACCTCTGATATCGCCGATACCGTCGCCGTTAGAGTCGCAGAAACTGCGGGGATAAATTTGATAGAATACTGCATCTTTGTACCAACCGGTCTTCATAGTTATCTCCTTATTTATTGTTTTCTTTTTCTTTTTCAATGCGCTTGTTAAGCTCTGCGATGTAAGCTTCTTCATCGATGGGAAGCTCTACCGCTTTGCCAAGCCAACTTGATAGATGTATTGCGTTAGATATGGTTAATCCCCTTATACCTTCACATCCCGGAGCGATAAGCTTATCGCCGTTAAGGACGTGATTGGTAAAGTTGCGGATGATACCCGTGTGTTGCTCGAACAGGTACATATAACCTTCTCTTAATCTGGACATCTTCTTAACGATCTTTTTAGAAGGAATCTTGGGCATGAACTTCTTGTTGGTTGCGTTGAATTCCTTTTCTCCAACTTCAAGCTCAGTGAACTCAAGCTTGTTGCCCTCGATTACGATCTTACCCTTGTCGCCGTCGATTTCCAAACGGTTGGTGCCGGGGAAGTCGTGGGTGGAAGTAATAAATATACCGGTTGCGCCGTTATCATACTCCATATAAGCGGTAACGTCATTTTCAACTGCTATATTGCGGTTCTTGCCCTCTTGAGCGTATCCGCGGATGCTCTTGGGCATACCGCCGAGCCATTGGAATAGGTCTAATTGGTGGGGACATTGGTTGATTAATACACCACCACCTTCACCGCCCCAAGTGCCTCTCCAACCGCCTTGGTCATAGTATGCTTGAGGACGATACCAATCGGTAATAATCCAATTGATTCTTTTAAGCTCGCCAAGCCTATTGCTATCAACAAGCTCTTTAGCGTACTTGTAAAGAGGATTAGTGCGTTGGTTATACATTATACCAAAGCAAACCTCGGGCTTGGATGCAGCGTACTCGTTAAGCTCTCTTATAGCTTTTGTGTATACGCCTGCAGGCTTATCTATGAGGGTATGAACACCCTTGGAAATAGCATAAGTTGCTATTACCGCGTGATCATAGTGAGGTGTTTCTACCAAAACCGCATCACAAATACCGGAATCGATAAGTTCTTTATAATCGTCAAAGAACTTAATACCTTGGTTGCAAAGCTTTTCTTCCGCCCATTTTTTGCGGTCTTCCGCTATATCGCAAACGGCTACCAATTCGCCGTTCTTAACAAGTCCTTTTGTAAGAATATAGCAGTACTTGGAACCTTGTTTACCGATTCCTATGATACCGTATCTTAATTTTTGCATAACTATTTACCTGCCTTTTGCAAGAAGTTTTTGAGGTTGTTATATTGTAGTACGAATACGTCCTTCAAGGTAACTTTCTTAAATAACGAATATCCGAGTTTTTTATCGATGAGTTTAAAGCCCTTATAGAAATCAGGCTTTACGAATTTGAGGAAAGGTAAGAAGCCGAATACCCTTCTGCCAATGGCGTACTTTGCCGTGTGGGGTTCTAAAGTCATAAATCCTTCGAAACCACGAGCTTCGAGATCTGCAAAAATCGCGCCGTAGTAAGTGTCGCCGAGTCCAAGCGGAACCTCTACTTTAGTAGCTGCATCGCAATCTTTCATGTGATAGTATACGACGTAATCTTTGACTGCATCGTATGCTTCATTGGGATTGCAACCGACTTGAATATAGTTGGATGCATCGTAGATGAGCTTGAATTGCGGATGATTGATTGTATGGTATAAATCCAAGCAACGTTCGTATACGTCGCCGTAGATTTCTTTTTCATTTTCGTGTAGTAAAACCACGTCGGTGCCTTCGACTACCTTAAGGTATCCGTTGAGCTTTTCAATAACTGCATCGCGGTATTTTGCGGGATCGCAATCTTTAGGCATAAAGAAAGAGAACATTCTTATATATTTGCAATCCATAAGCGCACAGATCTTAACAAGCTCCTCGAGTTGCTTAAGTTGTTTTTCGTAAGCAACTTGATCGCTTATATCAATTTTACCAATGGGGCTACCGATAGAGCTAAACTTAATGCCGTATTTATCAAGTCTCGGCTTAATTTTTTCAGCGAACTCCTCTACGGTATAATCCGCAATGTTTTTGCCGTCAACGATACGGGGACAAATATACTGTTCGCCAAGCTCGTTGACTAAAGCGATTTGTGCATCTAAAGAGGTGCTAACTTCATCATAAAAACCGGAAATCGTAACTTTCATTTGAATATCCCTCCAAAGTTATCGTATTATACGCCAGAATAGGCAGAGAAGCCACCGTCAACAGGCACTACTATGCCGGTAACGAATCCGCTAAATTCGTCGTCACAAAGCCATAATAACGTGCCGATGAGCTCGTCAAGCTCGCCGAATCTGCCAAGAGGCGTATGAGAAATAATTTTATGTGAACGTGGGGTAAGTTCGCCCTTATCGTTATAGAGCAATCCCCTGTTTTGGTTGCCAACGAAGAAGCCGGGAGCAATGCCGTTTACCCTAATACCAACGCCTGCAAAGTGTACTGCAAGCCATTGGGTAAAGTTGGAAACAGCCGATTTAGCCGCGCTATAGGCAGGGATTTTGGTGAGAGGACGATATGCGTTCATGGAGCTAATATTAATGACGTTACCACCGCTTTCAACCATACCCTTTGCAAACGCTTGAGTGGTTAACAAAATAGAGGTGAAGTTAAGGTCGAAAATCTTACGGATGGGAGCATCTGGTAGCTCAAAGAAAGACTTAACGGTTTCGTCTAATATATCGCCCTTTTCATAATACTCTTTATCGGTGGTTGCCGAGGGGTGATTACCGCCTGCACCGTTGATGAGAAGATTTATATAACCGAAATCGGCAATGACTTTCTCATAGCACTCGTCCAAGCTCTCGCGAGAAAGAACGTTTGCATAGTATGCGCGCGCAAAACCGCCGTTTGCGTTGATTTGATCGGCTACTTCTTGAGCCTTTTCAAGATTTATATCAAGGAGTGCTACTTTAGCGCCGACCTTTGCAAGCTCTATTGCAAACTGACCGCAAATTGCGCCGGCGGCGCCGGTTATAGCAATGTTTTTACCTTCTAAATTAATGTTATAGCGCTTCATTTATTTCTCCTAAATGGTTATTTTTTAAGTTCTTGCTCTACAGCTTCGAATAAACCGTAAAGATACATTGCACCAAGTGCCCTATCGTATAAGCCGTAGCCGGGCTTGCCGGTTTCGCCCCAAATCATCCTGCCGTGGTCGGGACGAACGTAGCCGTCGAAACCGCCTTCAAGAAGGGCTTTAACGATCTCGTACATATCGAGGCTTCCCTTTGATGTAAGGTGACCGCTTTCTTCAAACTTACGAGGACCGGTGTGCTTGATGTTGCGTAAGTGAGCAAAGTGGATACGTCCCTTTGCAATCTTGATCATTTCGAGCAAGTCGTTATATTGGCTTGCGCCCCAGCTACCGGTACAGAAAGTAACACCGTTATACTTCGAGGGATACAAATCTAAAAATCTTTGGAGGTTTTCCTTATCGGTAATGATACGAGGTAAGCCAAAAATGCCCCACGGCGGATCGTCAGGATGGATTGCCATAAGGACGTCACACTCCTCGGCTACCGGAATAACTCTATCGAGGAAGTACTTTAAGTTATCAAATAACTTATCTTGGTCGATATTCTCGTAGGCTTTCAAAAGCCCTACCATTTCCTCGTGGGTGTAACTCTCGTCCCAACCGGGTAAGGAAAGAGTGGTTTTAAGAGGATTAAGAGCAAGCACGGTTTGCTCGTCGTATGCAAGAGCCGTCGAACCATCTTCTAAAGGACGTTCCATTTCGCTACGAAGCCAATCGAATACGGGCATAAAGTTGTAGCAAATGCATTTTACGCCGTACTTTGCAAGCCTACGAACGTTCTCACAATAGTTAGCAATAAGCCTATCGCGAGTGGGTGCTCCGAGCTTGATATCCTCGTGTACGGGAACGGATTCTACAACCTCGAAAGTCAAGCCGCTGGCGTTTGCGGTGTTTTTTAGAGCGACGATTGCTTCTTCGCTCCAGACTTCGCCGACGGGTACCCCGTATACTGCCGAAACAACACCTTCGACTGCGGGGATTTGTGCTATTTTCTCAATTTGTATGCTGTCGCTGGGACCATACCATCTAAAAGTCATTTTCATAGCAATATTTTAACACAGCGAAAAAGTGAAATCAATAGCAAATGTAATAAAATGTGCGCGTGCGCGTAATATTTATTATGAATTTTTTGCTCCTTGCCATATACCTTTGCGCCACCGTGCTAATAACTCTCGAAAGTCCTACCGCCCTTTTGCCGGCATATATGGATGGTGGCAAAAACACAATTGCCTTTATACCAACGCTTTTTACGGTATACGCTACTTGGATACCAATTACAAAAATTTTTGAAAAAAGCGGAATAAGCCGTAAGGTGGGCAAGCTACTTACCCCAATAAATAAAAGACTTTTCCCAGATGAAAATAACAACGCCTATTCGCACTTGAGCCTCAACCTATCGGCAAACCTATTGGGCATGGGTGGCGCCGCCACCCCATCGGGACTTGATGCAATGAAAAGCATGACCAACAAAAAGAATAGAATTATGCTTGTCGTTTTGAATTCAACCTCATTACAACTAATACCTACTACCGTCATAGGACTGCGAGCAAACGCCGGTGGCATAAAAGACGTAATACTTCCGTCGTTGATTGCCACCGTTTTAACGACGATTATAGCAGTTGTACTCGTTAAGGTTTTTGTAAAATCATGAGCTACTTGATCCCGATAGTTTTAATATCCACCTTTACCATCAGCGTCATAAAAAAGATAAATTTATTCGATAGTTTAGTCGAAGGTATAAGCGAAGCTGTCAAACTGACGATACAGCTTATCCCATACTTGTGTGCAGTATTTATCGCCATAGAACTACTACGTGTAAGCGGTGCCTCTGAATTGATTGCAAAAGTGGTTTCTCCCATATTTACGTATCTTGGGATACCGAAAGAGCTGATTGAATTATTAGTTATACGTCCGTTATCGGGGAGCGGAAGTATAGCTATGCTCGAAAATATTTATAAGACGTACGGCGCCGATAGCTACGTGGGACTGTGCGCAAGCGTAATAATGGGCAGTACCGAAACAATCTTTTACGTAAGCGCGGTGTACTTTAGCGTTACCGAAGATAAAAAAACGGGAGTGGCGGTTGCCATCTCCCTTATTGCTACGTTTATTGGTGCCGTTGTAGCTTGCGCGCTATGTCGATTTATAACTTAACGGCAACGGCGTAAACGTCGTTTTTCTTAATATTGTGTAGTTTTGCTACGGCCTTAACCGCCTCGGACTTACTTAAACCTGACTCAATAAGAGTTTTAAGTTCAAACTCAACGTCTATTTCTTCTTTTTCCTTGATTACAGGCTCTACTATCAATATGAACTCGCCTTTATCGTTGCTAATATCCACGTTAGCAAGAGTTCCTTTATAAACGGTTTCATGAAGTTTTGTTAATTCCTTAACAACGGTAAGAGATCTATCGCCAAGCTTTTCGTATAAATAATTTATGGTACGATCAAGATCGTGAGGAGCGCAGTAATATACGGTAGGAATATTATAGTTGGCAACCTCCTCCATCAACTTGTTTTTATCGGAGTTCTTCTCCGGCAAAAAGCCGATAAAGGCAAATCGAGGATTGCAAACACCACTTACCGAATAGGCAGTAGTCAGCGCACTTGGGCCGGGTACCGATAGCACTTCATAACCGCTGTTAATGCACTCGTTAACAAGTATAGCACCCGGATCCGATACGCAAGGCGTACCGGCATCGGTAACTAAAGCTACGTTTTTACCCATTTCGAGATGCTCTAAAATCTTTTCGGTACCCTCGCGTTCCTTTTGCTTATAATAGCTTACAAGGGGCTTTTTTATCTCGAATCTATCAAGCAATATGCGAGTATGACGAGTATCTTCACACGCAATCAAATCAACCGCCTTAAGCGTTTCAACCGCCCTAAACGTTATGTCGCCAAGGTTGCCTATAGGTGTTCCTACTACGTATAAAGTTCCTTTACTCATTTCTGTACATTGCCTCTACTTCAGGGGTGTAGCTACCGTCCTCGTTGCATATTACGAGTGGTTTATATATCTTTATTCCGGGGTTTCCGCTCCTACGGCCCTCGACTATGATGGTATCGATATCCTTTTTAATAGTCGGTTGCACGGGAATTAACGATTTCGGCTCTATACCATACTCTCGCATTGCGCTTATAAGGTCGGTAAGGCGCTCCGCTTTTACTATAACGTAAAATCTTCCGCCGTATTTTAGTAGCTTTGACGCTACCTCAACTACCTCTTTTAGAGTAATGAGCACTTCACGTTTGCAAATATCGATTTCCGTTGCACTTTCTACGTCGCCGTCATACTCCATGTAGGGCGGATTTACGCACACTACGTCGTAACCTACTCCAATGGTTTTGGGCGCAAGCTTCATATCCACGTTTACGATCCTAACCCTATCGGTAAGCTCGTTAAGAACAACCGATCTTGTTGCCATGTCGGCAAGACGCGGTTGCACTTCGATACCGATTATCTCTTTTGCGGGAGTCTTTTTGGAAAGCAATAATGAAATTACCGCAGAACCCGATCCAAGCTCAACTACACGCTCCTTTTTGTAAGCGCGTACGGTGTTTGCAAGCAGTACCGCGTCCGTCGTAAAGGCATAGCCTTTAGCGCTTTGGATTATCTTAAGTCCCTCGCATTCAAGGTCAAAAATCTCTTCGTGTTCTTTTATCATATTTCAATTATACATTAACGGGTATTATTTAACAAGCAATATAATTTCTAAACTTCATTTATTTAATTTACTTTGTTAAATTTAAGTTGTATAATATAGGCGAATTAACTATTGGAGGACCAATTATGCCCTTAGTAACAAGTAAAGAAATGTTCGAAAAAGCATACGCCGGCGGTTACGCAGTTGGTGCTTTTAACGTAAACAACATGGAAATCATCCAAGGTATCGTTGCTGCAGGTAAGGAAGAAAACGCTCCCCTTATCCTTCAAGTAAGCGCAGGTGCTCGTAAATACGCTAACCCCACTTACCTCACCAAGCTCGTTGAAGCAGCAGTAGCAGACTCTGGTTTACCGATCTGCTTACACCTCGACCACGGTGATTCTTTTGAGCTTTGCAAAGACTGCGTTGATAAAGGTTTTACCTCCGTTATGATAGACGCATCCAGCCGTAGCTTCGCTGACAACATCAAAATTACCCGTAACGTTGTTGAGTACGCTCATGATCACGGCGTAGTAGTTGAAGCTGAACTTGGTAAGCTCGCAGGCGTTGAAGACGACGTTAACGTATCTGCTGCAGATGCTTGCTATACCGATCCCGATCAAGTTGAAGAATTCGTATCCAAGACCGGTGTTGATAGCTTGGCAATCGCTATCGGTACCAGCCACGGCGCATTCAAATTCAAAGGCGATGCAAGACTTCGTTTTGACATTTTAGAAGAAGTATCTCGCCGTCTCCCCGGCTTCCCCATCGTTCTTCACGGTGCAAGCTCTGTTCCCCAATATCTTGCTGAAGAAATCAACCGTTACGGTGGCAACATGCCCGGTGCTAAAGGCGTTCCGGAAGAAATGCTCCGCAAAGCAGCTGAAATGGCAGTTTGCAAAATCAACATTGACTCCGACCTTCGTATGGCTATGACCGCAACCCTCCGCAAGTACTTTGCAGAGAACCCCGCTCACTTCGATCCTCGTCAATATCTTGGACCCGCGAGAGAACGTATTAAAGAAATCGTTAAACACAAGATCAAGAACGTTCTTGGTTGTAGCGGTAAAGCATAAGAACAAAAAACTTAAAAATAAAACCGACTCGTTTAGTGCGTCAGTAATAGGGATTATTACTGACGCACTAGTTATATTTGCCTATTGGCAAGTTATATTGCTTTCGCAGTTATATTTTGCTACGCAAAGTTATATTTACCCATAGGGTAAGTTGTGGCAAATATAATATAACTTTGACTGCATGTCAAAATATAACGCAAGAAACTTGCATATCACTTTTAGCCATAAGGCTAAAAATATCACTTATAAAAGTTTATCTTTTGTGGATAAGAAAAGCACACTACCTTTCACTTTTAGTGAAGTATAGTGTGCTATGCTTTTATTACGGACTAAAAATCCCTATGGGACACGCCCTTTGAGTCGGTTTTTTATTTTGCATTGATGCGCTTTGCGGGTATTTAGGGTATCCTAAACCAACAAAACGGTTGCTCTAACCTATTTAGTAAAGGTAAAACCTTCCTTTTCAAGCTTTGCAACTTGGAGGTTTAGCATATCGATAAACTCTTTGTTGTTTTGGGTTTTCATCATCATTTGGATGAGGTTTTCAGTAGCTTCTTGACCATCGCCTACCGAGAGCATACGACGTACGCGGAATATGCACTCCAACTCGTCTTTGGATAGTAAAAGTTCTTCTCGGCGCGTACCGCTCTTTGCAAGATCGATAGCGGGGAAAATTCTCTTTTCGCTGAGTCTTCTGTCCAAATGGATTTCCATATTACCGGTACCTTTGAACTCCTCGTAAATAACGTCGTCCATACGACTGCCCGTATCAACGAGTGCAGTTGCAATAATTGTTAAACTACCACCGTTTTCAATATTACGTGCAGCACCAAAAAATCTCTTGGGAAGATACAAGCTACCGGGATCAATACCGCCCGATAATGTCTTTCCGGTGGGAGTTATGGTAAGGTTATATGCGCGCGCAAGTCTTGTCAAGGAGTCCATCAAAATAACTACGTCTCTACCCCTTTCAACCAAACGTTTTGCACGTTCAAGCACCATTTCACTTGCCTTGGTGTGGTGCTCGGGCATCTCGTCAAAGGTGGAGTAAATTACCTCGCCCTTTATGGAGCGTTGCATATCGGTAACTTCTTCCGGACGTTCGTCAACAAGCAATACCATAAGGTGTGCATCGGGATAATTGGCAGAAATGCTCGCTGCAATCTTCTTAAGTAAGGTGGTTTTACCTGCTTTAGGCGGGCTTACGATCATTGCACGTTGACCTTTGCCGATAGGTGCAACCAAATCTATTGCTCTGATTGCAAAATCGTTTTTAGATGTTGCAAGCTCTAATTTAAAGCGCTTGTCAGGATAAATCGGTATTAAGCTCTCGAAGGTAGGTCTTGTAAATGCGCTTTCCGGCTTATCTCCGTTTACGCTTATAAGTTCTTGAACGTTAAGAGGACGGTTTTCGGCAAGCTTTTTAACGTATGCTTTAACAAGATCGCCCTTTCTCAAACCGCACTTGCGAATTTTGGGTGCTGCGATATACGCATCCCCATCGCCTTGCTCGTAGTTGTTTGCGCGCAAAAAGCCGTATCCGTCGGGACAAATTTCTAATACGCCCTCTCGAATTTCCAACTCCTCTAATACAGGTTCTTCGTGAGCTAAATCACGATTGTTTTCGTATCTATTTCTTCCATCAAATCTGTTTTTACCATCAAATTTTGCATTTGGACGTTGAGAAGAGCTTTCCTTAATCACTCCTTGAACATAATCGTTTGTAGGAGTATTATGCATTTCCAAAATGGGGCTAACGGTTGATTTATGATCAAACGGAACCTTTAAAGCAGGATCTACCTCTTTGGTAGGCTCATCTTTAATTGTTTTGACCTCTTCCATAATTTCGGTTTCAGCAACGGAATTTTTCTTTGGGGGACGACCGCGACGTTTTTTAGGTGCTTCTTCAACACTTTGAACGCTGGCGCTTGCATCGGCTTGCAATAAACCCATCAAAAAATCCAAAAGCTCTTGCTTTTTCTTGTTGGTGGGACTATGATGTCCCATCCTTCTCGCCAAATCACGCAACCCGAAAATATTCATTCCGTCAAGTTGCTCGGCGGTAAAATCAAATTTCATAAAAAATCTCCTAAAAAAATTATTTTCACGTCCTTAAAATACTATAACGGTTAGGACGAAAATTTAAAGATTAAATTGTAATTAATTGACTTTAATGGGCACTATTACTCTGGTGCGTTCTCCGTCAAAGTCCATTCTGTCGAACTCAAGTTCGGTGGTATCGGCGTACTCGATATCCTTATCACTGAATAGATCAAGAAAATCATCGAGCTCGTCGAACTCTGTTTTATAGCCGTCGCACATATAGTGCATCGGTATAACTACGTCGGGCATAAGAAGGTCAACGTATTCTTTAGCTTGCTCGGCGTTGATGGTATACTTACCGCCAACAGGAATAAGCAAAATATTAATTGAACCAATCAACTCTGCAAGCATGGGGCTCAAGGGCTCGCCGATGTCGCCGAGGTGGCAAACTTCAACACCATCCATACGGAAGCGGAAAACGATGTTCTTACCGCGTAAAGCGCCCTTTTTCTCATCATGATAGCTCTTGAAGCCGTAAATATCTACGCCGTCAAGGTCATACGAACCGGTGCTATTGATAACGGTATCAACGCCTTCTACCGCGCTAACGCAGTTGTGGTCAAAGTGGTCGTGGCTTACCGTTACAACCGAAGACTTTACCTTGGGAAACTTAACGCCAACCCTATCTTCTTCATAGGGATCGGTAACGATGGTGATGCCGGTGCTTTCGGTAAGTTTAAAGGATGCGTGTCCTAACCATTCGATTTTCATATATTCTCCTTAATTTGTGGAACTGTACAAATTATTTTAATTACTGCCGGTTTGGGACTTTGGGATACCTTTTGGTAATTACAAGGTAACACAATATGGGCAAAGTCCTCTTTATAATCAATTAAAACGTCGTCGGATGAAAAGTTAAACTTGAGGTATTCTACCTCGACCGCGGTATGCTTTACGCCTGCACCGCGGCCAAGAGTGAGTATATTAAAAGAGGTTTCGGCGTAGCCTACCGGATCTACGTCGGTTTTGGTAAAGGCAATTTTATCGCGATTTAAGCCTATCACCATATTATATTTACGAAAATCGCCTTCGTATACAAAACTAATTTGTGCACTATCGTTTTTGTTATATTGATAGTTGCATGTTGTAAAAAAGTATAGATCGCCGTTTGCGGTTGTTACGGTAAGTCGGGCGTCCATTATTTGCCGAGTAACTCGTGGATTCTTTCTGCGGAGTTAAGTAAGGGAGTAACCGATTTGTTTTGGTTGCAGGAAGAAATGATGTAAGCGATGAACTTGGAAAGATCTGCGCAAACAAACCAAGGCTTGGTCAAAAGTTCGGGGTGGTTGAAGGTAAGGTTGGTGCTTAAAACAGCGGTGAATAAACCTTGTTCGTAAGCCTCGTCGAACTTCTTAAAGCCTTCGGTAAACAAAGCATAGGTGGACGTCAAGAAGATGTTACCGCATCCCTTTTCCTTGAGCTCTTTGCAAAGGCGGATTACGGAGTCGCCGGTAGCGATAATGTCGTCTGCTACCAAGATATCCTTACCCTTAACGTCGGTACCGATATACTCGTGAGCAACGATGGGGTTACGTCCGTTGATAACTTGGGTGTAATCTCTTCTCTTAAAGAACATACCAAGATCTACGCCGAGGATGGAAGCGTAATAGATATTACGGTTCATAGCGCCTTCATCGGGAGATACGATCATAAAGTGGTTTTCGTCGAGTTGAAGGTTGGGGAAGCTCTTAAGAAGGGCCTTCATGATTTGGTAAGTGGGGAAGAAGTTATCAAATCCCATTAGAGGAACTGCGTTTTGGATACGAGGATCATGTGCATCAAAGGTAATGATGTCCTTAACGCCCATCGCGTAAAGCTCTTGTAGCATTTGAGCGCCGTCGAGGGACTCTCTGCCGTTACGACGGTGTTGTCTGCCACCGTAAAGCATGGGCATAATAACGGTTATACGCTCTGCCTTACCGCCACAAGCAGCGATAATACGCTTAAGATCTGCGTAATGATCATCGGGAGACATACAGTTTTCTCTACCGAATAAGGTATATTTGCAGTTATAATTGCCTACGTCTACTAAAATATAAATATCATCGCCACGAACGCTATCGTTAATCATACCTTTACTGTCGCCAGAGGTAAAACGAGGGCAAACGCTATCAATGATAAAAGATTTCTTCTTAAATCTCGGATTCTTATTACCTACGTCGCGGTTATACCACTCAACGAGATAATTATCGATCTTTTTGCCAAGCTCTTGCGCTCCTTCGAGAACGACTAAACCAAGAGGTGCAACGGGAGAAGCATCTTCAAAAACTTCAGTAAAAAACGTGGGCATAATTTCCTCCAAAAGTATGTTAACAAGATTATATCATACGGCCCTTCGTTTTAGCAAACGAAAAGCTTGGTATTAATAAATAGGTTTCGGGAGGCGTAACCCTCCCGAAATATTAGGTTTGTTGGAACCTTGCAGCTGCAGTATCGTCGTCTTTATTCTCGTCGGTTACGCCAGCAAACTGCGAGTTATAAAGCTCATAGTAGAAGCCTTTTTTAGCCATCAAGGTTTCGTGATTACCCTGCTCTACTACGTCGCCGTGGTTCATAACGAGTATTACCGCCGCGTGCTTGATGGTAGATAGACGGTGAGCGATAACAAAGCTCGTCTTGCCCTCCATCATTGCAAGCATTGCGCTTTGGATGTACTTCTCGGTACGTGTATCAACCGAGCTTGTTGCTTCGTCCAATATAATAATACGCGGTTTCTTTAAGATTGCACGCGCTATGGTAAGAAGTTGTTTTTGACCTTGCGAAATATTGGATGCATCTTCCTTCAAAATGGTGTCGTAACCATGTTCCATAGTCTGTATGAAGGTATCTGCATACGCCTCTTTTGCCGCTTGTATAATTTCCTCTCTGGTTGCATCCGGGCATCCGTAAGCAATATTATCGGCAACCGTACCATTAAACAACCAAGTTTCTTGTAATACCATGCCGTACAAACTACGTAAGTCGTTACGAGAGTATTCGTTGATGTCTACACCGTCGATTAAGATGCGTCCTTTATCGATGTCGTAGAAGCGCATCAAGAGGTTTACAAGGGTTGTCTTACCGGCACCGGTCGGTCCTACTATAGCGATACTATCACCTGCATTAACGTGTAGTGAGAGGTCGGTAATAAGGGGTTTTTCCTTATCGTAAGAGAACGCTACGTGCTCGATATCAACGGTACCTTCACACTCTGCAACCGATATGCGACGCTCGCCTTCCGGAGTCATTTCTTCAAGATCGAATACTTGGAAAACTCTTTCTGCAGCAGCGATAGAAGATTGTATGGTGTTTGCGATGTTACTGATGTTTTCAATAGGTTGAGCAAATTGTCTTGTATAAGAAAGCAATGCTTGGATGTCGCCTATCGTTACCAAACCGCTACCGGCTCTGATACCACCGCCTACGCAGATGCCTACGTAAACAAGGTTATCGATAAACTTTATACTTGGTAAAATTACACCTGCGAGGAACTGCGACTTACGCGTTGCCCTCTTAAGTGCTTGGTTGATTTGCTCATAGGTCATTATGGACTCTTCTTCGTGTCCGTATAACTTAATTACACGGTGTCCGGTGTACATCTCTTCAATGTGTCCGTTAAGTTGACCTATACGCTTTTGTTGACGGGCAAATTCTACTTGCGAGCGCTTTACTATTGCGGTTGAAACAATTAGTAGCAACGGCAAGCTTACAAGAGCAATTATCGAAAGTAACCAGTCGATACGCATCATCATAATAAATACGCCTACTACCGTCATAACACCCGTTATAATTTGGTTAATGCTATCTTGTAGCGTTAACGAAATCATTTCGATATCGATTGTGAAGCGCGATAAAACGTCGCCAAGAGGAGTTGCATCAAAGTAAGAAAGCGGTACTTTATCGAGTTTATTCTTAACGTCGGTACGCATACGGCTTACCACTCGTTGGCTCATCGATGCCGCTATTAAGCCCGAAGTAAATTGGAACAACGCGTTAAGTACGTACAAAATGGCGCAAGTCCAAAGTACGGGCGCAATGTAGGAATAAAGCTGGTTGTTACCACCCTCGGAAGGCCTTGTAATATCTACGAAGTATTGTACCGAATCTACCAAAGCATTGGTAACTTTCTTCATAATATCCGGTACCCAAATAGCAAACCAAGCACCTATCGCGGCGATTAAAATCATTGCGATAAGCATGGGGTATTGCGGTCTTAAGTACTTAACCAATCTAAAGAGCGTGGCTTTGAAGTTTTCAGCCTTGTCTACTTCTTTAATATCAGGGCCACCGACACCCAAGGCTCTACCTAAATCGAGTCCTTGTTGTTGAGGTTGTGCGTTGGAGGCTAAATTTTGGTTATTTTCATATTCGCTCATAGACCAAGTTCCTCCTCACTCATTTGTGAAAGTGCGATGTCACGGTAGACGTCACAGTTATGTATTAGATACTCGTGTTTGCCTTGACCTACTATCTTACCTGCATCGAGTACGATAATGTTATCTGCATCCATAATAGTACCGATACGTTGGGCAACTATGATGGTTGCGCTTTCGGAAGTAATAGATTTAAGCGCTTTACGCAAGTTCTTATCAGTGCGGAAGTCGAGTGCAGAGAAGCTATCGTCAAAAATAAGAACTTCCGGCTTACGGATAATTGCGCGTGCAATAGCAAGTCTTTGCTTTTGACCACCAGAGAAGTTACCGCCACCCTGCTCTACTCTTGCATCGAGTTGACCTTCTTTTTCGCGTACGAAGGTATCGCTTTGAGCTATTCTTAAAGCTTCCCAGCATTCCTCGTCGGTAGCGTCCTCTTTGCCGTAGAACAAGTTTTCGCGGATAGTTCCGCTAAACAATACGCTTCGTTGCGGTACGAAACCGATCTTTAAGCGCAATTCCTCTTGCGGAATTTCTCTTACGTCAACGCCATCCACCAAAATTCTCCCTTCGGTACAATCATAGAAGCGCGGTATGAGATTTATTACCGAGCTCTTACCACTACCTGTACCACCGACAATCGCGGTAACCTTGCCCTTTTCGGCATGGAAATCGATGTTGGAAAGAATATAGTTTTCTGCTTCGGCGCTATATTTAAAGTTGACGTTTTCGAACTTAACGGAACCGACCGAAGTATAGTTACCGTTAGGAGCTTCGGGATCTTTGAGTTCGGGCTCGGTTGCAAGAACCTCGTTAATACGGAGAGCCGATGCCGTCGCGCGCGGGAACATAACGAATACCGTTGCAACCATAACGAGCGCCATCATAATTTGAGTCATATATTGTATAACCGCCATCATGTCGCCTACGTCAACGTCTTCGTTGTAAGCGATTTGCTTACTTGCAATCCAAACAACGCCTACCATCGAGCAGTTCATAACAACTGCAATTAGCGGAGCAAGAACTGCACACCATCTATTAACCGCAATAGCCGCTTTGGTGAGGTCTTTGTTAACTTCGCCAAAACGTTGGTTCTCCGTTTCTTGTTTATTAAAGGCACGTACGACGCGGATACCGGTCAAGCCTTCGCGAGTGATTAACGTGAGCTTATCAACCTTCTTTTGGATAGCTTGGAACAACGGATAAACAACTTTTGCCGCCATAACGGATGCGATAACCAAAATCGGAATATCGTAAAGGAGTACGGAAGTCATCTTAAGGGACTTTTCCGCAGCCATGATAAATCCGCCTATTAGTGTGATAGGAGCGATCAAGCCGGTACGCAAAATAAGCAAGAATACCTGTTGAATTTGGTTAACGTCGTTCGTTGAACGGGTAATTAAGCTCGAAGTGGAATATTTATCGAACTCAATAAGAGAGAAGGTTTCGACCTTATTAAATACTTTGCTACGGATTATTGCGCTGAATTCCGCTGCAAGCTTACTGCTTAAGAAAGCGGCTGCAATAGCACAAGCACAAGCTGCGAAGGTAAGTAGCAACATCATACCGCCACGCTTTAAGATAAAGGCGAGGTCGTCTACTTGCGAGGTTTTGCCGTCGGGGAGCATCATCTCTTTATAAGTCTTAAACTCAACAAGAGAAATACTAAAGGACTCAAGTTCGCCCTCTTCAAAGGCTTGTTTACGATTGCCTGTTGCACTTAAAGTAAGGTAATTACCTACTTTGGTCCAGAATTGACGGAACTTTGCACCAAACGTTGCCTTATCTTTCAAAGGAGTTTGCGACTCGATCAAACCTTCGTCGTTTTCATAAGAAACGTAGTACTTGGATACTTCTTTAATAATACGAGCGGGTTTTTTATCTTCGAGTTTTAATAAATCGGCAAGCAAAATCAAATCGTCGTCTTCGGTATATCTATCGCACATGCGCTTGATATCCGAGGTCAATTTGGACAATTGTTTTTGAGTAAATTCACCGCGATGCTTATTGGTGTTAATAAGAGCATCGATCAATACGTTTGCGTTATATTCGGATGCAAGCTCTTGTGCCTTTTCATCGGTGATACCACGATAAGTGTCAATCCATTTATCGCCTACGTACTTATAAGCATAACCGAGAACGTTGTTACAAATAATAACTTCGTAGTCGGGCATGGGGTCGGGACGACCGGTGTATGATTTTTTAGCGCTTTCTACTTGATCTCCATCCGCATCGGAGTATACGTAGACAAGCTTATCTTTTTCAAGAGCTCTGCCGTAAGCATCGGTTGCTACGCGATTGCCGTTTTTGTCAATCGGTATAGGCATAAGGTTGCCGTACTCAGAGTGCTTCATACAGCTTATGCAAGCGGTAAGAATACGACGATTGGACTCGTTGCTCATTGCGTCTTCTTCAACGCGCGGGTCCTGATTTAATAAATTGTTTACGGTGATATCGTCGTCACCACCATCAATCTTGATGGAAGACGGGTTGCTGTTAGAGGCCGCATAATTATTGCCTACGTCAAAAATAATAAGGGCGTTGATAACTTCGGCAATCGCAGCACGATCTTGAGCAGTATAATAAGAGCCCCAGAAATCAGGAGTCCAATTCTCATGTTGGCTTTCGGCAACGTTTTGATCACGCCACTCGAAAGCTTTAAGTTGGTAAGGCTCTAATCCCTCCAAAAACGGAGTAAGCACGTCTTCAAAAAGCTGTTTGCTATCTTTGACCGGAATATCTCTGAATACAAATTCGTCGATGGTGGTCTTATTGCCATCCTCCTCTTCGATTGCTTTGGCAAGGTCGAAGGTGGAGAATCCATCAACCATCTCGAACACCGGTATAGTATCTTCATCGTAGCCTTTAAGAGTTTTTTCGGAGTCGACAGAGGAAAGACTGGAGGGTTTTTCCATTTCCAAATGCTCGTAAAGGGGTTCGTAGTCGATATAAATACCGTCGTCGATAATTTCAGACATCTTTTCGGGCAAATAGAGCTCGGCAACAGCTTGACCGGTAACAAGTATAATAATTACTGCTACCATCCATGCCATCGGCTTTAAATTGCGGAAAAGTTTAAACATGAGCTGCCCTCATTATGAAAACAAAAATATAGTAATAATTATACGCTCAATGCGCGCGTAAGTCAATACGCGCGTGCGATTTATATTGTAAAAATGTTTTTTATTGGGGAAGATTTACTTTTATTTTATTATAAAATAAAAAACCGCCAACGAAATTTTGGCGGTTTTTTATAATTATTGTGTAGGTGATAAACTATTTAATAATAGCTCTTTCCCAGCTTGCAGGAGCTTCGTAGCCCATGAGTTTAACAACGGTTGCGGCTACGTTTGCAAGGCCTAAACCATCGGTATTATCGACGATTTCAGCACCATCAACACCGTAAACAATAAACGGTACTGCATTAAGGCTGTGAGCGGTACGAGGTTGTAAGCCACCCTTCTTGTTCTTCTCGAGCATTTCGTCGGCGTTGCCGTGGTCAGCAGTAATAAGTAGGATAGCGTTATTCTTGTCGATAACGGGTAAGAGTCTTGCTAAAGCAAGGTCAACGGACTCAACGCCGATAACGGTTGCTTCCATATTGCCGGTATGTCCTACCATGTCGCCGTTAGGATAGTTGCAACGTATAAAGCCGTATTTATTGGACTCGATTGCGTTAATAAGAGCATCGGTAACTTCCGCACTCTTCATCCACGGACGCTCATCAAACGATACTTTATCGGAAGGAATTTCTTCAAAAGTTTCAAGCTCTTCACTGAACTTATCGCTACGGTTGCCGTTCCAGAAGTATGTTACGTGACCGTACTTTTGGGTTTCCGAAACTGCGTATTGGGATACCTTTTTGCCAACCAAGAACTCGCTCAAAGTATCTTTGATGCACGGAGGCTCAACCAAGAATCTCTTGGGAAGATGAAGGTCTCCGTCATATTGGAGCATGCCTGCATAAAGCACTTTAGGTGCGTTACCCCTATCGAACTCATTAAAGTCAGCGTTATCAAACGCCATGCTGATTTCGATAGCGCGGTCGCCACGGAAGTTAAATAGGATTACCGAGTCGTTATCAACGATCTTACCTACGGGGCCGTTTTGATCGGCTACAACAAACGCAGGAAGGTCTTGGTCGATGATGCCGGGGGTTTCTTGACGGAAGGTATTGATAGCTTCGGTTGCGTTTGCAAACTCTCTGCCCATACCATGTACGTGAACTTCATAACCCTTTTTAACCATATCCCAGTTAGCGCAATAGCGATCCATGGTGATCTTCATTCTGCCACCGCCGGATGCAATTTTACCATCAAAGCTATCGTCGTTCAAAGAGCTTAAAGCTGCTTCGAGCATATCGATATAGGTAAGCGCGCTGGTAGCGGGAACGTCTCTACCGTCCAAAAGAACGTGTACTCTTGCCTTCTTGATGCCCTGCTCTTTTGCAGCGCCGAGCATAGCGATAAGGTGGTTTACGTTAGAGTGAACGTTACCATCGGAAAGTAGACCTATAAAATGCATTGTGGAGTTATTTGCAATAACGTTGTCCTTAAGCTCGTTCCAAGCTTTAGAAGCATAGATAGAGCCGGACTCAATGGACTCGTTAACAAGCTTTGCACCTTGTGAATATACTTGACCGCAACCAAGAGCGTTGTGACCAACTTCACTGTTTCCCATGTCGTCGTCGGAGGGAAGACCTACCGCGGTGCCGTGAGCCTTAAGATAAGTGTGAGGACACTCGCTCAAAAGCTTATCAAGGGTGGGAGTGCGTGCTTCGGTTACGGCATCGCCAAGTCCGGTCTTGGACTTGCCGATACCGTCCATTACTACTAAAACGATTTGTCTGTTATCCATATATCTTAATAGTTGACAACCTTTGCAAAGTCTTCTGCCTTAAGAGATGCGCCACCGATGAGGCCACCGTCGATTTCGGGCATAGCCATGAGTTCGGATGCGTTTTTAGCGTTCATGCTACCGCCGTATTGGATGCGCATTGCGTTAGCAGCGGTCTTGTTGTAAAGCTTACGGATAGCCTTACGGATGATAGCGATGGTGTCGTTAGCTTCTTGAGCGGTAGCGGTTTTGCCGGTGCCGATAGCCCATACGGGTTCGTAAGCAACAACGATTCTCTTAAGATATGCCTTTTCGATGCCTTCGAAAGCGCCGTTGGTTTGGCGGATAACTACTTCAGCGGTCTTGCCTGCTTCGCGTTCTTCGAGGGTTTCGCCTACGCAAATGATGGGTTTGAGGCCTGCTTCAAGAGCTGCCTTAACTCTTGCGTTAACGCTTTGATCGGTTTCACCGAAGTATTGACGTCTTTCGCTGTGTCCGATAATAACGTACTCAACCTTAAGCTCTTTGAGCATTTCAGCAGAGATTTCACCGGTATAAGCGCCCTTGGGTGCCCAAGCAACGTTTTGTGCGCCAAGCTTAATTTTGGTGCCACGGATAGCTTTGCGAGCGGTATCGATATTGGTATAGGGTACGCAAACTACTACTTCGCATTGAGCGTTCTCTACCAAGGGAGCGATATCTTGGAGCAAAGTTTTGGTAGTTGCATTGGTGTTGTTCATTTTCCAGTTACCTGCGATGATGGGTTTTTTCATTATAGTATCTCCTTATGGATAATAATTTTAATAGTACGTGGTGCGCGGTAAGGTCCCCTACCGGCGCCCCGCGAATTAAATTGGATTTATGATAGATGCGAGCAAGACAAGGAAAAGAGGTTTACTCAAGGGGTTAGCGTACAATGACGTACGTGCCCCGTAGAGTAGTTCTCTTTGACGCCGTATCGCGAAGCATATATTTCGTTATTTGTTGTTGAGGCAAGCAACACCGGGAAGCTCTAATCCTTCGAGGAACTCGAGAGAAGCACCGCCACCGGTGGAGATGTGGGTCATCTTGTCAGCAAAGCCGAGTTGTTTTACTGCTGCTGCGCTATCACCGCCACCGATAATGGTGGTTGCATCGGTTTCAGCAAGAGCTTTTGCAACTGCGATGGTGCCGTTTGCAAGGGTGGGGTTTTCGAAAACGCCCATGGGTCCGTTCCAAATAACGGTTTTTGCGCTCTTAACTGCGTCTGCGTAAAGCTCTCTGGTCTTAACGCCGATATCAAGGCCCATTTTGTCATCCGGTATGGAGTTGGAGGGAACGACATCAACTTCGATAGCTGCATCGATGGGGTTGGGGAAATCGGTTGCTACTACGGTATCAACGGGAAGGAGCATGTTAACGCCTTTAGCTTCTGCTTTAGCGATAAGCTCTTTTGCAAGGTCAACTTTATCAAGTTCGCAAAGGCTGGTACCTACGCCGTAGCCCTTTGCCTTGAAGAAGGTGTAAGCCATTGCGCCACCGATGATGAGGGTATCAACTTTCTCGAGGAGGTTGTTGATAACGCCGATCTTATCAGAAACTTTTGCACCGCCGAGGATAGCTACGAAAGGTCTAACGGGAGTTTCGAGAGCGCCACCCATAACGTCTAATTCTTTGCCGATAAGGAAGCCAGCTACAGCTTCATCACAAAGGCCGTATTGTGCGATGCCTGCGGTAGAAGCGTGTGCACGGTGTGCAGTACCGAAAGCGTCGTTTACGTATACGTCGCAGAACTCTGCAAGAGCTTTGCAGAAGTCTTCGTCGTTTTTGGTTTCTTCAGCGTGGAAGCGGAGGTTCTCGAGAAGAACAACTTCACCTTCTTTGCAAGCGGCTACTGCAGCTTTAGCAGATTCGCCGATAACGTCGGTAGCGAAGGTAACTTTATTGTCGAGAAGCTCGTTAAGTCTTGCTGCAACGGGAGCAAGAGAGCATTTTTTAAGGGTTAAAGCAACAAGCTCTTCACGGGTCTTGGACTCGTCTTCGGGCTTGATCTTCTTGATTTTGTCGTTAAAGATATTGTAGGGTCTGCCAAGGTGAGAGCAAAGAATAACTTTTGCACCTTGCTCCATCAAGTACTTGATGGTGGGGAGAGCTCCGTTAATACGGTTTTCGTCGGTGATAACGCCACCCTTCATCGGGACGTTGAGGTCTACGCGAACGAGACATTTTTTGCCTTTTACGCATACGTCTTTAATGGTTTTTTTGTTCATAGTTATCTCCTATACAAAAATTTTATGCTTTATAATTATAGCACTATATTAACAAGGTAGCAATTAAATAGTATCATTTTTTATTATTTTTTCTTAAAAAATAAATAAAAGCTTACGGTTTTTATTCGTAAGCTTTGAATTCGTTTGCTATGGCCATTACGTCGTCTTTGGTTGTCGATGCAAAAATTTTAAGTTTAATATCCTTACCGCCTCGTAGCCCCCTCGTATAACTTGCCACGTGCTTTTTGATGCAGTTGACGGCAACGCGCTCCGGCATAACGGTTTCGAGTAACGCAAAATGCTCTTTTATGAGCTCCGTTCTACTGAACTCGGGAACCTGATTTAGTAACTCGGTAAAAATATATGGTCTACCAACGGTTGCTCGCGCCACCGCAACTCCGTCGACTGAAGTGTTATTTTTCATGTTGACCGCACTCTCGTAATCGGTTATATCACCGTTGCCGAATACCGGTATTGATACAGCTTTTTTTACGTCAGCAATAACCTCATGATTTACCTCGCCTGCGTAAAACTGCTCTCGTGTTCTACCGTGAACGGTAATTGCACTCGCGCCTGCTTGCTCGATAACTTTAGCAATTTCCGAGGCGTTTATCTCATCTTTATTAAATCCGATACGCATTTTTGCAGTAACGGGCCTTCCGCCGGCGGCGCCTACCGCCGCCTTTACTACGGCATAGAGTCTATCAGGCTCGCGCATTAACGCAGACCCCTCTCCGTTTTTTACAATTTTCGGCACCGGACAACCAAAGTTGAGATCGATTATATCGAATTTATCAATAACTTTTAGCTTAATCGCCTTTTCGATAAACTCGCTCTCTCCGCCAAACAGTTGTACCGCTTTAATAGGTTCTCGAGGATCGGTTGCAAGTAAAGCGCAGGTGTTTTCGCTACCATATACCAACCCTTTTGCCGATACCATTTCGGTAACGCAAAGACCGGCTCCGTAACGATAACACAGCACGCGATGTCCGATATCACTAAATCCTGCTATTGCAGGCAGTATATTATCGGTATTTAGTTCAAACGAACCGATTTTAACCATTAACCTACTACCTTTTTAGCCTCTTGATAGTATTTTTCCATCGTATCGACGTTTTCGGGTATCAACTCAAAACCGAGCTCCTTGCTCTTTTGCTCTACGTATAAAAAGCGCTTGATAAAACGATTGGTCGTGCCGTTCAAGGCGAGTTCGGGATCTATCTTCATAAACCTAAAGACGTTGAGTACTGCAAAAAGTACGTCGCCCCCTTCCTTTTCGGCAGATTCCGGAGTGGTGGCAGTCATAAGCTCGTCAAGCTCCTCGTATACCTTATCGAGCGCGCCTTTGGTGTCGGCAAAATCAAAACCCGTCTTTTTTATTATCTTTTGGATTTTGTACGCACGCATTAACGAACCGAAAGTAACAGGTACGGAATTGATTTTATCTTCAAGACTCTTTTGTCCCTTTTCAACAGCCTTTGCTTGCTCCCAGAACTTTAACGCATCCTCCGCGTTTTCCGCTTTGTTTGTGCCAAAAATATGGGTGTGTCTTGTTACAAGCTTTTGACAAATGCCGTTGATAACGTCAACGGGAGTGAAAAAATCGGTTTCTTCCGCTATCGATGCGTGGAATAGTCCTTGCAACATAACGTCACCGCTTTCTTCCACCATCTTTTCTCTATCCATCAAATCAACGGCTTCGGCGAGTTCATAGGACTCCTCAATCGCGTTATTGCGGATGCTTGCGTTAGTCTGCGCTTTATCCCATTGGCATCCATCGGGATCACGCAACCTACGAATAATCTCCAAAAGATCACCGTAAGTATAATAATCGCGATAAATGAAATCGGAACATTTAAGAATAAGCCTCGGACGGTATGTTAAATCGGCAACCGAACTCTCTACGCTTTCACCATTGTCGTCCAAAATAACGACTATGGCATTTTTACCAAAGTTGAAAAGGAGTTTTTCTTTGACTTTTGGAAAGATTTCTTCCGAAATACCATCTATAATAATGGGAATATTACACTCGAAATTGGCAATCTTGCGTTCGATAAAATCCTTTGCCACAAAATATGTAAACGAGTTCATCATACCCTCCTTGGGTTATTTTTTGAGTTTTACAATCGCAGAGCCGAACGGTAAACTTATAATCTCATCTTTGCCGAAAGCTCGCGATAGAAAAACCGCTATCAAATAGGCCAATCCGCCTATAACCGCAGTAAATAATATCCATATCGGGCTATCCGTAAGGTGGACGGTAACCGTTAAGCATATTGCTATTATACCACCGAGCAATATGATTACGCCACTATTTTTAACCACATCTCCGTTTTTGCCCATCAGTTTTGATAAGGATAATGCGTTCAATAAACACACCACGGTAAAGGCTATTAAAGAAGCTATCGCCACCCCTTCGATACCTGCGGTAAAGAGTAGTGCCACACCACTTGCCGTTTTGACCGCTCCTCCTATCAAAAGATTAATTATTGGTGCGCGAGTATTTTTTAATCCCTGCAAAACGGAGGTACAAATTTGCATAACCGCAAGTAAGATTACCGTGGGTGCGCTAATGCGTAAAAGGTTGGTTGCTTGTAATAACTCTCTTTCGGAAAGACCACCGTAAAGTAGCTTTAAAATTTGATAAGGAGCGATAAGATAAAGCACCGCAAAAGGTACGCCGATCAGCACTGCCGACTTTATTGCCGTAGTAGTTTTTAACCTTATCGCCTTTAAGTCGCGCTCTTCCTTATTTTTACTCAAATGCGGAACCACTGCTACTCCTATTGCAAGGCTCAACGCCACCGGCAAGTTTATAAGAGTGCTAACCGGTCCGCTAAACAGTCCGTAAAGAGCGGTCGCGTTACCCACGCCAACATTTAGCGTCAAGATATTGACTACCATAAAGCTATCTATAAATTGGGTGAGCGGAAAGATCATACTGCCGATGGTAATCGGTAATGAGATCTTAATGATCTCCATATACTCGCGCCTTGCGCCACCGATATTAAAGCCAAGATCAATGGGTGGATTCTTGCGTTTATAAATAAGTAGTAACATCAAAAAGGTGATCCCTTCGCTTGCACTAACCCCTATTAACGCTCCGCTTACCGCATACTCTACGCCGTATGGCATCAAGAAGTATGCAAGCGTTAGTCCTACCGCAAGTTTTACAATTGCTTCACTTATTTGCGAAAGTGCCGTCGGCACCATGTTGGCATTACCTTGAAACCACCCCTTCATTACCGCAATACCCGACACAAACAATATAGACGGTGCTATTGCGATATAACCGTAAGTGGCTTTTGAGCTACCTTGAAGGCTACTTATAAAGCCACCCGTAAGCATCAAAATAAGTGTCAACGCGGTCCCGGTAATCAGCAGTCCCGAAAGCGCGGTTTTAACAAGTCGCCTTGCTCTACCATACTCTTGGGAAGCAATTCGCTCCGATACCAAAACGCTTATTGCAAGCGGTAACGCTCCGCTCGAAGTCGTCAAAATAAGAGAGTATACGGGGAATATCAATTGATATATACCCATACCTTCGGCACCCAAAATATTGGTTAACGGTATCCTATAACACGCCCCTATGACTTTGGCAACCATTGTTGCCATCATCATAAGAGTGGCACTCTTAATAAACGACTTCTTCTGCACTTTATAATCTCCCTGCAATAAAGTGTGCACAAGTTTCCGCCGTCTTAACGGCAAGTTCGGTAGGCTCTTTTTTTAGGTACAGTACCACTGCACCCATTACGTCGCCATTCATCAGTATGGGTGCAACCACTTGCCCCAAAACCTTATCGACGTTACCATCAAAAAAGGGCTTAATGTCTATGCCGTCGTACGCCGATACTTTGCGTGACGATATCACGTCCTCAAGCAGATCGCCTATAGCTGTTCCTAAAGGGCATTTGCCAAGGTCCCCGCTCATCGCTACAACCCTATCGTTATCGGTTATAAAGGCGGTAAAGCCCGTCGTACGATAGATGCTCGAAGCATATTCCTGTTGAAAATCAATCATCTCGCTTACCGCTGAAAACTTCTTTAAGATTAGCGCGTCTTCAGTAGCGTATACGGCGAGCTCCTCACCCTCGCGTATACGCATTATGCGTCTTAATTCTTTAGGTATAACTACTCTGCCGAGTTCGTCCATCCTTCTCACAATTCCAGTTGATTGCATATAATATAATCTCCTTGCAATAAGTTTGCGTAAACTTTAAGAAAAAATTAATGATAAATATGATATAATAAAAATTATTCAAGGGAGGCTACTATGGAATTATCATTTTTAGGCGCGGCACGCGAAGTAACTGGTAGTTGTTATTTGCTCAAAGTGGGCAATAAAAACGTGCTTATCGACTGCGGTATGGAGCAAGGTCCCGATATTTATGAAAACCAATCGATACCTGTTAATCCATCCTCTATCGATGCCGTTTTGATTACTCACGCCCACATAGACCACTCGGGATTGCTGCCTTTATTATACAAAAGAGGCTACCGCAACAAGGTCTTTATGACTCGTGGTACCAAAGAACTGACCAAAATACTTCTTTTAGATAGCGCGCATATACAAGAATACGAAGCCGAGTGGCGTAATCGCAAGGCAAAACGTGGTTCTACACTCCCATACGAGCCTTTATACACCAGAGCTGACGCGGAAGGAATTATTAAGAATTTAAGGGGTGTAGACTACCTTAAGCCTATTAGCATAACGGAAAATATTCGTGCTAAATTTATTGACGCAGGGCATTTACTGGGTTCGAGCTATATCGAAATAACCGCTACCGAGGGCTCCGAAACTCGTACTATTATGTTTAGCGGAGATATAGGCAACAAAAACAAGCCCATTATCCGCAACCCCTCCACCGTAACGGAGGCAGATTACGTGGTTATGGAAAGCACCTACGGTGATAGATGTCACGGCGCCGATCCCGATTACGTCAATCAACTTGCCAAAATTATAGAAGAAACCTTTGCCATGGGTGGTAACGTCGTTATACCCACCTTTGCGGTAGGCAGAATGCAAGAAATGCTTTACTTCCTACGCGAAATCAAAGACAAAGGTCTTGTAAAATGCTTCCCTGATTTCCCCGTATACGTAGACAGTCCTCTTGCAATCGAAGCAACCAACGTTTATAACCGTAACGTAGAAGACTGTTGTGATGACGAAACTCGTGCCGTTATCGAGCAAGGTCTCAACCCTATTACATTTAAGGGACTTAAAGTATCGGTCACCGCAGATGAAAGCAAGTTAATTAACCGCAGTTGCGAATCAAAAGTTATACTTTCCGCATCGGGCATGTGCGAAGCGGGCAGAATTAGACACCACTTAAAGCACAACTTATGGCGCAAGGAAAGCACCATAGTCTTCGTCGGCTATCAAGTTAACGGTACCCTCGGCAGATTGCTTCTCGACGGCGCACAAAACGTAAAGCTATTCAACGAAAGCATAAAAGTTCGTGCTCGTATAGTCAAGCTTGAAGGTACCAGCTCGCACGCCGACCGCTATGCGCTGGAGGCATGGGCAAAGGGCTTCACCCCTACTCCAAAACGCATATTTATAACGCACGGCGAAGATAGCGTAGCAGATGCCTTTGCCAACAAACTACTTACCGAAAGCGGACTCCCCGCCGTTGCTCCCTACAACGGCGCCGTATACGACCTAATAAATAACGATTTTATATTCATCGGCAATACTGAAAAGAAGGTTAAAGATAAAAACGCTAAAGCAGATAGTAATTCCGAACGATTTAAGGTTTCGGAAGTTTATAAAGGTCTTAAAGACGCTCTTAAAGAGTTGAGCGGAACGGTAGCTTCACTCGAAGGACACGCCAATCACGACTTACGCAATCTGACAAGCGAAATTCGAAATCTTATTAAAAAGTATGGTAAATAACAAAAAAGCCTCGGAAAACCGAGGCTTTAATTTTAATTATTTAAGCTATTATTTTGCTTCTTCTTCAGCAGCAATCTTCTTAACCAAGGTGTAAACTACTTCAAGGCCCTTTTCAAAGGTAGATACGTCGATACGATCGGAGGTATCTTTGCAAGTATGGTAGTAATACGTGGTGGTGGGATTTTGTGCTGCTACGGTGATAGTACGAATACCGGCGTTGCAGAAAGGAGTAGAGTCACATCCGCCAACGGGATTGTACATTTTCTTGGGGTTTTCGATGCCACAATCTTTCATCGATTCAATTACGAGGTCACCGAGGTGCTTATCGAATTTAGTACCTTGCAAAAAGTCACCGATAATTGCTTCAAAGTGATCGGGGTCTGCGATACTGTCAACGTTAATAACGTATGCATTATCAAACGTGCCGTCGT
This sequence comes from Clostridia bacterium, assembly GCA_017504305.1. Lineage (GTDB taxonomy): Bacteria > Bacillota > Clostridia > Christensenellales > DTU072 > Stercoripulliclostridium_A. Next base: position 38,039 of record JAFVRJ010000025.1, on the reverse strand, counting down.
TGCGGTGCGCAGCAAGGAAGGCAAGACTGCCTTTAAGGCTTGCTTCTTCAGCTGCGAAACCAACGTCTACAAGACGCATACCTTTGGGCATATCTTCGGGGTGTTCCTTAAAGTACTTCATTAGCATCATATTGCATCCGATACCGCTTAAGTTATCCATTGCGCCGGGACTTGCAAGGGTTTTATCCATGCTTGTGTATTGGGTAATAAATATGAATCCGGGAATAAATAGAAGCGGTAAAAGCATGGTAACGATTCTAACTGCGGTATATGAATTGCCATAACCGAATACTCCCCACTCGTTGCAAGCTCTAACGATGCAAACACCTATCATTGCAATAGCGCTTAATACGCCGTAAGCAGTCTTCGGGATCGCCATGGTGGGATTTTTGAGAGAAAGCTTCCAGCACCAGCTACTATCATAGTGAGCGGTTAGGAAAACGGTATACTTGGTTTCGCCGTCTACCGGAGGAAGCTCGGTAATGATGTTATCTGCCTTTTCATGCTTAAAGAGCCAGTCCCACTTTGCAGTATAACGGATGATTTGCATACCTACAAAGGTCATAATTCCTATGTAACCTGCACCTGCAAGAATCGTGCCGTATAATCCACCGATATAGTAGACGAATAAAGCAATAAGGCATGCCCAACCTAATCTATAGATTGCACCAATACCGGCAACGGGTGCAAACATAAAGTTTTCAGTTTTTGAAGAAAGTCCCGTTCTATCAAGAATTTCACCTTGTATCTTTTTACAAGCTGCTTTTTCTTCATCACTACCCGGCAAACGCGGACCGTCTGCCTCGATTTTCTTAACGAAATCCATCATTTCATCGGCGTACTTTTTGAACATAAATTCCTCCTACAGTTCAAAAATTATGAGTTATTGTAACATATCTATTGATATTAATCAATAGGCAATCCTTTTATTTTACGATGAAGTTCCTCAACTGCAATATTATATTTGCAAGAGTACTTGGCTTCGCGGAAAGAGAATCTGTTTACAACGCCATCGATAGTAAGATCAATCGCCTCGTAATTCTTATGTACGATGGTCGGTTGCTTAATAATCGGCACTTCCAAAACGACTTGCTCGCCGTTATCGTAACGTGCGCCTATAAAGCCGATCGCCGTTTGGTTAAGATAAAATTCGCCTTCACCAAGCTCGTTGTAATTGTTCTCTGCGTCTTGTTGTTCCCAAACTACTTCATGGCGCATTTCAAAGCCTTCGTCTTCGATCTCTTTACGTACAGACTCGCGCTCGAACTCGTACCAAAGATCTATGCGGTCAAAGGTTGTAGAGCCTTCAGAAGGTATCATTTCGCCATACTCGGTATACTCAACTTTGTTACCGCAATTACCGCAAGTAAGATAATGATCATCTGAACTCATTTCATACTCGACACCGCATTTTGGGCACTTGTAAAGTATATAATGGAGTCCCTTTGCCGGATCTTTACATTTATAGCGCAAATTATTTTCACGTTGATACAAGCAATCGTTAAAACTAAATTTTTGCTTTAATACAGCATAGATTTCCTTATCGGACATAGTAGCCAATTGCTCTTTTGTAAACAACAATTCCGATACGTTGGTAACCGTGCCGTACTTAAAGCCGTGGTACCAACGCGGACGAGCGCAGTATCCACCGTTGTTGTGGCAGAATACTACGTCGGCTTTAAGGAGCTTAAGGAGCTTTGCAAGGCTCTCCGGAAGGTAATATAAAGGTCTGCCGTCAAGCGTAAATTTACCCTCGGGAAAAAGCGCCAAACTGCACCCTTTATCAACTGCCCTCTTCATCGAGCGGATGGACGCAAGGTCCATTTCAAATTGGTTTATCGGTAGAAGACCTATTGCTTTTACAAAGGGCTTTAATACGCCCCAAGTCATAACGTCACGTCCGCACACAATGTTAAGCGATACAGGGCTCATGGTGAGCATCATCATCGCAACGTCCATAAAGCAGGAGTGCGTGCCTACGCAAACAAAGGGGCCTTTACGTCCCTTGATAGCATCATCCTTTTTGAACTTTGCGTTAATCCAAATCTTACCCAATATCCTGCCTACGAGAATAAGCAAGGGATATAAAAGTTTGTTGGGTTTCGATGGTACGAAATTTTTGAGGTCTTCTTTCTTACTCATTATTTTAAGTTTTCAGGGTTTAAGCACTCCAATTCGGGGAGTACGAATCTTCCGTCCTTGCGGATAAGTACGTCGTCAAAGTAGATTTCACCACCGCCGTACTCGGGGGTCATAATAAGAACTAAATCCCAGTGAACTGCGCTGTGGTTGCCGTTGTCGCAATCATCGTAGCAACTGCCGGGGGTAAAGTGGATTGAGCCTGCGATCTTCTCATCAAATAAGATATCGCCCATCGGATCGTTGATATAGGGGTTTACGCCGATTGCAAATTCACCAACGTAACGTGCACCTTCGTCGGTGTCGAAAATCTTGTTAACTTCTTCGGTAAGGTTTGCTGTTGCATTGATGATTTTGCCGTCTTTGAACTCTAAACGAACGTCTTTGAACTCAATTCCGTTTTCAACGCTCGGTGCGTTATAGTGGATATAACCGTTTACCGAGTTCTTAACGGGAGCGGTATAAATTTCGCCGTCGGGAATATTACAGTGACCGGAGCACTTCTTGGAGGGAATATCCTTGATGCTAAAAGTCAAATCGGTGTCGCGTGCGACCAAGCGAACTTTATCGGTCTTATCCATAAGCGCGCCAAGAGCGTCCATCGCCCTATCCATTTTAGCGTAATCGAGGTTGCATACGTTAAAGTAGAAATCTTCAAAAGCTTCGGTACTCATGCGAGCTTGCTCTGCCATACCTTCGTTAGGATAACGAAGTACTACCCACTTGGTTTTGCCTACGCGAAGATCGTGATGAACGGGTTGAGCATACAATCTGCCGTAGATTTGTGCTTTATCTCCGCCAATATCGGAAAGCTCGTAGCAGTTGTTGCCACCACGAATACCAATATAAGCATCCATTTCCGCCATGCGATATGAATCGTATTTAGCCATAAGCTTTGCAAGATCTTCCGTCATGCCCATGCGAATAGCGCGGGTTACACGGTTATCTTCCATGTTTACAAAGGGAAAGCCCCCTACTTTATAAACTTCCTTAACGATTGCGGTAACGAGCATATAATCGATACCTTTTGCTTCGATAAGGATTTTTTCACCTTTTTTAAGTTCAACTGAATAGTTGACTAATACACTTGCGAGTTTTTCAATTCTTTGATCTACCATATGTGTTCTCCCTTATGTTATGCTTCTTTCTTTTTACGTTCTCTCTTAACGGGATAAACGAGGTTTTCTTTCTTGGGGTTAATTATTACGTTGTAGTACATGGTTGCATCGGCTTTTGCAAGCTCTAAATCCATATCTACGCAATATCCGCACTCTTTGGGGGTCGCCGCAGGTATTTCGCCTTCGTAATCGGATACGAAGTCAAACGTTCTCTCGATAAGAGGAAGAATATCTTGAGAATCAAGATCGCCTGCCATCAAGAGATAGAAACCGGTACGACATCCCATAGGTCCAAAGTAAATAATCTTATCGCCCCACAAAGGATCATTGCGAAGATAGGTTGCAATAAGGTGCTCTAATGCGTGTATAGAACCCGTTTCCATAACTTCATCATGATAAGGACGCTTCATGCGAAGGTCAAAAGTCGTAATTACGTTGGAACCAAAAATATCTTTGCGCGAAACAAAAAGTCCGCATTTTAATTTAGTGTGATCCACTTTAAAGCTCGAAACGTTTGATGTATCAAGTTCCATAAGTGTAAAGTCCTCCATTATTTAATCATACGTTAGTATTATACTACTATTTATTAAAGTTTACAAGCATTAATCAGTTATCGGCTATAAGAATACAGCTTAAATTTGCGAGTTTTTTAATAAACGGTATCATCAAAACGGTGGTTATTAAATTGAAGGCAATATGGAAGTAGGCAATAATTACCGATATGCTTAATCCACTCAAAGCTCCTATTACTTTATTACCAAAGGCGATTGTTAGTGGTAAAAAGATTATAACTCCTATCGTATTGAACGCTAAATTAATAAGTGCCGTACGCTTTGCGTTGAGGTTGCCACCGATAGATGCAAGCATCGCCGTAGCACACGAGCCGATATTACCACCCATAATTACGTAAAACGCTCCCACCGCAGGCATAATGCCGAGGTGTGCAAGAGTTATAACAATACCGGTTATCGCTGAAGAACTTTGTATTATTGCGGTAAAAACCAATCCCAACGCAAGCATTATAAAAGGACTATTAACGGATGAAAACAAATTTGTAAACGCCGAATACTCATTAAGTGCCGATGCCGAAATTTTTATTATATCCAGTCCTATAAACATAAGTCCGGCACTGCCTACCAAATACCCTATCGTTTTAATTTTAGAGCGCTTTGCCGCCATCACGACCATTGCGCCTATAAAGGTTAAAAAGGCAAAAAGTTCACCTATCGGAAGGTAATTGAAAGAAATCACCAATGCCGTAAAAGTCGTACCAATATTGGCACCCATTATTATGCACGTTGCTTGGATGAGATTGATTATACCACTATTGACAAGCCCTACGAGTATTACTGTAGTCGCAGAAGAACTCTGCAATACCGCGGCGCTCCCCACTCCGATCCCAATGCCGGCAAGCTTGTTGTCCGATATCTTTTTGAACAGCTCCTCCACCTTTCCGCCCGCTACAGCATCCAAATTGGAGGCGATTAACTTCATACCGATGATGAAAGTCCCTATCCCCGAAAACAACGTAAGTATATTAGCTAACATACTTTATTTTATGTCGCTTTCATAATCTATAGACCAATGGCATTTAGATGCAAAAAAGCCCGCTTTTGCGTTTTGCAAAAGCGGGCTTTTATCACTATTTGGGTTACCTAATTATCGTTTTAGGCTTCCTTAATTGCTTGCCGGTACGTACTCAAGACGGTATGCAGGATACAAGCGAATATCGTAGTCGTACTCTTCGTCCAATAATACCGGGTACTTGAATTTTTCATCTACGTACCAACCAACGAAGGTGTAAATATAAGTACCGTTGTTGGCGTAAGTGATTTGACCAAGTTTGGTTTGAGTCTTATCACAAAGGAAATCAGTGGTTTCGTAAACGGGAACGTTATTCCAGTATTGGCTGGGCATACCTACTACGGGGTATTTATCCTCGTCGGTGCTGGTGCATACTTTACCAATCAATTCATCGGGTTGCAAGGTTGCCTTATCGCAAGCATCAAACGACTTATAGCTCATAGCATAACCACCGGTTGCTTTTGCTACGTAGCTATCGGTTTCCTTAACGGAAGTGATATTGTTATGGAACTTGGTGGGAGTTAAGAAGTCGCTTTGATTGATTGCATAGAAGGTAACTTCAACTTGACCATACATATAACGAAGAACTACTTCGTGGTTGTCAAGTAGACGGGAAAGTGCCCAGTCAGTGTCGTACTCTTCAGTACAATTCAAGTGGCTGTTGTTTTGCTTACAGCTTGTTGCAGATTCTTCGAATGATGCACCACAGCTCCACTCTTTGCGGATAAGAGTGTCTTCAAAGTACTCGTCAACTTGCTTGTTGTTGACTGGTTTATAGCCCTCGTAATCTCTAGAAAGGGTTTCAGAGATATTAGACTTAACGCCAGCCCAGTCTGCGTTATTAGCGGTTCTTACTTGCTCGTCGATGGTGCCTACTGCATAGTTGGCGTTGAGGTTTACGTATTTAGCATCATTACGTCCTGCATCTTCTTCAAGATCGCCGAATGCTTTAACAACGTGCGTTCTGAATTCGGTACCGCCGGTAATGTCTGCATAAGTAGTATCGTTAACTTCAAAGTAACGATCGATGGTGAGATAATAAACGACTTCGTCTTTCTTACATGCTTGTAATGCACGTACGGAGTCTGCACTGTAGGAGTAGATTTGATATTGTAATGCTGCGGTCAAATCAGACTCTTTGATGCTCTTGTGGTTGATGGTGTAGTCTTGGCTCTTGAGTTGCTCGAGCTCTAAACGAACCTTCTTAATCTTGTTGGTAGCTGCATTTTGTCCGTTTGCATCAAGACTGTTCCAATCTCTACTACGATTGTTGTAAACGATGGTAACGTCGTCACTTGCGGTATACTCCCAGTTTACGTCAGATAGCTTAAGAGTGCTATCCAAACCTATACTGGAGCCCTTTTGCATCTCGGAGGAGTAAGTAATATCTGCTACGGTGGTAAGACCGTTAGCATATTGACCGTTTACTAAAGAGTTGTTAAAGGTGGGGGTAGCACCGCCTTTATAAACGATAAGATCCTTCTCTTCTTGGATTGCTTGGAAGCCAAGTTGAGCGGTGTAATATTTTTCATAGCACGTATAGGAATAACGATATGCTTTTTCGTAATGTCTACGATCGTAGTCACGATAACGTAGAGCTTCTTCTTTGGTGTTAAAATAGCTTTCGTGGCTTAACTTAAGATAATCTTCGTATTCGGTGATACCTCCTGCTGCAGATACCTTTTTGTTGTCGTCAAATACTTCGTGATCTCTCTTTTCGTATTGGTAATAATAACCGTAGAGAGTCATCATCTTTGCCTTTTGAGTTGCCGTATAGTTGGTAAGGTTGAAGTTAGTAATGTTAGCATCCATGAAAGCAAGGAAGTAACTTAAAGTTTCATGATCAAACATTTCGTAACGAATATAATCTTCGAAGTTATATTCTTTGTTGAAGTGGCTGTTATATGCTTTGAGCATATCGGCATTGATGATCTTAATACCATAGCTTACCAATTCGATTGCGCAACGAGCAAATTGATCAACGTCGTCACCGAAGCAATGGAATACTTCGCCGTAAATTTTACGTTTTTTGCGGTTGATAGCATCGCTTACTTCCTCTTCTTTAGTGAAGATATGTTTGGTGTAAGTGGGATCTTTCTTATAAGCATCGAAGTCGTCGTAAATGGTTTGTAGCTCATCAAGTTGATTATAGTCTTCGATTGCGCTCGAGGTGCCTTGGGTATAGGTGTATCCGTCGCCCTTTGCTCTATCTACGTCTTCTCTTACGATGTACTTGATAAGTTTATCTGCATTAGCTTCTTCAACGCGAGCATCACTCAATCTTTGAATAAAGTCGTCTGCTACCGAATAACAGAAAACACGTTGAACACTGTTTGCAGATTCGTCGTCAATCCAATTACCGTCGACATCAAAATAGCCAACGTTGGATTGTCTTCTTTCAACGCCGTTAGAGTCATAATCGGCCGCCCATGCACCAAACGAATAGTATACGGTATTGTTCCATAAGCTACCGGTTGCACTCCATTCTTCTACGATCCAGTCTTCTCTCTCGTCGTCTTGCTTCTTTTCGAGGTCAGATTTCCATCCCAACCTTACGCTTTCTTGATAGATTTCGCTACCGGTTGCGTAATATTGAGGATTTGCACCGTAATCGACCATATCCGGTAGTAACTTAATATCTACCGTGGCCTTTCCGTTACCGCCAGTACCGCTACCATCACCGTCGTCGCCATTGCCCTTGCCACCACAAGCGATAAGGCTCAAGCCGAGAGATGCTACTAATACGATAACAAGAAGTGTTACAAGTAAATTTCTTTTCATAGCAGTTTTCTCCTATATGTGTTTTTTACTTCTATAGTTAGTGGTCGCCCACGTAACGTCTTTATTGTCCTTGTTGAGCTTCTGCCCAAGGAGTTCCTTCAAATGCATCAGCTGCCCTGTCGATTACCGTATCGGGTAATTCAACTGTAGTAAGATTGGTACAACCTGCAAACGCTTTATCACAAATAGTCGATAAAATGTAGGTTGAATTTTTATCGTAGGTGAGCTTGATGAGATGTTCGTTGTTTTGGAAAGCACCTGCCGAAATCTTCTTAATAGTGTTGGGAATTACAAACTCCTCTTCTTCACCATAGTACTTTACAAGGGTTTCGCCAGCGTCATCGATACTGGAGATAATCAGGCAATTATCTCTAATTGTAAACATCGTACCGTTAAACGCTTTATCGGAAATATTGGTCATACTATCGGGGATAGCTATGCTGGAAAGAGACGTACAACCATCAAAGGCATAATCTGAAATAGTATGAGCCATGCTACCAGCCACGAAGTATACTCTTGACAAATTGGTCTTATTTGCAAATGCATATTCGTTGATTATCATTACTTCTTGCGGGATCGCTGCAGATTTGCTTGATCCAATGTATCTGTACAGCAGTACTCCACCCAAGATAACGAAATCGCTTTCTTCGTTTGCAAACCAAGCGGTGTCTTCTAACGAGCCGGCAGCAACCTTTTCAATACTTGCAGGATAAACTACCTCTTCAATTTGTGACCATCCCTTAAGTAAATCTACCACGGTTGTTTTGATACCATCTACTATCTTAACCTTCTTAAGGCTTGCTACCTTACTATCACCTGAGCTTACTCCGAGTAGCGCATCGAGCGTTACTTGTCCGTCGTAAGCAACGGCTTTAAATTTGAGCTCATCGATTACGTTAACAATGCCGAAAGCATCGGAGCTGCCGGAGCCTCTTACCGTAATCGTATTCATATCTGAACCAAGGTTAGCAAACGAATCAGTCGCTTTTACAAACGCTTTGTCGATTGCAAAACTCTTAACAACACTCATAAATACGTTGTTAGCAAGCGTTTTGATTGCTACTCCGTTGAGTTCATCCGGAACGCTAATATCTTCAACTTCTTCATAAGACTCAAGATTGCTGTTTTCATCGTAAGTAGCCATGAATTTACGTAGTAAAATCAACGTTCCATCACTGTTGATAACGTACTCTTCATAAAGGCCGGTTGCCTCGTCAATGCAATTTACTACGTGATTCAAATTGCTTGAATCTACAGCAGTAACGTTGCCTAAAACATAACCGCCAGGAGCATAAATTTGAGCACCGGTAGCATTATCGCCAAAGGCATTATTGCCTACGGTAGGTTTGCTTTCTTCTGCATTTTTAACGAATACTTTTGTAAGTTTGCTTGCGCCAAAGAAAGCCCTCTCTCCTATTGAAGTAATCGTTTGAGGCAAGAAGACAACTTCCACGTAGTCGTTCCCTTCGAATAATCCGCCGTTAATGCTCTTAACGTTATCCGAGATGGTGAGGACGGGACTCATGCTCTTAACGTCAACCAATACGCCTTGGAAGATTACAATATAATCACTTTCAAACGCATCCATCCATCCGGTATTACGGAAAGCTTTAGCACCAACGGTAATATCGTTATCAGCATCTTCTAAAGCAATTCCGTCAATGGAGATGTTTACAACGTGACTGTTGCCATTTGACGCATCGTATAAGAACTCATCTACAATATGGGTTTCACCTGCGATAATATTAACAGTGTTGATACGCGCGGGAAGCGCTCCGCCTATTAAATCTGACATTGCAACGGATGATACGGTGTTGATTGCGGTCAATGATGCGTTATTCTCAAGGATCCACATCAATTCTACTGCTGCCATCTTAACCGAAGTACCAGCCCTACGAATAGTAAACGATTGTAGTGCGGTAACACCATTAAACGGTAGTTCGCCAAAACTTTCAATACCCACGTCAATATCAAGATCGACAATCGTCCTTGGTAGCGCATAGTCTGCAATCTTTGTTGCCGTTGCCGTCGTAAGCTTAACGGTAGCATTCAAAGTGTTGGGAATATATTTTACAAGAACGGTACTTGCTGAACCACTTTCATTACCGGTAATAACGTAACCGTCCGAAACCGCTTTTATCGCCGTATTATATAATCCTTGATAGGAGTAATTTCCCGACCAAGCAGATTGATACTTGCCAACGTCGCCTTCGGTAATATAAACCTTCATGTTGGGCGACTCTGTTGCACCAGGTAAAGCGTTTGCGCCGAATTTGAAAGTATGATCGGGCGCCGGAACAAGCGATACAACCGTCTTAAGTTTAGCGTCGTTTGCAAAGGCATTAGCCCCTATCGTATTAACGGTTGCCGGTATGAAAACGGTTTCTAATTCAGCACAATTTGCAAATGCGTTTGCACCGATCGTATATAAAACGCTATCGGGATTTGCCAATACGTGTCTTAAGGTCGAATTATTTGCAAACGCACCGTCTACTATGTAGGTGACGTTGCTTGGTATTACGTAAACACCGCCCACAGCGTCTAAATTGCCGTTATAACGATAAAGTATTCCTTTACCGATAATTAGTTCTTCTTGTGAAGAATTGAGCCAGGCAGTCGCATTAAACGCCTTGTCACCGATGGAAGTAATCGTGTTAGGTAAATTATGTAAGTTTGCTAATGCATAGGCGCCGTCAAACGCACTTACACCAATAGAATTAAGCTTACAACCTTCATTAAAAATAACGTCAGTCAATGCCGTGCATCCACGGAAAGATTCGTTACCGATTGTAGTTACGTTCTTACCGATCGTTACTGTTTGGACGTAGATACAATCCGCCAAGAAGCTATCGATAACACTCCTCGATTGTTCGCTTATAATTACGTGATGTAACGCGGTAGGCACGCGACCGTCGAAGATATCGGGAATAGTGCTTAAATCCGAATTAATTTCTAAAGTATGTAGTTTAGAGCCCTCATCAAATGCATCTTTCAAGAAAGCCTTATTAACGTTGTTGGTTAATCCCAAATTGATAATAAGTTTTTGTAGATTTGTTGCAGAAGTAAAGGTATTTTGGGCAATTGCAACGTTGGAGTTGAATTTAACCTCCGTTACATTACCGTCGAATAGATAATCGTCCAATTGCGAAACGGTTAGGTTATTGCCGGTGGAGCTTATTACGTTTGCAGAAATCTCGATAACGCTGTCCTTACCGAGGTATTGCATCAAAATAGGATTGCCGTTAGCATCAAAACGATAAGCCCACTCGCCGTCTTTGGTGATATTGTCTAAATCGTAAATCTTTGCGGAAAGAGCCTTCCAATTTGCGTTTGCAGAGTTACCGGTGTAATTACTTACGGTCGGGACGTAAATGCGGAACGCATTATATAAAGAAGTGTGGTTTTGGAATACGTTTTCGCCTAAGTTGGCCGCAGCGTTTCTTCTAAAGATAGCGTAACGTAAGTTGTTTGCGTTTGCAAAAGCCTTATCGCCGACGTTGATAATGGATGCAGGTATTTCAATCTCGGTAAATCCTACACAGCCATAGAAAGCACTGCTTCCGATATCGGTAATCGTTTGAGGCAAGGTAAACGCAACTTGTTCGTCGTTTACAATAGAGTATTTTAACGCAGTAGCGTTTGCAAACGCACTGGTTCCGATCTTGGTTAGAGTGCCGTTTTCATCAAAAGAAACGGTGGTTAGCGCGCTACATCCGTAGAAGGCGTTATCAGGTATCTCCGTTACCTTTTCGGGAATAACAATCGAAGTAAGCGCGGTACAATTCATAAATGCCTTGGGACCGATTGCGACGATGGTGTTCGGTAAGTCGATAGAGGTAATCACGGTATTATTAGCAAAAGCGTCTGCACCGATTGCATTAACCATCTTGCCCTTATAGAAGTTGGCAACCTTTAGACTTGTTCCGTCATAGTTTCTTGCATCGGTAAGAACGTACGCGGTGCCATCTTCGTTCAAAGTATAATCAACGTCATCGCTTTCGGTATAATCGCGGATTTCCTCCCACTTTGCATAAATAGTGGTGTCCTTTTCAACGAGAGTATCAAACACGTATTCTACACTGAAATCTTCATCTGCATACCAGCCGAGGAATACGTAACCGTCACGATCGTTTAAAACAGGCTTTCTTGAAAGCGTGCCGTAAGTAACGGTTAACGGATCAAGGGTTTGATCAGGGTCATTGGTAACAAACGAGAAGTTATACTCTGCAACCTCAAAGCGTGCAAAGAAAGTGGTGTTTTCGGTGATTGCAACAAATAGATGTCCGCCGAATACGATTTCGCGACTATACGTTAGTACTGTATCGCCTTCCGATCCACGACCCTTCTTAAGCCATGCGTTATTTACAGCTTCTATTTGATAAATTCCAGAAGCATCAAAAGTCTCTTTACCCCAGTGTGCCAATCTATTCGCAATTTCTTCAACTGCGAGTTCAGCATAATACAAAGTATTGTCATAAACAATAAGCGATGCTTGCCTCATGTTATGAGTACCGGAAGAAACGTTCGAGTTAACCGCCTTCCAAGCGTGCGTTTCTGCTTGATAATCCGTAAAATATTGGTCTTGATAAATCGAGTTGAAATACGGTGCATCCCAACCGACAAACTCATGACCAACCAAATGCGGAACGGCTACGACAGCGTTAACGTCGACAAAAGTATTGAATAGCTTGGTTTGAGACGGTACGTAACCCGTTCCGTCGAATTGCTCGTAAACACGATTGGTTTCTCTATTCTTAAACTCAACGGTATAGGGTTCTAATACGAAGTCGGGCTCTAATACCATTGCTGATTTTACGATTTGAACGCTACCCTCTTTATCGCCTTCTTCTAAAATAAATTCTTTAATAATCCATCCGTTTAGCAAATAGCCTTTCTTCGTAGGTGCGGTAGCCGAAATGGGGAATACTGCAGGTTTAGAATACTCTACGGTAGAGGTGGTTATCGTTGAGCCGTCCTCGTTCACCCAAGTCAATACGAAGGTCTTGATTTCGAATATTGCATAAACGTTAGTGTCGCCGGTAATTGCATCACTCGACGTAATAGTCCAACCGATAAAGTTGTGTCCTTCTTTGGTCGGGTTGTTCGGAATTAGGTCTGCTATATTGATACTGCTACCATGCGGTACGTTAAATGATGCCTTAGGAGTACTCGAAGTGGTTTCTTCAAAGAAGTAAACGACGTAAACGTTTAGTTCGTATACCAAGCTGTAGGTGCTGTTTTCTTCAACGGGAGCGGTGGCGTCGAATAAGACTTTACCTTCGGTATTGCCGTTGATTACTTTGTACCAATATCCGGTATAACCCTCTCTATAACCTATTTCGGGCACGAACGTTTCATCAATAAGGTTGCCGTCAATAACTTCGATGGCGGTATCGCCCTCTTCCGTATTGAATACGACGGTATGTATCTTGAGCCAACGAGCGTAAAGAATAAGCTTGTTGTGACCTGCGACGTTAAGAACGTCGTCGTCTTCCCACTTAGTAACGAAAGCTTCGTCGGTATACCAGCCCTCAAGGTGATAACCCTTGTAAGTCAAGTTCTCGGGGAAGGTTACCGCTTGACCGTACTTAACCGATACTGCATAAGTGGGAGTTGCCGAGTCGTTATTAAGGACTAAAATTACGTCGTAAGCGTTGGGCTCGTAAACGGCTACAACGTCGATAGCTTCAATAATGCTATCGTATGCTTTATCCCAACCAATAAATGAGTAACCGAGTCTATCGGGAGCCTCGGGAGCTTCCGCCGCCTTTTGGTACTCAACCATTTGAACGTCTTCTCCGTGGACTTGGATAATCTCGGAGCGGTCGTGGTTGAAGAATCTTACTGCATAGCTATTGATTTGGAATACTGCTTTAACAACGCGATCACCGGTGATATTCTTAAGTGCGTTATCATCAATATTCCACGATGCGGTATAACCGGTCTTAACGGGAAGCGCTATTTTGTTGGTAGAACCGCCACTGCGAACGTCTACTTTGCCAAATAGCTTATAAACGATATCGTTGCCTGCTTCCGAAATAACTACGGTATCTAATTCAACGCCCTCTTCGCCCAACTCGCTATCGATGGTTTCCGATTGATCGATTACGAAATATACGGAGTAGAGTGCGGTCCATTTTGCATATAAAACGGTGTCGCCTTGAACGCGATCGTTGTTAAAGTTCCATGCATCGATACAAGCGGGTTGCTTATACCAACCGTCGAAGGCATATCCCGGGCGTACCGGTTCACTTGCCGGTAGCGTGGTGGGGTTATTATAGACTACGTCTTCGTTAACGCTAAACGTCGCATCGAAGCCTTCTTGAGAGGTGGTGTAGTTGAGGTTAAAGGTGACGTCGTACTTGTTGTACTCGTATTGAGCGCAGATTTCCAAATCGGCGACAACGTTATTATAGCCTTTATCCCAGCTTGAGAAATGCTTATGGTTTACGGTATCGTTGCGGGGGAGATCGTTATAGATTTGAGCAAGTTGAACCGCAAACATCTCGTCGAACTCTTCGGTCGTAATGCCGTGAGGTACGTTGGTTATCGGTTGGCCCAGCACTACTGCTTCTCCGCTTTCAAAACCGTAGTAATAGAACAAAACGGTGTAGGTTGCATCTTTGCTTACCGTCTTAACAACGATATCGGAGTAAACTTCAGTGATGCTTTCTCTATCCCAAGTGATAATTTTGCCGTCGACGACGGGTGTCGGGGGGATGTCGCTCAAAGAGTCGCCCGCCTTAACGTACTTAACTACGTCGGGAGCGCCCGTAATAGTGTCCTTAAAAGTGATGGTGTAAAGTTTAGCCCACTTTGCATATAAAGTGGTGTTGCCTACTACCTTATCAACGTTAAAGTTCCAAATGTTGTTATACGTATTTTCCTTATACCAGCCATCGAAAGCATAACCCGCGCGAGTAGGCTCGGTGGGAGCAAGGATGGTATCGAATTCTTGTACGGTTAAGCTATCGACTTTACTACCGCTTCCGGTTTCAAAATTAACGGTATATTTTGCAACTGCGTCCTCGTGCGAAATGACGCTGATGAACATAAAGGTTGAGGCGCCCTTGTATTCGATAACTACGGCAAGTTCCTTAACAACGTTAGAGGTATTGAAGTTAAGTACCTTGATATCTTGCATAACGGCGGTAGCGTATACGAAATAAACGGAGCCATCGGTGCGAGTGACGGCGAGCTCGACGCCGGTAAGGTCGAGTTCTTCTCCTACTACGTACTCGGTTTTATAGTTAGAGCCTTGCTTAATCGAAATGCCGGCTACTCCGACGGAAGTGCACGCTGCAAGAGCAGTAACGGCGAATACCGTTATAATCAACATCAAGATTGCGAGTTTGGTCTTGTTAGTCATCATTAACCTCATTATTGCGACTGGTTTACTATATAAGGCGTGCGTTCGCACTACGCTTGCGCCCGTATGTATTTATATTATAAGAAAGGAGGCTCTTTTGCAAGAGGTTTTAGCAATATTTACGATAATTTTGCGCAAGCGCTTGCGTTTTAATTTGTACTTTGTTAATATACTAACATCCCAAATTGTACCCACTCGCGGTAAATAAGGTTAAAGTGGAAAGTAATAAGCTAATCGAGCTACATAAGATTGCGTTTAACGACGGCGACTATGCAAACTTCTTTTTTAAAGAACGTCTGCCCTACGGTAGGAGCTACGTTATAGAGCAAAACGGCGAACCGGTATCTGCTTGCTACGCTCGTTTTATAGAATTAAACCTTATGGGCAAAGAGCTTACCATCCCCTTTCTAACGGGCGTTGCAACCCATCCCGATTATCGCTACCAAGGACTGGCGCGCAAGGTGGTACTTGAAGCAAAAGAAAGCCTCAAAAACGAAGGTTATCCATTTGCGATACTGCACCCTTTCAATCACGACTTTTACCGCAAATTAGGGTTTGAAACAATCAACTACGTAAGGCGCTTTAGCCCGTTGGGAAAAGCTTCGACCGGCGTTGAGTTTATCCCTATGGTGCTTGGTGATTTACCACTTGTAAAGGAACTTTACGACCGCTACGTTATACGCAATAATGCTTATCGCGCAAGATCGTTAAAAGAGTTCGAGTTGCTAATTGGTACTTCGCTCGAAAACGGCGGTATGGGTTACTTAATACGCCAAAACGGTGTACCCAAAGGTTACATTTGGTGCGAAGACGGTGCGGTTGCCGAAGCGGTTGCGGAAGAGGAATATTTATTTGACGGAGCGCCTCTTGACAAGGCTTACACCATCCCCTCTTTTACGCATGGAAGCCAAGATTATTCTATGGCGGGCATCCTTAACGTAGAGGCATTGTTTAAAGCAATCCCCTATGCATCCGAAGCAAACGGAAGCGTTTACTTCACACTATACGGCCAAAGCTATTGTTTGACCGTTAAACACGGAAATTTCTTTTCACTTACCTCAAGCGATCACGGTGTCGAGATCAGCGACCGACAACTAATAGCTATCGCATTGGGGCAAGGGAACAAATCGAAGGTTAACCCCTTCGACACACTTATCCCGAAATACAATTTAGCTTGTTTCGAGATATATTAAGATAAGGAGAACTTTATGAAACAAGTCGACTTAAAAAAACAAAATAAAATATTAACGATCGTACTCGTTTGCATTTTGAGCGTTACTATCGTTGTAAGTGCCACCCTATTCGGAGTATTTTACTTTGACTATGGTGTCGATCCTGAAATTCCTACGGAAGCTAAAGCTCATAACTTCATACTTTTGATTGGCGACGGTATGGGATATAACCATATTAAAACGGCGGAGCTTTACAACAACGGTTCGATGACCAACATCCGCAAGTTAAGCGTTAACGGTGAAGTTACCACTCGTTCGTTATCCGCAGGTGCAACCGATTCCGCCGCCGCCGCAACCGCTATGGCTACCGGCGTAAAAACCTATAACGGAAGAATCAGCTACCTCAACGGCAAGAGCATCCCCACTATCGCCGAGCAAGCAAAATCTGCAGGCAAGAAGGTAGGCATCGTTGCAACCAAGGCTATAACCGATGCTACTCCCGCGGCTTTCCTTGCTCACTCAAAGAGCCGTAACAATACAGCTGAAATCGCAGCACAGCTTGCATCAAGCGACGTAGACGTATTATTTGGATTGAATAATGCTGAAATGACAGCTTTAAAGTCCACAATCCAAAGCGACAATCGTGATTTTTGCGTAGGTTTTGAAGAAATCAATGCTTCCGCTTCCGATAAGATCGTCGGACTTATTGATGATGAAATACCCAACATCGGTCGCAATACCCTCGCTTCTCTCACCGATTTAGCACTTGAAAAGTTGGAAAACGAAAACGGCTTCTTCCTTATGGTAGAAGGATCCAAAATCGATAGTTACAGCCATACTAACGAAATCCAAAACATGATCGACGAGCTTAACGCTTTTGATGCCGCGGTATCGAGAGCCGTTGCATGGGCACGTAAAAATGGTAATACGACCGTTATGGTTGTAGCGGACCACGAAACCGGCAAACTCAAAGTTCCTGCTGATGCAACCGCCGATCAAATCTCCAACGAGTGGTTCCACTCCAGCTCTCATACCACTCAAAACGTACATTACTTTGCATACGGCGTTGGTGTAGACAGCATCCCTGCTCTTATCGACAACACTGACGTATACGATATTATCAAGCAAATCTTATTAGGATAAACAACCCTACAGGAGCATACATATGAACAAGTTACTTAACATTACAGTTGGCGATATGCTCGAAAGCATCGCCACAAAGTATCCCACAAGGCTCGCGATAAAATACATCGAAGTAAATTATACGCGTACGTACTACGAATTCAATAAAGAAGTAGATAAGTACGCCAAGGGCCTATTGGGCATGGGCATTAATCCCGGCGACCACGTTGCCGTATGGGCTACCAACTATCCTGAATGGATGGTACTGTTTTTTGCAACGGCCAAAATTGGCGCAGTTCTTGTAACAGTTAACACCAATTACAAAGAAGCTGAATTAGAGTATCTCCTATCCAATTCCGACAGTAAAGCGTTGTTTATTTGCGATGGTATTAAAGACATCGACTGCGAAAAGATCATTTATTCCGTTTGTCCCGAGCTAAAAACCTCTAAACCGGGCGAGCTTAATAACAAAAAACTACCTTTCTTAAAGTACGTAGTATCCTTTGACAACTGGTACGACGGCATGTATCATTGGTCGCAAATCCCCCACTTTGGCGTATTGATTAGCGATAAAGAGTTTGATGCAATCAAAAAGGCTGTAAACCCTGACGACGTAGTCAACATGCAATACACCTCCGGCACCACCGGATTCCCCAAGGGCGTTATGCTTACCCACAATAACATCGTTAACAACGGTTTAGCAATCGGTGATTGCATGAAGTTTACCCACGAAGACAAGCTCTGCATACCCGTACCATTCTTCCATTGTTTCGGTATGGTACTTGCTATCATGGCATCGGTAACCCACGGCACCGCAATGGTTCCCCTACTTTGGTACACTCCCATGAAAGTTATGCACGCCATCGAGTACGAAAAGTGTACCGCCGTCCACGGCGTTCCCACAATGTATATCAGAATGCTTGAGCACCGTGACTTTAAGCGTTACGACTTCAGCTCGTTACGTACCGGCATTATGGCAGGCTCTCCCTGTCCCGTTAAA
The DNA here is from genome assembly GCA_017504305.1 of Clostridia bacterium. Lineage (GTDB taxonomy): Bacteria > Bacillota > Clostridia > Christensenellales > DTU072 > Stercoripulliclostridium_A. Next base: position 19,754 of record JAFVRJ010000025.1, on the reverse strand, counting down.
GTTATGCAAGATGTTATCGACAAGATGAACATGAAGCAAATAACCATAACTTACGGCCAAACTGAAGCAAGTCCTGCTTGCACCATGACCACTGTAGACGATAGTTTGGATATCCGCGTAAATACCGTTGGTAAAGAGCTACCCTTTATGGAAACCAAGATCGTTGACGCAGATACCGGTGAAGACGTACCTAACGGCACCCCCGGCGAATTTGTAGTACGTGGCTATAACGTCATGAAAGGCTACTACAAAATGCCCGAAGCAACTGCAGCGGCTATCGACAAGGACGGCTGGCTACATACCGGTGATATCGCCGTAAAAGACGACAACGGCTATTACAAGATTACCGGCCGTTTGAAAGATATGATTATCCGTGGCGGTGAAAACCTCTTCCCCAAAGAGATCGAAGACTTCATCTATACCCACCCCGACGTAGTAGACGTACAAATCGTTGCAGTCCCCTCCCCAAAATACGGCGAGGAAGCATACGCCTTTGTTACCAAGCGTAAGGGCTCAAGCGTAACCGAAAGCGACATCAAGGCATACGTCGCAAACAACATGGCTCGCCATAAGGTTCCCTCCTTTGTAGAGTTCATCGACAAGATGCCCATGACGGCAAGTGGCAAAATCCAAAAGTTTGTATTAAGGGATATGGCTAAAAAGACTTTGGGTATCGAAAACAACACTTTTGTTTTCAAAGATACTAAATAATATTTGATAAAAATCATTAAAAAAACCGCCTCTTTTCGAGGCGGTTTTTTGATTTAATAAACCTTATTTCTTTTCAATTTGTAAGCTTTCTTCCTTAACGTTTACGGTTAATTCATAACCCCCGCGAAGTACTTTTACAACGTCATCCGTTACTGAAATTATTGTTTCTTCTTTACCAAATTCTTTACGAAGCGCACCAAGGTTTTGATAGTGTTTTAGTAGCTCCTCGTTAATATTATCCCAGTTAAAAGTGTGCCTATTGATGGGATCTTCAAAGCCTTGCATGCCTATCTCGTCACCGTAATAAACACTCGGGACTCCGGGCAAAAAGAACTGTAATGCCGATGCCATTTTAACCCGTCTTATTCCCTTTTCATACTCCTCTTTGGTGAGTCTAAAAGCAAGCCTTTCCGCTTTAGTCGGCGGTGTTACAACCTCTGCAAGCTCGTTTATGATTCTAACAGTATCGTGCGTTCCTACCAAGCTCATACAGCAATCAAGACTTTGTTTAGGGTAGTTTTCCATTATGGTCAAGACGGCTTCCTTAAAGGCTTTAGTATCTTTATTTTTAATAAGGTCGATTATTGCGGTTCGGAAGGGATAATTCATAACGGCGTCAAGCTCCTCCCCAAAAAAGTACGAACGTTTTTCGCCGTAACTTTCTTTAGTGCTTGCATCCTCCCATACTTCCCCTATTATAGCTACTTCATCGGAGTTGCGTTTAACCGCTTTACGAAGGGCACGAACAAAGGGAGTGGATAGCTCGTCAACTACGTCAAGTCGCCAACCCTTAACCCCGAATTTTGTCCATTTATCAATTATACCGCCTTCACCGGCAATAAAGTCTTGGAATTCCTTTGCGTTGCGAGATACCGTCGGTACAACGGTGATACCCCACCAACAATCATATTCGTCGGGGAACTCGGTAAAGGTAAACCAGTCGTAATATCTACTATCTTTGGATTGATAAGCTCCTTTTTCTTCAAAAGTACCAAACTTATTAAAGTAGATACTGTCTGCACCGGTATGATTAAATACGCCGTCAAGAATAATGCCAATGCCGTATTCTTTTGCTCTTTCGATAAGCTCTTTAAAATCTTCTTCAGAGCCGAATAAAGGATCGATTTGAGTATAATCCGCCGTATCGTAACGGTGGTTTGAGAAGGATTTGAATATGGGGCAGAAATATATTGCCGTAACGCCTAATTCCTTTAGGTAAGGGAGCTTTTCCATTACGCCACGCGCATTACCGCCATAAAAGTCGTTAGCGTGGTAAAGCCCGTCCGAATCGATGATGGTAAGTTCTTCATCCCAAGCTTTAAAGGGGCCTTTTACGGGACGGACACCGTCCTCTACCCTATAAAATCTATCGGGGAAAATCTGATAAATCACACCACCCTTTAACCACTCGGGGGTAGTATAGCTTTTATCAAAAACGGTGAGTTGCCACTCCGGCAACCAATCGCCCATAACCGCCTTACCGCCTTCGCCACGGCCGACGAATAGGTAACCGCTATCGGTAACGATTTCAAACCTATAGTAATAAACGCCTGCTACGGGAACGCTAAAGTCAAGTGAATAGTTATCATACTCACCATCGTTACCAACAAGCGTCATATTGAGCTTTTTTTCCTCTTTTCCACGCAACACAAAAAGAACCCCGGTCGCTTTTAAGCTATTATGTACGGGGAAGAAAAGTTGCACCCTTCGGTCGGTTGCTACCGCACCGAAGGGTGATTTAAATTGTACGTTGCGTGAATCAAATTTTAACATTTAATTGTGTTTAGGGTTCTTATTTTACGCTCTTGAGTGCCCAAATACGTTTTGCATATTCCTCAACGCTTCTATCAGCAGCGAAGAATCCTGCCTTTGCCGTATTGACAAGCGACATCCTTTGGAATAGGTATTTATCTTTGTAAGTTCTATCAACTTTATCTTGAGCGTCAACGTAGGATGCAAAATCTGCAAGGATCATATAGGGATCTGCAATACCGCCACGACCGAGTGTCAGAGTATCTGCGAGCTCGCTGAAGCTTACACCGTTAATACCTGCGCGGAGTTGATCGATAACTTGCTTAATACGCTTATCAGCAGTGTAGTACTCGGTGGGCTTATAGTGTGAACGAAGCTTGTTTACTTCTTCAGTTAATAGACCGAAGATGAAGATATTCTCGTCACCTACTCTCTCGTGAATTTCGACGTTTGCACCGTCCATCGTTCCGATGGTAACTGCGCCGTTGATCATAAACTTCATGTTACCGGTACCGCTTGCTTCCTTACCGGCTACGGAGATTTGTTCGCTTATTTCCGCTGCGGGCATAATAAGCTCTGCAAGACTTACGCGATAGTTCTCGAGGAATACAACCTTTAACTTACCCTTAATGCTCTTGTCGTTATTGACCATTTCGCCAATCATATAGATCAAGCGGATTACGAGCTTCGCTACGTAGTATGAGCTTGCGGCTTTTGCGCCGAAAATAAATGTTCTCGGTTGAATATCGAGGTCGGGATTTTCCTTGAGTCTATTGTAAAGTTGTAGGATTTGTAACGCGTTAAGGAGTTGACGTTTGTACTCGTGCAATCTCTTAACTTGTACGTCGAAAATAGAAGTAGGATCTAATACGACGTTATTGGATTTTTTGATATAAGCAGCAAGTCTTTCTTTGTTCTTCAACTTAATCTCTGCCCATCTATCCAATACTTGGTGGTTACCTTGGTATTGCATGAGCTTTTCAAGCTCGTTAGCATCCTTTAGGAACTTATCACCTATCAACTCTTTGATATACGCGGTGAGCAAGGGGTTTGCTTCTGCGAGCCATCTTCTATGCGTAATACCATTGGTTACGTTGGTGAACTTTTGCGGTGCAACCTTGTAGTAATCAGAGAATACGTCGTCCTTAAGAATATCGCTATGGAGTTGCGATACGCCGTTAACGGTGTGAGATGCTACCAAGCAAAGGTTTGCCATACGAATTTCGAAGTCGGAAAGTATAGCGTTTTCAGCTATCTTGTTCCAATCCCCGGGGAAAATATTCCATAAATCAGCGCAATAACGTTGGTTGATTTCCTTAATGATTTGGTAAATGCGCGGTAACAAGCTCATAAATAAGCTTTGGGGCCATTTTTCCAAAGCCTCTTGCATAACGGTGTGGTTGGTGTAACTGATAACTTCGGTTACAGTCTTCCAAGCATCGTCCCACGAGTAGCCGTAATCGTCAAGCAATATACGCATTAACTCGGGTATGCAAAGGGTGGGGTGGGTATCGTTGATATGGATAGCAACCTTTTCGGCAAGGTTAGATAGATCTTTATTGCTACGCAAATGCTTTGCAATAATCGATTGGATAGATGCCGATACAAAGAAATATTGTTGCTTAAGCCTTAAAGACTTACCTTCGATATGGTTGTCTGCGGGGTATAAAACCTTACTGATTGCTTCCGCCATGGCTTTGGCTTCGATAGCTTTAACGTATTCACCGCGAGAGAACATCGCCATATCGAGTTCAACGGGTGCTTTTGCGCTCCATAAACGAAGCACGTTAACAGCATCACTGCCGTAACCGGAAATATTCATATCATACGGAACGGCTATAATCGTGGTGTGATCCTTTTGTTCACAAATCAATCTGCCGTTTTCCCATCTTTCATTGATGTATCCGCCAAATTTAACTTCGAATATCTCGCTTCTCTTGTTGAGCCATACGTCGCCTTGATCAAGCCACTTATCGGGCATTTCCATTTGCCAACCGTCGACTATCTTTTGCTCGAAGATACCGTAGTCGTAACGAATACTGAACCCTCCTGCCGGATAACCGAGTGCGGTCAATGAATCCATATATGCCGCGGCAAGTCTACCTAAACCGCCGTTACCTAAACCGGCATCAGGCTCAACTGCCATTATCTTATCAAAGTCGAAACCGAGTTCCTTAACGGTCTCCGTTGCTTCGTCCAAAAGTCCCATGTTGTAAAGGTGCGTTCTTAAAGAACGACCGAGCAAGAACTCCATGGACATATAGTATACTTGCTTGTAACCCTCGTTGCGAACTTTCGTTTTGTATTCAACGCGTTTTTGGGTTAAAAGATCTTTTACTACCAAGCTTAAAGCTCGGAACATCGTCGTTTCGGAAGCCTCGTCATACCTTATGCCAAAGTTCTTGGCAAGCTTAAGTTCGACGAGTTCTTTTAACTGTGTTTTACTTACGTTTGTCATTTAGCCTCCAATTTTGCTACATAGTTTACTATATTTAAAGAGATTTGTAAAGCGTAATATACTCTTGTGCGGACTTCTTCCAAGAGAAATCTGCCTTCATTGCGTTTTTGACTACGCCGTTACGCCAAAGTTTATTATCTTCGTAGGTTGCAAGTGCGCGTTTGATTGCATCAAGCATATCGTAAGCATCATAGGTTTTAAAAGTAAAACCTACGCCGGTGCCGTCAACGGGATTAAAGGGAATAACGGTATCCTTTAATCCACCGGTTTCTCTGACTACCGGTATCGCGCCATAGCGCATAGCTATCATTTGTGATAGACCGCAAGGCTCGAACTTTGAGGGCATTAAGAAGATGTCGCAAGCTCCGTAAATCTTTGATGCAATATCACCCGAGAAATAGATAGCGGTTGCTAACTTGGTGGGATATTGTTTTGCAACTTCTTGCAAAGCATTCTCATACTTCCAATCGCCTGTGCCAAGTACTACGAGTTGAACGTCCATTGCGAGTACGTCGTGGATAACTTCAAGCACCAAATCAATACCCTTTTGAGTGGTAAGACGGGTTACCATGCCGATAAGGGGCTTATCGCATACCGGTAAACCGAACAATGCTTGTAAGCCGTGCTTGTTTTCCTTTTTGCCTGCAAAGCCACGTAAGTCGAAGCTCTTAAAGAGCGCCTTATCCGTCTTTGGATTGTATAGATCAACGTCTATCCCATTGACGATTCCGCAAAGCTTATACTTGCGAGCTTCAAGGATAGACTCCAGTCCGCAAGAATAGAACTTGTCCAAAATTTCAACTGCATAAGTGGGACTTACGGTAACTACTTTGTTAGCGGATTCAATACCTGCTTTGAGCATATTTGCATTGTTTTGGTACTCTGCAATAGCTTGTTTGGATTCCGGAATACCGAAAACGTCGCCGAGAACGCATCTATCCATATTGCCTTGGAACTCGATGTTATGTATTGCCATCAACGTCTTGATGTTCTTATACTCTTTGACGTCGCGGTAGAAGCAATCGAGATACAAAGGGGTAAGGGCAGTTTGCCAATCGTTACAATGGATTACGTCGGGATAGAAGCCCATGATCGGTAGAGCCTCGAGTATAGCTTTACTGAAGTAAGCAAATCTTTCGCCGTCGTCAAAATGTCCATATAGACCCTTGCGCTTAAAGTAGAATTCGTTATCGATAAAGTAATAATTAACGCCTGCTACTGCACTTCTGAATACGCCGACGTATTGGTTACGCCAACCGAGCGCAACGGTGGTCGAGCCGATAAAATGTAAACTATTACGATACGTCGATTTCATATCGCCATAAAGCGGCAGTATAACTGCCGTCTCTACGCCTTTTGCAACGAGCGCCGGGGGGAGTGCTCCCGCTACGTCGCCCAAACCGCCCGTTCTAATAAACGGAGCAGCTTCTGCGGTTGCGAATAAAACTTTCATATTAAACCTCCTAAACGGTTTTGTTCTTTACTATTACAATGGGATAAGTATCGGAGCCGGAAATTTGTCTGTTTGCTCCTACTACTACCGATTTATCGGTAATGGTGTAACTGATTTGACCGCCTTTCATAACGATACCGTGCTCCATGATGATGGAGTTTTTGACAACTGCGCCCTCCTCGATCTTAACGTCACGGAAGAGTATGCTGTTTTCAACGGTGCCGTTGATTTCGCAACCGTCAGCTATAAGGCTGTTAACAACCTTTGCATTTTCACCGTAGATGGTGGGAACGGAGTCCTTAACCTTGGTGTATACCTTTCTGCCGGTGTCGAAAAGCTCCTTACGAGTTTCGTTATCAAGAACCTTCATAGACTCGTTGAAATAGGTCTTGACGTCGTCAACTATAGCTGCATATTGGGTGATTTCCTTTGCAAAAATCTTGTTGCTTACAACTTCTTTAAAGAGAATATCCTTTTCAAAATCGACGTAACCACGAGCATAAGCTTGCTCTACCCAACCGATAAGAAGGTCTTTGCGGATAACGTAAATATTAAGGGAAACAAGCTTCTCTTGGACGGAAGGTATTTCTACTTGACAGAGATCGGTAACTATGTCCTTATCGTTTTTGGTGACGATGATGCGTTTTGAGCTGGTTGCATAAGCTCTGTGGCAAAGCATGGTAACGTCTGCACCGTTAGCGATATGCTCGTCCAAAATTTCGCTCAAATCGATGCTGGTAGCTACGTTGGTATTGGAAATTACTACGTAATCTTCAGGGGCTTTTTCGATAAAGTCGAGTACGGTATAAAGGGCTTCGATTTTGCCTTTATAAACGTCGCGAGAGGTATTAAGACCAAAGGGCGGGAATACCGCTATACCACTGTTTTTACGATTGAGGTCCCAATCTCTACCCATGCGGATGTGGTCCATAAGGGAGGAGTAGTTGTTACGGGTTAAAATACCGATACGTGTAATGCCGCTGTTAACCAAACTGGAAAGAGCAAAGTCGATAAGTCTATACCTACCGGCAAAGGGAAGAGATGCTGTGGTGCGGTGTATGGTAAGCTCGTTGAGCTTGGACTCGTTACCGCTTGCAAAAAGTATAGCTAACATCTTTATTCATATTAGTTTTCCTCCTCAATCATTGCGCCCTTGGCTACTACGCTACCTGCAGCGAGGTTGACGTTAGGTCCGATAACTGCGATTTCCCATTCACCGGGAGCTACGCCTTCTTGGTACTCGCCTACTTGAGCGTTTTCGCCTATAACTGCCTTCCAACCGATTATAGAGTGCTTAATAACCGCGCCCTTCTTAACGACTGCGTTAGGCATTACGATACTATCTTTAATAACCGCGCCTTCTTCAATGGTTGCTCCGCGAGAAATAATAGAGTTGACGACTTCGCCTTCAACTACTACGCCTTCGCTTACTACCGAGCGCGATACCTTACCGGTTGCGCCTACAAAGTGCGGGGGCTCCGCAGTATTACGTGCATAAATCTTCCAATTGGTATCGCTCAAGTCTATGCCCGCTTGGCTATCTAAAATTTCCATATTGGCTTCCCAAAGTGAAGAAATGGTACCAACGTCCTTCCAATAACCTTTGAAATCGTAGGTGTACATTTTTTCACCGGCGTTGAGCATGTTGGGTATAATATTCTTACCAAAGTCGTTGTGGCTTGACTTGTCGGCTTCGTCGGCAATCAAGTACTCCTTGAGCTTTGCCCAAGTGAAGATATAAATACCCATACTTGCTTTGGTCGATTTGGGTTTTTTGGGTTTTTCTTCAAACTCGAAGATCTTGCCTTCGCTATCGGCGTTCATAATACCGAATCTCGAAGCTTCCTCAATCGGTACGTTGAGAACTGCTATAGTACAAGCAGCGCCCTTTTCAATGTGGTGAGCAAGCATCTTGGAGTAATCCATCTTGTAGATGTGGTCGCCCGAAAGAATCAATACGTACTCGGCGTTATAACGGTCTACGAAATCGATATTTTGATATATCGCGTTAGCCGTGCCTTTGTACCACTCGCCAGACTTTGCCTTTTGGTAAGGCGGTAGAACAAAAGCGCCTCCCTCAAGTCTATCGAGGTCCCAAGGTTGGCCGTTACCTATATATTGGTTAAGGTCGAAGGGTTGATATTGCGTCAATACACCAATAGTATCGATATCGGAGTTGATGGTATTGGACAACGTGAAATCGATAATCCTATACTTACCTCCGAAGGGTACCGCAGGTTTTGCAACCTTACGAGTTAAAGCGCCTAATCTGGTGCCTTGACCACCTGCAAGCAACATTGCAACGCATTCTTTTTTGACTTGCATTACTTGTCCTCCTTAATTAATTTTAAATATAATGCCGAGTTGCCCTCGAGCTTGATTTTTAGTTTTTGCGGAATTTCGCCAAAGCTCTCGTCTATCGTCTCGTAAATGGTATTGTCGACGTGCCCCTTTGCCGAACTGTTCAAAATTACCTCGTATTTACCCTTATCCGGCACGCCGAACTCATAAGGCTCGCGCGTTACGTCGGAGAAGTTGACTACGACTATAATCTTTTCCCCTTTGTTATCTTCGCGGTAGAAAGCCACCGTGTTGCGTACGCAGTCGTCTACCAACAACCAATGGAATCCCTCGTGGCTATCGTCCCTCTCGTAGAAAGCGGGATACTTAAGATAAAGATGATTGAGCTTTTTGGTGTATTCGTGCATATCTCTATGGGTGTCGTAATCGAGCAAGAACCAGTCGAGCGGTCTTTGGAAGTTCCACTCTATAAACTGACCGAACTCGTTGCCCATAAAGTTGAGCTTTTTACCTGGGTGTGCGTATTGGAAAGCATATAATGCTTTAAGCGCACGGAATTTATCCTCGTAAGTACCTGCCATCTTACCTATCATCGAGCATTTACCATGCACAACCTCGTCGTGCGAGAAGGGTAAAATGTAGTTTTCCTTATAAGCGTACATTATACCAAACGTGAGCTTGGAGTGCGAGCCCTTACGGAAGAAGGGATCAATTTTTTCATACGCCAAGATATCGTTCATCCAGCCCATATTCCACTTGAAATTGAATCCCAATCCACCTAAATCCGGAGGCATTGTAATCATCGGGAAAGAGGTAGATTCCTCCGCTATCATCATAGCGTTGGGGAATTTGGTTAAGACGGTTTTATTCAATTGTTTAAGGAAATCTATTGCTTCGAGATTGTAGTTACCGCCAAAAACGTTGGGGCGCCAACCGGTTTCCTCTCTGCAATAATCGAGGTAAAGCATACTTGCAACCGCATCCAGCCTTAACCCATCCATATGATAGTACTCCATCCAAAAACAAGCTGCCGACATCAAAAAAGACTTAACCGCGCCCTTGCCGTAATCGAACACCATCGTGCCCCAGCCTTTATGCTCTGACTTCAAAGGATCGGAATACTCGTAGGTGGGAGTGCCATCAAAATTATACAAGCCGAAAGCATCTTTGGGGAAGTGCGATAGCACCAAATCGAGTATAACGCCTATGCCCGCTTGATGTAGCTTATCAACCAAATACATAAAGTCGTGCGGAGTTCCAAAGCGCGAAGAAGGCGCAAAAAATCCGCTAACTTGATATCCCCAGCTCATTTCGAGCGGATGCTCGGTAATGGGAAGGATTTCGACGTGAGTATACCCCATTTCCTTGACGTACTTGGGTAAAGCTTCAGCCAAATCGCGATAGGAATAGTAATTACCATCATCGTGTCTACGCCAAGAACCTATGTGTAACTCGTAAATATTCAAGGGAGATATAGCGTGATTGCGCCCTTTTAGGCTTTCCTTCCAATCTCCGTCGCCCCAAGAATAACCGGAAATATCATAAATTTTAGAAGCGTTTGCCGGGGGTGTTTCGGTATGCATTGCGTACGGATCGGCCTTTAGAACGATCTCACCCGTCGCTTGCTCAACGCTAAACTTATAGTTATCATACTTTTTAAGGCCACGGATATGACACTCCCAAATGCCACCGCTTACCATGTGCATGGGGTTTTCACGTCTATCCCATTTGTTAAAGTCGCCGACAACCGAAACGCTCCTTGCATTAGGAGCCCAACAACGGAAGCGCCACACTTTCTTTTTATTCTTGACAACGTAAGCAACGCGCATTAACTTATACGCTTCACTATTGGTGCCTTCATTAAATAAAAAGATGGGATAATCGGTAGGTTTTTTCATGCTTAATTCTTCCCCATTGTTATCATTTTGTAGCAAAAGCCTCTTTGCTCGCAAAGAGCTATTGCCCTATTGACCTTATCATCAAACTCGCTCTCGTCAAAGTTTATTGCTATAAACCCTGCCCCGCTACCTGTCATAACCACGTTCTGAAACTTGGCTTCACGCAAGGTGTCACGGTATTGTTTTATGCGCGGATTAACCTCTATTGCAGCACCCTCAAGCACGTTATGGGCCATCAGACTACCAACTTTGGAACCCGAAACACCGCGTTCTTGCATTAACTGGTCGTATTTAGCAAATACTTCCGCCGTCGAAACGCGCTCACTACCATATATCAACAATGCGTTACGTGCGTTCAGCGGTACTTGAGTTAGCTTTTCACCTTTGCCCCTAACCAACGCACTGCTATATTCGCTAGCAAGAAATGGTACGTCACCGCCAAGCGTTATAAGGAAGTCGTTACTAAAACTTACGCCGTATAGTTCACTAATTCCTCTTGCAATACCCGCAGCATCTACAGCAGAGCCACCGAGTCCCACGCCTTCCGGCACACCCTTTTGGATGATAACATCAACGCCGTTCAGACCATAGTTATTAATGATTTTTGTGGTTGCTTTTAGCGCGTTATCACGAGGGTAATTCTCCCCTGTGGAATAAGTGACGGTAACTTCATTATCGTTACGAGGGGTAATGGTTATTACGTCGAATAGGTCGATTTTAGCCATTAAGCTTTCGAGGTCGTGGTAATCGCCCACCATACCCTGTATATAAAGCGTAATATTGACTTTGGCCGGAGCCTTAATAACTATGCTATTCGACATTTACTTTATTATATAATAAATATAAACGTAAATCAATAGTCAATTTAAATTATAAATAGAAAATATGACTAAAATTGCATGCAAACAAATTCAGGCGGATTAACCGCCTGAATAAAAGGGATACGGATACTACTGTAAAATAAAATTATAATGGTCTATACATCAAAATCTTATCACCTTTTTTTATGGGAAGGTTGATTTCGGGATTAAGCTCGATAAGTTCCTCCTCGGTACTTGCCAAAGCTTTTGCTACGTCAAATAAAGTTTCGCTTTCCCCAACAAGATATACGCTTATAACGGCATCGTTAACTTCGCGAGGAGCAACAACCTCAACGTCCTCAACAAACTTTACTTCTTTAATCTTGGTACCATTGAGTTCTACGCAAGCTTCCCCCATCAATTCAACGTACCCGTAGCGCATGCGACCACTGATTTCTTTAACCACAACCTTTGCACAAAGATCGCCCGAGCAATCAAAATCACCTTTAAAATTAAACTTATACGGAACTTCTGCAAGTAGCCTTTCGAGGGTATTTTGCTCCGAACGATAAACAAGCTCTACCGATATAACACCCTCTACGTTGATACCGTCGGAAATGGAAACGTTTGTTGCACTAACAAATGGAGTACCAAGACAAACTATGGATTTACCTTCCGGCCCGTCGTCCAGCGATACGCTACCCGAGAACTTTTGCATACTTACCGTACGGCAAATGTTTTCGGTTAGTTCAGCGTGAGCAAGTTTAACTTTCAACTCGGAGTCTTTGGAATAGCAATCGGTAATAAAAATAGCCTCTTCGTTACGTATGGTGTATCCCGATACGTCCATAACGATTTCGAGCATCAAACTTTGAGCGCCGTCTTCTTCGTTGAGCGTAACGTTTATGGTGTTAGCAATAGCCTTCAAATACGCTTGATCCATATCGGTGATACCTTCTGACAACAACTCGCGTTCAAATGGTGTCGTAATGATTGTAGAGCAAAGTTCATTACCGCTAACGTATGTCAAATAGGTTTGTGCTTCACCCGAAATTTCACATATATCGGTAGCTGTAGATACGGATTTAATGGTAATATCGGTATCAGTAGAAATGATATCAGAGATAAATTCTTTTGGCTCGACGTTGTTTTCAACGACGATTTCCGCCGTGCTAAACGGTTTAACACACTCTACCTTTTGGGCGCTTTGTTTTACAATCAACCCGCCTTCGGCCTCTACGTTTTTATATCCGCAAGCAAGTATAAATTTACCACTCGCTTCGAGATACACCCTTACCTTAACGTTTGATTGCCCAACGTACTCTACGCCTATTACGTTAACTTCTGCAAGGACGTTTGATTGTGGCGTTAATAAATGGTTTTTAAGGGTAGTGGTAAGATCGTAGCTTTCTTCCTTAAAGTCCAATGCCTCGGCGGAAGTCAAATACACTGCAGTTATAGTCAGTCTATAATTCAGCTTGACCTCTCCGCTCAACTCTTCAACCGAAATCACCCTCGCCCTACTGCGAAGCGATACTACCTTTTGAGCACCCTCTAAATAGATTTCCTTGTTTTCAAAAAACTGTTGTGGATTGATCGAAATTAATTTGTCACACTTGACGTACATAATGTATCCCCCTTTGCGTTCTATCTAAAGATATTCCGCTCGGTTACCAAGTATTACAAATTTATATTTTGCGCCTGTAAAAAGCTATATTCTTGCTTGCGATATCCGCATATGAAAACGTACCAAGCCCTCCGTCCACGAGCCTTACGGTAAATACGTTCGGGTAGGTAGACTCTATCTCACCATCGTAAACCTCTATCTTGTTACGACCGCGATTTACCTTTACAGTCAATGGCGTGCCTTTCATATTGTTTAATTTTTTAATAGTAAGTTCTTTATCGTTAACTAATGGATTTCTCATTTTACCATTATTACCATAAATATTTTTATTATACAAAAAAGCGCCCCGATTGTAGTCGGAGCGCCTCACTATCTATTGCGTTTATTATCTCTTAAGTTTTACAACGATTGCGGAATCTTGGATATTAAATTCCTTTTCCGCCTCGGCATCTTCGACGTGGGCAAACTCACGAGCAAGGATGTCGGATTGAATCTTATCGGCAAACTTATCGATAGCCGCTTTTGCAACTTCGCTTTCGGTGGTGATTTCTGCGATGATTCTTTGCTCGACGGCAAAGCCTGCATCTTTACGTAAAACTTGGATTTGACGTACAAGTTCTCTTACCAAACCTTCTGCGATAAGTTCTTCATTAAGAGTAGTGTCGAGTGCAAGGGTTACGCCGTTTTCGGTGGTTACAAGGTAGCCTTGTTTAGGACGGTTGTGAGCATCGAACAAGTTGCCCTTAAGACCTTCGAATTGGCCAAGGTTTACGTTATCAGCTTTTACCATGGCGTCAAGTGCATCGTAGCCTGCTTGATCAAGGGCGTCAACTATACCCTTGAGCTTTTGAGCTTCGCCCTTAAGAGCTGCGCCTGCAACGCGGAAGTTTACGGTATAATATACGTCGTTATAAACTTTGGTGTCCGGCGTAAAGAGGAGTTCCTTAACGTTAAGTTCTTCCTTGATGGTGCCGGCAAGAACTTCTGCTTGGTTCTTAATTTCCTCATTTGCGGTAACGTAAAGGCGTGATAAGGGTTGCTTAACTTTGATTTGTGCTTCGTTACGCATACGTTGTGCAGTCGCGATAATTTGACGTGCTACTTCAGTTTCTGCAAGGATATTTTCTTCTTCCGGTATATCAAGGGGAGTGGGATAAGAGCTCAAGTGGATACTGATAGGAGCATCCTTTTCTACTTCGCGAACGGTGTTTTGATAGATGTAATCGGTAATGAAAGGCGTGATGGGAGCCATGATACCGATGGTTGCTTTAATAGCTTGGTATAAGCACCAGTAAGCGTTCATTTGATCAACCTCGTCGGTGGACTTCCAGAAGCGTTTACGGTTGATACGGATGTACCAGTTGGAAACGTCGTCTACGTATGCCTCAAACTCTTTGATGAGTTGAGCGGTGCGGTAGGTAGACATGCTATTTTGAGCAAACTTTATGAAAGCATTGGTGCGGTTGAGCAACCATTTATCGGAGTGGGTAAGAGATGCGTAATCAATCTTATGATTTGCAATATCGGGATTATCAATAGCTGCATAGAGGTTGAAGAATACGTAGATATTCCAGAATCCGAGCATTTTACGTCTTGCCTCATCTGCAAGGTTGTAGCCGAAACGAACGTCTGATGCGATGGGGTTAGCGATAAACATATAGCGGATGGTATCTGCACCCATCTTTTCGGCCGCTTCGTCAAAGCGAATCATATAACCGGTTTTACTAAACTTACCGCCGTCCTCTTTGATAACCGAGGAGTGAGCAACTACTTGCTTATACGGAGCCTTGCCGGTAAGGGTTACGGACATGAATAATAAGGAGTAGAACCACAAACGGATTTGCTCTTTCATCTCGATAACGAGGTCGGAGGGGAAGTTGTTTTCGAAGTACTCTTTATCGGTAAAATACTTTTTGGTCGAGAAAGGAGTAATACCGGCATCGAGCCAGCAGTCGCCAACTTCGGGTACGCGCTCTACGAGTTCGCCACAGTTTTCACAGTGAATCTTTACTTCGTCGATATAAGGCTTATGGAGGTGCGGAACGTTGTCGATGTTGCCGTGTTCGCTACGCTCGATAAGTTCTTCCTTGCTACCGATTACGGTAACGTGACCGCACTTCTTACAGACGTAGAAAGGAAGCGGTAGACCATAGAATCTCTTACGGCTAATATTCCAATCGCCCATGTTATTGAGCCAGTCGAGCATACGCTTACCTGCGAATTCAGGTTCCCATTTTACGGTCTTTGCTGCCTCAATCATGAGAGGTTTGATTTCGTCGGTCTTAATGGACCACTCATCAACGAGCTTAAATACAACAGGAGTCTTACATCTCCAGCACTTGGGGTAGCTGTGGGTGTAAAGTTCGGTTTTATAAAGCTTACCTTGATCTTCCAAAGCTTTTACAACGTCGTCTACGAGGTCGGTGGTTTTCATGCCGGTAAATTGACCGAATCCCTCGATTATAATGCCTTCGTCATCGATGGGGCAAATGGTCGGGATACCAAGCTTTTTGCCAAGCTCAAAGTCTTCAGCACCGCATCCGGGAGCGATATGAACAACGCCGGTACCTTCGGTAGCGTCAACGTCTTCCCACGGAACGATAACGTGCTTGAAGTTTTGGCACTCAAAATCTTCAAAGCAAGTTCTATACTCTTTGCCAATGAGCTCTGCGCCTTTGAAAGGATCGCTTACTTCGAGGATGTCGCCCTTGAGCTTACCGAGAGCATTTTTGCCTACGATGAGGTTTGCGCTATCACTCTTAACCTTTACTCTTACGTACTCGATTTCGGGGTTAACGGCAAGCGCGCAGTTGGAAGTGAGCGTCCAAGGAGTGGTTGTCCAAAGTATAATTTTATCATCGGTACCAACGATGGGAAGTTTAGCAAAAATGGAAAGGTGTTCCATATCCGCATAGGAGCCGCTCATTTCGTGGTCGGAAAGGCTGGTTCCGCAACGGGGGCACCAAGGCATGGGACGGTGGGACTTAACAAGCCATCCACGCTCGTTACATACCTTTAAGAAATGCCAAATAGAGGTTATGTTGAGGTCGGTGTTGGTGAAATAGGAGTTATCCCAATCCATCCATTGACCGAGTCTTTTGGATTGCTCGGTGATAACACCTGCAAACTTCTTAACTCTTTCCATACATTTAGCGGTAAATTTATCTACACCGTACTTAACGATATCGCTCTTAACTTCGATACCAAGATCTTTTTCAGTTTCAACTTCAACCCAAAGACCTTGGGAGTCAAAACCGTTTTGATATTGGCAGGATTTGCCAAGCATAGCGTTGTACTTAATGTACATGTCCTTCATCGTTCTTCCCCAAGAGTGGTGGATACCCATGGGGTTATTAGCGGTTATAGGACCATCGAGGAAACGGAATCTTTCGCCGTTCTTATTTTTTTCGACGAGTTTCTCAAAGCATTGGTTATCTTGCCAAAACTTTAAGGTTGCTTTTTCCATTGCCACAAAATCGGGTGCAGAGTTTTCTTTTCTCATAGTATTCTCCATATAAAGCTTTATACGCGCATGATTATAACATACACGCGCGCACAATTACAATTAAATTTAGTTAAAATAAATATATTTAGTCGGCAATCAAAATAATTCCGCCACGATATACGTTATACGAGTCGAGATCGGAAGGTGTAAAAATGAAATAGTAAGTTGCGCTTTGGTTGCGCATAATCTCTTGTCCTTCCTCCCATGCGATAGTACCTTTAATGGTTTGGGAGGGCTCTAAAACCAAGCTAACGTCGTCAAGAGTCTCTGCCGTGGTCGGTATGGTTAAAGGATTGACTATCTTTAAGTCGGATGCCATCAACGTAGCCTTTTGAACAATCAAACGTACCGTCGCTGTCAAGGAATTATAGGCATCTGTTGAGGGAGTATAAATCACACTAAAGTCGTAGCCATCGGCACTAACGTTGCCGACGGTAGTATTACCGTCTAACGCAAAATTCCAACCTGCGGTAAAAAATGCGTTTTTGACTTCTTCAAGCGTATCGCCGTATGAAACGGTATAACTACTTAAAAGCGGTAGATATTGGGGGTCTTCCGTTACCGCAAGGCGCTCGAGTTTAGGTATAACAAAGTTGGCCGTCAAACCGCATATGGTGCACTCTTTGAGTTCCCTACCCGATTCGGCATAAGTAGGAGCCTTATTGGTATCGGCATCCTTCTTAACAAAATTATGATTGGTGCAAACTTCTTCCCCTGGAGTGCCATCCACAGAGTCGCGACATGCTGACAGCATAAAACAAGCCACCATCGTAATGGCAACTAAAAGCATCAAAGCAACGTTAATTTTATGATTAAACTTGAACCTCATATTAATATTATATCCAATCTATTAAATATTGTCAATTACAACATTAAATACAAATTACGGCAACCATAAATCAATAAAACGGAACCCTTAATTCACATAAGGACAAATAGTAATATCGAATCGCAATAACATTAAAAACAAAAAAATAGCAACCCTTTTGGTTGCTATTTTTTAGCGGAGTGCCGACAAACATAATCGAACACTTGAAATACGCACTAATATACCAAATATATAAATTGGAATTTGTTATATTTTTAATTCTTTCTTAAATAATAGCACTTACCCCTGAAATCACCATCAAGACTGCTACCAAATTCTTTTTGAATTTTCCAATTTTCAAGATGTTTTTCAACAGGTGGGTTTGCACTATTTTTGAATGTATGAACTATCAAAATTGCTTCGCTTTCAGTCTTACGAAGAACAATCTGATAACCCTCAGGGTCGTTGTAATCTTCCACATTACATTCAATAACACTTGTGAAACCATTTTTTATAATATGCTTAATTTCGTCATAAAATTTAATTGAGTTAAGGGCTATCTGCCAGTTTTTTTTAGGCAAATCAAAGATTTCACCACTGATGCAAAGACGACCTAAAAAGCCTGAAATAAGTGAGTAATATGTTCTGTGTACATCATCTTTTGCACGAAGGACAGCCCATATCTGACTTTGTGAAGGCTTAATCATTCTCTGTACATTGGCTGCAATAATCGGAATGCTTGTGCACTCGTGAGCATCGGAGAAGCTTGCCTGTGAGCAGAGCTCCATTGTGGATGGCTCAAGTCTGTGACCACCGCTTGCACAGTTTTCAATTACCAAATCAGGCAACTGCTCTTTAATTCGTTTAAAATAACGCTGGCTTGCAAGCACATACTGACGAAGACCCTCACCAAGACTTTCTGCACCGTCACACCCTACGCCGATATTTTCATTGTAATCTATTTTAAGATATCCGTAACCACTTTCACGAAGAAGCTTGATTACTTTTTCATCGAGGTAATTTACACACCATTCGTCACGCAAATCAAGGAATCTGTGACCTGCAACATTGAGAGGTGCACCCATACGGGATAAAAGGTGGTCGGTTTCATTATAAATCTGTGATAATGGTGCAACATTTTCCATTTCAAACCATATACCAGGTACAAGGCCATAGTATTTAATCATATCGGTAACTTCTTTAAGTCCGTTAGGGAAAAGCTTTTTGCTTACATTCCAGTCACCGATAGTTTCCCACCAGTTTTTGTCCTTTTCCTTATACCAACCACTGTCCATAACAAGGTATTTAACACCACTGCCTTGTAATTTCTTTGCAGTTTTCTTAAGATTTTTGATTGTTGGATTACCCCAGGATGTGCAATATTCGTTGAAAATCACAGGCAAATCCTCGTCAACAGAGGAAATGTCAGGCTGCTGTGCCTTGACGAGCATATCGCAAACTTTAAGAAGTGAATCACCAACTGCCACAACTGCCTTTGGAGTAGTGAAGCTTTCATTTGGTTTAATTTCCTTGCACCAATGACCGTAATCAAAGTCGGCAAGACCACCGAGTAATGTCAAAGGCTCTTTATGACGGAAAAGTTCTATTTGCCAACTTGATGGAATATAAAGCTGAACACCAATAAATTCGTTCTTCTTACTGTTTTCTATTGCAACAAAAGGGAACCATTTTCGTACTGGCATTGAGCCCACCTGACCAAATTTTTCAATTCTTATACCGTGTCCGCTCCATGAACGCTCCATATTAAGGTCTGTCAGTTTCTGACTTAACATTTTACCCTCAGCGCTCCAGAAGGAAGTTGCTCTGTGAAGAGTATCAAAATCAAGGTCTGTAATCGCAAATGAAGAAATCATATCGAGAGTTACAATGGAATTTGTGTTGTTCTCAAAAACTGTGTAGCACTCAAAAACGTCACCTTTTTTAATGTGATATGCTGTGATTTTATATCCGTCAGATGACTCGTATACATTCTTCTCATCATCAGCAGAAACAAGTTTGCATTTCCAAAAACTTTCACTGTCCGCCATTGAAATACCGTTTATAAAGTGACCACCAAAATCGTCGCCTCTTACCTTAAATTGAACACTAAAATTCATTGTATTCATCCTTATAAATTCTTACTTATCTGTCAACCATTAATTTAAATATACCACACAAGACCACAAAATTCAATAACCATAATATAGGGACGGTGGAGCGCCGACAAACATAATCGAACACCTAAAATACGCACTAATATACCAAATATATAAATTGGAATTTGTAATGCTGTTAAGCGTAGTTATCTACCTAATAGTTGTTCGAGTGCGGGAGTTATCGTATTTGTAAGCACCTCGTATCCTGCGGATGTTAAGTGACCGCCATCGGTCGTATATTCTGCATATATTTCACCTGTTTCAAGATTCAAAAGTGGAGAATAC
>JAFVRJ010000024.1 GCA_017504305.1 Clostridia bacterium | reverse complement strand
CTCCATCATCTGTCCCATCGTTCCGTCTGCGAGGATCATAGAAACCATACGGTATTTGTCGGCGAGCTCAAATCCCTTGAAGGTGAGGCTGAACATTTCCTGAACAGAGTCGGGAGCGAGAACGTACCGTAGTTTCAGCCAATGATGCATCGGTCGCTCTTGCAGAACGAGTATCAGGTTCAGTAGATGCTTTTATAGATTTGATGAACGACAAAGCTCGAGAATACGGTATGCAAAACACCAACTTTGTTAACGTCACGGGATTACCTCAAGACGGTCAATTCAGTACCGCCAAGGACGTAACGATTATGATGAGAAATCTATTAAATAACCGCGAATACTACAAATTTTCGACTATTTATATGGAAAATTATACTCATCCAGATGGTAGAATTACCGAGCTTGTAAATACCAATAAACTAATTAAATTTTACAACGGTTGCGATGCAGGCAAGACCGGCTTTACAAACGATGCTATGTTTTGTTTATCTGCCTCTGCGGTTAAGGGCGACACTCGCGTTATAGCAACCGTACTTGGTGCGGAAAACAGCAAATCTCGATTCAACGAGATCTCTACTATGTTCAATTATGCTTTTGCGAATTATGAAACGGTAAAAGTCTTTGAAAAGGACAAACCTTTTGAATCACAAATAAAGATTTCCAAATCTAAAAGTGAAAACGTAAAACTCATGGTTGATAAAAATTTAACCGTGCTTAATAAAAGGGGATTTAAAATCAACGCAGAGCCTAAAGTATCGCTAAATGATAATTTAGTTGCACCAATAAAGGCAGGAACCGTTATTGGTAAAATCGAGCTTACCGACACTTCTAATGGGCAGATTATTAATTCAGCAAATCTAATAGTAGCAACCGACGTTCAAGCTAAAAACTTCCACGATGGTCTACAATCTATTGCTGACGAGTGGTTCTTACGGTATAACTTTAGTAAATAATCGGGCGCACGGGCGCACAATATTAAATTTTATGTTAAATTATGTGCGGGCGCGTGTTGACACACGCCCGCATTTATTATATAATTTGTCCATCAAGTTCAAGTAGGCATCAATGTTTATATACTCAATAATCAAATCTGAAGGATCCGTTTCCGACAAAATCATAATCGCGCTGGCTTTTGTGTTGGTGGCGGTTTTTTCTATTGTTATTCACGAAGTTGCTCACGGTTACGTTGCAAAGTTGAACGGCGACTTAACCGCTAAATTAAGAGGGCGCTTAACGCTCAATCCTCAAGCGCATTTGGATATTATCGGTATCGCAATGATGCTTTTAGTTGGTTTCGGTTGGGCAAAACCCGTTCCCATTAACCCCAATAATTTCACAAAATATAAAAGGGGTATGCTTACCGTTTCCATCGCTGGCATCACCGCAAACTTAATTATTGCAGGTGTTTGCTTGTTACTCTATTTCTTACTTTATCCGCTTATTCTTCAATGGATCTACTCTTCTTTAGGCGGTGGTAACGCTCTTGTTTCCGTATTGGCAGAGTTTTTATACGCAATCTTAATTTTAGGTATTAGACTTAATTTTATGCTTGCTTTTTTCAATCTCTTGCCCATTTATCCACTCGACGGTTACAACATTATCAACACCTTACTTCCTCATAATAACGGTTACCAAAGGTTTATGATACGCTACGGTAGCTTTATATTGATCGGCCTCATTATTATAGGCAATATCGGTAACGTTTTTGGTATACAATGGCTAAACATATTCAGTTTATTCGGCAATCTTATAACCGAACTAATAGAAGTAATTTCAGTCCAAAGCATAGCGACTTTCTTATTGTAGTATGGAAACCTTAACGAATATTAATGAACAATTTGAGCAAGATTTCGTAGAAGAATCCGATGAAAACAGCGGAAAACTTTCTTTTACGACTTTGAGCTACCATCTTTACGAAGAAGACGTCGCTCTCGATAAGCTCTTGGACATTTGCAAACAAGACCGCGTTGCAATACGCGATATTTTCGTTTCAGACATAACGCAAAAGTATCTTGACTACGTAGTTGAACTTGCCAAAGAGGATCGTGACTACGACGATATTGCAGACTTTCTGGTTCTTGCGGCTACTTTAGTAGAGTTAAAGGCAAATTCCCTTCTTCCCAAGCTTGATTTTGTCGATACCGATATCGATGATCTCATGACCGACGAACAACTTTTCTTCTTGCGCGCAGAGGAGTACGAAGCATACCGCAATGCCGCCGAAAAACTACGTGGATACGAAGTTCTTAACCGTTTTTATCGCGATCCGGTATTCGGCGAAAACGAATATAAATTGGTCATTAAAGATTTCTCGTTACAAAAGCTTATCGATGCGTTCTCACGTATGCTTGAGCGCGCTGAATTCGAAGAGGATAGGACCGCCGAAAAATATATACCAAACGAACGCTTTAGCGTTGCCGATCGCGTTATCGACGTTGTTGAAGCTTTAAGAGCTTTTAGCAAACTAAAACTAACGGATTTGTTTGATAAAGACTTCTCAAAACTTGAAATTATCAACACTTTCCTCGCTATTTTAGAGCTTGTAAAGCAACAAATTGCTACAATCGCTCAAGAAAATGCCGAGGCGGAAATCTTTGTTGAACGTACTCCACTCACCGATACATTTAACGTACAGGAGGACTTACTTACCGATGCCGATGAATATAATTGAGGCTTTGATATTTGCAAGCGGGCACGGCATGCATAAGGACGACCTTTATAAAGGTCTAAAAGACTATACCCGCAAACAAATTGATAACGCTCTCATAGCACTTAAAGAGCAATACTCCGATAACAAAGGTATACATTTGATATGCGCAAATAACGTCTATCAATTCCAATCCAATCCTGCATACGGAGATCTTCTTGCCGACTTGTTGCTTGAAACGCGTGAAAGAGAATTAAGTAAAACTCTTTTACAAGTTCTTGCAATTATTGCATATAAGCAACCTGTAACTCGTACCGAAATCGAAGATCTTCGCGGTGTCGGTTCCGATTACGTTATAGCGATGCTTTTAAAACTAAACTTAATAGAAGCAGTAGGGCGTAAAGAAACCATCGGTCGTCCGGTATTATACGGCACAACGTTGGAATTCTTGCGTAAATTCGGGCTTGAAAGTCTTGATGAACTACCCGACTACGAAGACTTGATGCTTAAAATCCGCAACAACTTCGAAAAATACTATGCCAAGACCGATAGCTTATATCGTGAACGTGATATCGAGCTTGAAGATAAAGCTCGTAACGAAGCTGCTGCAGCAGAAGCACCTGAAGAAGCTGAAGACGACTTCTTTGTGGAAGAAACCGACGACGATATCCCCGACTTCCTTTCCGGAGAAGATATTGTCGAAATCGACTAATTCAAGTAATTTAAGATTAGTCCCCAAAATTGTAAATTGACATCGATTTAAGGAGCAAACGATGCAAAACATTAATATTTCTAACTTGAAACACTTACGTTTTATTGCCGTTTTGTTAACTGCAATAACCGTCATCACGGCAATTGCTATCACGGCAGTTGGTCTTAACGGTACAACCTATGCGCAAGCTGAAGATACAGCCATTAGCGATGCGACTGAATTACATACTCTTTTGCGTAATAATGGTAGCGCAGGCGAAGTAGGAGGTGCGTTAACGCTTGATTCAGACATTGTAGTCCCAATCAACAGCGGTTATAGCCTTGCGACGTTTACCGGTTCTTTAGACGGCAAACAACACACGATAACCTTTACGGGCACCGGTGAATACTTCTTCGATAAGGACAACTCTAATTCTGCAACAAACCATTATGCGGGACTATTGTTTGGTCAACTCGGAGAGGGTGCGACCATCAAAAACGTAAATATTGTTCTTGATGGTGCAGTACGATTTGTAGCTTATAACGGTAAATCCACCGCCGGTGGCCTTTCTCACGTAAGTGCAAGCACAACCTTATACGCCGGTGTTATCGCCGGTAGCTCAACCCTTGCAAGCATTAGAGATACTTCGTTGACGATCACTCAAAACGGTGCAATTGCTGCAATCGGTATCGACGCTCAAGATAACGCAACAAACTATGCATCAGGTCAAGGCGCTATAATTGGTGGTATGGTCGGTAGCTCCGCCGGCTCCACGTTCTATAACGTTAAACTAAACAACAACGGTGCAATCTTTGCAAGAGGCGACAATAAAAACGCAGGCGAAACAGGCTCCGACGGAATAGTAATAAACAGCTCCGCTATTACCAATCCCGATCGTGCATCTGCAGGTGGATTAATCGGTGAAGTTTTAACCAACAAAACCTCCACCAATACCGTTAGCAATTTAGTACTTCAAGGTAACGGCTTCATTGGAGCCGCAACAAGCGGTGATAACGGCATGAGCGAGTCAACCTCTCATAATACCAACTTCGCCGGTCTAATATTCGGTTTAGAAGCTACAAGCGGATCTACAGCAACCACATACGTAGTTAACAATGCTTCTCCCAAAGTTTTTGTAACAAGATCCGTATCTTCCGACTCTTATTATGCAGGAACTTTATTTGGATATTCTCTCTCTGCAAAAATTTCGTATATGTGGTATCAATCAAACGGCGCCATAGCGCAAGCTGCTCGTGGCGTTGTTTACTACGACAATACTTCAACCGTACCGACTTATAATACCTTACTGTCCCAAATATCTTTAAATACTGTAAACAATAACTTTGCTAATTGTTACATTGGAGCCGGTATTTTAAGCAATCAAAATCCTCGTCCTTATAGTTCAAGTGGCTATAAAGGCAGTCAGGTTAGCCCCGAATCCGGCACAGCTACCGTTGCAGACGTCAAGGGCGGCAATATTATTATCAAAGCAGAAGCAACCGGGGAAAACTATATCTCCGCTTTATCTACCGGTAGTCACAATCGTTACACCAATATTTACAAAGACGGACCGCTACAAAAGAGCGCACTTCTATCTCAATATACCGTTAGTGCCTCCGTTACCGAATTCAGAGTATATTTTGCCACTATTTCAACCGAAATAACCACTAACGTTTCAGGTATTACCGGCGATACTAAAACATTTGATGAAATGGGATTGCATTTCACCGGATATCCTGCAAATTCCTTGAAAATTAACGACAATTTATGTTGGGGCTATACTTGGACCAGTACTGATAACTCCGTAAACAATACATATTATGGAGATTTAGGCACGGCTACACTTTCAGTCCCATCAAACGCAGGAAAGTATGAAATTGCGCTTTATAGGCAAGAAGATAGCAATTACGTTAAGCTTCAAAACCAAGATGCAATAGGGGCAAACGTTGAAAACGCACCTACAATAATTTACATGCACACCGGCGCAACTTACAACTATACAATCAAACCTGCATCCGTATATATTCAAGCCGATCCGAACTCTTCCTTACAAAAGATTTACGACGGAAACAATGGCGCGACCTCACTATTCGGTGGTATTTCTTATTCTTTATACTATGATGAAGATTGCACTCAACCCGCTTATGACACCAACTTCAAATTTGATTTTGCAAGTGGCGTTTTCGGCAAGCTAAAAGACGGCAATTTCGTAACAGGTGATTATAACGTAGGTAACGATTATTACGTTCAATATTCCGGCATAACCTTAACTGCGACTGAAGAAGGTTATTGTAACTATAAGCTCGCAACTAACGATACCACAATCCTTGTTGCTAACTGCAGCATTACCCAACGCCGAATAAATATTATTTGGAAGGGGCTAAATGATCAAGACGTAATAAACGTTACTTATAACGGCGGTATAGCGAAACCGGAGTTTAAAATAATCGACCACGTAGAAGGCGAGACCGTAACTCCCCAATTCACAATTAAGAATAGCAATTACGAATCAATATCCACCGGTTTCGGTGCAAAACTTAGCGTCGGACTTTATTATATTTCGCCCACTCTACCGAGCGGCGGTAACTATTACATTTTTTCTAACGATCAACCGTATCACGTAGTAGCAAAGGAAATAGCTCTTACCTGGACCAAGTCTACCTCCACTTATGATACAATCGAGAAAAATGTAAGCGTTACAATACCCACAGGCGAGGTATTTTCCAATGACGTTGTCAAAGTCAGCGTGCAATATGAAAACTTATCAAACGGCGTAATATCGGCTCATATTAAGGATGCCGGCCAATACAAAGCAACTGCAAGTATCGATAATGATAACTATTTGATTAATGCACAATCGGTTACTTTTGACGATATACACGTAGCCCCTGCAAAGATTTCAATTAATTGCACAAGCAGTTTGTTGTATAAAGCAATAAACTATGCAAAACTCCCTGCAAACGATCCCAACGCTCCTGTTGTACAAATTTTAGCTCCTCAATTAGATCTTACCAACGACAACGTAGCAATTACATATGGATCTAACGAGATTATCAATGCGGGAAGTTATAAATTAACTTTAAGCATTCAAAGCAATAGCTCAAACAAAATCAATCCCGATAACTATGAAGTAGTCGATCCTTTAAAAACCATTACTATTAATCCAAGAAAAGTTATTCCTGAATTTAGCGTAACCTCATCAACGTATGATGGTCATGCAAAGTCGGTTGCCATTGGCTATCAATCCAGCTATACCGGCATTGCAAACGCACACGAATATGGGATTGTCGGTACCGATATCTTATCTCCTTCGCTTGTCATTACTAACAATGAAGGTGCTGTAATTAAGGAAGTTATTAATGCCGGTTCTTATGTTTACACGTACACGCTTAATACAGCAAACTATTTATTCGTTAAAAAGGTAGGTACCGTTTTACAATCACCATCGGTATCCGTTTCTTTCGATTATAGCGTTAATGCATTAAGTCTAAATAGCGAACTTATTAAAGTTGGTTCAATGGTTGATAAGGAATACTGTGGCCAAGCGATTTCTCCCGAAGTAGAGCTTTACTTACATAGTACTTCGGGCTATAAACTTGTATATGGCGCTAATGCAGACTATGTAATAGTTGAAAATAGCGTTATTAATAATGTGAACGTAGGTACAGCGTCTTTCGCAATTCAAGGTAAAGGCAACTATACCGGCGAAAGAACTTGCTACTTCAACATTACTCCTAAAACGATAAGCGTAGATTATACAAAAGCTCCCAAGAGCATCACTTATTCCGGTGCAAGTTGTTCAATTACACCTGCTTTTGTTGGTGTCGTAAGCGGCGATGAAATACCTTCATATAACCTTACTTACTACGCAAACAGCACAGAAATTAATGCAGAAGACCTTATTTATACCGGAGCATATTCTGTAAAAACCACACTTAAAGTAGCAAGTGGAGTTACCAGTAATTACGTTTTATCTGAAGAGGGTGATACTCACTTTTTCAACATAACTCCAAAAGGCGTAGAAATTGTATTTAGCAACTATAGCGACTTTATCTACAATGGCACAACCCAATACGTAACGGCAAGCTTCAAAGCCGGGGCTTCAGTTTTCGAAGTTGATAAAGCATCTGTAAGTATAGAGGTTTCGTACTATCTATTAGACACCTATAGTGGTAGTAGTTCCGATACTACCGTATTACCGATTGATGCATCCGGATATGTTGCCGTACCCAGATTAATTAATCTTGACGGAAAGAATATCAAAGACAACTATACCATCGTTAACACCAAAAATCTTACTTTTACAATTGCAAAATACCAAGTAGATCTATCTTATTCTTATTCTGACGATATCGTTCCGATTTACAATGGTAATTCTCAAAAGATAATTTGCGTTATTGCCGATCCCGATGGTACGCTTAATGGTATCTTACAAAATAGCGGTAGAATTTTGTATCCCACGGTAAGCTACTTGCATAAAGCAACGTCTACCCCCGTACAAGATAATACGCCTATACTTGCAGGTGAGTATATTGCGTATGCAACTCTTTCTGATGATAAAAACTTCAAGATCAATCCGGATACCGTTTATGCAGACTTTGTAATTAATAGAAAGCTTTTAACAGCAAGATTGTTTACTAACGTTGCTGACGCAAACGCACGCTACGTTTATAATGGTCAAAACATTTCACCTTCATATACGGTAACTGGTTCAGTGGAAAACAAAGCCATCGCGATGGAAATTAAATTTTATGATACCGATCATAGACCTATATTTGAATGTATTAACGTAGGTAATTATTTGGTATCATTAACACTTCCTAACGAAACATGGGCAACCAACTATATCCTTGTTGACGAAGGTGGCATTGATACTTCATTACTCGAATATCGTAGTGTTACCATTACTCCACGTCGCCTTGCCGCAAAATTCAACTTCAATGCAACTCAAGATTATACCGCTAAAGTTCAAGAAGTATACGCAGACCTTGCAACTGTTTCCGGCTATGCTCCCGGTACGGTATTGCAAAGTAACGGCACCATATTAGAAGGCTCGGGCCTTATAGAAAATGACGTTGTAACCTTCGGTATCAATCGTTATAAGGTAGAAGGCTCTTCTCGTGTTGAACTTCTTGAAGACGAAGAAGTACGCAACGTCGGTAAATATTCCTTCGATGCTTATATTAGTGATAACTCTAACTATGAAATCTATCACAATGGCGTTGTCGTTGAATATATTACAGGTGATTTAGAGGTTCAACCATATGAAATTGCTTTTACTGCGAAAACAATTTCTAAAAAGTATGGCGATAGCGATGCTGACGTTGATTTTACTCAAAGAGTTGCCGGTTTAGAAGGGGAATCGATAGTCGTCACTCTTGAAAGAGATCGTAATACGAATAACTATTCGGGCGGTGATGTTGAAGCGGTTTACAACCTATACCTATTTGTCAACTATACTTGGGACAACAAAAACTATAAAATAATTCGTTCCAACGTAAACGATGCCTTCTTCCAAATAGTAAAACGTGCGGTTGAGTTTGAAGTTCCGACGTTTACGTTCGACTATTTAGATCATGACTTTACGGCAAATCCCACGCTTACCCATACGATTGAGGTACCGACTTCAGTATTTGGTATCATTAACGTTACCATCACTCTAACCCCGTATGGCACGCCTTTGGATGCTGGAACCTATAATTTTGTTTACTCTAAAGAAGCTGTTGACGATAACGAGAGCATCGTTACCATAATGAAAGAGGGGTCTAATGAAGATAAGATTATAATTCGCGGTAGAACTGTTGTCGTTAACTTCCAAGACTTTAATATCACTTACGGTCAATACGAGCCTTACAACGGAACTGACGATAACGGTGTTTACAACAAGACCAACTATTTTGATTTCTTTAGCATCACCAACAACGACGTAGGTCTTAAAAAGTGTCACGCCGAAATCGTTGATGCATACAACAATTCTGACGATCAAGCCAACTTCCCGTGGTGGAATTATATTGAAATCATCAGAGAAAGAGTTCCCGGCACGTTAATCTACGACGAAAACATTGGATTATTACCTGTTAAAGCAGGTGGATACTCCTTAACCGTTCAATTCAAAGAGGAGGCCGGCGGTGATAACTATAGCGCTGTAAAGGCCGATGGTAGCCCTGCGGTTTACACCTTAATGGTAGATAGGTATGATCTTTCCAACTTATTCGGGCCCGATAAAAACCATCCGATAGTAGAAACCGAAAGAGATTACCTCGGTAAGGGTGTAATTATGGCAAAGATTAAGGAGAATAACAATGGACTAAACGGTGCAACTATCGATGCAGTTATCACCTCGCAAATTAATACCGAATTACGTAGTCAAAGCTTGTATGCCATCGCTACTTTCGATAACGAAAACGCTGGCACCGGCAAGACCATTACGATTACTTACGCATTCAACGTATCAGACTATGCACCTAACTACATACTACCCGAACCTTTCGAATATCCGTCAAAGGGTACGATAAATGCACTTGACGTAACCGTTAAATTAAGCGTAGAGAAAACGGAATTAACTTATGGTGATGTTCCCTCTATCGACATTGGTTACGATGGATTCCTTCCCGGCGATGAAGGCGAAGCTAATATTCTAAACCTTACCGGCGTATACGAAGATGGTACGGCTCTTGACACAATACAAAACGTAAGCGATACCTACGGTTACACAATCGTATTGAAACCAGCAGAAAATGCTCAATTAACCAACTATAACGTTCTTTACGAGTCAGATTCAGCAAAAGCGGTTATCGTAATCTTACCCAAGGATATCTCGCTTGTGGCTAGTGGCATTAAATACGACAAACTTATCGATGGTACCTACACTTCAGACGTTCAAATCGGTACGCATATGTTACTTGAGGGTGTAATTAATAACGATGAAGTAAACGTAACCTTCGACCAAATCCTCAAGAGCAAAGAAATAGGTGAAACCGAGGTTACTATTAACGATATCAAGATTGATAACGGTAACTACAACTTGATCACAACCAAATTAAGTGTTAGCGCGATCGTACGCAATCTTGCAAACGTAACACTCGACAACTTGACGGTTGATTTCGATAATACCGCAAAATCTCTCGTCCCGCAAATCGATTACGAAGACGAAAGCACCGCAAATGAAATCGAGACCGAAATCCTTTATTCGGGCGTATATTACGACGAAAGCGAAACCGCTCCCGTCAATGCCGGTGTATACAACGTTAAAGTATTCCTACGTTATAAGCAATACAGAAGCATCTTTGCAACTGCAATGCTCACGATCAATAAGATTGCACCTAAACTCACCTTCAGCGGTCAATTAGCTCAAACTTACGGCTCGTTTAGTGCGATTACCGCAACTGTATCTGCAATCGGCCTTAACGTAGAAGTTCCGGTGCGCTATTCCTTCGAAGAAGCCGGTGCAGAATTCCCCGAATTCCCGCAAGCCGGAAGACATACTGTAACCGCATCTTATGCTGAAACAAACAACTACTTGGCAGTAAGCGGAAATGAAAGCTTACTTATAAGGACAAAGGCGATTACGGTTACCTTCGAAAATTACAAAGATCTTGTATATAATGGTTATACAAGAGAGTCAGAAATCAACGTAATTTTAACCGGTATTGTTGAAGGCGACACTTGCGAACCGATAAAGGAATTCAGTGCATTACAAGTCAAAAATGCAGGAACTTATAGGGTAACCGTAACTCCATCTAACCCGAGCTACACCATTTCGGGCTCCAACTCCGTTGAATTCTCGATTGGTAAGAAAAAATTAACAGTTTACGTAGAAGATGGAATTACTACTAAAGCCGGCGTTGCTCCCAAGTTTACCATTTTGTACGATGGTTTCGTAGAAAACGAAGATGAAAACGACTTGGCGGTTAAGCCCACAGTTAAAGCAAAGAGTGGCCAAGTCGGCACAAACCTTGTTGAATACAACGAAGGATCAGACGAAAACTATTACTTTGACTATAAACTTAATATTTACACAATTACTTACGAGCCCAAACAAGATAGTGAAAAGAACATCACTCCTTACGTAGTAGGCGGAGGTGTAGTTGGAGGCATAGGCATTGTTGTAGCATTGGCATTTGCTGTTAGAGCAATGAACTATCGCAGTGTGGTAAAACACGCTACCAAACGAGCTATTAAAAAATCTCTTACCCATCGTAAATAGCAACGATAGGACATAATAACAAAATAGACTGCCATACTAAAAACGTATGGCAGTTTTTTTTAGAGCATATTGGCAAGAGGGTAAACCCATAGAAATAGAGGTTAAGCACTTATTTATCATAAGAGCTACTATAAATATTTTAGATGAAAATAAATCGATAAAAGTATATCGTAAAACATTTTCTATAGCCGACAAAATAAAGAGGCCGAGTGTGGTAAATGAATTAAACCTTACTAAACCACTAATATCAATTAGCACTAAACAGACTGTTTTAACTTGTACTTTTAAGAAAATGGAGCAAACGGCCATAAATGAATTATTGAATTATGGTTTTATTATAATTTTTGGCTTAATCGAGAATACATTAAGAGGGGTTTTTAAAGAAAACTCGCCAAAAGTCAACTTTTTTAACAATCAAACCGCAAATTCGATTTATTTGGAAACTACTGTAAAAATTATGTTTTGGCGTATTATTTTACAGTTAATTAAGATGCTTTTATCGAGGAGAAAGCAAAAATGGACTTAAATTTAAACATTAACTTTAACTTTGGCAAGCATAAAAATCATGAAGAACAAAAATCAAAAAAAGATAGAAAGTACGAATCATCAAACGATCAATCAAATTTGGAAAAATGGTTAGAAACAGCACAAAAAATTGTAAAAAGCATAAGCATAAATTAATAGCTCTAACGCTACTCCTCGTGGCGTTATCTTTTTCAGTTGGCATTTCGCTATTAAACGTACGTAGCCAACGCAAATCATATGCAAGTAATGAATCGGCATATGCCGTGATGGAAGTCAGCAGTAATCGTTTATTAAAAAGCAGTAATGAAAATGCCAAACTACCAATGGCAAGTACTACAAAGGCCTTAACGGCACTTATTGTAATTGAAAACATTGTAGATTTAGACCAAATAGTTACAATTCCGAAGGAAGCTGTTGGTATAGAGGGCAGCTCGATCTACCTAAAATTAGGTGAAAAAATATCTGTAAAAGATCTTCTTTACGGATTAATGCTTCGTTCCGGCAATGATGCCGCGGTCGCACTTGCAATCCATACCGCCGGAAGTGTTGAAAAATTTGTAAATTTAATGAACGAAAAGGCGAGTTCTCTCGGCTTAAAAAATTCACACTTTGTAAATCCGCACGGTTTATCTGCAAAAAATCATTATACATCGGCTTACGATCTATGTGTTATCGCTTCAGAAGCTCTCAAAAATTCTACGTTCAAAGAGATTGTTTCCACAAAAATGCACGTTGTTGAAGGGGAAAACGGTGAAGAATCACGCTATTTTGCTAATAAAAATCGTATTTTATATAGTTACGAAGGGGCAAACGGCGTTAAGACCGGTTATACAATCGAGGCCGGTAGATGTCTTATCGCATCAAGTGAAAGAAACGATATGCAAGTTGTTGCTGTAGCTCTTAATTATTACGACTATTTTCAGCTATGCGCAAATTTGATGGACTACGCACACCAAAATTATAAAATGGTTAAGGTTATCGATAAGAACAAATCATACGGCGAAATCGAGGTAAAAAAAGGCAAGAAAATTAAGTCAGTCGAGGTATACTCCAATACTGATCGTTATTACCCCGTAAAAGCGGACGGTTCTGAAAATATTGATGCGCGAGTATCAATACCAAACCATATCACAGCCCCACACGATAAGGCAAATAGTTTGGGAGAGGTCAACATTTTTATCAACAACCACTTGATATTTACCGAAAAATTATATAGTATATATAATGTAGATAAAAAGTTTTCGATTTTTTGAGGTAAAAATGCGACTTAACAAATATATTGCCGAATGTGGCGTTGCTTCAAGACGCGCAGCCGACAAACTTATTGCTGAAGGCAAAGTAAAGGTTAATAACAAAACCGTTACTGCACTCGGAACCGATATCAATGAATTTAACGACACTGTAACCGTTGACGATCGTAAAATTACGCTCGTCAATCGTTACGTTTACATAATGTTACATAAACCGAAAGGTTGCGTTACCACTGTAAAAGACGATAAAACGCCTGAAGAAGGCTCTGAAGTCAAGGCACGTAAAACCATTATGGATTACGTCAACGTAACCGATAAGCGCATTTTCCCCATTGGTAGATTGGATTATGATACCGAAGGCTTAATTTTATTAACCAACGATGGTGCTCTTGCAAATAAGCTCACTCATCCTTCCAACGAAATTCCTAAAACTTATATTGCTAAAATTGAAGGTACTTTGCAAGAAAGCGACCTTGCACGTTTGCGTAACGGTATTCCGCTTGACGGCACGGTAACTCATAGGTCTAAAGTAAAGGTTTTAGGCGTTGAAAACAATATCTCTCGCATCGAAATTACCATTTATGAAGGCAAAAACCGCCAAGTACGCCGTATGTTCGAGTACGTAGGCGCCAACGTTATTTTCCTTAAGCGCACCAAGATCGGTGACTTAAAACTCGGCGGATTAGGTAGGGGCATGAGTCGCTATTTAACCGATAGAGAGATCGCCATCTTGCAGAGGTTATAATGAGAATACTGCTTGTTAACGACGACGGCTACACTTCATACGGCATTAGAGGGCTTGCAAAAGAACTTGCAAAAAAACATGAAGTTTTGGTTATAGCACCGCTAAAATGCAATAGTGGCATGGCGCACGCCATGACCTTTGGCAAACCAATTTATCTTCAAAAGATCGATGATGCTGAGTCCGACGGTTATAAATGTTATTCTTTGAGCGGAACTCCGGCTGATTGCGTTAAGCTCGGCACCGAACTTATGGCACAAAATCCTCCGGATTTAGTTATTTCGGGCATAAATAACGAGCCTAACATCGGCACGACCATCGTCTACTCCGGCACGGCTAACGCAGCGATGGAAGCAAGTGTTCTCGGTTATAAATCCATAGCACTTTCCGCGAACCCAGATGAGGATACCGATTTCGATTACGTTATCGATTTCTTTATTAAAAACTTTGATTATTATCTGTCCATGTGTTCATCTGAATATGCTCTCAACGTCAATATTAATAATGAGAGAATAGGCAATATTGGACATAAAGTAACTCCTTTAGGAGTTA
Source organism: Clostridia bacterium (assembly GCA_017504305.1). Taxonomy (GTDB): domain Bacteria; phylum Bacillota; class Clostridia; order Christensenellales; family DTU072; genus Stercoripulliclostridium_A. The sequence continues at coordinate 117,297 of JAFVRJ010000024.1, read as the reverse complement.
GATTATATAGCGATATATATTTGGTTGACGAAAAAACCGAACAAGGCATTCCTCATACACTCGTCGGAAATCCTTTGCAAGTTGTAAACGTTGACGATTGTGACGTTAGTTGGTATCAAAAAGGTTACGCAACAATTACTCCGCTAACCTCCGATAACACTATGTTTTCTCAAATGCGCAAACTTAAGGAGAAGGCATAATGCACGTAGTAGTCGTTGGCGGTGGCCCTGCAGGAATAACGGCAGCTATTGCTGCAAGTGACAATGGTCATCAAGTTACTTTAATTGAAAAAAACCAAAAAATAGGGCGTAAACTATACATAACCGGCAAAGGACGCTGTAACGTAACTAACGTTGCAGATTTTCGTGATTTTTTATCAAACGTTGTTAGCAATCCCAAATTCTTGATGAGTTCCTTGCGAGCTTTCGACTCAAATTCCGTACAAGAGTTTTTTGAAAACGAAGGTGTTGCGCTTAAAGTTGAGCGTGGTGGACGCGTATTTCCCCTTTCTGATAAAAGTAGTGATATAATCGATGCACTTCTTCGTGCAATCAAAAACCGCAAAATCGAACTTCGTTTTGAAACGGAACTAACCGACGTTAAGATTAATGAAGATGGTCTAATTCCTTCAATTATTACAAACAAAGGTGTTATTGAATGTGATCACCTCGTTATTGCAACGGGCGGTCTTTCATACCCTAAAACCGGTTCAGACGGCAAAGGACTTAAGATTTTAACAAAAATCGGTCATACCGTCGTTAAGCCCGTAGCCGGTTTATCGGAAATCATTGTTGATAGCGCAGAAACCGCAACTCGCAAGAGGCTTTCGACGTTAGATCTACCTCTACCCGAAGGATTATCCCTTAAAAACGTTACGCTTTCAGTAATAAACAACCAAAACGGCAAAGAAATTTACTCGGAATTCGGAGAAATGTTATTTACCGATGAAGGCCTGTCCGGCCCTATAGCGCTTACCATCTCATCGAAGATCAACCGCCTTAACGTCCGCGATTATCACTTAAATTTGGACCTTAAACCGGCTCTTGACGAGTCGACTTTAGATAAACGTATTTTAAGCGACTTCAGCGCACAAAACAATAAAATGTTTATAAACGCTATCTCGCAATTACTACCAAAGAGTCTAATACCTTACGTTGTTAAAATTACTGAAATACCACAAGATAAAACGGTTAATCTTATTACCAAAGAGGAGCGCAAAAAGCTTCTAAACGCCCTAAAATCGCTTGTTTTTAACGTAAAATCACTTGCTCCCATCGAGAGGGCAATAATCACTTCAGGCGGTATTAACGTTAAAGAAATCAATCCAAAAACAATGCAAAGCTTAATTATACCCAATCTTTCAGTCGCCGGTGAAATGCTCGACGTAGATGCTCTTACCGGTGGGTATAACTTACAAATAGCTTTTTCAACCGGCTATGCCGCCGGCAACAACATATAAGGAGAAATAGAATGACCTTAAACATCGCAATAGACGGACCTTCCGGTGCTGGAAAAAGCACCATCGCAAAATATATTGCCAAAACCATGAATATCGCTTATTTAGATACCGGTGCCATGTATAGAGGACTGGCTTATTACGCACTTCAAAACGGTATTCAACCCGATGACCGTGACAAAGTAGTACCGTTCCTTGAAACCGTTGATATGGACATAAAATATAGCGAAAACGGCCAAAAAGTTATAGTTAACGACCTCGACGTTACACCTTATATTCGCGAACATCACATAAGCATGGCAGCATCTACGATTTCAAAGATACACGAAGTTCGTCTTAAAATGTGTGCTTTACAACGCATAATCGCATCCAAAACCGACTGTGTACTTGATGGTAGAGATATCGGAAGTTACGTTTTACCTGACGCTAACGTCAAAATCTATATGGATGCATCCCCCGAAGTACGCGCAGAAAGGCGCAAAAAAGACCTTGAGGGAAAGGGTGACTTTTCGCATACATTTGAGGAAATTTTAGCCGATATAAAAGCACGCGATTACCAAGATATGAACCGTGATTTTGCTCCTTTGAAAGTTGCCGATGGCGCTGTCGTTATCGACACCTCGTACATGACTATCGAAGAGGTTGCAAATAAGGTTAAAGAGATATGCAAAGGAAAATAAACGTTTCACAATTCCAAGGCCTTTGCAGTAGCGTGGAAAAGGCTATCGAAACTGCCATGAAAACGGCTTCGCAAGTAGGTAAAATTTACTCTTGGGGACCGATAGCTCATAACAAAAACGTTGTTAAAAAACTTGAAGATTCGGGAGTTTTCGTAGTAAAATCGCTCGAAAATCTTTCGATAGGGGACACTTTGGTTATCAGTGCCCACGGTGCTCCGCCCGCTGTTTATGAAGAAGCTGAAAAGCGTGGAATCAACGTCGTTGACGCGACTTGTTCTAACGTTAAAAAGATACATCAAATCGTTTCTCAAGCGGATGACGATACCCACGTAATTATTGCCGGCGACTACGATCATCGCGAGACTATCGGAACCATCGGATACGCTAAAAATTATACCGTTATCAGCTCCGAAGAAGACGTTGATAAAGTCCCGATGGACTATAGCAAGTATATTTTGGTTGCACAAACTACTTTCGATACCTTAAGGTATCGTAAAATAGGCGAAATTTTAAAAAAATCGCTCACTAAACAATCAAAAATGCTTGTAATCTCTAATACTATTTGTTATACTACAGTGGTAAGACAGTCGGATGCTTGCAAAATAGCTCAAGAATCCGACCTCGTATTGGTTATTGGCGACCGCAAAAGTGCTAACGTTAATAGGCTTTTACAAATCGCAAAAACCTACTGCGAGCGTTCTTACATCATCGAAAATGTATCCGATTTACAGTCGGTAGCAGAAATAAAAAATATCACAATGCCCGGTATACTTACGGGCGCATCAACTCCGAAAGAGTTGGTTATGGAGGTTATCAACATAATGGAACAAAACATCAACCCTGTAGACCTCAACACCGTTGAAGAGGTCAAAACCGAAGCAGCTGTTGCTGCAGAACCCGTTAAAGAAGTCAAGGCCGCTAAAAAAGAGGTCGAAATCAGCACTATGGAAGAAGCTCTCCGCAGTGGTTACGCTCCCAAGTCCTACCGTGAAGGTATGACCGTTAAGGCTACCATCGAGTCTATCGATCCCACCGGTGTTACCGTATACGTTAAGCTCAACGGCAAAAACGATTCCGGATTCATCGCTGCAGACGAAATGGAACTCGACGGAAGTTACGACCCCAGCAAATACGCTATTGGCGATAATCTCCAAGCTATCATCATCCCCAAGACCGATGCTAAACTTAAGGCTATCAACCTTTCCAAGAAAAAGTACGATGAGCTTTTAGTTGCTGACGAAGCAGTTAAGGCTATCAAAGAAGGCGAAGAATTCAGCCTCACCATCTCTCAAGCAATCAAGGGCGGTCTTCTTGGTAAGATCGGTTCCTACACCATCTTCGTACCCGCAAGCCAAATCCGCGTTGGTTACGTTAAGAATTTAGAAGAGTACGTTGGCAAGAAGCTCCGTCTCCGCATCCTTCCCCCGAAAGATGAAGAAGTTCAAGAAGGCGAAGAGAAGCGTCGTTCCAACCCCAAGAGAATCGTTGCAAGCCAACGTATTATCCTTGAGGAAGAAAAGCTTGCTAAAGAAGAAGCTTTCTGGGATGCAATGCAAGTTAACAACGTTGTTGAAGGTAAAGTTAAACGCTTTGCAAAGAAAGACGACAAATACTTTGGTATTTTCGTAAGCATCATGAACAAGGATTGCTTACTCCACATCAGCGACCTTAGCTGGACCAAAGTTGAAGATCCTTCGGAAGTTCTCGAGCTCAACAAGAAGTACGAATTCGTAGTTCTTAAGGCTGACAGAGATGCTGACAAGGTATCCCTCGGTTATAAGCAACTCCAAAAACAACCCTATGAACTCGCTGCTGAAAAATATCACGTTGGCGACGTTGTTAAGGGTAAAGTTGAAAGAATTAAAGATTTCGGTGCATTTATCTCCATCGAAAACGGTATCGACGGTCTTGTACACGTAAGCGAAATCTGCCACAAGTGGATCAGCAACGCTAACGAAGTTCTCAAAGTTGGCGACGAAGTAGAAGCGAAGATCATCAGCTTCGAAAAGAACAAGATCACCTTAAGCATCAAGGCACTCATCGAAGCTCCTGTAGCTGAAGAAGTTGTAGCTGAAGAAGTTGAAGCAGAAGAAAAACCCAGCCGTTCCGCTAAATTCAATAAGCGTGCTGCTATGGCAGACGAGAAGAAGGGCGAGCGCAAAGCAAAGCGTGTTGTTGAAGATGACGAACCCCATGAGTACGTATCTTCTACCACCGGCGCTACCATGGCAGACCTCTTCAAGGGCCTCGACCTCGCAAAGTTTGCAAGCGACGAAGACTAATTGCTTTAGTAAATTTAGAGCGACTCGCAAGAGTCGCTCTTTTTTATACTAAATCTTTCATTGACTTATATATTACTCTGTAGTAAAATATATAAAAAAGCATCCATAGGATGCTTTTGGCAGGGGAGACGCGATTCGAACACGCAACCGACGGTTTTGGAGACCGTTGCTCTACCGTTGAGCCACTCCCCTAAAAATTTGAACATTTGTATTATATACAAATATTCGGTTTAAGTCAATCATTATTTCTTAAAAAGGAGTAATTATGCAATATAAAATCGGCTTTATTGGTACAGGTGTAATGGCTGGGGCGATACTTGACCGTTTTTTAACAAGTATCGGAGATTTTTCGATTAGTATTAACGAAATCGCCGTATTCGATTTAGATACCAATAAAACTCAAAAATATAAAGATCAAGGCGTAAGCGTCTTGTCATCGACGGACGAAATTTTCGCTAATTGTCAAATCACAGTTTTGGGAGTAAAACCTCAATTCTATGCGGATATTCTTAAGAACACCACAAAAATCAACTCCGAAACCATACTTTCGATTATGGCTGGCGTAAAGATTAATACTTTACGTAGTTATTTAGGTGAAAAGATTGGCGTGGTGCGCGTAATGCCCAATACTCCCTGTACCATCGGTAAAGGCGTTATGGCAGTTTGCTTCGATAACGTTATAGACGATACTGAACAATTTATCACCAACGTTTTAAACACTTGTGGTAAAACTATAATCATTAGCGAGGATAAGTTCGATGCCGTGACCTCTATAAGCGGTAGCGGTCCAGCTTACGTATATATGTTTGCAGATGCAATGGTAAAAGCAGGTATTAACGGAGGTTTAACTGAAGAAGAAAGCAAGCAACTTGCTCTAAAAACAATCGAGGGAAGTGCTTTATATGCTTCAATGGCAGAATTTGATCTTGGCACTCTTGTTGAAAGAGTTTGTTCAAAAGGCGGAACGACCATCGAAGCAGTAAACGTGTTTAACGATCTTGACTTATATGGTATTGTAGATAAAGCAATCGAAGCTTGTCGCAAAAAATCGGAGTATTTATCAGAAAAACTATGAAAAAAGTAGAAATATATACAGATGGAGCTTGCAGTGGAAATCCCGGGGCAGGCGGATGGGGATCGATACTTATTTATAAAGGTATCGAAAAAATTGCTTCTGGTGGCGAGCTTTCAACAACGAACAATCGCATGGAGCTTACCGCCATTATTGAAGGATTAAAATGCTTAAAAGAGCCCTGTGAAGTTGTTATATACAGCGACTCTCAATATGCCGTCGACGCTATAGAAAAAGGCTGGCTAAATTATTGGATAACTCATAACTGGCGCACCAAGGGCAAAGACGACGTTAAAAACGTTGATTTATGGCAAGCTCTAATGGAACAAATGGACGTTCACCGTGTTTCATTTGTTAAAGTAAAGGGACACAGCGACAACGTAAACAATAATCGCTGTGACGAAATTGCACGCAATGAAATCGATAAACTTAACCAACCCTGGTAAAAGGAGGATTATATGAGTATTGGCAAAAAAATCGGAATTATAATTGGCGCCATCTTTTTAATACTTGGTATGGCTATATTAGCGTTTGCTTTACTGCAAGGTCTTAAAAAAGTTACGAACGAATACGTCATCGAAGATATTTTTAGTGATATTTATATTGAAAGCGATGCTGAAATAAAGTTTATGCCTTCACGCGAAGATAATTGCAAGGTCGTTTTATATGAAAGTCCGTACGAAAAACACAGCGTTATTGCCGAAAACAATAAATTATCTATTGAAAGGTACAAGAATAAAGCATGGTATCAACACATTGCTATCGAAATAAAAGAATCCGTCTTAACCGTTTACTTGCCTCAAAATGAATATAATGCTCTTATAATCAAAGCAAGGACCGGTGACGTAGAAATTCCCAGTAATTTCAAATTTAATACAACCGATATAACGGTAAGCACTGGCGACGTTGATTATAAAGCCGATGCTAAAAACCTCAAAATCACAGCATCAACCGGAGATATAGAAGTAAAAGACGTACAAGCGGACTCCGTATCTATAACGGCATCGACTGGTGAAATTGAAGTTTCAAACCTCACGTGCTCAAACGATATTACAATAAACGTATCAACGGGCGACGTGGAAGTTAATAATCTCACTTGCAATAACTTAGCTATAATAGGAGATACAAGTGAAGTATCCCTTACAAACGTGATAACCGGAAGATGTGACGTTACAACCGATACCGGTGACATTTCATTAGTGAACGTATTAACTGATGATTTATGCAAAATCTCTGCCGATACAGGCGAAGTTAACCTTAATCGTTCAGATGCAGGCGAATTTATAATAACAACAGATACCGGTGACGTTATCGGCTCGATACTCTCGGAAAAGATATTTATCGTCAGATCCGATACAGGCGATATAGACGTTCCGCGAGGCGTTAGCGGTGGCGTTTGTGAAATAACGACCGATACCGGCGACATCAAGATTTACATCGCAAAATAATTAAAATAAGTTATAAAAAAAGGATAACGATTTCGTTATCCTTTTTATTTGTATAGAACAGTTATTTTTTAAGGTGGTAGTTATTGCTCTTGTAAAGAAGTCCGTATATCATTACACCAATGGGAATATCTGCTGCAATTATAATAGGAACGTAGGTGGTGCCGAGCTTAAAGTTGCCGTCTAATAATAGCGATACAACAATGGTAATTGCCACGATAACTACAAATGCTATCAGCGAGTTTGCTATCGTTTGATTAAAATTAAACTGCGCTCGTATTCGTTTTGTGGGGTTTACCGCCCAAATGATAGTCGCAGCAATGGGGATAATCAATCCTAAACCGGCAATTATAAAATAGGTGATAGGGGTGCCGAACACTTTATATGCAATAATCATTGCAAGAATTTCAACACAAAGTACCAAATAGGTTAATATTGCGGTATCACGATTGATGCGGTTACTGTAGATAAACTTCATGTAATAATGATTAATGGAGTTTGCCTTTTGATATACTTTGAGCTTGAATCCATCTTCATATAACGACTGCTTAACGTCACCAAAATGACGTGCTTTTGCAGAATTTTCAATTCTTTCAACCTCTTGGGCGTGTTGCATTGCGGCGGCAGCTTCTTCTTGCTCGCTCATATGACCGAAGATTGCACCAAAAGGCTCGCGATAATTAAAGCCTTCTTGCATATCAACAGTCGTACGATTATTAAGGAAACTACGTTGCTCGTCAGTCAACGGTTGTGACTCGTAGGTAGAATTTTTTTCACCTGTAGCGGGATCTTCACCCAAAAGATTGGTAACAGCAGGGGCAAATTCACCAATTTGAAGTAATTGGCGAGCTTTGGTTTGTTGTTCTTTTATAAATAATGCTTCTTCCTCGTCTTGTCCGTCAATTGCGGTAGGCTCTGATTGCACGGTTTGCGAAGACTCAACGATAGGTTGAGGTTTTTCCTCAACCACCAAACTTTGTTGAGCTTCCTCTTGAGGAACAAAAGTGACACCGGCTTTAGCTTGCTCTTTCGGTACTGCAACGTATACGTAGCCGGGCGATACGATAGGAGGCTCGTTGAACATCGATTGCGGAAGAACTACGGAATTAGCCGGAATCTGCGAAGTTTGTGCTTCAGAAACAATTTCACCGTCTTCTAGGCCGTTTTCGGGCGCTTCATGCGCCTTTACACGCCTTGTAAGAGGACGTAATTCATTGGGATCGAAAGGAGCTTCAACCGTTTTTAAGTCGATTTCTTTATCGCTCAACAACTTATTTATTATAGTACGAGAAAACTCCCACTCACGTTGATCTTGAGTAAGCGTTTCTTGACCTTTTTCGGTAAGTTTATAATAGCGACGACGGCCACCGTTGCTTTCATCTCCAAAATACGATGAAATAAAACCTAATTTCTCCAACCTTTTTAAGCAAGAATATAAAGTAGGTTGCTTAATGACGTAACGACCTTCGGATAAATCGGCTATTATATCTAAAATTTCGTAGCCATAACGATCGCGCTCTGATAAAGAGTTAAGTATGATCGTATCGACGTGGCCACGAATTAATTCGGTATTAACAGTATCCATATATTAAATAACCTTATTTTATTTCAGTTCTTATAAGTCCAACGACAATGCCCAGTATGCTACATTGTTCGGGATAAATATCCTTCATATTTTTGTTTTCAGGATGAAGTCTTACCTTGCCGTTTTCGCTGTAAAAACGCTTTACGGTAGCACAATCACCATCTACAAGAGCAACAACAACTTGACCGTTACGAGCCGTTTCTTGCTTTTTAACAACTATCATGTCGCCATCATGAATACCGATTTCAATCATACTCGAACCACTTACGGTTAGCATAAACGTGTCTTCATTGACGCGATTAAATAGATTGGTCGGTAAATATACCGATTCGTCACAATCTTCAAGAGCAAGTTTAGGTGCACCTGCGGTTACCGAGCCGACAAGGGGAACTTCCAATACGTCACGAGAGGTAATCCTTTTACCGGTTACTTCAAGACCACGGCTTTTTTGCTTGTTAATGCGAAGTTCACCTGCATCTTCAAGTTTGCGTAGGTAGTATGCGGCACTTGAAGTGGATTTGATATCAAATCTTTGACAGATTTCGCGTATTGTGGGAGGGCATCCTCGATCGTCAATAGTTTCGTAAATATAATCACGTATTTCAGCAATCTTTTCCTTCATCTCGACGGTCTTTGTCATAGCTGTAAGCTCCATAAACATTATAATATAAAGAGTTAAGTAACGCAATGCCGTTGACAATAAATCTCTTTACTCGTATACATTTTATCACATATCGACAAAAAATGCAAACAAAAGTTTGCATTTTAAGAGATAATTCGCGCTCAAATATTCTTGTTTATGGCAAATGTTATAAATAAGTTATAAAATGGGGGGCTTTTTGCTTATATTTTATAAGATTTTATGTTGGATTAATATTTGTTCGTACGTAACACAACCTTTGTTGATGCTTCGCGTTTGATGTCCTCATCAATAGCGGCATAGTGCTTTTTAGTGGTATTTACGTCGCGATGACCAAGAACTTCTGCAACCATGTAAATATCTTTGGTCTGACGATATAGCGCCGTACCGTAGGTAGAACGTAATTTATGGGGAGAAACGCTCTTTAACGGATTAACTACACCGGTATACTTCTTAATAAGATTTTCAACAGCACGAACGGTAATGCGCTTATTTTGTAACGAAATAAAGAGAGCGTTGACGTCGTCAATCAAATTTGCGTATAAGAGCCGTTTTTCGCGCCAAGGAAGGTAAATTTCAAGCGCTTCGCGTACTTCTTCGGAAAAATATAAAACAGCAACGTTACCGCCTTTACGAGTTACCTTGAACGCCAGGTTATTAAGGTCTATGTCCTCAACGTTGATGCCAACAAGTTCACTCACACGAATTCCCGTACCTAAAAATAGGGTAACAATAGCAATATCACGATCTCGAGTATTCAAATTATAAGAATCTTGGAACTTAGAACCGAATTTTTGCTCTGCTTCAACCGTCCTCAAAACACCTTCGACTTCGTTATCATCAAGTCTAATAATAGATTTATCGTGGAGCTTGGGCATCGAAACTTTGCTTGCGACGTTTTCCTTAAGCTTATCCTTATTATAAAAATACTTAAAAAGACTACGAATTGAGGATAATTTGCGAGCTTTTGCCTTTTCGCCGTTGCGATAGGGCTTGCCTTTAAAGGAATAATATGATAGATACCTCAAAAAATACTCGATTTCAGTAGCGGTAACGAACTCATCTAAATCTTTTAAAGTGATATCTACGACTTCTTTACCTACGAAGCCACGTACTTTATGAACTAAAAAATCAAAAAATATGGCAAGATCGGTAGCGTAGTTCAATTTAGTCAAAACCGAGGTACGCATATCAATACCGGTAAAGTATTCATTGCAAAAATAGGGAAGTTGATCCAAAATTTCATTGAATTTATCGTATTTTTCTCTATTAAATTGATCGTAATAGTTTTCGTTTGCCATGTAATAATAATATCACAACTATTCGTAAAACACAATATAATAAAAGAATTCACCTAAATATAAAAAAAAGTATAGGGGATTGTAACCAAAACGTTACAATATGATTTGAAAGGCAAAATAAGCGTTGACTATAGGGAATTTAGGTAATAAAATCAAATTAGAAGGAGGTGAAAAATGGAATTGGTTTCATTAGTATTCGTATTCTTGGGACTGCTTCTAAAAGGATTGGTTAAACTTACGTATTGGTTAGCTAAAGGAATAGGGTTTATTATAGTATCAATATATCTATCGATAAAGTCAATTTGTCGAAAGGGTAAAGCCATTACAAAACAACATGCAAATATCAAAATACAAAAAAGATACTGAGAAAAATTAGAGGAAAGGATTGTGGTGTGATGTGATGTGATGTGATGATCATGATTTATATGATGAAAACACAAATGAGTATAGAAAAATCCGATTACAATTTTAACAAATTTTTAAAAGTTTGAGACGTTTAAATTTTTTAAATCACGAGAGGGACGAGCAATTTTTACCTGTTTTTTGACGCATCAATATTTATATATCTATTCGCAAAACAACAGTTTTGCGAATAGATAGTGATTCGAGAGGAGTAGGTTTTGCCATTTTTTGCGAGTTTATCGGTAAAACTTGATATCTGGCGATTTTTTAGAAAAATTTACAATCTATTCGTAAAATTATTTTTACGTCTGATTGTTCGTCCGCAAAACCTATTGATTCTTCAAAAAAATTCTATTAAATTAATACTATTATTTATATAAATTTTATAATCTATTTTACAATACGCTCAAGGCATTCGGTCAATGCAATTTTAAAATGCTGATAAGTCAAACCGCCTTGCAAATATCCAACGTACGGCTCCTTGATCGGAGCATCAGCGCTTAATTCAATCGAAGCGCCTTGAACAAAAGTTCCTGCGGCCATAATGACTTCATGATCATATCCCGGCATTGCCCACGGCTCAGGCGTTACGTAGCTATCTACGGGCGATGAATACTGTACGCCTTGAATAAACGCGATAAGTTCTTCAGCAGTATTGAATTTTATTGAGCAAATTACGTCTTTAGGCATAACTTTTGGTGCAGGTTTTACCTCATATCCGAGCAAATCAAGCGAAATTGAAGCCAAAATCGTGCCTTTAATTGCATTTGCTACAACGCTCGGAGCAAGGAATAATCCTTCATAAAACGGCATATATGAGCCACTATAAGAACCAACTTCGACGCCAATCGACGGCGCGGTAAGCCTATAACCGACTTGCTCGACAAGGTCTTTTCTGCCGACAACGTAACCACCTGTAGGCGCAATACCACCGCCTGCGTTTTTGATTAGCGATCCCGCGCAAATATCCACTCCAACTTGAGTGGGCTCCAACTTTTCGATAAATTCTCCATAGCAATTGTCGACCATGATTATGGCTTTTTTGTCGATTTTTCTTATAAAATCAACCGTTTTTGCAATATCATCGATTGACAACGCATCACGCCAATCATATCCGCGCGAACGTGTTATCATAATAACTTTAGGTGAATTAGTATTTAAATAATTTTGCACCGACTCGAGGTCGATTATACCGTCTTTTAAGCCAATTTCGGCGTATTTTACGCCAAAATCCTTTAAAGATCCAATATTTTCGCCGTTTATAACTTCCTTAAGCGTATCATAAGGCGCTCCTGTAATGCATAATAACGTATCGTTTGGGCGCAGTAAACCAAATAAAGTAATGGTCAAAGCGTGCGTGCCGGAAACAATATTGGGAGAAACGATTGCAGACTCCGCGCCAAATACCGTTGCAAATACGTTAGCAAGCGTATCGCGACCAACGTCATCGTATCCGTAACCTGTCGTTTGAGTAAAATGGCGCACCGCAACACGATGCTCACGGAAAGCATTAAGCACTTTTTTCTGATTATATAAGGCGATATCGCCGTCTATGACCTTAAATAGCGGTTCTGCAATATTTTCGGCTTTTTCGATGATTTCTAATACTTTTTTGTTCATTTTTAGTCCCCTCTTTTATAAATTTGGGCTTATTTTATAATAAATTAATCTCTTTGATCATGCAATTTACTACTTCATCCACCGATTGATTATCGATATCAAAGTAGGTTGCGATACCTTTATAACGATTGTTAAACCACGTGTCTTGTCGCTTTGCATATTGGCGCGTGTTGACTTGGATTTGTTCAATTACGTCCTCTATTGAGGCGCCGTCTTCGAAATATCTTTGCCACTCTTTATAGCCTATCGCTTGCATGGATTGAAGATTGAAGCCGTAGCCCTTTGCTAAAAGCGCCTCCAGCTCCCCTTTCAAACCTTCCTCAACCATTTTTACAACACGGGTATTGATTCTTTCATGCAATTTTTGCCTATCGCGCTTTATTACAAACATCTTAAAAGGCTCTACAGGGTTAAATTTAGCGTTTTGCGCCGAAATGGGTTTACCAGTATGCAAAACGACGTAAAGCGCTCTTAAAACGCGCACAACGTTGTTAGCGTGCACTTTTTCAGCGGTTACCGGATCAAGCTCATTAAGTTTTGCGTGCATATATTCCGCGCCACGTTCTTCAAGTTCTCTTTTTAAAGACTCTTTGAGCGCGGTATCGTCCGTACCACTACCGCCACCATACTCCATTTCATACAAAAGAGAATCAATATATAATCCCGTTCCGCCTACGATTATTGGAACGTTACCGCGAGATCGTATTTCTAAAATCTTTTCTCTTGCAAGAGTCCTAAAGTCAACCACGGTAAACGATTCACAAGGCTCAACAACGTCAATCAAGTGTTGATTAACGCCAATATCGCCATTTTCCTTGGCGGTTCCCACGTCCATGCCTTTATAGACTTGTGCAGAATCACAAGAAATCAGCTCGCCACCAATAGCTTTAGCGAGTGCGATTGCAACGTGCGATTTCCCCGTAGCTGTAGCTCCACCGATAATTATCATACACGTCTCCTAAAGAGTTTTTCAAATTCGGTGCGCCTATATATGATTACAGTAGGTCTTCCATGCGGACATTGTAAAGGCATATTGTCTTTTGCGAAATAATCCATCACCATCGCAACGTTATCGTCACTCAATCTGGTGTTCCCTTTCATCGCGGCCTTACACGCCATCATTGCAAGTTTATCCTTGCTTATCTCGCCAAGCTTTGAGACCTTGCCACATATAATCTCATCTGCAATATCGGTAAACAAAGTGTTTACGTCCAGTTTATCGCCCAAAATAAGCGGAGTTGTTCCAATTCTAATAGAATCACTGGAAAATGGTTCAATTTCAAACCCGCTCGAAAGCAAAGCTTCTTTTTGCGACAAGAGTGCATTGATTTGATCAACCGAGCCTTCAAAAACATAAGGGATCAGCAAAGGTTGGGTGGATACTGACTTCGTATTGAGTTCCTCAACAAGTTTATCGAAAATAATGCGCTCGTGCATAGCGTGTTGGTCGATAAATAAAACCTTTTCGCCACTTTCGATAACCAGATAAGTATCGAAAATTTGTCCCACAACTTTATAAGAAAACTCTTTAGGCGCGATAGGTTCCGGTGTTATAGTTTGTTCTACTTCTTTAGAAGTAAGCTCTTGCGGTACGACTTCGGTAAAATTGAAATCACTTTCTGCTTTTAAAGACGGATCCTCGATAATATTGCGCTTAAAGTTCCATTTATTTGCATATTCGTTCTTATAAACGGTTGCATAACCGATACTCGGCTTGGAATCAGTCTTTTTATCAGTGCTGGGTCTAATCTTGAAATCGTATTTTTCGTTAGATCTGGAATCTGCCTTTAGATAGATGAGGTCGTCGGTAATCTTAATTATCGAAGAAGCTTGTCTAAACTCCAGTTCCGGCTTATTACCACCGCCACGAACTATATTAAGCGCTTCATCTAAGGTTATTTTCGACTCATTAACAATCCCCCTATTGGGATCTTGCTCCCCTCTTGAGGAAATATCTGATTGATTTTGGGCGTTTTCGCTCGAATTTATCAATAAATAATCGCCCATCAAGTTTTTGCTCTTGGAAAGCTCGTAGCCTTCCAAAGTACGCATTATCGAGCGATAAATTACGCCGTAAACCCTACGCGCGGAAACGAAACGAACCTCTTTTTTACTGGGATGAACGTTAACGTCTACCGCATCAAACGGCATTACGATATTCAAAACGTAAATGGGATAGCATCTCGACATCAGCCTACTGCCATAAGCATTTTGGATGGTCGCTTGCATTGTTACGTCCGAAATGACGCGTCCGTTTAAAATAACTATTTGGTTGGTGCGATTGTTTTTATATACTTCTGGTGTGGAAATATAGCCCGTAATTCTAATACCTTCGTTGTTCTCAACGGTTTCAACCTCGAGCAATGAATCGGCAATTTTACGCAAAAATACCGATTCTACAGCGCTTTTAAGACCTTCTCCAGGTGAAGAATAGGTCAATTTACCATTAACGTAGTATCTGATAGCAACGTCGGGATTGGCAAGTATTAAACGGAATACTTGTTTTGTGACGTAACTTTCTTCCGTAGATTTAGATGCCAAAAACTTGTATCTTGCAGGTGTATTGAAGAATAAATTGCTTACTTTAATCGAGGTTCCTTGCGGATATGCCGTATCACCTATTTCGATTGAGCCATTTTTAGAGTAAAGATAGGCACCGTGATCACTATCTACGTATTTTGAACGAATTTCCACTTCAGACACCGCCGAAATTGAGGCCAACGCTTCGCCACGGAAGCCGAGTGTTGAGATGGTAAAAAGATCCTGCGCCGAATTTATCTTACTGGTTGCATGTGGCATTATGGTCTTTTTTAGCTCATCCTTTTCGATACCACAGCCATCATCGATTACTTCAATGGTTTTGATACCACCGTCCTCGATGTAAACGCTAACGTTTTGTGCACCTGCGTCTATGGAGTTCTCAACAAGCTCTTTAACAACGGATGCGGGGTTTTCCACAACCTCGCCCGCAGAAATTAAGTTGTAAATACTACTATCGAGTAGATTAATCTTCATTATTTTTTCCTTTTTGCGTTTTGTTTAACAAGCTTTTGTAGGTTAGAAAGTATCGTTAAAGCATGTAACGGAGTAATACCGTCGAGGTCGATGTCGCCAATTATAGAGGCAAGCTCTGCATATTTACTGTCTTCTTCAAAGAATCCGAGTTGAGTAGTCGGCACGGCATCCTCTGACGGATTGGAGGCAATCTTTGTACTTAAATTACCCTCGCTACTTTCCTCAATCGAAGTCATAATGCTACTTGCCCTATCGATAATCTTTTTGTTTACGCCGGCAAGGGAAGCGACCTCGATACCGAAACTCTTGTTTGCGCCACCTCTTGCAATTTTATACAAGAAAGTTATCTTTCCGCCGGTATCCTTAATCAAAATATGATAGTTTTTGATGTTGGGGAGTGAGCTTTCAAGCTCGGATAGCTCGTGATAATGGGTTGCAAATAAAGTTTTCGCCTTTAAGTTGAGTGCAATATGCTCAACTATTGCCCAAGCTATGCTTAAGCCGTCAAGAGTGGAAGTACCCCTACCGATTTCGTCTAAAATCAAAAGACTTTTTTCGGTTGCGTTATTGATTATGTTGGCCATTTCGGTCATTTCAACCATAAAAGTCGATTGACCATAGGCAACGTTATCACTTGCACCAACTCTTGTGAAAATGCGATCTACTATGGAAATTTCCGCGCTGGTTGCCGGCACAAACGAACCTATATGCGCCATCAATACTATCAAAGCGACTTGACGCATATAAGTAGATTTACCCGCCATGTTGGGGCCGGTAATTATTAACATACGGCTATCGTTTGCAAGTATCGCATCGTTAGGAACAAAAGCGTTGCGACGCTTCAGTACCTCAACTACGGGGTGACGGCCCTCTTTTATTACTATATCTTGCTTATTATCGTTAACTTTCGGTTTGCAATAACCGTTAGCTACAGCCGTTGTTGCAAGAGAATATATCAAATCGAGTTCAGCAACAGCGTTTGCATTATTTTGAAGTATAGGCACAACTTCAGATAAAACCGATTTAATTTCTTGGAAAAGCTTGGACTCAAGGTTAAGCGCCTTTTCTTCTGCACCCAAGATAACTTCTTCCATTTGTTTAAGCTCTTCAGTAATATAGCGCTCACCCGTCGTAAGCGTTTGTTTACGTTCAAAACGATACGGCACAAGCGGAATATTGGAGTTGCTTACTTCAATATAATAGCCGAAAACGCGATTATAACCCACTTTTAACTGCTTTATGCCGGTTGCATCGCGCTCTTTGGCCTCGTATTCCGCAAGCCATTGTTTAGCGGACTTACGGGCGTTACGGTAGCCGTCGAGTTCCTCGTTGTATCCTTCGCGGAACACCCCGCCATCCTTAATAGCAATCGGAGGAGTATCGACCAAAGCGGTAATAATGTGGTCTGCAAGGTCGTTCAATGGATCAATCGTATCCGCAAGAACTCTTAATCTGGTAGATTTGGCTTTAGCTAATGCACTAACCACGTAAACCAAACGCTTTAAGGAATAGCCTATAGCCTGCACGCCCCTCGGATTAATCGAACCATAAGCTATACGATTGCAAAGGCGCTCAATATCGTGCATAGAAGATAGTGCCTCACCCAATTCTTCGCGCATACGAGATTGCTTATAAAGTTCTTCTACCGCATCCAAGCGAGTGTTTACGTCTTCAACGCGACTAAACGGCTCTTCGATTGCTTTACGCAACGCTCTTGCGCCCATTGAAGTACGAGTTTTATCCAAAACCCAGAATAAACTACCCACTTTACTGCCGTCAAACAGCGTTTTAGTAAGCTCAAGGTTTCGTTTAGTATTAAAATCAATGAACATACGATCGCCACTGCGCATTATTTTGGGCACGCGTACGTGATTAAGCTTGCGCTTTTGAGTACCGCCTACGTAATCAAGCAATCCGCCTAAAGCACAAGTGGTAAGTGAACCTTGTTCCAAACCCAAAGCAGCCAAACTATTGATGCCGTAAAAAGATAAGATGGTCTTTTCAGCAACGTCCTTATCAAAGGAATAATCATAATATGATTGCGGTTTAGGAAGTTTACCGATAGAAACACTCTCGCACTCGCGGAACTCGGTATATACCTCGGTATCAGTGATAATTTCACTTGGAGCTATCGATAAAACTACGTCTTCAAGGTTGGATGAATCAACAAGTTCTTTGACGTATACTTCGCCGGTAGAAATATCCGCCCAAGCCATACCGATGCCACCTTTTTTATTGCAACATAACGATAAAAGATAGCAGTTAGCAGTAGCATCCAAAATCTCATCATCGGTAACGGTACCTGGAGTAATAACGCGAACAACGTCACGTTTAACCATACCCTTTTGATCGCCGACAGCGCTTAATTGCTCACAAATCGCTACTTTTTTGCCATTTTTAACAAGTTTGGCAATATAACCGTCAACGGCGTGGAAAGGCACCCCACACATCGGAGCACGCTCTTCAAGACCGCAATCTCTACCGGTCAAAGTTAGATCAAGAATTTTACTTGCCTCAACCGCATCATCAAAAAACATTTCGTAGAAATCGCCAAGTCGATACATCAAGATGGTATCTGCATACTGCTCTTTGAGCGTTTGATAATGCACCATCATAGGCGATAGCTTTTGCTTACTACTCATTTACAATCTCTCCCCAAAGCGCCGAAGCTTTGTTTTTATCTATACGAACGTTAACGAATTGACCAATTAAAGATTTATCCCCGCTAAAGTTAACAAGTCTTCCGCAATCGGTGCGTCCGCAAAGTAAATTCTCTTTAGGCGCATCCTCTACCAAAACTTCCTTAACCTTACCGACAAAAGCTTCGCTCAACGTCAAAGTTATTTGATTTTGAAGGGCAATTAAGCGAGAAATTCTGTCTTTTTTTATTGCATAAGGGATTTGCTCCATTTTAGCCGCAACCGTTCCTTTTCGAGGCGAATAAATAAAAGTAAAGGCATTATGATATTGTACTCTTCTAACAAGATCCAAAGTGTCTTGGAAGTCCTCTTCCGTTTCACCGGGGAAACCGACCATGATATCGGAAGTAATGCCACAGTCGGGCATATATTTACGGATAGTATCTATAAGATAAAAATAACGCTCACGGTCGTACTTACGATTCATCGCCTTAAGTACGGCATTAGATCCAGCTTGTACCGGAAGATGGATATTATTGCAGAAATTAGGCGTTTCTGCAATAAGTTTTATTACTTCTTCCGATAAGTCCTTGGGATGAGAAGTCATAAAACGAAGGCGGAATTTACCTTCGATTTCCTTCAATTTTGTAAGCAAAGTATAGAAATTAGCGCCGTCTGTACGATCGGAGCCGTAAGAATCAACGTTCTGACCAAGCAAAGTAATCTCTTTATAACCTGCTTTTACAAGACTTCTAACTTCCTCAATAATAAGCTCAGGCTCGCGAGAACGTTCGCGACCACGTACGTAAGGAACTATGCAATACGCACAAAAATTGTTACAACCATACATAATATTTACCCATGCGTTAGGATAAGAAGTACGATATGGTGTAACGTTTTCGATAACCTCTGGCTTTTCGGTATTATCGATACTGATAATTTTACCGCGTTTACGTTGGCGGCGAAGCTCTAATTCTTCGATTTTTTCCTTCAAAAGGTGAATATTGGAAGTCCCGAGTATAATATCAACAAATGGAAACTTGGTGGCAATTACTTCCGCCATCCCATCTTGTTGAGTCATGCAACCAACAATTACAATAATACGAGACTTATCGATTTTCTTTAATATCTTAAGTTCACCGATGTTACCGAATATCTTTTTTTCGGCAGTATCGCGGATACAACAGGTGTTAAAAACAATAATATTAGCTTGCGCACGATCGGAAGTTTCAGCATAACCTAAATTAACGAGGATGCCTGCAATCTTCTCGGATTCGTGGACGTTCATTTGACAACCAAAGGTTTCGATATAATAAAGCTTATTCATAGTAGATAAAGTATATATTATACGCGCGCAAAATTCAAGTATAAAGCACAAAAATTATGACATACTATTGAGGCTATGAAAGCAATTAAAGTAGTCAAAATTACATCAATTTTATTATTAGTTAGCCTTATTTTTATAATACTCGGTGGCGTTTTTTACTGTTTTTCGGTCACAAATGGCGTAAAACTTGACAAAACTAAACTAACAATCAAAACAAACAATCGAATCAGCATTTTTGATAATTACGGTAGTTCTATTGGCAGTTTTTCAAATGATAACGACTACGTCCCCTTCGAAAAAATATCTGCTGATACCATAAATGCATTTATCGCGGTTGAAGATAAACGCTTTTATAAGCACAACGGAATTGACGTTATACGTATAGGATCATCGCTTATAAACAACGTAAAGGCCGGATATTTTAAAGAAGGTGGTTCGACCATTACACAACAACTTGCTAAAAACTTACTGCTTACACAGGAAAAGACTATAGATAGGAAGCTCAAAGAGATTAAACTTGCTTTAGAAATAGAAAGGAATTATACAAAAGAAGAAATTATAACTCTATATCTCAACTCTATTTATTTTGGCCACTCATTATACGGAATTTCTCAAGCAACCAGACGATTATTTAATAAATCCCCAAACGAGCTTACTCTCGCAGAAAGCGCTATGCTTGCCGGCATAACCAAAAATCCATTAAAGAACTCTCCGTTAAACTCTATAGAAAACGCATCAAATCGCCGAGATTTGATATTAAACCTAATGCATGAGCAAGGCTATATAGATAGTTCTCGCTTAAAAACAGCAATAAATGAAAGTTATACTATACCCGCAATCAACGACAAAACTACCGCCAATAACTTATACAACGTTTCAGTCATTAGAGAATGCTCAAATATTTTAAACAAACATGAAAGCGAAATCGTTAGCGGAGGTTATTCGGTATATACTTACTACGATAAAAATCTGCAAGACCTTTTAGATAAAGTTTGTAGCACATCCGATTTATCGCCAAACGACGCGGAAAGGTTGTTTTTATTATGCGATAATAAAACGAGGGGGATCGTAGCATACAAAAGTACCTTAAACGTTTCGGCAACAGACTTTAGGCGACAACCGGCATCGACCATAAAACCGATCGTATCGTACGCACCTGCAATTGAACATCTTAAACTTCTTCCTTGCTCCCCTATTTTAGATGAAAGGTATGATTTTAGCGGATATTCGCCCAAAAATCACAAAAATCAATATCTTGGTTGGACAGATTTAAGAGAAAGTTTAATCACATCATCCAACGCTACAAGCTTAAAACTTCTCGCTGAAGTCGGCTTAAAGCGTGCTTTAAACACTGCAAACAGGCTCGGATTGAGCTTTGATATTAGCGACGGGTACGCCTCCGCATTAGGCGGATTAACTTATGGGTCAACCCCTGTTGAACTTGTTAGCGCATATTCTACCTTCGCCAATAATGGCTCTCACAAACAAGCAACGTTTATAAAATATATATACGATGAGTACGGCACTCTTATATATTCCAACGAAAATATCAATGAAAAACAGGTTATTAGCGAAGAAACCGCCTATTTCATCAATAATATGCTAAAAGAGTGTACAAAACGAGGCACTGCTAAAAAATTAAACCAATTAAGCTTTGATATTGCTTCAAAAACGGGAACTAATGGTACTGAACTTGGTAATTATGACGCTTGGAATCTATCGTATACAACCGATTACACGCTTTGCAGTTGGTATGGTTCAAATGATTACAGTAAAACCGTAGACCTATCGATTAGTGGAGGCACTTACCCTACATTAGCCGCAAAACACGTCTTTTCAAGCCTAAATACTCCAAAAAGCTTCGAAACTCCAAGTAGTATTGAACAATTACCAATTGACACTTACGTGCAACGCAACAATCACCTTTTGCGACTTGCCAACGCACACACACCAAACGAATACCGCAAATTAGAGCCGATATCTACCAAAAATCTTCCGACTGTTAGTAATTACTTTGACCACGCCCTACCGGAGACTTTCGAGGTTGTTTTAGGCGATAACGAAGTATATATAACAGTTTCAGGTAGCGATAAATTCCGTTACGTAATTAAAAACAGCCAAGAAGACGTCCTTTATACCATAGAAAAAGGGCTTGGCGTTACGGAAATCGTATTACCAATGCCCTCGGCTTTATGGGAGCTATATAGCGTTACCGCGCTAACGGAAGAAGGCGTTATTGTCAAAAAATCCAACCCTCTCGCGATACTAACGTGGTAATTATTCGACCGTAATGGTCTCCATAACGGTGTTTTCTACCGCAGCATCAATCAAAGTATCGATATCAAGTCTGTTTTCATATTCGATTGCCTCGGAAAGCTTGGGTTTAATAACGGGGTTCTTCGGTAAGAATACCGTACAGCAATCTTCATAAGGACGAATACTTATATCAAAAGTATCGATTTTGTTGGCGATTTCGATGATTTCTGCCTTATCATTACCAATTAAGGGGCGGAAGACAGGTAACGTTACAACGGAGTTGGTAACGTTGATGCTTTGCATGGTTTGGCTTGCAACTTGCCCTAAACTTTCACCGGTAATCAAAGCACCGCACTCGTATTTACGCGCAACTCTTTCTGCTATACGCATCATAAAACGACGCATTATGGTAATCATAAACTCTTGCGGGCAATGCTCGTGAATTGCATATTGTATTTCGGTAAACGGTACGACTGCAAGTTTGATATCACCGCAATACGGAGTTAGCTTTTTTGCAAGATCCTTAACTTTTTGCAAAGCAAGTTCACTTGTATAAGGGAAGCTGTGATAATGGATGGCATAAATCTTTAAACCGCGCTTTGCCATTACGTAACCGGCGACGGGACTATCGATACCACCCGAAAGCAAAAGCATAGCGTTGCCGGAGCATCCCGTAGGCAAACCTTGTGCACCCATAATCTTATCATAGAATAAGTATGTATAGCCACTTTCACGTAAATCTACAAATAGTTCAAAGTCATAATCGAACAAATCAACTTTGAGTCTACCTCCGGTGTGATATAGCATATATCCACCGATTTTGGCGCCCAATTCCATTGAAGTCATGGGGTAACGCTTATCTGCACGCTTTACCGTTACACGGAAAACACCCTCTTTGGGACTAATGGCTGCAGCAACCTTGCAAATCTCGTCAAGATCGGTCTTAACCTTAACGGTAGGACTAATGCTATGGATGCCGAAAACTTTTGTTAAACGGCTAATAATCTCGTCCATATCGTTAGGATCAAACTCTTCGATGAAGTATCTGCCTTGCGTACGCGCAAAGCGATAGTTTAAACCGGTTAATGCGAGTTTGATGTTTTTAATAAGCAAACTTTCGAAATAATTGCGGTTGTTGCCTTTTAAAAATATTTCGCCAAAACGAATAAGAATACAATTGTAATTATGCTCCATACTTGGATAACTCCTTATAAACGGCAAGATATTCTTTTACAAATACTTCCGCTTCATCTAACGTGTTATATATAAAAAAGCTCAAGCGAGTTACGCCGTCGATATATTTACCTTTTAAGCTCAATGCTTCCGCAATACGAGAAGTCGCTTTATTTGACGCACAAGCACTGCCGGTGCCTACCAAAATCCCCCTACGCTCCAACGCGTGTTGCATAACCTCTCCGCGTACTTTGGGCGTGGAAAAACTTAAAATATAAGGCGAACTATCATCTGCCGAAAGGAACTGTATACCTTCGATTGAGGACAGGTTTTGCTTAATATAAGCCCTAATTTGGGAAATCTTAGCTTGTGTTTCAGCTAAACAGGTATATCTTTCTTCCACCGCTTTACCAAAAGCCATAATTGCGCCAACGTTTTCAGTCGATGAACGAAGTCCACCCTCTTGACCACCGCCAAACACTATCGGATTAACGCTAACTCCTTTGGCAATAAAAAGTGCTCCGCAACCTTTAGGTGCGCCAATCTTGTGCGCGCTCATAGAATACATATCAACACCCATCTGGCGAAGATTAACTTCAACCTTACCAAAAGCTTGAACACCATCACTGTGGAAAAGTGCTTTGGGGGCAACTTTCTTAACTATTTTTGATAGCGACTGAATATCGTTAATCGCACCCGTCTCGTTATTTACGTGAATAATCGATGCAAGGGTAACTTGGGGAGTAACAAGCTTTTCGAATTCGCTTATAATCACTTTGCCATAGTTATCAACTGGCGCAAAAACAACGTCATAACCGCGCTGTTTAAGCTCCTGTGCCGTTGCATATACAGCCGCGTGCTCGTTTGCAGAAACAATAATTCTACCGCCTTTTTGCTTTTTACATCCCAAAAGTGCTATATTATCACTTTCCGTACCACCTGCGGTAAAAATGATTTTACCGTCCCCACGGAGTCTTTTTAAAATAACGTTACGAACGCTCTCTAACCCCTTCTTGACTTCGATAGACTCGTGGTACAATGCCGACGGATTGTAGAATTTTTCCGTCAAATACTCCTTTACAATCTCAACGCTCGACTCGGTACATTTAGTTGTGCTTGCGTTATCAAAAAATATCATCTCTTTAGTTTGGCGATCGTTACGCCTCTTTCTCCTTCACCATATATACCGTCACGGTACTCCTTTATAGCAGAGTGACCTTTTAAGCAACCTCTAACCACTTCGCGCAATTTGCCCGTACCATACCCGTGAACAATACGTACTTCGTTAACACCGGCAAGAATCGCCTTATCTAAATATGCTTCTAACGCGTGTAAAGCTTCCGCGCCCGTCATGCCAAGCAACATAAGTTCGGGACTAAAGGCTTCGTTTCGTAAAGTGTGAGTGGTCGGTTTGACTTCTTTTTTTATTTCTTTTTTACGAGATTTGAGCTTTACAAGGCCGTCTAACTTGAAGTTGCTATTCATTTTGCCCAATCTAACTACCGCAGAATTCTTTTGGTAGTTAACTTCCTTAACCTCGCCTTCGACTTTAAGCGCTTTAACTAAAACTACGTCACCCTCTTTGATTTCGCCTTCGGCTTCATCACCAAAACCTTCGAACTCGTTATCTTCCAAAACAATGTATTTTTCAAGAGATTTACGAAGCTTACGTGCTTTAAATAGGTTTTGTTCGGTAGGTTCGTCTAAAATATCGCGCAAGGTTGCAATAATCTCGTTGGCTTCTTCCATAGCTTCTTCAACAAGACGTTTGGTTTCTTTACGAACGTTTTCATTTAAACGCTCACGTTGGAGATATAGCCTATCGCGCTCTTTTTCAACTGCTTTTTTGGTTTCTTCGGCAGTTTTTAGCGCTTCCAAGGTCTTTTCTTCGTTTTCAAGAGCGTTACGGCGAGCAATTTCAAGCGCTTGCAAAACATTTTCGAATTCAAGCTTGCCCTCTTGTATACCCGCTTGTGCTTTTTCAACGATGCTTTCTTTTAATCCAAGCTTGCGAGCAATCAACAATGCGTTGGAAGCCCCGGGCGTGCCCACTATCAGTTTATACGTCGGATTGTAAGTTATGGGGTTAAAATCCATACTTGCATTTTCACAACGATCGGTAACCACGGCGTATTCCTTCAACTCGTTGTAGTGTGTTGTAATTATAGCCTTTGCTCCGCTTTCTTTAATGTACGCGGATATGCTCATTGCAAGAGATGCACCCTCCGTGGGGTCTGTACCGGCACCAAGCTCATCAAGTAAAACCAATACTTTAGGACTTAATCTATCAACTATTTTAACGATATTAGCAATATGCGATGAGAACGTCGATAGGTTTTGCTCAATACTTTGCTCGTCACCAATGTCGCAATAAATATCATCGAATAGAGATAATTCCGCTTCGCGTGCAGGCACGTATAAACCGCTTGCGCACATTGCGCTTAATAATCCAACAAGCTTTAAGGAAACGGTTTTGCCACCGGTGTTGGGACCTGTAATAAACAATAAATCGAAATCTTTGCCAAGCCTTACGTCGGTGGGAACTACCTTTTCGGGTGCAATAAGCGGATGTCTACCCCGTTCAATGCGTATGATACCGTTATCATTAACAATCGGCTTTACCGATTTAGTTGCATTAGCGTAATATGCCTTTGCAAATATAACGTCTAATCTAACGATTTTTTCAAAACTTTCCTTGATTTGCTCAACGTTAATGCTTACTTTAAGAGTAAAGGCTCTTAAAATGCGCTCAATTTCCGCTTGCTCCTCAAGTATGTGCGTCTTTAAGACGTTATTAAGTTCGACTATCGCCATGGGCTCGACGTAAATCGTTTGACCTGAAGCGCTTTGGTCGTGTATTAAACCGGGTATTGCACTCTTGCACTCCGCTCTTACAGGAATAACGTAACGGTCGCCACGAACGGTAACAATGTTATCCTGCAAATATTTTGAATAAGTGGGCGAGGTGACGTAAGAGTATAATTTGCTTTTGATAGCATCCCCCGTCTTTTTTATACGCATGCGTATTGATCTCAACGCATCCGATGCCCTATCGTGCATCTCTGTATCGGAAATTATAGCGTTATCGATTTCCTCCTCCAAAACCTTATCGGTATAAATGGAATTGGCAATTTCCTTAAGACGCTTTACGTTTTCATCGGGGACTTTAGATATTGTTTGCTTAACGGAGCGAGCAACACGGAGCATCCTTGAAATTCGCAATAATTCCCCCATCGTTAAAACGCTCATTACCGATGCTTTTTCAAGCACAAAATCGATATTATCGAACGCAAAACTAACGTTGGTCGCGTATTCAAAGGCTATTTTGTCCGCCTCATAAACCTCTTCTAAAAGCTCGTTGACGTATTTAGGCTCACGGAAAGGACGTATCTCTCTAACCGCGGCGCGCGCAGGCTCGGAGGAAGCATATGCCGCCACCGAGTCCAATATTTTATTAAATTCAAGAGCTTTTAAGGTTTTTTCTTCCATTATCTTAAGGTGATGCCGAGGTTATCTTTTAATCCGGCCAAAACGTTTTCGATCTCTTGGTTGACTTCGTTGTCTTTTAAGGTACGTTCTGCGCTTTGGAAGGTAAGTTTTACAGCAACACTCATCTTGCCCATTTCAGTGAGTTGAGCGCCTTTATAAATATCGAATATTTTTGCATCGATAAGCAAGTTGCTTGCGCTTGCCTTGATTTGATCGAGTAAGGTATCTGCTTGCAAGGAAAGCTCACATACAAGGGCAAGATCTCTTTCCATTTGTGGGAATTTGGAAACAACTTTGAAAGTACCAAAATCGGATGCGTTATCTTCGATATATTCTTCATCGATTTCCGCAAAATACAAGCGTTTATCTACGTCGTATGCCTTTGCAACTTCGTATCTGACCTCACCAAGATATCCTATTACCTTACCGCTATCGGTAACGATTTCCGCGGTACGGGTTGGATGCATATAAGGTATTTCAACCGCCTTAAAGCGTGCGTCAATGCGTAAAACGCTTAATAAATCTTCAACTATTGCCTTAAAACTATAGAAATCTTCGTTTTCGCCGTAAGCGCCGATTGCCAACTTGTTTTCTTCAAGAGGAAGTCTTGTAAGCGGTAATTCATAAGGTAAATAGGTCTTTGCAACTTCAAAGAATCTACCTGCCTTGTTACCACGAAGAACGTTGGTTGCGACTGTTTTTATCATGCTGTGTGCAAGAGTAGTACGCATTACGCTAAAATCTTCGCCGAGAGGACTTAAAAGTTTAACGTTTTTGCGAAGTTCAGAGTCTTGCGGTAAACGCAATAAATCCCAAGCCTTGGGGCTTACGAAGGAATAAGTTACGGTTTCGTAGCAACCTTTACCAACAAGAAAGTTTTTGATCTTATCGGCATAGAGTTGTTTTACGGTTTTACCGCCTGCGGTCATTTCGGCATCACGCATCAAAGTGGTTTCGATGTGATCGTAACCGTACATACGGATAACTTCTTCCGCTATATCGTTAACGCCAACGATGTCTTCTCTGTAAGCAGGAATTACGGTGTGGAGTTTTTCACCGTCTTCGGTGGTCGTTAGGGTTAATCTATTAAGGATGTCAACGATTTGATTTTGCGGTACCTTGATACCTAAAATCCTCTCGATGTCATAAGCGGTAAAATCAATTTCAAGGGTAGAGGGCTTAACGGGGAAGTTGTCAATGGTGCCTTTAACAAGTTTACCCCAACCGTTCTTAACGATCATACCTACCGCCTTTTGCAAGCCGTATTCTTGAGAGATAAAATCGATACCCTTTTCAAATCTTGCAGATGAATCGGAACGTAGTCCTAAAGTACGCGAAGTACGTCTTACGTTATCACGAGCAAAACGTGCGCTTTCTAATACAACCGTAGTGGTATCATCGAAAATCGAATAATCTGCGCCACCCATAACACCGGCAATAGCCATCGGCTCTTCGGCATTACAAATTGCAAGATTATCGTTGCTTAAAGTATAGGTTTTGTCGTCGAGAGCAACGATTTTTTCCTCTTTATTTGCCCTTCTTACGACAATTTTGCCACCCTTTATGGTGCGAAGGTCAAAAGCATGCATCGGTTGACCAACCTCCAAAAGAACGTAGTTGGTGACGTCAACGATGTTGTTTATGGGACGTAAGCCGGAAGATTTTAAGCGTCTTTTAATATATTCGGGGGACTCGGTAACTACAACGTCCTTAAGCATTGCAGCAAGGTAACGAGGGCAAAGATCGGTTGCTTGGTTAACAACTTCGAGTTGAGCGTTGATTTCATCCCCTTCAGGAACTGCCATATAGTCGTCGGGCATCTTGAGGGTTTGTCCCAAAACGGCGGCAACCTCTCTTGCAATACCTAAAATGGAGTTAGCATCGGTACGGTTTGCGGTAATGCCAACGTCTAAAATAACGTCGTCGGTGCCCATAACGGTGTTAATATCCTCGCCGATAGCTGTGTTATCAAGAAGTTTAAGAACTTTATCTTCACCTGCGCCTTTATAGTCAGCTTCGGTTAAATTAAGCTCGGAACCACCACAGAACATACCGTCGGAATGTACGCCACGAAGCTCGCCGGATTTAATTTGCATACCGCTAAAGAGTTTAGCTCCGTCCAAGGCTACGGGAACGATATCCCCTGCTTGGAGCCAACTGTTATTGGTTACTATTTGACGCTCGATACCATCGTTAAGATCAATTTTGCAAACGATAAGCTTATCAGCGTTAGGATGTCTTTCTACAGCGGTAATCTTACAGGTTTTTACCCCTTGAACAAAGTCTGCTTGATTAATAACCGCTTCAATTTCAAAACCACATGAAACGAGTTTATCTGCAAGTTCGGGTATGGAAATATTTACGTCAACAAAGTCTTTAAGCCATTTTACGGGTACTAACATATCTATTTCCTCCTATTTGAATTGTTTTGCGTAACGGATATCGTTATCGAACAATAAGCGCATATCCGGTATTGAGTACTTGATCATAGTAGCTCTTTCAATACCTACGCCAAAGGCGTAACCGGTATATTTTTTAGAGTCGATACCACAAGCATCCAAAACCGCGGGGTTAACAACGCCTGCACCTAATAGCTCGATCCAACCGGTACCCTTACATAATCTGCAGCCCTTACCGCCACACATAGCACAGCTCAAGTCAACTTCTACACTGGGCTCGGTAAAGGGGAAGTATGAAGGACGGAAACGGACTTTAGTCGAGGGCGAGAAGAACTTTTTAGCAAATTCTTCGAGGGTGCCCTTGAGGTCTGCAAGAGTAATATGCTCGTCAACGACAAGGCCTTCGAGTTGTTGGAACATCGGTGAGTGAGTTGCATCGTCGTCGGGACGATAAACTTTACCGGGGCAAACTATACGGATGGGAGGTTTGGTAACTTCCATAACGCGCGCTTGCACGCAAGAGGTTTGAGTACGGAGCAAAATGTCGGGATTAATATAAAAACTATCGCCGAAATCGCGTGCCGGGTGGTCTTGCGGGATATTAAGTAACTCGAAATTATATCTCGTATAGTCAACTTCAGGACCGTCTGCAACACTAAAGCCTAAACCCATAAATATATTGAGCATTTCGTTTTTAACGAGGGTTAAAGGATGCAATGCGCCCTGCTCGAGGTTATCTTTAGATAAAGTGACGTCTAAACGTTCTTTTTCTTCGATAGCTTTGCGTTCTGCAAGAGCGATAGTTGCTTCTCTTTGAGCTAAAGCGCTGTCAATTTTAACCTTAACGTCGTTAATGAGCTTGCCCATAGCGGGTTTCTCTGCGTTGGGAACGTCCTTAAGGGACTTTAACAATGCGGTAACTTCACCACTTTTACCGAGGTATTTAACGCGTACGTCGTTGAGCTCTTGAGAGCTTTTTGCACCAGCGACTGCGTCCAAACCTAACGCGGTAATTTGATCGATTTTTTCTTTTAACATGCGTAACTCCTAAAAGTAATCTTTTGCAATTATAACATTATCGCGCGCGTAATGCAATTTAATAAAGGCAAATTCATATAATAAATCGTGCCGAAAAGAAAATTTGTAAAAATAATAAGCCTATTACTCATTATAGGTTCGATTATAACAGGGTCGTATTTCTATTACGTAAAAACGATCGCGCCTCTCGTAACCGAAATGGCGGAAGCAGAAGTTAAGAAAGTCGCGGTAAACGCTATTAATCAAGGAGCGTTAAAATTAAAAAGCTATGATTCATTTTACGCCAATTTTTATGAATACAGTAAAAACGACGTGGGCGAAATTGTGTTAGTTAGCGCTAACACGACAAACATCAATTTAATAAACATTTATGCACAAAAAAGTATACAAAACCACATAAATCAACTGAAAAACGATAAAATCGCAATACCTGCAGGTGCTTTTACAGGGTCAGCTTGGCTTGCAGATAAAGGTGAAAGTATAGAGATTAACGTAATGCCGATTGGTGCGGTTGAAACTAAAATTACCTCTTATTACTACAACGAAGGAATAAATCAAACGCTACATAGATTGATACTAAAAATAACCACAACAATTAAAATAATCGTACCTGTCAAAGCTAAAAACGTAACCGTTAGCACCGAAATATTGCTTGCCGAAGATATAATAGCAGGCAAAGTGCCCGATAGCTACGTAACGGGAATATCCGATGACAATATATACGATTTGTTACCTTAAAATTATAGAGAAAAGAAATATTTTTTCATCGTAACAGTATCTTCTGCTTGCGTGCCGTCCGACTCGCAAATAACGTATGGCTCCAATGCGTTATCATGTAAAACTTGCATCAACGGTTCGTAATCGGGACCATATTTATCGTCTGCAAAGGTAAGATGACGCACCTCGCCTTTAGCGCCGTATTCAATTTTACTAAAATGTATATGCATACCAGAAACTTTGTGTTTTGGCAAGAAATCAAGCATTTTCTGCACTATAGTATTATAATTTATCGCGTTTTTTAGAATACCTTGCTCCCTTGCATTAATATGCCCAAAGTCGATACATGGATAAAATCTATCATCCAAGGAGCAAACTCCTATTATCTCGTCAACGGTTCCAAGTTGAGCCATTTTGCCCATCGTTTCAAGGCAAATCTTTACGTCAAAATAACCTGCGGAATCAAGCTCAAGACGAAGTGCATCAATATTTTTATTCATAAGAGCAACGGCGTCTTCCCTATTAAGTTTGCCTTGAGTTGCAGGGTGAACCACAACTCTATCACCGCCAAAGTCCTTTACTTTTTTGCATGAGTTCAAAACGTAGCCAAATGACTTTTGGATCATTTCTGGATCAGGATTAGCAAAGTTTATGTAGTAAGGTGCATGCACCGTAAGATCTACGCCATGCTCTTTAAACTTATTGCCTATAGCAACAGCAGTTTTTTCATTAAGGTTAATTCCTCTACCAAAAGAGTATTCAAACACGTCAATACCACGATTTTTGCACCAAGATGCCGCTTCCATCGTAGATGCGTGGCCTTCGTCATAAAAACTATGTGAATTACCTGCAACACCAAACTTAATCATCGCTTTCCCTCACTCTTTGAACGTCGCTATCAATTTGGACCTTCAATTCTTCCGGTGAATTGAATTTTACTACACAGCGAATACGATCAACAAACTCTACACGTATAATTTCGCCGTAAATATCCTCGTTAAAGTCTAAAATATGCGTTTCAACAGTACGTTTATGAAAATCAAACGTCGGGCAAGTACCTACGTTAGTTACGCCCTTGAAGCTACGCTCACCAATATACACACGCGTGTCGTAAACGCCGTCAAGTGGCAACACCTTATCTTCCGATATGTTCAAATTTGCCGTTGGGAAACCGTACTTGGCACCCACGCCTCTGCCTCTAACAACTTCGCTTTCAAGAAAGTAACGCCTACCTAACATGCCGTTTACTATGGTAATTTCGCCATTTTCGATGATTTTTCGTATTGTTGAGGAAGAAATCTTTTTGTTCCACTCCGACTTAATCGGTTGCGTTACGCAAATGATGCCTTTAGAAACCGCCCAAGCATAAAGCTCCTTCATGCCGGCTTCAGCTTTATAACCAAATCTAAAATCTTCACCGGCAATAATGCCACCTACGTTTAACGCCTCAAGATAATTTAAGAATTGCTCGGCGGACATCTTTAGGAATTCTACGCTCGGAGCGCCAACGAATACCTTATCGATTTTGAACTCGTCCGCAAGCATTTTACGCCTTTCTTCCAAGGTATAAACAAGTTTATCGGTTTCGCCCAAAACCTTAAAGAAATTATCGTCAAAGGTAAAAACTGCCGGTTTTAAGTTATAAAGCTCGGATAATGCACATAAATTTGCAAGTAATTCGCGATGACCTACGTGTAAACAATCAAAAAAGCCAAGCGCAAGCATATACCTCGGCGTATCACCGCGGTTAAGAATTTGCAAAATCGATTTATCTTGACTTTTAATAGATATCATTGCAACCTCGTCTTTATAATAAGGCGACCTTGATCGTCTTTAACAGCTA
Source organism: Clostridia bacterium (assembly GCA_017504305.1). GTDB lineage: Bacteria > Bacillota > Clostridia > Christensenellales > DTU072 > Stercoripulliclostridium_A. The sequence goes on along the minus strand of JAFVRJ010000024.1, from coordinate 84,918 downwards.
TGCCTACAAGCTCATCGTTAACGTACACCTTAAAGTTACCTTCCGGCATACCGCCAAGCTTCATCTTTACTCCGTTTAGCACAAGCCTTTCGGCTCCTTTTGGTACGTTGTAGCTCGGAAAATCGACTAAAACGCTTTCAATATTAACTAAACCGCCATAAACGTCGCTATTTTCCAACTGTTCAAGCGTTAGCGCGCTCTCTAAATCAAACTTTCCGCTGACTTCCCTACGTATGTATTGCATATAGCCGACGGTACTCAAGGCATATGCCATATCTCTTGCAATACTTCTTATGTAAGTGCCACCACCGCACGTTATACGGAAGGCAAATGCATCACCAACCCTACCTACGTATTCAATTTGATCAATTAAAACTCTACGCGGTTTAAGCTCAAAGGTTTTGCCTTCGCGAGCTAAATCGTACGCGCGCCTACCGTCAATGGATTTTGCCGAGTATAACGGCGGAATCTGGTCGATTTCACCGCATAATGATGGAATTACATCCATAATTTGCGCTTCTGTGGGAATAACGTCCTTTTCAACAAGGATCGTGCCACTGCCATCTAAGGTGTCAGTTTCCTTACCGAATACAAACTCGGTATAGTAAACTTTCTTTTTATCGAGCGTATAGTCAAACAGTCGCGTTGCCCTACCAAGAGCTATCGGTAAAACGCCTTCACCATCAGGATCAAGAGTTCCCATGTGTCCGATTTTATCAAACGCCACTCCTTTTTGGCGTAATATACGTTTGACTCTGGCAACAACAACAGCGGACGTCATGCCTTTAACCTTATATATATTTAAAAAACCGTTAAGCATCTTCCCCGTCCAATATCTGTTTTGCCGCTCTGATTAGCCTATCCATCGTTTCCGACAAATTGGCGTATATTCTACAACCGCTTGCATTATGATGTCCACCACCGCCGAATAAAGCGGCATATTTGCCGGCATCAACTCCGTCTTTAGAGCGAATACCAACTTTAAAAGCGGGTAAATCTTCCATTTCCGCAACGGAAATAGCAAGTTTAACGCCATCTACGTCAATAACGTCGTTTATTATCCCCTCCGTATCCCTCGAGGTTGTTCCAGTTTGAATATAGTCGTCCTTTAGGAAAGTTATAATACCCACTCTACCATCAAGTAGGAATTGTGCGTTATTTAACGTGCGCGCCCTCAATGCAAAGGCTTGAGGCGTACGCTCTTTAATGGTCTTATATACCACTTTGTGGCCGTCTACACCATATTTTAACAATTCAGATGCAATTTTTAGCGTTTCCGAAGTGGTATTATTAAAGGTAAATCCACCCGTATCCGTTACAATGCCTAAATATAAACATAATGCAACCTTATCATCTATATAATTAGCGTCGTTTTCTTTGAAAAATTTATATAGGATTTGGGCGGTTGCAGCTACGTTTTCGTATATCAAGTCCTCAACAAAGGCCTCTCCGGTTTCGTGATGATCAAAACAAGCGTGATCGTCACACCTTCCAAAAAAGATTTTAGATGAATTCTTACCCATCCTTGAGGCACTCCCGCAATCGACTGCGATGCCAAGGTCATAACGCTTTAATTCCTTTGAATTAATAACTTCAAGGCCGGGTAAAATATTAAGATTTTCGCGAATATCACTCTTATTCTCGCTAAATACGTAGACGTCCTTGCCAAGGCTCGTTAAATAATGATAGAGAGCAAGACTGCTCCCTACACAATCGCCATCCGGATTAATGTGCATAAACACAGCAACCGTTTGGACCGAAAACAATTTTTTAGTTATGCTTTCGTACATTATTTATCCTCGTTTTCAGACGATACGTTTATTTGACGTAGAATTTTTTCGATTTTAAAGCCGTAATCGATACTATCATCCAATACGAAAGTTAAAGTCGGCACGGCTCTTATCTTAAGGCGACTGAAAAGCGCATTACGTAAAAAGCCAGCCGAGGCGTTAAGCCCTTTAATAACTTCGTCAGGATTTTTAGAGTCCATAACGCTAACGTGTACCTTACAATACTTAAGGTCGCCGGTTGTATCTACGCGCATGATACTCAACATTTTGCATTCCGCAACTCTTGGATCTTTGAGCTCGTTCCTAATAAGTTGCATGAGCTCCTTCATGATTTCGGAATTAACTCTATCTATGTTCATATTACCTCTTTTCCTCAACGATATTAAAGCTTTCGATTATATCGCCTTCTTTAATATCGTTCCAACTATCAAGACCTATACCACACTCGTAACCGGACATAACTTCCTTGACGTCGTCTTTCATACGCTTTAAGGAGCTGATTGCGGTATCTGCGATAACAATGTTATCACGGATAAGTCTAACCTTTGCATTACGTACGATTTTACCATCGAGAACCATACATCCTGCAATAGTACCGATTGCGCTGATCTTGTAAGTTTGGCGAACCTCTGCCTTACCAAGATATTGCTCTCTGAATTTGGGAGCGGATAAGCCCTTGATTGCTGCGGTAACGTCGTCGATTGCATCATAAATGATACGATATTGACGGATTTCGATGTTACGAGCTTCTGCAAGGCTCTTTGCATTGGAGTCAGGACGAACGTTAAATCCGATGATAATAGCCTTGGTGGACTCTGCAAGGATGATATCACTTTCATTGATAGCGCCTACCATTGCGTGCGGTATAACTACTCTTACTTCGTCGGTAGAGAGCTTTACCAAGCTATCGCTGATCGCCTCAACTGAACCTTGAACGTCTGCCTTAACGATAAGGTTAAGAGTCTTCATCTTACCTTCTTCAATGTTACGGAATACGTCTTCAAGGGTTACTGCATCCTTATTCATCTTGCGTTCTTTAGCCATAGCAATACGATCCGCTACGACGCTCTTAAGTAGTTTTTCATCGTCAAACGCCATAAGTTGATCGCCTGCGCCGGGAACTTCATCCAAACCGAATATCATAACGGCAGTAGACGGTCCTGCGGACTTAATCATTCTACCGGTATAGTCTTGCATTGCCCTGATCTTACCGGATGCTACGCCAACGACGATGTGATCGCCGACCTTGAGGGTACCGGTTTGTACCAAAACGGTTGCAAGAGGTCCTTTACCCTTATCAAGACGGGCTTCAACAACTGCACCGCGAGCCTTACGATTGGGATTAGCTTTGAGTTCCATAACTTCGGATACCAAGAGGATGGTTTCCAAAAGATCATCAATACCTTCGCCGGTCTTTGCGCTTACTTTAACTACGGGAATATCGCCACCCCATGCTTCGGGAACAAGGCCGTACTCTGTAAGTTGAGTCATGACGCGGTCGGGATCTGCAGTCGTTTTATCGATCTTGTTGATTGCAACGATGATATTGACGTCTTTAGCAGCTTTTGCGTGGTTGATAACCTCAACGGTTTGAGGCATAATACCGTCGTCTGCAGCAACAACGATAACGATAATGTCGGTAACGTTTGCACCACGAGCACGCATTGCAGTAAACGCCGCGTGTCCGGGAGTATCAAGGAAGCTGATTTGCGAGCCCTTAACACTTATGCTATAAGCGCTGATGTGTTGGGTAATACCACCTGCTTCGCCTGCTGCAACTTTGGACTTTTTGATGTAGTCAAGTATAGATGTCTTACCATGGTCAACGTGTCCCATGATAGTAACAACGGGAGGACGTTTGACGAGTTGGCTTTCGTCCTCGTTCTCTTGATCGAAATAAGAGAACAATTTTTCTTCCGAAGTTTCCTCTCTTTGAAGTTCCAAAGTAATGCCGAAATCCCCCGCTACGAGCTCTGCCGTTTCGAAATCGATAGAGTCGTTAATGGTCTTCATAATGCCGACTTGGAATAGTCTCTTGATGATTTCGGGGCCGGTCTTACCGATTTTTTCTGCAAGTTCTTTGATCGGAACGTTGTCTTTGGTTATAACTGCGTGCTCGATAACGACTGCTTCGGTAACGTTAAAGCCCTTGCTTTGCGTTTGAGTCTTACGAGTACGGATTTTCTTTACGTTGCCCTCATCGTCGTATTCAACAGCAGCTCTGCCACCGCCATCGATACCCTTTTTGAGCTTAACCTTCTTGTTGAGGAAGGTCTTTTCTTCGGGAGTATTATCGAATACCTTTTTCTTGGAGGTATCTTTTACGTTTATAGGCGCGTTATTGAGGTGCTCAAGAGCGTTTTGTCTTTGAACGGCACTCATGCCTGCATTATTTTGATTGCGATCGTTACGGAATTGTTGATTGTTTCCGTTACGATTATTATCTTGGCGTCTTGCTCTCGGCTCTTCGACCGGCGGGATGTAAACCCTAATAACGGGTTTTTCAACAACCGGCTTCTTGGGCTTGATAAGGAATTGTTGAGCGGCAACCTTTGCAGCATTAATTTGCTTTTGGTTATTCTTCTCTTCTTTGCGAGGAGCTACGGGCGCTACTACAACGGGTTGCTCTTCAACTACGGGTAACGATTCGGCTACTTGCTCTTGAACCTCTTCAACCTCTACGATTTCTTCAACGCTCTCGACGGCCTCGATAACTTCCTCAACAACATGAGGTTCTTCCTCGACTATTTCTTCTACAACAAGAGCTTCCTCGATTTCGATAATCGGGGCTTCAGTTGCCATTTTGATTTGAGCTGCGTTATCTCTTTCCGCCTTTTGACGAGCTTCTTCTTGAGCTCTTCTTTCCTCAAGTTCCGCAAGTAATACTAAACGTTTTTCACGTACGTCTTGTCTTGCAGAGTCAAGTTGACGGCGTCTTTCTTGCACGAGATGCATTACGCTTTGATTGCGCTTGATAAAATCCTCTATCTTCTTGATGTTAGATAAGGAATTATTGTCGTTGTTAACGTTGCGAATGTTTCCGTTTTCTGCCATTTGTTGTTTCCTTAAATATTTAGTTGTTTAATTATTGCATCGGCAAGGCTTTGATCCTTGATACCGATAGCTTTGCACCCTTCACGAGGCGAGATCTCTATAAAATCCTCTACCTCGTACAATTGGTGACCGAATTTTTGAGCGTATTCGTTAAGTTTTTTAACGGAATTTTGAGCAAGCTCGCTTGAATATACTACGAGAATCGATTTTGTAATTTTCGCAATATTATCAACGCCGAGTACCGCTTTACCTGCCTTAAAGGTGAAGCCTACGTACGTCTTAACCTTTTGTAGCGAGCTTTGCGATATCTTCATAAATACTCTCTCCTAATTCCGCCTTAAAGCTCCTATTAAGAGCTTTTTTCTTAACGCATTTACTTATGCACTCGCAAGACTTGCAAACGTATGCGCCTCTGCCTTGCGCTACTTGAGCTTCGTCGATGACGTACTTACCGTCCACCCGAACTATTCGTATTAACTCGGATTTCTCTGCCTTTCTACGGCAAACCGAGCACGTCCTCGTAGGCTTGTGCATATTATTCCTCGTCGCTTAAGCCAACAAGACCTAAAGTATCATCGTCGGCAACTGCTACAGAGTAAGGTTTAACGTCGATTTTGTAACCGGTTAATTTAGCAGCAAGCTTTGCGTTTTGACCGCCCTTGCCGATAGCAAGAGAAAGTTTATCATCGGGAACGATAACTCTTGCTTGCTCTGCGGTTTCGTTAAGTTGAACCATGATAACTTTTGCAGGGCTCAATGCACGTACGATATACTCCGAAGGATTGGTGCTATAAAGAATAACGTCAACCTTTTCACCACCGAGCTCGTTAACGATTGCGTTAACACGAGAGCCCTTGGGTCCGATACAAGATCCAATACTATCTACGTTGGGATCTTCAGAATAAACGCTCATCTTGGTGCGTAAACCTGCTTCACGAACGATGTTCTTGATCTTTACAAGACCGGTACGGATTTCGGGTACTTCGATTTCAAATAACTTTTTAACAAAGCCTGCACAGCTACGAGAAACCATAACTCTCGACGTTCCTTTCATATCGGTGCGAACCTTCTTAACGTATACTTTTACGTGATCGCCAACGAAAAGTCTTTCACCGCGAACTTGATCGCCAGTTCCTAAAACGCCTTCCATTTGGGTTCCGCTAATTTCTACGTAAACCGTGCCGTTAGCTTCTACTCTGCGTACGATAGCTTGCATAAGTTCGCCTTCTCTATCGCTCATTTCGCTCATAGCTTGCTCACGCTTTGCTTCATTGATGCGTTGGGTAATAACTTGTTTAGCTGTTTGGGCTGCAATACGAGATAAATCATCGGGGCTTACTACTTCACCGATAAGATCGCCGATTTGAGCGTCTTCTTTGATTTCGCGTGCTTCTTCAAGAGAAAGTTCGCTATCTTCTTGCGGTTCGCCTTCAACTACGGTTTGGTAGGCAAAAAACTCGATACTAAAAGTTTCGGGGTACATTCTTACTACTACCGCACGACTTTCACCGCTCTCTTTTTTGAAAGCAGATGCAAGGCCAGCTTCTAAAGAAGCAATAAGCATGGACTTGTCGAGTTTGTAAGCAGCTTCGATTTGATCTAAAGCCAAAAACAGTTCTTCATTTTGCATAAGTGGATTCCTCCGTATTAAGTTGTAATTTTTTATTAAGTTTTTATATTTGGGCGCGTTTTACGCCTTTCATATCGATATATGGGTGCAATTCCTTGACGTTCGACTTGGGCACGAGCGTTTCCTTATCTCTAACGAGTAACTTGATATTTTCATCATCGTGACCAAGCAAAATGCCAACTATCTTCTTATCTTTGCCAACGGGTTTGATGTAAATTGCTTCAACTTCTTCGCCTTCGTTGCGGATATAATCCTTATCGGTTACTATAGGACGATCGAGTCCCGGGGAAGAAATATTAAGATCAAACGCTGCTCCATTGGTGATGTCTGCACTTTCAAGAGGTAAATCAAGTGCATCGTTGACAACAATGCAATCTTCGAGAGTTATACCACCCTTTTTATGAATAAATACCGTCAAAGTGCTTTTTTTGCCCGCTCTGACGTATTTAATTTCAACTACCTCGTAACCGAGCTTTTCAACTACGGGAGTAATAACTTCTTCAGCACGTTCTTGAATTGATAGTTCGTATTGCATTTTTCCCTCATAAAACAATTTGAGAGCGGCTTTAACCACTCTCAAGTAACTGCCGCTTAAGCAGTAATATATTATCACACGCGCACACGCTATGCAAGCGTTTTTATAGGGTTTTATCCAATTTATCTAAAATCTTTTGGAAATACTCGGGGATTTTTGCATTAAAAGTCATCCTCTCACCAGTCGTAGGATGTGTTAATTCCAGCTTAAAAGCATGTAACATTTGACCGTTTAAACCGAACTTATTACTACCATTATAAACAGGATCCCCAACTACCGGATGATGGACGTATGCGGAGTGTACCCTAATTTGATGGGTGCGCCCTGTAAAAAGCTCGTATTCGACAAGAGTATATTTACCGTAACGTTTTAAAACGTTAAAGCAGGTTTTTGCATACCTACCGTCCTGAACAACCGCCATCTTTTTGCGTTCGGTTTTATGACGAGCAATAGGAGCTTCGATCACTCCACTATCATCTTTAACGTTGCCGTCAACAAGGGCAACATAAAAACGTTTTGCACTTTTTTCAGCGATTTGGCGAGAAAGTGACAGGTGCGCCCTATCGTTTTTAGCTATAACTATCAAACCGGAGGTGTCTTTATCAAGCCTATGCACAATCCCGGGTCGCAACACTCCGTTTATGCCGGAAAGGTCTTTTACGCAAAAAAGTAACGCGTTAACAAGGGTCCCCGATTCACTGCCGGGGGCCGGATGAGTAACCATTCCTTGAGCTTTGTTAACAACTAAAAAATCACCGTCTTCGTAAACGATATCAAGCGGGATATCTTCAGGGATCGCGGTAAGTTCAACCGGCTCGGAGTAAGAAATTTTAACAACGTCACTCTCTTTGAGAGTGTAACCACTTTTTTTAACAATCTTATCACCAACGGTAACAAGACCGTCCTCAATGGAGTTTTTTACTCTGCTTCGCGTAAAATCTTCTAAATTTTTAGCTAAAAACACGTCCAAACGATCGTGGGCGTCTTCAGCTGTAACAACAAAAACCAAGTGTTCCATTATTGTTTTGTCTTTTCCTTCTTTTTATCTTCCGGTTTATAGAAGAAAATGACGTAAACGATAAGCAAAATACAACCTATGGTCAGCTCGGAATCGGCTAAATTAAATACTGCAAAATTAATGATTTCGAAGTAAACGAAATCGCGAACGTAACCAAGGAAAACTCTATCGAATATATTACCCAAACCGCCGGCAATAAGTAGAATTAATGAAGCTCTAAACCAGAAGTTGCGATTTTTGACACTAAAAATCATAAAAATCAACAAAATAACAACGGTTACAATAGAAATTATCGATAAAATATCGGTATGGCCGTAAAAAATGCCAAAGGAAGCACCTAAATTCTCAACAGGCGTAAGACGTAAAACACCTTCCCAAATTATGATATCGGGTGCTCCGGCAGCCATAGGGCCGTAAATAAATTCTTTGGTAAGCAAGTCAATGGCAATAAAGATGCCGATCAACACGAAATCAAGTATAAAATAAAAGGCAAGTTTCTTCTTGTCAACGTCAAATAACTTTTTTATGCTAAATTTTTTCATGAATTTATTATACACAAATAATCAACGTATTGCAATAGATAAACTAATTTATTGTGAAGCTATTTCAACGCCTTTTGGGGCAACCAGATATTTAAAATCATCTAATTTATCAAGCTTACCCTCTATCGCAAACACTGCGCCGGATAGGTAATCGAGCAACCTTTGAGCAGTTACGCCACTCAAATTTTTGAAGTCGATAACGACACCCTTTTTAGCCTTCAAAAGAGCGATTATGCGTTGCAAGTCAGCAACGTTTTTAGGGTGATAAACGGTGGAAAAATTATCTAAAACCAGCGTGTTTGGCTTTCTTGAAGCCATATATCTATCGTATGATGTCAAACGAGGATTTTTGGGCTTTTTGGGGCGAAAATCGCCGTTTTTTAGCATTTTTACATACGACATAATTATAATTTAAGGCTTATTTTATAATACTTTAGGGCCTATCGCCAAACAAAACCCTACCCAATCGAACTTGATTAGCGCCACACTCTATTGCAATCAAATAGTCCTCGGACATGCCCATAGAAAGCACTTCAAATTCACTACGCTCTCGAGAAATTTTATCGAAGATTTCCTTGACTTTTGTAAAGCATTTTTTTAGCTCAACCTCACCTACTCCTCTCGGCGCAACGGCCATTATACCGCACACTTCAATCGAGGGATATTTTTTCAAACTTTCTATAAAGCCTTCTACTTCATCAACGCTTAAACCGCCCTTGCAGTCTTCATCACCGCTGTTGACTTCGATAAGACATTTTTGTTTGCAACCGTGCTTAATGCATTGTCTCTCGATTTCTTCCGCCAAAGATTCCCTATCAAGACTTGATATGTAGCGAACCTTACCGACAACGTATTTAACCTTATTGCTTTGAAGCTGACCTATTATATCCCAGGTAAGAGACTCGTCGTACTTGGAGTTAAATTCTTGCACCTTATTTTCGCCAAACACGGTTACTCTACCGTCCTTGGCAAGGCATTTTAACGTTTCGATATCACGAAACTTACTCGCACCGATGAGCTCGATGCTATTAAAGTCGATATTTTTGCTTTCGCAAAGTGATTTTATACCTTCTTCTATTAAGTTTAAATTATCAATAACACTTTTCATACCGATATTATATCACAGCACGGCATGAATTGCACGATAATATTAAATATTCTCATCGGCATAAGCCAATCTGCTGACGCTAATTTCGTAAGCGACTCGAGTTTCGACGGCGTTTTCGTTTAAAACTTTTTGATACTCCCTACTTTGTATACGCCCAACGAGTGAGATTTTGTCACCGACTTCAAGCTTTGCAGCAAATCTCGCATTTCTTCCTCACGCAATACACGGGATATAATCGGATTTATTATAAGCACGATTTACCGCGACCAAAATATCAGCAATTTCACGCTTGAACGGAGTTGTTCTATAGATTGGTGGCTTGCATATGTAGCCGGTTAACTCAATTGAGTTTACGTTTTTAGGCTCAGATTCCCACTTGCACTCCCTAACAAATACCGTTAGCATCAACTTCGACTTATCGTCAACCATTTTGTTATAGCTTCTAAATTGACCTTCAATGCTTACGTTTTCACCTTTTTCAAAGCCAATTTCCTCCATAAGTCGCTCGGATATTGTTATCGGTATATAATCCTTTTCAGACGAAAGCCTTTCAACCGCTATGGTACTTTCATAAAACCCTTCGCCGAATACACTGTGAGAAAATTGAGGTTTTGATGCGATTTCGCCCGAAATATTTACTAAATTGTTAATAAGTTGCTCCATTTTTACTCCTTTAAGTACTTCATTTATTTTTAATTTGTTTACCTTGTGCGTTAATTGCGTAGTTTTCTTTGTAAACCAATTGATCCATCCTGACTGCCTTCAAACCTTTGTTTTTAATTGCAAGCAAGATAAGCGGTAATGCATCTAAAATATGATCGCTGTTATTATGGAATAACACTATATCTCCAGGTTTAACGTTGTTGACAACCCTTTCCGCTATCTCTCCACCGCTTATTCCCTTCCAATCAAGGCTATCGATACTCCATTGAATACATTGGACGCCGCGATTTTCTGTAGCTTCAATCAATCGATTATCATATTCACCAAACGGAGCCCTAAAATAATCCGGTTTATAGCCTATTAGAGCCTCGATTTTAGTTGCCGTCGTGTCTATTTCAGCATCTATCTTTTCAGCGTTTAAATCGCTTAAATGAGCGTGATTTTCGCTATGATTGCCGATTAAATGTCCTCTATTGTGTATTTCTTTAACAAGCTCCGGATTTGCATCAACCCAGAATCCCGTCAAAAAGAAAGTTCCTTGATAGCCGTTTTTTTCAAGCTCGTCCATGATCTTTTGAGTTTTATCCGAGCCCCAAGCCGCATCAAACGTCAATGCAACGTAATTTTCAGTTGTTTCCACTTCATATATCGGCACAAGTCTTTTGCTTTTTTGAGCAACGTCTAACACGCCACTACCCGCAAGTGCCCCAGCGCATATCACAACTGACAACACAATTGCCATTACTATCACACTACGTTTTTTTAGTACTAAAAACATTTTGTGTACCTCCATTTTAACTTATATAACTTGTCGTTTTAGGTCGATTTTTATCGGAAAACTGTAAAATATGCATCAAAAAAAGCATATCTTATAAACGATATGCTTTCTGAATTCAATTTATAACGCAATTATGAAATTATAAAATATTCGCTATATTTTCCCCACACGTCGTGAACTTCATATAGAGCTTTTAGATTTGAAGAAATAGTTATGCGTAACGTAGACTCTGCATTTTCAGCTAAATCAATCGGCATGGCATATACTTCCACCACGTTTTCGATTTGAGAGTTCAACGTTACGTTCATGGGTGAATTTCCGTCCCAGCAAATAGCATTTTTACCAAGATAAGTAACGCTATCTAAACTAAACGAATTCAACTTTTCGCATCCCATAAAGGCGCTTTCACCGATATGAGAAACTACACTCTTATTTGCGGTATTTACTGAAAAATCAGCAAATCCTGTTACCGCATTGGCTGCAAAATACTTGATACTTACAAGGTTACGGCACTCTGCAAAGGCATAATCGCCGATTTTTGCAAGTTGTCCACCATAGCTAACCGTCTTGATTACCGAGCCGTAGAAAGCGTAATCTGCAATTTCTCTACACCCGCTCGGCAAATTGTACGCATCGTTTATAGCAACTTTTGAAGCGGGGAAACATACCAACGTCGTATAATTACTTGCACCCTTTTGATACAATACGCCGTTATAAGTAAAGTAGGTTGAGTTGGAGCTCATTGCAGTAATGGTTTCGAGCTTATAGCATCCTTTAAATACGCCTAACCCGATGTGAGTGGCGTTAGATACGTCCACGTGTTTAATTGAGGTGTTTGCAAGCGCGTAATCTTCAATAACCTTTACGTTACCAAGGCTAACACCTTTAATAGCGATAGGATTTTTAAAGGCATTACTTCCGAGATAACTAACGTCTCTTGCTCTATAACTTTCGGGTATTGCAACGTAATCGGAGTTACCAACGTAAGCGAACACGCCGTACGTCCTATCTTCACGCAAATATAAAATAAAGTCGTTTATGGTATTTACGCCGTTACGATACAACAAATAGTCTTCTTCGGGATTACCGCCAATTGACAAAATAACGTAATTGTACTTAATTTTAACGTTTATTACTTGTTTATCCACGTTACTAATTGTGGCAATAAAATCGTGTAGTTTTTCCGCAATAGAGTTCACGCGTGAAATATCATTGACTTCGACGATATAAAAATCGTGTCCGTATTTTGCATCAACTGCTACTGCCCCGACAACGTAATCGATAAATTTACTTGCTTTCAACGTGGGATAATCGTCCAACATTTGGTACTTTTGACGATAATACTTAACCTTAAATCCGGCGTTCTTTAAGCTTTGTAAATTGTTAGTATAAGCACTGCCTAAACCAAAGGGAACTTCTTCTATGCGACGGAAGGTGGGAGTTAATCTAATCGCATTTTTAGGCATCCTAAAGGATTCGCTTACTACGTACGAATCGCCGTTATTGGTCGACAAAATTATACTTTCGAGAGTGTATCCTTCATCAGGACTAACTTCAAGATTAACTAAAGCACCGTATTGAGCAGAATCTCTACCGGGAACGCTAATAGAACCGCCGTCAGTAGTAATAACGGTGATCGGATAGAAATTGAGATTATCAAAATTATTATATGACGTTACCCTAACGTCAATAGAATCAAAGCTGCCTGCATCGAACTTTTTAGATTCGGTAAGCTCAAAAACAAAGGAATCATCCAAATCTTCGGAACAAGATCCGTAATTGATTTGGATTTCAACCGTTTCGGAAATTACGTCGCCATGTGCAACCACGTCGAACAGAACGTTATCGCCTACTGCTATTTCGTTAACGGAGGGATAAACACCGACTATACCGTTATCATATGCATTAATCGTATATACTTTTTCGAAGAGAGCACTCAAAACTACGTCGGATGACGGCATATTGAATTCGTTAGACTTAAGTTGTGCCGTCTTTTCCTCCCCATCAAGCATGTACGTTGCACTCAAACTGCCGGCTACCATCCTATATCCAGCATCGGGGCAAGGAGTTATGGTGATTTTGGAATAAATTGTCGCAAAACTTTGCGATACTTCTAACGTGCCGTTTGCTATATTTGCGACGTTAACGTTATATGCGGTGGATGCAGAATATGCAATGGCATTAATAACAACCTCTTTATCGGGCATTACAAAGTAAGTGCCGGTGAGGGGCTCGCCGTTTAAAGTAAGGTTAGACGGGCTTACCGCAAAGCCTTCATCGGGTATAACTGTGAAATAGATAATTTCCCCTTCATAAGCCGTAATTGCCGAAACAACAACTTCACAATGAGAGGAAACCACGCCGATATCGTAGCCTTTTTTAACAAATTCTACAGTGATAGTAGCATCTTCTTCAGGCATAGCAAAGCAATCGCCAACAACGTTTACACCGTTAACGTAAAGGCTCTTAACCGCATAACCCTTGTCTGAGAGCACGTTGATTTCGACCTTTTCCCCTGCTTTATAGTGATTTTTGGGGTTTTGAAGGGTAACCGCGCCGTTTTGCGAAGGCGAAATGCTCAACTCATATTGCTCGTCATCTTCACTAATTTTTATAAAATTGGCCTTAACTACAACGTCGTAATCGGGCATTACGAAGCCGTCTGCGTTCTTCATAGTAACTTCGCTATCTTGACCAGCTACAGTGTAACTTTGTAAACGATAACCATCATCTACCGTAATATCAAGGTCAACGAATAACCCGGCCGCAGAACTATTAACGCTTGGGGTGACGGTACCGCCCTCTTGAGCATCTACGGTAACATTATAATGAAGATCGTAGTTGATTTTCTCGAAGGTAGCACCAACAATCGCAGGATTACTACTCATATAGAAAGAACAAGTGGATAAAATAGAGGTTTTGCCACCTTCAACGCCTTGTTGGCCGTTGTTAAATAGATATAAATCAATAACCCTATAACCGTAATCGGGAACAACTTGAACGGTAACCAGCTCGCCTCTGCGCGCCTTATCAGTGCTTAAAATTACGCTACCACCATTATTCAATAAATTTGGAGTGCTAACCGACATCGGAATAAGGTCGAATTCTGCAGTAAGAGTAACCGGTTCTGCAGGCATGGTAAAAGTATAAGAGTTTCCGCCGAGCGAAGTTACTAAAACGCCGTTAGCACGTAGAGTATCTTCAACAAGCTCGTATCCTTGTGCTGGATTGACCACTACCGAAACTTCCGTCCCCATTGAAGCTCTCGAGTCTTCAGGATCGGTAACTTTAATTTTCCCAAAAGGATAATTTGAAACAGTAATGGGATGACGATAGGTTTCGACGCTTTCCCATCCTGCAAAAATGGTAACGTTACTTACAGCACGGAAAACGGAAGCGTTAACTTCACGTTCAAAATTATTATCAAAATACCAACCAATAAAAACAAATCCTTCCTTGACGGGAGGCTCCGGTAAAGTAATTGTTTCGCCGTTTTTTACCGTAATACTCTTAACGGGCGTACCGCCACCGGTATTAAACGATACGATATAAGAAGACGGAGCGTTATCGCCACCGCTACTGCACGCAAAAAGCACGCAAGTGCTTGCGACTAAAATAAGGGCTAAAATTATTAATATACTCCTCTTCATACAAGAGTATATTAATATATAAATAAGCTTTTGTCAATATCGCTTTTCCGAAAGGTATGCGAGTTTTTTGAGAACTTTAGCTGTAGCTATTGTGTCGAACAGCGCACGATGAGCGTTCAAAAGCTCTATGTCAAACTCCTTGCAAAGGTCTGAAAGAGTGTTACGGCGATCACGCTTTAGCACTTTCTTTGCAAGATCCAGCGTGTCGATAACGGGATTATCAAAGTTGTATAATTCTTGTTTTGCGTGATAGGTCAAAAAGCCTATGTCAAAGCTCGCGTTATGCGCAACCAACGTCGCGCCATGGCAGAATTTGTGGAAATCTGCAACAACGTCCTTAAATTCAGGGCAACCGGCTACGTCCTCATCATATATGTGGTTGGTTTGAGATGCATCGTCCGGAATATGCTCTTTAGGATCGATTAACGTGGAAAAAGTTTCCTTTAACACACCGTCCTCAAGAGAAACTGCACCTATTTCGATTATTTTGCAGTTTGTTGCAGATAGTCCTGTCGTTTCAAGATCGAATACAACCAAACGCCCCTTTAGCATTTCGGGAAGTTCTTGTTCAACGTCGAAAATTTTAGCCTGCTCTAAATCTTCTTCTCCTTCGTATTTTTGAGGCAATACTACGTTGTAGTATTCGGCAACTTCGTTATAGACTATCTCGGTATTAATACTTGCGTGATCGATATTGCATTGAGCGAACTTTCTAACAAACAATACGTAGCTTGCCGAACGCTCATCCATCTTTAGTTCACCGTCAACTACTACCTCGACGTTGGGAATAAGGTAGGATCGCATTGCCTCCTCTTGTTTGGGGAAACGTGGGAAGTATAAAATTGTGATTGCTCCGGTGGTGTCGTTTATGCGTGCTTTAAAGAAAGTTTTACCCGCTTTAGACTTCATTTCCTTAACGTCCTCAACCTTACCGCAAACGGTAACAGTATCCCACTCTTTTTTTGCAATATCTACTATGTACAATGGTTTGCGGGCTATTTCACCTACTATAGGCACTGTTACTCTAACGTCAACGGTGCGCAAAGATGGTCTAACCGTAGAAGTTCCCCTAACCTTTTTAAATTCAATTTGCCTTGTTTCTCCGGCAACTCTATAAAATTCAATTTCAACTTCTTCCATGACGAATTCGCTTACATATTTGGCAAGCTTATCGGCATAACCGCACTCGCATAAATAGCCGTACATATCGGGGGTGATACCAATTTTAACGCGCAACGTACCAAAATCGATTTCGACGTCGATTTTGGCGTTTTTGAGTTTGTTCAAAATTAACGTACTTTCATTATAGAAATAGTCGTATATCAGTTGTATTACGTATTTATCGGTCGTTTCCGTCTTTCTATAAACCACGTGAGTTATAATTCCGTCTGGAACTATACCGGCAACTATTGCTTTAACTTTATTGCGCAACTCGTCGTCAAGATATTTATCGTAATCGTCGGAATCAACAAGTAAAACGATAACTAACTCCTCGTTTTCATTGAGAATCGCTTTAGATAGCTTAAAAATACGCTCTTTTTCTGCCAAAGAATCATTTAAGAGATAGCCGAATACGTCGTTATTCATAATCCACCTCTGCAAGCTTCAATAATTCCTGCAAAACGCAGTCGTTGTCAACGGTTTTTATTATTTCACCGTTTTTAAAAATCAAAGAGTGCTGTTTGCCACCACATACACCAAAATCAGCGCCCTTACTTTCACCTATTCCGTTAACGCTACAACCCATAACGGCAATTTTAAGCGGTTTTCGAATATGTGCAGTAGCAAGCTCCACTTGCTTGGCGAATTTTTCAACTTCAATTTGCGTCCTTGCACAGGTCGGACACGCTATGACCTCTACAAAATCTTTTTGAAGCCCTATTGCGCGTAAAATCTTACGACCTTCCTCAACTTCTCTTACAGGATTTGCGGTTAACGATACCCTTAAAGTGTCGCCTATTCCGTCAAGAAGCAACGATCCGATGGCTATAGACGACTTGGTAATACCAAGGTTTTCCGTTCCCGCTTCGGTTAGTCCAATATGTAAAGGGTAATCGGTTAGTTTAGATAGCTCCCTATATGCCTCGACCGTATCGCGAACGTTCGAGCTTTTTACCGCTAAAACAAGTTGATCGGTCCCACTATCCTCCATAAGTTTAGCCGTATCAACGGCAAGCTCCGCCAACGCTTTGGGGGATAGTCTTTCTTGAGATGATCCTGCATTTACACCTATTCTTATAGGAACGTTACGAGATTTAGCTTCGGTTGCAATTAATTTAACTGCATCTTTGGTTATATTCGAAGGGTTAACGCGTAATTTATGTACCCCTGCTTCTAAAGAAGCAAGAGCAAGTTTATAGTCATAATGAACGTCTGCTACAATGGGGATTGGTGAATTATTAACAAGTTTACGTAATGAAGCTACCGATTGAGTGTCAGGCACAGATACGCGCACCAAATCACAACCTGCGTTAGCAAGCTCCAAAATGCGCGCAATCGTTGCGTCGTAATCGGAAGTCAAAGTATCCGTCATCGATTGAACACTTACCGGAGCGCCTCCACCGATTTTTAGATTTTTAACGTAAACGTGCTTCGTCATAAGTAAAACCCTCTTATTTTGCTATAAAATATCTAAATACGTCGGCAAATATAGCAAATCCAAACAGCAAGATAATACCAACTGTGTGAATAATTCCCTCAACCTTTCGATTAATTGGTTTTTTGAAGATCCACTCGATTAGGCAAAATACCATCCTCGATCCGTCAAGCGCAGGGAGCGGAAGAAGATTCATAACCGCGAGGTTTGCAGAAACAATACAAATAACGTACGATAGCATTGCAATACCACCGCTTGCGGCTTCAGACATAACGGAAATGGTGGTAACCGGTCCGCCCACGCTGTCCATACCCATTTTGCCGGTAACAAGACTGCCCAGAACGGCCAAAATCTTATAAACCAAGAAGAACATAAATGAAAACGATCTTCCGAGTGCTAAATGGAAGGGTAATTTTTTTACACCAACGTAGGATGAAAAACCAAAGCCGTAATTAGTGGTTACTTCACCTGTTTCGGTATTGGTAACGGTATATTCCGCCTTTGTAAGAGTCAACTTAACGCGTTTGCCATCTCTTAAAACAACTACGTTGATTTGATCGTCGGCATCCTTGAATAATGCGGTTGCATCTTCAGGAAGAAGAACGTTAGATTGCTTACCGTCAACGCGTAAAAACACGTCGCCTTGTTGCAGTACCCCTACGTTTGCAGAGGTGTCGTATACTTCAGCAATTTGCGGTAGCACTTGCCCATATGCGCTAAAGAAGATTACAATAATAATCCATCCGGATATGAGGTTAAAAAACGCACCAGAGAATAATACTATAAGGCGCTTCCAAGGTGCTTGATTGTTAAAAGCCGTGGGACTTTCGTTACCAGCCTCGTCTTCACCCTCGAATTGGCAAAAACCACCAAGCGGAATTGGTCTAATACTAAATAGCTCACCGGTTTTTTTATTGGTGCGCTTAAATATAGCGGGTCCAAATCCTATAGAAAACTCAAGAATTTTAAACCCCAAAATTTTACCTGCAAGGTAATGCCCAAGTTCGTGTACTATGACCATAAACATAAGTGCTAATAAAGCGAGTAGAATATAGCCTATAGTTGACATTACGCTTTGGAAGGTAACGGCAAGGATCATTAACAACCTCCGATGATACTTAATATATATTGCCTAACTTGTTGGTAAATACGCATTACGTCTACGGGAGAAGTAATTTCCCCAGAAGTAAAATTAGAAAGCGCACTACTGATTATGTCCGAAATTCCATAAAAAGATAATTGCCCTTTTAGATAAAGTTCAACCGCAACTTCATCTGCAGCGCACGCTATGCATCCTAAATAATCACTACCCGATTTAGCGACTTCCGAGCATATCTTTAAGCAAGGGAATCTATCATAGTCCGGAGGAGCAAAATTTAGATTTTGTAGCGCGTAAATAGAGGGCGTTTTTACCGCGTTTTCAACGTCTTTTCTGTTCGGCTCGGTCAAAGCGTAATTTATAGGAATCCGCATATCGGGTGCCGAAAAATGGAGTTTTGAGCTACCATCATTAAATGTTACCACACTGTGAATTAGGCTTTCACGATGTATAACTACTTCAACGTTATTTGTAGCAAAAAGGTGCTTCGCTTCGATAATTTCAAAGCCCTTATTCATAAGGGTTGCAGAGTCGATGGTCACTTTTTTACCCATCTTCCAAGTGGGATGAGCAAGCGCGAAGTCAGCAGTTTTTGTACTGATTTCTTCCTTTGATAAATCGCGGAAAGCACCACCTGAAGCGGTTAAGGTTATTGTAGAAATAGAGCTAAAATCCTCACCCCTCAAGCATTGCCAAATGGCAGAGTGCTCCGAGTCTATAGGTATAATCTTTTCGCCAACTTTTGCACCAAGCTCCTTGGCTCTTTGCATAAAAAGTCCACCTGCTGAAACAAACGTTTCTTTATTGGCGGTAATAAGCTTTGCGCCGGCTTCAAGTGCTGCAAACGACGGACAAACTCCTTCGATTCCGCTTATTCCGTTTACTACGACGTCGATACCCTCATAAGTTTTGGGGTCGGATAAACAAGCAGTACTAAAGAGGTGCTTGTTTTTATCATTTGGCTCAATTTCATACTCTTGATTGCTTACAATCGTCAAAGGTATCGACGATGAATAATACTCTTTTGCAAGCGACAAACCGTTAACGTTTGCAGACACAAGATTAATCTGGTACTCGTTACCAAGCACCGCCTTAACTTGCCGGCCTATTGATCCGGTTGCGCCGAGTATTGCAATCGTTTGAACTTTTACCATATCGGTAAGAACTCCATTACTATAGCTACGAATAGAACAGCAAAAATAATGCTATCGAGTCTATCCATTATACCGCCGTGGCTACCGAGCGCATTTGAAAAGTCTTTGATTTCAAGCTCTCTTTTAACACGAGATGCAAATAAGTCACCTATTTCCGAAACTATACCAATCGCAAGTCCCATAAATGCATAGAACAATATGGGATGCGCTAAAACGTCAGTAAAACGTATAGCATCGTTAACGGGAAGATTAGCAACTTCGAACATTGCGTAAACAATCAATGCTCCGCAAACGCCACCGACAAGCCCTATTATCGATCCACTATAAGTCTTATTGGGGCTAATCTTGGGGAAAATTTTGGGGCCCTTGATGGCACTACCCGCATAATAAGCTATTGTATCAGCAAGCATAGCAGACGCTGCTGCAAGTAGGAACGGGAGCATACCATAGGCATTGGTTGTTTGCAATACGCACATTATAGGCGTTATGGGATAAAGTATAATGAATAAAGTCATCAACATGTCTTTGAGCTTAACTTTTTGATCGAAAACAAAGAAGCAAAAGCTCAAGATCATGCCGGTAGTAAGTACCATTACAAATCCGAAGTATCCAAGGAATTTAATTGCCGGATAAACACCAAGCACTACGATAATAAGCGGAATAATTTCGACGTTATATCCCCTTGAACGAGCGCATTTGACCATTTCAAAGGTAGAGAACCCTAATACGATTAGGACAAGGGCATCAAAAAAGTATTGACCTTTGCCATCCCATAATCCCGTTAGGAAGATAAATCCCATTAAAATAGCAAGCATTAATAAACCCGTTAAGGTTTTTTTGAGAATTTTCATTTGATTTCTCCAAATTTTCGTTTGATTTTTTTATACTGTTTAATTACGTCGTAAATATCCCCTTTATCAGCTTCCGGGAACAACTTATCGCTAAAAAACAGTTCTGCATAGGTCGTTGCAAACGGCAAGAATCCGGAAAGTCTACGTTGACCACCAAATCTAATAAGTGCATCAACCGGAGGAAGCGCCGCCGAATACATATACTGCTCGACTTCAGCTATTGTCGCAGGAGTATAGCTCATGTTAATAAGTTTTTTTTCAAAAACGTAATTAAAAGCTTTGGTAACTTCTTCCATGCCGTTATAGGCAAAGACAAAGGCAATCGTCAAACCTCGATTGTTAATAGTTGCAGAATTTGCCTTGGCTATAGTCGCCATTAACTCCGGAGTCAGTTGCTCGTAATCCCCTACGAAAAATAACTTATATCCTCGGGTAACGCAAATCGGTAATAAAGTATTTTGAATAAAATCAACGTATACCGAAGAAATTGCCAATTTTTCGGCAATTCCACGTGATAAATTTTCCTTACTGGAAACGTAAAAAGACACACACGATAGCTTTTGCTCATCGCACGCGTCAATTATATCGAGTATGGCGCGGGTGCCGTATATATATCCGTTAATGCGCGGAAGTTTACGCGACTCGGCATAACGGCCACCGCCATCCATGATTACTGCTAAATGCATAATTATACGGACATGATCTCCGCTTCTTTATCAGTTGACATCTTGTCGATATCAGTAATAGCGCCGGATACAACTTTTTCTACGTCTTTTTCAAAACGAGTATAATCGTCTTCGGTAATTACGCTATCCTTTTTGTAAGTACGGAGTACTTCAAGAGCATCACGTCTAATATTGCGTACTGCAACTTTAGCGTTTTCGGAAGAAACCTTTACCTCTTTAACTAATGCACGACGACGTTCTTCGGTGAGTTCGGGGAATACTAAACGCAATACTTTACCATCGTTGGTGGGGAAGATACCTACGTTAGCTGCAATAATAGCCTTTTCAACTGCTTTAATTGCACTTTGGTCCCAAACGTTGACAACGAGCATACGTGCTTCGGGGATGGTGATGTTAGCCATTTGGTTGATAGGAGTATCCATACCATAGTAAGGCACTACTACCTTATCAAGGATGTGGGGGTTAGCACGACCTGCTCTCATCGACTTGAACTCGTTGTTAAGGCTGGTTTTAGTTTTTTCGATTCTTTCGGAAAGATCGTCAAACACCATTTCAACTTCTAATAATTCATATGCCATATTAATACCTCAAGGTTTAATTTTTATTATATATGCTATATAATAACACACTAAAAACGATATTACAAGTGCAAATATAATAAAGAGCCCTAAAAAGGGCTCTTTACTTTGATTATTAATAATTATTCAGCAGAAAAGGAATCTGTTCCTACTCCGCAAAGGGGGCAAGCAAAATCTTCGGGAAGATCTTCAAACTTGGTGCCGGCTTCGATACCAAGATCGGGTGCGCCTTCTTCTTCGTCGTAAATCCAACCACAAACGTCACATACATACTTCATAATTTGTTCTCCTTTTAGTTTATTATTTTATGGGTTCAAAGTCTACTGCTCCATGTTTACACAAGGGGCAAATAAAGTCTTCAGGTAAAGTATCACCTTCGTAAACGTATCCGCAGATTTTGCAAACGTAACCCTTTTTGCCTGCGGTTTGAGGCTTCGGCTTTACGTTTTGATGGTAATACGCATATGTCATAGTGTCTTTATCGGATATTACTCTCGATTCGGTAACTGAACAAATAAACATACCATGGGTACCCAAATCAAGATATTGGTCTACCTTAAGTGACATAAACGAGTTTATATAGCGAGGCAAGAATACCAATCCGTTATCGGAGCGCAACGGCTCGCAGTCGGCAAACTTATTGACGTTACGACCGCTTACAAATCCAAATTTTTCAAACACTGCAAAGGGCGCGTCAACAGTTAAGCAGTTGATGTTCATTATTCCACTTTGCTTAATTACGTGGTGTGAATAATTATCTTTATTGATGGTAACCGCTATGCGATTAGGAGTATTGGTTACTTGAGTAACTGTATTGACTATTAAGCCGTTATCCTTTTTACCGTCGTTTGAAGTAACAACATATAAACCATATCCAATTTTAAATAAAGCGGTGAGGTCGTTTTTATTTGCCGTTTCACCTCTTTGAATATAATCGTTACAAAGCTCATTGGCAAGGGCGGTAAGTTGAGTATTGCTTTCCTCGTTCAACGCAGACAAAATCTTAACGGTATTTTCGGCAAAAGTAAGGTTTTTGCATTTTTCAAGCATAGCTTTCATTATTTTAGCAGCAAGCGGTGCCCAGCTACCGTTTTCAATAAAGGCTACCGTTCTATTGCTGAAGTTGCGCTCGATTAAATGGTTTATAAACTCGCGCATGAAAGGGAAAATCTCTGCGTTATAGGTGGTCGTAGCAAGCACAATTTTACTATAACGGAAGGCATCTTCAACTGCTTCAGCCATGTCGCATCTTGCAAGATCGTTGACTACAACTTTGGGACAACCGTTAGCCTTGAGCATATCGGCAAGTTGCATAACGGCTTTCTTGGTATTGCCGTAAACGGATGTATAAGCAATAACGATACCCTCTTCTTCCGGTTGATAGCTCGACCACGTATTATATAATCCTATATAATAAGATAAATTCTCTTTTAGAATAGGACCATGTAACGGGCAAATTGTGGCGATATCAAGAGTAGATGCCTTTTTCAAGAGATTTTGTACTTGAGCACCATATTTACCTACTATACCTATATAATAACGTCTTGCCTCACATGCCCAATCTTCTTCTACGTCCAATGCACCGAATTTACCAAATCCATCTGCGGAGAATAATACTTTATCATAGCTATCGTAGGTAACTATAACTTCCGGCCAGTGAACCATGGGAGCGGCCACAAAAGTCAAAGTATGTTTACCGAGTGAAAGAGTACTACCCTCACCTACTACGATTTGCTTATCCTCAAAATCGGTGCCGAAAAAGTTTTTCATCATAGCAAATGCTTTTTGAGATGAAACTATCTTGGCATCAGGATAAATTTTAACAAAATTCATTATATTGGCCGAATGATCGGGCTCCATGTGTTGCACGATTAGATAATCGGGCTTTCTATCGCCAAGAGCGTTTTGGAGATTGTCCAACCACTCGTGAGTAAAGCCAATGTCCACGGTGTCCATAATAGCAATCTTTTCATCAATGATTGCATAAGAATTATAAGACATGCCGTTAGGTACAACGTATTGCCCTTCGAAAAGGTCAACTTTATGATCGTTTACGCCTATATACTTAATATCGTTTGAAATAATCATATAAACCCTCGATATCTTTTTTTATTATTATATCATATGTTAATTAAATTTAAAGCAGCAAAATCATTTTTATTATAAAAAAGAACTTGGATTATCCAAGTTCTTTTAATTGCATGAGTATTAATTAGTCGATAATGGTACCGATCTTATCCCCGCATACAGCACGCATGATGCTGTTTGGCTCGTTTAGACCAAAGGCAACTACGGGAGTATGGTTGGTCATACAGAGGCTAACTGCGGTTGTATCCATAGCGGTAAGTTCCTTTTTAATAAACTCGATACCGGAAATCCTTTCATATTTAACGGCATCGGGATTCTTTTTGGGATCGCTATCATAAATACCGTCAACGTTTTTAGCAAGAAGTAATACGTCTGCTTTAATTTCGGCGGCACGAAGTGCTGCTGCAGTATCAGTAGTGAAATACGGTGCACCGGTACCGCAACCAAATATAACTACCCTTCCTCTTTCGAGATGACGAATTGCCTTGCGGATAATAAAGGGCTCTGCAATTTGGGTAATCGCTATAGCTGTTTGTACGCGAGTGGGAACACCCTTCTTCTCAAGTGCATCTTGCAAAGCAAGACAGTTCATAACGGTCGCGAGCATTCCCATATAGTCTGCGGTTGCACGCTCCATGCCTTCACCTTGTCTACCGCGCCAGAAGTTACCTGCACCAATTACGATGCCGATTTCAACGCCAAGCTCTTTAACCTCTTTAATTTGATTTATAATGCCATCTACTATTTCGGCATCAAGACCAAATTTACCCTCCCCTGCAAGGGCTTCACCGGAAATTTTAAGAAGTACTCTTTTATATTTGGGCAACATATTAACCTCCGAAAAAAAAGAGATACTTAAGTATCTCTTTAATTTTAACTATTTCTTCATGCTTGCAACAGCTGCATTAATTTCTTCAGCAAAGTTATCAACTTTCTTTGCAAGACCTTCACCCATTTCATATCTTACGAAACGACGGATGGTAACTTTTTCGCCACACTTTGCAGTTGCTTCAATAACGAGTTGGTTAATGGTTTTGCTGGGATCCTTAACGAAAGCTTGGTCAAGGAGGCAGTTCTCTTTGTAGTAAGTTTCGATTTTGCCATCGATGATCTTGTTCTTAACCATTTCGGGTTTGCTTGCCATTTTGGGATCGTTTTCGATTTGAGCAGAAGCGATGCTTCTTTCATGATTAATAACGTCTGCGGGAACTTCTTCTCTGGATACGTAAAGAGGTTTAACAGCAGCGATTTGGAGTGCTACGTCGTGTACGAATGCGAGGAAGCCTTCGCCTTTAGCAACGAAGTCGGTTTCGCAGTTAACTTCGAGGAGAACGCCAACTTTGCCACCCATGTGGATGTAGCTATCTACAACGCCTTGAGATGCGATTCTGCCTGCTTTTTTAGCAGCGGTTGCAATACCCTTTTCGCGGAGCCATTCAGCTGCTTTTTCGGGGTTGCCATCAGATGCTTCGAGTGCTTTTTTGCAATCCATCATACCTGCACCGGTACGAGCTCTTAATTCTTGAACGTCTTTTGCGGTAAATGCCATAATTGTATATCTCCTTTTTAATTATGCGTTGGTTTCGTCTGCGAAAACTTCTTCAGCAGCTACGTCTGCGTCTTTGTCACTTACGTATTCGGTACCCTCTTTAGCTGCGATAACTGCATCTGCCATTACGCTTGCGATAAGCTTGATAGCGCGGATAGCGTCGTCGTTGCCGGGGATTACGTAATCAACCAAATCGGGATCACAGTTGGTGTCTACAAGACCTACGATCGGAATACCGAGAGCGCGTGCTTCTTGGATAGCGATGTGCTCAATCTTAAGGTCAACTACAAACAATGCACCGGGAAGGTTACGCATGTTCTTGATACCGCCGAGGTTTTGCTCTAACTTATCGCGTTCTGCTTTAAGTTTGATAACTTCTTTCTTGGGAAGAAGTTCGAACTCGCCGATAGCTTCCATTTGGTTGAGCTTATTGAGCTTGTCAATACGGGTACGGATGGTTTGGAAGTTGGTAAGAGTACCACCGAGCCATCTTTCGTTCATATAGAACATACCGCAACGCTCTGCTTCGGATTGAATAGCTTCTTTAGCTTGCTTTTTCTTACCTACGAAGAGGATGTTTTTGCCTTCAGATGCGATTTTATGGATGAACTTGTAAGCTTCTTCTACGAGATCAACGGTGAGTTGAAGGTCGATAATGTGGATATCGTTCCTTGCATCGTAAATGTACTTACCCATTTTGGGGTTCCATTTCTTGGTTTGGTGTCCAAAGTGAACGCCGGCTTCGAGAAGTTGCTTCATTGAAATAACTGCCATTTTAAATATACCTCCTGATTTGTTTTTTCCTCCCTACGCTTCTTAAAAAACCGCAACCTTTTTAGGGGCAACAACGATTTTCTCCGCATAGGTGCGTAATATGGCTTATGTATGATAGCACATAAAAAGCTCTTTTGCAAACGATTTTGCCTAATATTTATATAATTATTATATAAAAACGGATTTTTATTTAAACGGCAAAAATAAAAAGCCCTTTCGGACTTTTTACCATTGATATTTGCTTTTATGTTTTTTATGTTTTTTCTTATCTTCAATTTCTTTTTTATCATTGAGATAAGTAATTTTTGATGCTACGAACAAGGCTATAACGAGCGCGACTATTATGCCGAGAGTAATATAGATTATCATCATAGCTTGGTTATCTTCGAAAACAAGCACCGTGCCTATACCGTAGGAATTAAAAGTCAACACACCGTCTACAAAGGTATATTTAGATACTTTTGATACCACACCGTTATGGTCGATAACTATAATAAAATAATCTTTTTTAGCATTTAGGGGTACGTTATCTATAGAAATGGATACCTTTTCAGATACTTGCGCACCGTTTTGTATATCGAGCTTATAGATATGCCTAATCTTCGAAGTAAAGTTAAGCATGCGATACTCGCGTGCGGTTTTTACGTAGGCTTTAGCCTCATCAGACTTTATTTCCACAGAGGAACCAAGGTAGTGAGTGCTGGGCGCAAATTTACCATTTATGGTAAAAGATGAAGACGTGCCTTCAATTTGACCGTTTGTGGTAACTGCATTAATAGTTAAAAAGCCTTTAACGTAATTAAAGTTATAATTACGAGAGCTACCGCCCGAAGGAATTAAGTCGTGTATGCCGACAACCGAAGCGTTGGTGTTTATTTTGGGCATTGTGCTTATTTGCTCTACGCCGTCAGTTCCACAAAAACCTATAATATCATAAGTTAACTCGGGCAAGGCATCGCCGACCGTAATCGTTACGTTTTTAGCGGTAACCGTCAAGGTGTTCTTGGTGATTTTAAGAGTCTTGTTTCCTTCGACTTCCCCTATGATATAATTAGGATTTGAAGGGGTAAACGCTAAATCGTAATCGTCTACGTTGCGTGGCAGTTGACCGGCTTCCAGCTTATCGGTGCTACCTAAATAGGTGGTAATAACTTCGCACTCATCCCCTTCGCATACTCCGATACGAGATACATTACGAGTATAAGGGTTGCCGGTATAAGTAAACGTATCGGCGCCACTAACAACTACTTTTATGGGTTTTTGAGTGATTTTGTAGCTTATTTTGCCTGAGGAAATAACCGGATCGCTATTGTTTACGCTTATAATGGCGGTGTAATTGCCAGCGTCCTTTGGAACGCCATCAATCGGTTGATTGTTTTGAAAATAAGTAACGCTATAATCATCAAACGACTCGCCGTCTAACGTTACTACGGCTTTCAAGGGTTGCTCCGATCCATTATAAACAAGCGAGCTTGCACCCTCTTGAATATTAAACGTAAAACGGCTTACATCAGCATCTGTATAAGACGCGCTTGCATAGGCAACGCTTCCAGATTGCATTGCAATGGCTAAAGTCGCAACGCAAAGTACGGCAACTACTATCGCCATAACTATAATAACCTTTCTTTTGAATCTGATTGCTAATCCGTCCATAATATTAAAATACCACAATCTTATTATTTATTCAAGTGTGAATATGTTTGCATTTAAACGACGTTAATCAACTCTAACGCTCTTGATTGTCAAAATAGGATATGGGAAGGTCTGGAACATGTAATCTATAGCGGTATAGGTGGATTGTCCGAGTATGGTCAAATTATCTTTACTTTCCTTTTCATCTACTATCGTGCCAAAAGCTGCATATTCGCCGTCCCAGCTTGGATAAGAGCCAATACAAAGGAAGAATTGGCTTGTCG
Organism: Clostridia bacterium; assembly: GCA_017504305.1. Lineage (GTDB taxonomy): Bacteria > Bacillota > Clostridia > Christensenellales > DTU072 > Stercoripulliclostridium_A. Next base: position 56,859 of record JAFVRJ010000024.1, on the reverse strand, counting down.
CACTGTTTTTAACGCTGGTACGAGCCATCGAAATGGTGCCGAAAACGTGTTGAAGATCGTTTTTAGTCCAACCGTTAGAAGCAAATTCACCGTAAATGGACGCGGTGTCGGGGGCTTCCATAATATATTGGCCTTCTATTTTATAGCCACCACCTTGCAAGCATCCGCCGGGTACTATACGATGGAAAACAAGCCCATCATAATATCCGTTGTTTGCAAGTCTTGTGAAGTTTTCGACAGAAATGGGTGCTTTTTCAGGATGTAATTGAATTTTAACGGTACGATCTACGCCGTTTTGATCGGTAATTACAAATTTTGCGATGTTCATAGTTTGATTCTCCTCTGAACCTCCACCGTTGGTTTCACCATTATTTATATCGGTGTTGGATTCACCATCATCCGTAGCGCCGTCGCTTGGGATGTCGGTGGTTTCGTTATTGTCTACGTTATCTTCGCTTTCCTTACAGCCTGCTACGCCTACGCATAACGTAATCATAAGTGCACAAATAAGGAAAATCGGTATAATTTTCTTTAGAATCTTTGACATATTACTCGATATCAGAGCCGTCACAATGCATTCCGAATTGCTCAACGTACATTTCGTCGAAAGCCTCGAATGCTTTGTCTAATTCTGCATCGTCGTCAACGGGAAGGAACTTTTCTTCGCCGTCATCGCCAAATTCAACTCTATTAATAAGGATGTCACCGTCTTCAAAGCCTTCAACTTCGTCGATAGGCTCTAAATATGCATAAGTGGTACCGTCAACTTCGAGCATTGCAAGTAAGCTAAACTCAACTTCCTTGCCCGTTCTGTCGTCAACTAAAACTATAACTTCTTCCTCTTCTTCAATTTCTTCGAAATTCTTTAAAATGTCGTTGTTTTTATCAGTCATGGTAGCTCTCCTTGATTAATAGTTTATTCTATCTAAATATGCTTGCAAAATGATGGTTGCAGCAACTTTATCTATAACTTTCTTTCTCTTTTCGCGCCTAACTCCGCCTTGAATAAGCATCCTTTCTGCTTGAACGGTAGTCAATCTTTCATCTTGATAAACGATTTTTATTCCCTCGACGTACTCTTGCAAACCATTTGCAAATTCACGAGTTACTTCTACGCGCGGGCCCTCCGTTCCATCCATATTGACGGGTAATCCTATTACGAGCGTATCAACGGAGTTCTTCTTGCAAAAATCTGCGATGTACGCATAGTCTTGAGCCAAGCTTTTGCGCGTATAAGTTTCGTATCCGGATGCGATTATGCCCATAATATCACTTGTGGCGAGCCCTATTCTTACGTCACCAACGTCAAGAGCGAGTTTTCTCATTTATCCTCCTATTCGGTTATATAGTTCTTCCGAATTTAACATTTTCTTATAGAAAAGTGCAAATATTACCGTAGGTGCTATTAAGCAGACTACGTGGTATATAAATAGCGATAAAGTAACGTCAATCGAAAGCGCGCTACTGAAGACCGCAATAAATATACCTAATATCAAATATATAAACGAAAGTACCACGTATAACAGCATAGGTTTGATGGGTTTAACGTTGTTACGAAGTATTTCGTTAATATTCGTCCAAAGATAGTTGGGCTTTTTAAGATCGCTATAAAGCCCGATCGCACTAAAAGAAACACCTGAAGCCAATGCTTGGAGTGGTACTCCTATTATTGCAACCACGTTGTTTATTCCGCTTGCAATCGGGTATACGATAAGTAATACGACGGCTGAAAGAGCCGTAACCGAACTTGCAAACAAGAATTTTTCTTTTATTAAGGCCTTGACGTCGATTGGTAGCGACTTTAGTATTATAAGGTTTTTCCCTTCCAACGAAAAGCCCAAATACGATAGCGGATTGCCTGCACAACACAGCAACGATACCAAATAGGTGGTAAGTGCGTTAATAAACAGTTTAGAATCCATTTCTTGCTCAAGTTCAGGGTCGCCCATCGTTACGTTACTCATGATGAAAACAACCAAACAAGGCAAAACTATCGTCATTATTATCGATATTAGTACTTGTGGCGTATGTAAAACCACTTTAAGATCCTTTATGAAAAATGATTTCATAAAAGATTTTCTTTCGTTTGTCGAAAGGATTTTCTTTTTGTTTGAAGCGCCCTCTCCTTCCGATCCTCTCATGATGGTTTTTTGGAAGAATATGAAGGAAAGCCCTACGGATATAGCGGTAACTAACACAACTCCGACAACGTATATTAAAAGGTTGAGGGCTACGTTATTGCCTATAAGTGCTTCCGTTAAAGGATAGTTGAATACGGTAAACTCTTTGAGTTTAGCAAGCAGTCCTATAACGTCGCCGTCAAAGTTGCCTGTTTCGCCTATTGATGAGGATCCCATCACAAACAGGAAATATACCGCAAAAAAGGCAAGGTAGCATACGCCCATCACAATCGAATTGCCCAAAGACTTTCTTTTTAGTCGAGCGACCAAAAATGCAAGAGGCTCCGATACTATTACCGCAATCAAAAGCGGTAACGTTGGAATCAATAATGCGTTTATTACTTCAACCAAGAAGAAGGTCCACGGTACGGCAAAGCCGTAGCGGATCATAACGGCGCCTGACGTCGCAACCATCGGTACGTAAACCAATGCAGCAAGCGCCAATTCTCCAAGATAAACTATAGTGAATTTTGCAAAAAATACCACTCCTTTCCTAAACGGCAAAGGACTTAATACGGCGCTATCTTTATTCAAGAACAACACGTTCATTAAGCTTGCCATCCCAAAGAATAATACCGTTAATTGCGACATCGCAATAAAGGCATATTGTAGTTCTACTACAGTACCGGAGTGTATTGCGGCAACGGTAAGCTCGTAAGCAGTTACGACTAAATAGCCGATTATTAATAGCGCAGAAAACGCCAAAAGCAATATTACCCCTACTTTTGCGACCTTTGTTAAAGTACCCTTTTCCTTAACCTTCGAAGGTTTGCGGTTGATGGAAAAAAGGTTTAAAAGCATCGTTTTAACAAGCGATATATATTGCTTAACGGCCACACTCATTTACACGACCTCCGAAGTAAGCTTTAAGAAGATTTCTTCAAGATCGTTTTCATTTTCTTTCAAATCACTCATTTCGCAAACTTTAATAAGTCTGCCTTTGTCGATAATTGCAACTTTAGTGCATAGTTTCTCAACAACTTCCAATACGTGAGATGAAAAGAAAACGATTTTGCCTTCGTCGGCAAGCTTATGCATAAGTTGTTTGAGCTTAAACGTTGCTTGCGGATCAAGGCCGGTCATAGGCTCGTCTAAAATAAAAATTTCGGGATCATGCGAAAGCGTTGCGATCAAGCTGATTTTTTGCTTCATGCCATGAGAATAAGAGCTTATCGATTGGTCGAGGTGTTCGCCCATTTCAAAAAGCTCTGCGTACTCACGGACGTTGCGATCCCTAATCTCTTGCGGTACGTCAAAAATATCAAGGATAAAATTAACGTACTGTCTTCCGGTAAGTCCTTCGTATAGAAAATGCTCGTCCGCTACGTAACCGATTTTCTGCTTTGCGGCAACAGGATTGCTCTTAACGTTAGTGCCGTTAATGACTATATCCCCTTCTTCGAAATCAAGTATACCGGTGATACATTTTATAGTGGTTGATTTACCGGCTCCATTGGGGCCTAAAAAACCAAATATTTCACCGTTGGCAACGGTCATGGTCAAATCATCAATTGCCTTTTTGCCGTTGCCACGGTAGGTTTTTGAGAGGTTTGTAATCTCTAACATTTTATATTAATAGTTTTTCTTCTCGAGCTCAAAGTATGCTTGAGGATGTGCGCAAACGGGGCAAAGTCCGGGTGCTTTTGCGCCTACGTGAATATGTCCGCAGTTACGGCAACGCCACTCGACAACGTCAGATTTAGCAAATACGGTACCGTTTTCGATGTTGGCAACGAGTGCACGATAACGCTCTTCGTGAGTTTTTTCTACAGCTGCTACCGCTCTAAAACGTGCTGCAAGTGCGGTAAAGCCTTCTTCTTCTGCTACCTTTGCAAAACCTGCATACATCTCGGTCCACTCTTCGTTTTCACCTGCAGCTGCTGCGAGAAGGTTCTCTAAAGTATTACCGATACCGTTAAGCTCTTTGAACCAAAGTTTTGCGTGCTCTTTTTCGTTTAATGCGGTTTCTTGGAAGATTGCTGCTATTTGTTCATAACCTTCTTTTTTTGCTTTAGATGCAAAGTAGTCGTACTTATTACGTGCTTGGCTTTCGCCTGCAAATGCGTACCAAAGATTTTGTTCAGTTTTGCTTCCTTTAAGATCTGCCATGTTAAATTTCTCCTTAAAAATGATTTTTATTTTGTCCCTTTGTCTTTGGGGATAATAACGTCTTTTTCTCTACCGTTTTTACTTGGAACGTAAAATCTTACGTCACCAAGTGCTTCGGGTAAATATCTTTGCTCCACCCATCCGCCGTAAGCGTGCGGATATTTATAGCCGGTAACCTTTTCTACTTTGAAGTTTGCATCGCGTAAATAATACGGGATGGTTGCATCTTCCGCCATTTTTGAGGCTTCGTCCGCAGCGTACAAAGCGTTAACAACGGAATTGGATTTAGGTGCAAGACACACGTAAATAATAGCCTCCGTTAGCGGTATACGTCCCTCGGGTAAACCGAGCTTTTCCATAGCGTGCAAGGCGTTCATAGCAATAACAAGAGCTTGCGGATCAGCAATCCCTACGTCTTCCGCGCTATGAACAACGAGCCTACGACAAACAAGAAGCGGATCGCATCCTGCATTTAAAAGTCGCATCGCGTAATACACCGCGGCATCGGGATCGGAACCGCGTAAACTCTTACAAAAAGCACTAATTATGTCGTAATATGCGCTTTCATCAACAGATAACGCTCTACGTTGCGATACTTCTTCCGCTATTTTAAGGTCGATATTTATAACGCCTTGATCGTCGGGTGCAGTAGTCAGTACTGCAAGTTCTAAAGCATTTAAAGCGTTACGCATATCGCCGTTAGCCATCCAAGAAATATGGTTAATGGCTTCTTCGGTAACTTTTGCGTTATAGAGGCCAAGACCTTTTACTTCATCTTTGATTGCGCGGTAGAGCCCCTCTTTTATGTCGTTTTGAGTAAGTGGTTTAAACTCAAAAATACGGCAACGACTTACTATAGCTTTTGTCATAGTAACGTAAGGATTTTCCGTCGTAGAGCCGATAAAAATGATTTCGCCCTTTTCGATAGCACTCAATACGCAGTCGGATTGCGCTTTGGACCATCTATGACACTCGTCTAAAAGCAAATAAGTATGCTTACCATACAAAGCCAAACGATTTTTCGCGTCGTCAATAACTTTTTTTGCATCTGCAACACCTGACGATACCGCGTTTAAATAAGCATATGCAGCACCGGTACTTTCAGCAATAATATTTGCGAGCGTAGTTTTGCCCGTCCCCGGAGGTCCGTAAAAGATACAACTGCCCAAACGATCGGCCTCAATGGCGCGAGTAAGTAAGGAGCCTTTGCCGATAAGATGCTTTTGTCCAATGAAATCCTTTAGGGCAGTGCATCTCATACGTTCGCTCAACGGAGCGTGTGTTTTTCTGGTCGCTTCAAATAAATCCATACGCATTTATAATATCACGCGCGTGAAGAAATGTCAACGTTCAACCGAGTGCTTTATTAACATTTTGAACAGTTGACTTATGGTTTACAAGGTGTTAAACTAATTGCAGTTAGTCAGACGACTGCACTACGTGTGAGGAAAGTCCGAGCATCACAGGGCAGAGTGGCAGAGAAATCCTGCCGAAGGCAACTTTAGGGAAAGTGCAACAGAAAATAACCGCGTTTATACGCAAGGGTGAAAAGGTGCGGTAAGAGCGCACCGGCAGTTCGGCGACGAAATTGGCCGTGTAAACCCCACTCGATGCAAGAGAAAAGGGACTATGGATTGCCCGTCCGTCCCCTCAATCGCTAGAACCCATAGGCGACTATGGGTCAAGACAGATGGTCGTCAAATACAGAACTCGGCTTACAGACTAACTCAAAAACCCACCGTAAGGTGGTTTTTTTGTAAACTTTTGTCGAAAACCTACATATAATACTAACCGTGAGGTGATTATTTTACTGGAAGGTTTTTTTGCTTTACTCTCCGGCGTACTGCTACTAACTTCGGGAATCGAAAATAACAATTCGTTCCCCCACCCTCTTTCTCCTGACAAAGAAAAGGAGTATCTTGATAAATTTCATAGCGGTGATTTAACGGCGAGAGACGTCCTCGTAAAGCACAACTTGAGGCTAATAGTTTATATCGCTAAAAAGTATACTAATTATCCAGATAAAGACGAGCTGATATCAGTTGGAACCATCGGTTTGATTAAGGCAATAAACACGTATAAAGGCGATAAAAGCACGGCGCTTGCAACCTATGCGTCCAGATGCATTGAAAATGAGATTTTGATGGCGATGCGCAGTTATAAAAAGCGTCAAAACGACCTATCTCTATACGATGAAGTGGGCACCGATAAAGACGGTAACCCTATTACGATTATTGATACTTTATCAATAGATGAAGACACCGTATATAAACAATCGGAAGACGCAATAACTCGTGATAGTCTACGAAAATTAGTCGATAGTTCATTAAAAATGCGGGAAAAGCAACTACTTTACTATAGATTCGGCTTATTGGACGGAGTTCCTCTTACGCAACAAGAAACTGCTGATAAACTGGGTATATCGCGTTCATACGTTTCAAGGCTTGAAAAAGCGGTGCTTAAAAAGTTACGCACCGCCATCGAAAAGGACAATTTGGAATTTTGAGTTAAAAATCTCTTTCTATTTCAAACTTTTTATCGTTCAAATAGGACAAAAAGCTTGATTTATGGAAGTTGAAGGCAAGCTTGCACGCGGTAAGATATTGACGTTTAGCGCGCATTACGCGGTTTAGTTCAAAGTCGCCGTATTTGGTATCGCCAACTATAGGATAGCCGGCGTAAGCAAGATGTGCTCTAATTTGATGAGTTTTACCGGTGTGCAAAGTAACCTCTACGGTAGTCGTGCCTTCGCCGTACTCAACGGGCTCCACTTCCGTTCTTATCGGAATAGCTCCGTTAACTTTAAGCTCTGTAACGGTAACAACACCCTTTTCGGCGTCTTTGACTAAATAATCACGCAAATCGAGCTTTTCCTTTAGCGTACCGCCTACAAGCGCAAAGTATTTTTTGATTATAGCACCCTTACGGAAACCTTCGCGCAAAGCTTCGGAGGTTTTTTCGTTATAGCTCATTATGAGCAAACCTTTTGTGTTAGTATCCAAACGATGTGCAAGCTCAATCGGCTTGTTTTCGGTAGTAGAAATACGCTTGCAAAACTCCTCGCTCGCTACCCCTCTCGGCTTGACTGCTATAAGCAAATTTTCGTCGCTGTAAACTTGTTCGTAGTTAAACTTAAGAAGTTTTTCTTCATCACAAAAAACCTCGACGTTATCACCGGGGTTTAAGTAAATATCTTGAGATATTTTTTTGCCGTTAATGCGTATTTCGCGTTGCTTTAAAAGAGTACGGAAATAACCAAAGCGTAATTCAGGAAAAACTTCCGCAAGATATTTGGAAAGCCTTATGGGTTTACGGTCGAATTTATAGGTACGCACTACTTATTACCGTCCTCACCTTTTGTGACTACGAGTTTTTCGATTTCCTCTAAAAGGGTGTTAATGTCTTTGAATTGTCTGTGTACAGAGGCAAATCTTACGTATGCTACGTCGTCGAGAGATTTCAATCCGTTCATAACGAGTTCGCCAACCTTTTTGGAAGAAATTTCTTGCGCCAAGGTGTTGTTAACTTGTTTTTCGATATCGGAAACAAGTTTATCAATCTTCGCCATAGATACGGGACGTTTTTCACACGCTTTAATAATGCCGTTTTTAATTTTAGCGGAGTCGAAAATTTGACGGTTTCCGTTATTTTTAATAACGAGTACCGGAGTAGACTCTATCTTCTCATAGGTGGTATAGCGCTTACCGCAAGTAACGCACTCACGACGGCGACGAATAGAGGTTCCGTCTTCATTAAGACGAGAATCTACTACCTTGCTATCAAGACTCATACAAAAAGGACACTTCATATTGTACTTCCTCGCTTGTTTTATCGATTAATTATACAATATTTAGTTAACTTTGTAAATACTATTTGCTTAATTCTGTAGAATTAACACCGTTCAATTCCACCAAAATAACGTCGTCCCCTATTTTTATAACTTTATTCCAAGGAATAAAAACGTTTTCATTACCGGAAAAATTTTTAAAAAATCTTTTGTCCCCTTGCGATATGAGCCCTACAACTTTGCCCGAACAATGTAATGCTATATCAACTATCCTGCCAAGTTGCTTGCCGTCCGCTACGTTTACTACTTGTTTTTCCCTCAATTCGCAAAAGGTGTAATCTATGCCTTGCATTATGTACTCCGCACTAATATTTACTCTATGCGTGCGGAGCAGGTTTTAGACGTAAAAGTTCAGTCGCAATTTACTTATTGCGTTCTTTTCCAGCCTACTAACCTGTGCTTGTGAAACGTCTAACCTCGTGGCGATTTCCGTTTGAGTACAACCTTGATAATAACGCATTACGATTACGTCGTGTTCCTTTTCCGGCAAACTTTCAACGCCCTCTTTTAACACTATTCTATCGGCGTAATCCCCGTCACTCCTCGGGTCTTTCAGTAAGTCGATAATTTCGACACCGTCTCCGTCGTCACTGTAGACTTCTTCGTAAACCGATTGTGGCTCCGCCAATGCATCTAACGCACTGACTACTTCGTAATACGGTAAAATTAACGCTTCGGCAATTTCGGGTAACGTTGCTTCTTTTAATCCTTCTCTTTCAATTCTTTCACGCACCTGCACTGCCTTGTAAGCAACGTCTCTTACACTACGCCCTACTTTAAACGCCGTTCCTTCTCTAACGAATCTGCGTATTTCTCCTATTACCATCGGTACCGCATACGTCGAAAACTTAAGTCCTAACGTTGCGTCGAAGTTGTCAAGAGCCTTTATTAAGCCTAACATTCCGACTTGGAATAAATCGTCCGAGCTTTCTTTGGTGTTGCGGAACTTTTGTACTGCACTTAATACCAATCTGGCGTTCGCAAGTAAAAAATACTCTTTCAGCTCATTTTGACCGCTTTTTATCTTAAAAAGTAGGTCTTCCAGCTCAACTCCCGTCAATTTAGGTAACGTGCTAACGTCAATTCCTATAACCTTTTTAGCCATAAACGTCTCCTGCAAATGGAGTATGTACCTAAAATCGGGATTAATGCAAAAAAATTTATGATTTTTCTTCCATCTTCATAAACTCACTTTTGAGCTTTTCAAGTATACGCTTTTCCAACCTGCTTATGTACGATTGCGATATACCCATCATATCTGCAATCTCTTTTTGGGTGCGTTCCTCCACTCCATATAACCCATATCGCATACAAATTATATTGCGGTCCCTTTCTTCAAGTCTGCCGAACAGCTCTTTCAAAATTCCCTTTTCGACGTCAGACTCCATCTCTTTATAGATCTCGCCTCCATCCGTTCCCAATACGTCTGAAAGAAGCAATTTATTACCCTCGTAATCCACGTTCAACGGCTCGTCTAAACTCACCTCGTTGCGGATTTTAACCATTTTGCGAAGATACATTAATATCTCGTTTTCAATACACCGCGAAGCATAAGTAGCAAGTTTAATCTTTTTATCGGAATTATATGACTTTACCGCTTTTATAAGCCCGATAGTTCCCACCGAAACCAGTTCCTCGAGATCAACACCCGTATTATCAAAACGTTTAGCAATGTACACAACCAATCTTAAATTATGCTCCACAAGCGTATTGCGAGCATCAACGTCTCCTTCCTCGGATAATTGCAGTAGCCTCAATTCTTCCTCAGGCTCAAGCGGGCTCGGCAAAGCTACCATATAGTCGACGGTGTTCCTACCAAATAGCGATTCGAAAAGTCGTTTAAAAAGTTGAATTAATGCTATCATGCTACCTCCATTTCCTTATGCAACAAGACGTCGTAACCACGTAAATCTATTTTATCCGAAACGATGGCTTTGGTATGGTATAGCTTATGTGTCTTTTTGTCGTAATATATCTTAAGCTCTACGTCGGTAACGGGAAGCTCTATAGTACCACTAACCGTGCTTATCAGTAAATTTCGTTTTCCGTCGAGAGCGATTTTTTTAGCTATTTTGTTCGAAACAACGATTACGGGTACCCCTTTGTCATATATTGAGTTACCGCTATCCCAATATGCTTTTGCTTTACTAACTTTACCATTATTTGATATTTCAACGTCAAATATTAGCTTACTGCCTCTCTTTCGCCCACCGAGCTTTAAAGCAACCGTAAATATAAACGCGGTTATCAATACGCTTATTGCGACCAATAAATCGGCAAGTAAATCATTGGGTAAAAGGCTATCGTACAAAAAAGTTTTAAATGCTTCGGTAACCAATAACACACATACGTAAATCAATCCGGTTTTACAAAACTCTAAAAAATAATAGTCACGTTTTATAACCAACAACGCGATTACGTGTACAATCATATCGAGCAAAATAGTTGGGTTATTCAATCGTTGTCTGATAAGCGCATACAACGTAATTATGCATGCGCTAAATAACAATCTGAATATCTTTATTTCCGAGCGCATTACGCTCAAAACAAGATAAAACATCAAGTAATTTGCCGTCAATAAGTTGAGTATTAGGTATAGAGTATATATATCGATTTTCAATTTATATTACCGCTGTAAATGAAAGAAGACAAGCCTTTTTGCTTGTCTTCTTTCGTATTGTTTCGCATTTTATTTATTATCTATTCTTGTCCTTTAACCTTTGAAGGAAAGGAGGAATTTTGGAATCGGTTACGTCCATCCTGCCTGTAGGCATATCGTTTTGAGGACGGAATTGCGGAGGTACTTGCTCTTGTTGGCGAGGTGCTTGAGGAGCTTGAGTTGCAGCCGCTTCGTTGTATTCAGGAGCATAGCCGTACATTCTGTCCATTTGAGCGTTGCGCTCGGGCTCGTTGAACATGGGACGGCTCATGGTTGAGTACTTGCTTCTGCCATCGGGTTTTGTTTCAAAACCGGTTGCAATAACGGTGATGATAACTTCTTCATCCAAAGCTTCATCGATACCCATACCAAAGATGATATTTGCACTGGGGTCAACTACGTCACGAATAAGGCTTACGGAGTTATTAACCTCCTCCATCGTAAGGCCGGGACCGCCCGATACGTATACGATAATGCCGGTTGCGCCTTGAATATTGGTCTCAAGCAACGGGCTTTGTACTGCTTGACGTACCGCTTCAAATGTACGATTTTCGCCTTTGCCCTTACCGATACCGATGTGAGCGTTGCCCTTATTCTTCATGATGGTCTTAATGTCGGCAAAGTCAAGGTTAATCAATGCAGGAGTGGTAATAATTTCGGTAATACCTTGGATACCTTGTCGCAATACGTCGTCGGCAACCTTAAAAGCTTGTACAAGCGTTGTGCCCTTGGGTACGAACATTTGGATCTTTTCGTTAGGTATAACAAGCAAAGTATCAACTACTTTACGTAGTTCTTCAATACCCTTTTGAGCATTTTCCATACGGCGTTTACCTTCAAATTGTTCAAAGGGCTTTGTTACTACCGCAATGGTCAAAATATTCATTTCTTTTGCCATTTGTGCAATTACAGGAGCTGCACCGGTGCCGGTACCGCCACCCATACCTGCGGTTATGAACAACAAATCGGTGTCTTCAAGATGTTGACGGATTTCATCCTTGCTTTCTTCAGCAGCTCTTGCGCCCATTTCGGGATCGGCACCTGCTCCGAGACCTTTGGTAAGGCTTGCTCCAAGTTGAATTTTTATAGGTGCTTTGCTCATGTTAAGAGCTTGCATATCAGTATTTGCAGCAATAAAAGTACAAGAAGTAATACCTGCTAAAATCATGCGATTAACGGCGTTGTTACCACCACCACCAATACCCATAACTTTAATGTTAGCTACTCCGTAAGTATTAGCCATTGTTTTTCCTCCTGCCGAGTTTTTCTTTTATTTTTAAGATAAAGTCGTTTAGTTTATTATTTTTTTGTAGCATTTGATGCCTTTGTACCATCAATAATCCCGCAACGGATGCGTGCTTGGGCTTATTGAATTGCATATGGTCGGGTGTTAAAATCTCGACGCTTCTTCCGGTAACTTTTGCAACACACTCTCTTACACCGGGGATATCCGCTATACCGGAACCGGTTAAAAGAATTTTAGTACTTAACGATACGTCGTAACGGGACGAGCGTATTGCCCTTCCGATCATATCGGCGATATTTTCGATACGAGCAAGTGCAACCTCGTTAATTTCAGATACGTTATAATAAGCGATTTCGCTACCTACTGAAACAGCATATTCGTCTTGAGCTGTTGCGGCGATGTTTAAGTTAATTCTATCCAATAGTGCGGTAGCGTGATTAAACGGAATTTCCTTAACTTCGTACAAATCCCCTGCTACGTGTCCGCCACCAAGCGAAAACGAAAGAGCGTGAGCAATACCATCACCTCTTGCATATGCAACGGAGGTCGACGTAAAGCCTACGTCTGCAAGCACTACGCCGTTATCGCGTAGAGATTCCGGCACAACGTACATAACTTCTGCAAGTAAGGTGGAAGCATAAGTAAAGTTGATGCCGATTTCTTCCGAAATTTTATCAAAGAGTGCGGTAAACGACTTTTCGCAAACAACGTAGCTCATCAAGCACTTAAGTTGATTGGTAACTCCACCAACGGGCGTGATGGTACAAGTACCATCGTCCAACTCAAAATAAATCGGTGATGCGCTAATGCAAACGTGAGTATCGCTAACGGGTTTACCAATTTCGTAAAGAGCATCAACGTCGCGAGCGGTTACCTTGCGTTCTAAACCAAGACTGTTGACTACGTTTTTGCAACTTACTGCAGTAAACTCACCGGGAACCCCTACCATGATGTCGGTCAACTTGGTAAAGGTTGCCTTTTCGCACTCGGTTACCAATTCTTCGACTATTTTAAAAAGTTCGGTGGGCTCACATAAAAATTCGCCGTTATAAAAGCCATCGTACCTTTGCGAGGAGCGGAAGGTAAAGTTATCGGTATACTTATCCTGCATTACGAGGGTAATGCGATCGGAAGTAATATCCAAAACTGCAACTTTTTTATTACTCATCGATAAACTCCACGCGTAAAATACGCACTTTGATATTTTTATTATATATTATGCGTGCGCGCGTGTCAATAAGTTTTGCAAATTTTTAAATTAAACTAACCGTTTTTCTGCTCGAGATAGTAAGAATATGCTTGTTTAACTACCAGAGAAGTATCCTCTACATCGTTATCGCATTGGAAAGTTACGCCGTCGCGAGTTAAAATCCTTATAGCGTCGGTCGAATAGGTAATTTTTTCAAAAAAGCGTGCTTGAGCATAGAAGTCCAAACCTTCGGCGTCAAACGCGCGGAATATTTGATGGATTTGTTTGAAAGCGGTGGTATTGAAGGTGTCTTTTAACTCAACGCCTTCGATAAGAACGAGTTCTTCAAAAGCAACGTCCTCGATGCCAACTTTACGCGCAAGCTGGAAGTTGCCGTCGGCAAGGGCGTAAAGGCCGTCCTCCCCTACGATCGATATGGCGCAAATCGGGACGACGTTTTCGGTAACGTAAATTACGACTTTATTGGGGAAAACTCTAACGATATTTGTTACAATAACAGAGTTATCGTTATAACTTTGCATTATATTTCTTCTGACCAAGTTTTCGTTAAGTCCCAAAATGGACTCGCCCATTTCGATACCGGAGTTTTCAAATATTTCAAGCGAAGAAACCTTAACGGCGGTTTTATCAAAGCGTATTTCAACTTTGCGTATTTTGCAAATATTACCGATAACGGTAACAAGCAATACTAAAATCAGCCCTATTGCTATCGATATAAACCGCTTCTTCATAAGTTTCTCCTTCTATATTTTTTTGATATCGGCCCCTACTCCTGTCAAATCCCTAACGATATCCTCGTAGCCACGTTCGACGTAATGACTATCGTTTACTATCGTAGTTCCCTTAGCTCGTAGCCCGGCAAGTACCATTGCGGCACCACCGCGAAGATCGTACGAGTTAACCTCGGCACCGTAAAGATCGTCTACTCCGTTAAAAACGGCAACCCTATCTTTGAGCTTCACCCGAGCACCCATTTTGATCAACTCCGGTAAATGCTTAAATCTCGTTTCGAATATGTTTTCCACCACCAGACTGCTTCCTTTAGCCACGCTTGCCAGTACGCAAATTTGTGCTTGCAAGTCGGTGGGAAATCCGGGATAAGGTTGCGTAACGACGTCGTCCAATGCCTCTACCTTGCCGGAAGCCGTTATATGTATAATATCATTTTTGCTTACCACTTTGCAACTGCCTTTTGATAATTTACCGTTCAATGATAATAAATGTTCCGGGTTAACACCTTTTAAGGTCAGCTCACCACCACATAATGCCGCTCCAATAAGGTAAGTGCCGGCAACAATTCTATCCCCCATCGTCCTAAACTCAGCGCCGACAAGCGACTTTACACCTTTTATTTTTATAAAAGGCGTACCCGCACCGCTCACTTTACCGCCCATTGCGTTTATAAATTGCTCGAGGTCCTCTATTTCCGGTTCTTGCGCGGCGTTTGCAATCGTAGTAGTTCCTTCCGTCAGCGAGGCAAGCAACATAACGTTTTCGGTTGCGCCCACACTCGGGTAATCAAGGGTTATCGCAGTTGCTTCCACCTCTTGCGCATCGCAAAGAATATATCCCTCCTTTTCCTCCACTTTGACGCCCATTTCCTTAAGCGCTTTCAAATGTATGTCGATGGGCCTTAACCCGATATTGCATCCTCCGGGATAGGCGACCTTCGCCTTCCCTTTACGCGCAAGTACCGATCCCAACAAAAATATAGAGCTACGTATCTCTTTTGCCAAACAAGCCGGGATTTCATACGAAGCAACTTGCTCTGCCTTTATTTCAGCTACACCGTCAGAGATTGTTGCCGTTGCACCCAAAGAGCGTAAAATTTCTGCCATGTTTTCCACGTCGGTAAGCATTGGGCAGTTTGTTATTGTCACCTTTTCTTCGGTTAAAAGTGCAGCTGCAAATATGGGTAAAACCGAGTTCTTCGCCCCTTGAATATGTATTTCGCCGTAGAGAGGTTTGCCACCTTTAATTAAATATCTTCCCATGATACCTCGCCTACCATATTCTATGTGTACGAAACTCTACGCGTGAATTTTGATTTTACGGTTGATTTTTTTATGAAAAAGCATTATTTGTGCTTTATTGTCTTGTGGTGCAAGTTTACAAAGTATTCCTGAAGCGAACATGAACACCATTAATGAACTTCCCCCTGCCGACACGTACGGTAACGGCACTCCAGTCGGTGGAACGGATCCGCTTACTACCGCAACGTTAAGTAGCGTTTGTATTGCTATTACCGTCGTTATACCCGCCGCCAACAATCTTTCCTTATTGCCATCGGCTTTAATAGCAATTTTAACTCCGCTTACTATAAGCACCAAAAATACTGTAAGTACACATACGCAACCTACAAGCCCAAGTTCTTCCCCTATCACCGAAAATATAAAATCGCTCTCCGCAAAAGGTAAATAAAGATACTTTTGCCTGCTGTTAAATAATCCCACCCCGAACACTCCACCAGAGCCAAGTGCATAATAGGATTGTATTAACTGATAGCCCTCTCCCTTTGGATTTGCCCATGGATCAACAAATGCAACAAGTCTTTTAATTCTATACGGTTCTAACAAAATAAGTAACGGTAACGCTATAGCCACCAATACTATACCGACTACTATATGTTTTCTTTGCATACCCCCAAGATAAAGCATTACCATAAGCGATGCACCTATTACAATAGTAATAGACATATTGGGCTCGAGCATAACCGCTACGCACATAGCCATACCGCATATAACGGGTATTATCAACTTCTTAATTGTAGTCGGCGGATGATCTGCAAGATAACAGGCAAGGAATATTACTAAACCGAATTTAGCTATCTCTGAAGATTGTAAAGTAATAAATCCAAGGTTTATCCATCTTGTAGCGCCATAGCTAGATTGTCCTACCCCGGGAATAAAGAGTATAAGCAGTAATACCATGGATACTGCATATATTGCCCATTTGAATTTACTCAACCACTCCACCTTGACTTTATAGCCAAGTAGCATAGTAACCAAGCCTGCGATAAAACCAAGCGCTTGCTTCTTTACGTAAAAGAAAGCATCTCCCGTATGTAACTCGGCGGAATAAGAGCTTGCCGAATATATCATAATCATACCCAACGTTGCCAAAACAAGCGTTGAAAGTATCACTCTTCTTTTAAGCGCCATATTTAAGCGTTAAGTGCGTATACTCTGTTTTTGAAGTATTCCCCTCTTTCGGCATAGCCGGAATATCTATCGAAGCTTGCGGATGCCGGAGAGAATAATACCGTATCGACGTTTTCCTTACCCTTTAACAAATCTACGGCATCATTAAGGCTATTGACTATTTCGATATCGGTAAATCCTACTTTCATCGCCGAGCCGTATATTTTATTGGCGTTTGCACCCGTAACCGCTACGTAACGCACCTTATCCAAAATGGTATCGAAAAACTCGCAATAATCTTCCTTTTTGTCAGAGCCTCCCATTATCAATCCTACGTTACCGCCGACGGTGTCTATAGCGGCAAGGCAAGCGCCTACGTTAGTGCCCTTACTATCGTTAAAGTAATTAACGCCGTTAACGGTACCAACGTACTCAACTCTATGGGGCAATACTCTATAATCCCTTACGAAAGAGATCAACTGCTCTTTGGTGGCGCCAAGAGCCTTGGCTACGTTCATTACCACCATCATATTAAAACGATTGTGTTCTCCCCTTGCACGGCTCTCGCGCACGCTAATTAAGGGCTGTCCGTCTAAATAAAAATAGTTGTCCTTTACGTAGATATCGCCTTTATGTTCCTTTGAACTTACCCACTTGACGGTGCAAGGTAAAGTTTTGCCTATTTCGCGTATCGTGCGTAAATCCCCGTTCAGAATAGCGTAATCGGTTGCATTTTGACCAAAGAATATTCTCTTTTTGGCATTGACGTAGTCGTCGTAACAATCGTAACGGTCCATATGGTCCGGAGATACGTTTAAAAGTATTGCGTACTGCGGACGGAGAGTATAAGTGCGTTCAAGTTGAAAGCTCGAGCATTCTATTACGGCGTAATCAGGCTGATCGCCATCCAACACCACTTGACTTACAGGATATCCGATATTACCCATAGTACGCACTTTTTTAGACATTATTTTGAGCATTTTTTCCAGCATATCAACAACAGTGGTTTTGCCGTTTGTGCCCGTAACTGCAATTTTAATCCCAGTCAAATAGCTTTGACCGAGCTCAAGCTCGCTTATAACTTTGATTCCGCGAGATTCTGCTTCGCAGACCACGGGATGGTTGTATGGTATAGAGGGGCTAACGACAACTAAATCGAGATTATCGTAAATCTTTTCGCCTGCCTCCACCCAATTATCTGTTATTGATAGTTTATCGTCGTATATTCTTACTTCATAACCCTTCTTTTCGAGTAATCCTTTTGCGCTTATTCCGCTTGCTTGCAAGCCCATTACCAATGCTGTCTTCATATAAGTCTCCTTAAATAATTGCAAGAGCCGTTACGCCGGCAATTAAAGTTACTATGGCGTAATAGCCCACTATTTTACTCTCGTTAACACCTTTAAGCTCCAGATGATGATGGAACGGCGCCATTAAAAACACCCTTTTACCTCGGAGCTTGAAGCTTACCACTTGTATTATTACTGATATGCAAGATATAACGAACATTATGCCCACCAAAACCGCTATTAATGGATTTTTTATAAAGAGCGCTTGCGCTGCGGTGAAGCCTCCGAGTGCAAGCGAGCCGGTATCTCCCATAAATATCTTTGCTTTATGGTTATTAAACCATAAAAAGGCAAGTAGTCCGCCAATCAATGCAGACGAAGTTATCGCAAGGGAACGAAGCTCTAAACTATAGGTAGATTTGCCAAGCTCAACCGAATCAAAAAGCATTATGAGGTTGATGACGGTAAGACTTGCTATATATATCGAGGTCGTAGTGCCGGCAAGTCCATCGAGACCGTCGGTTAGGTTAACGGCGTTTGACATGGCAATAAAAGTAACTACCGCAAAAGGTATATACCATACTCCGATATCAAAGCCACCCAATCCGAAATTGAGTTGGATTTTAGAGCCTACGTTTGGGTTTTTAAAAGCAAAATATGCCACCAAAACGGCAACGACCAATTGAAAAACAATCTTTTGATAAGCCTTTAACCCTTTGTTATCATGTAATTTGACTTTTAAGAAGTCGTCCAAAAAGCCGATTACTCCGTACCCCAAGAAAACTAACAACGCCATACGACTTACCGACTGTCGCCAACATCCGAATATAGAAGCCACTACTACCGAAGCGGTTAAAAAGATAATCCCACCAAAGGTGGGGGTTCCCTGCTTTAGGTTATGTTGCTCGACGTATGAAAGAATATTTTGCCCAGCTTTTAGCTTTGTCGCGCCTCTTATTACGAGTGGACCTATTAGCATACCTATGCCGAACGAACCTAATAAAGCAACGGCTACGGCAGTTAAATTACTCACGGTTAAGCCTCCCGAGAATTTCCATCACCTCCGCCTTATCGGAATATGGTCTTTTAACGCCCTTTTCCTCGATATAAGGCTCGTGACCTTTGCCCGCGATAACTACTACGTCTTGATCTCGAGCCGTAGTTACGGCGTAAGCGATTGCGGAAGCGCGGTCGATAATGGTTATGTAATCGCTACTGATTTCCTTGTGCCCCGACTCTATTTGACTGATAATGCTTAACGGCTCCTCGTAACGCGGATTATCGGAAGTTATTACCGTAAAATCGGCATATTCCGCGCTTATCCTACCCATTATAGAGCGTTTTTTTGCATCACGATTGCCCCCGCAACCGAACACGCATATCAAACGGCCCTCCGTCAAAGAGCGAGCGGAAGTCAATAGGTTTTTAAGTCCGTCGGGAGTGTGGGCGTAATCAATTATTACCCTTTTTTGCGAGCCTATAACGTTAAAACGCCCTTTTACCTCTTGCATTGAGGCGAAGGCCTCGATAATTGTCATCGTATCCACCGATAGTAATCTACATACGGTAACGGCGCACAACGCGTTATATATGTTAAAATCGCCTGAAATCGGGCATTTTAGTTCAAAAATATCGTCAAAACAGTTAACGATACACTTAATACCGTGAGTGGCTTCGCCGTCTATTGCGAATACGTCTGAAGGGTTTTTGACGCCGTAAGTCGCAAATGGCACCTTGGTTTCATTTGTTATGCTGATGCCGAAATCGTCGTCTGTGTTGATAACTTGAAAGACGGAGTATTCAGGTGAAAATAGTTTGCGCTTTGCTTTGGCGTAGTTTTCCATAGTACCGAAAAAGTCAAGATGGTCTTGTGTAAAATTAGTAAAGGCAACTACCTCAAACTTTATCCCCTTAACTTTGCTTAACGCCAATGCGTGTGCACTAACTTCCATCACCACGTACTCGACTCCGGCCAACTTACAAATTTGAAAGAGTCGATGTAGCTCGATGGGATCTGGTGTGGTAAGTTCACTTGGTAACTCTCTATCGTTTATAAAAACGCCAAGAGTGCCGAAAACCGCCACCGATTTACCCGCGCGCTTTAAGACCTCGCTTATCATTTTGCAGGTGGTTGTTTTGCCGTTTGTACCTGTCAAACCTATAATTTTTAGCTCTTTATGCGCGTTATAATAGAAATTTGAAGCCATTTGCGCCATTGCTTCTCGCACGTTTTTAACAATTATTTGATTTATTAACAAATTGGTGCGAGCTTCAGTTACAATGCAAACCGCACCCAATGCTTGGGCATCGGCTACGTAGTTGGAGCCGTCATCACGCTCTCCCCTTATTGCAAAAAATAAACTGCCTTCCGAGCATTTTTTAGAATCTAAAGTTAAATTGCTAACCTCGATTTCGTAAACTTCTAAATCAAGATTTTCCTTAAGCTCTACGCCTACTATCAGTTCTTTAATTAACATACGTACTCCTTACGCTTCAAAAATATTCTTAAACATTTGTCCTACGTAAGGGGCGGCAACTATACCGCCGTAATAAGCACCCACAGGCTCGTCGACCACTATAAGCGCAATATACTCCGGCTTATCCGCCGGTGCAAAGCCAACAAAAGTCGATACGTATTTACCGCGAGCTATCGCGCCGTTAGCGTATTTTTGAGCGGTACCCGTTTTACCGCCTATGCGCAATCCTTCAACCTTTGCACCTTTGCCGGAACCCGTTAAAACTACCGTTTCCAACACCTCTCGCATAACCTTTGAGGTGGATTCTTTGATAACTCCGCTTTTGATTATAGGGCTACCTTGATATAGAACTTGGCCACCCGAACCAATGATTTTGTCCATAACGTACGGCGTAACCAAATTTCCTCCGTTTACAACTGCGGCACACGCTCTCAATAACTCGATGGGAGTAACCGCAATAGCTTGCCCAAAGCCGATACGCGCAAGATCTACCGTCTTGACGTCGGACTCTTTTATAGTAAGCCCCGAGGCTTCGCCACTAACGTCTATCCCCGTTTTCGAGGTTAACCCGAAGGCTCTTATACCCTCGTAAAAACGCTCTACCCCCACAGCTAACGCGATATTCATAAATAGACAGTTGCAAGAGTTTTGCACACCCTCGACAAAGCTTTGAGATCCGTGACCTATAGTCCTCCAACACTTAATGCGTTGACCGTCTACTACAAGCGCGCCACCGCAAAAACACCTATAGTTTAGGTCTATAGCTCCGCTGTCAAGACCGATTGCCGATGTTACGATTTTAAAGGTTGACCCCGGCTCGAATACGTCGCTAACCAAGTTCACGCGAGATAAACTCATTAGTTCCGCTACGTTATCGCGGGGCACTGCGTTTAAGTCGAATGACGGCGTCCGCGCCATTGCCAGTATCTCTCCGGTGTTAGGATTCATAATTATTGTGCTTACCGATTTTGCATTGGTATTAAGTTGACAATTTTTAATAGCGTTTTCCGCAATTGCTTGCACTTCATAATCGATCGTCAAGCAAGCGTCACCGCCTTTTGTTCCCGTTTGATAGTAAGTCGCACCGTCTTGTAGTACCCTACCAACCAAATCCGACTCCGTTAGTACGTAACCGTTTACTCCCGTCAAATACTTATCGTAATAAGCTTCTATACCCGTTTGACCGGCACAATCAACGTTGGTGAACCCTATAAGCTGTGTTAAAAAATCGCCGTAAGGATACACTCTTTTGATTGATTCTGATATAAAAAGCCCCGTAGTACCGCTATTAACGATGGATAAGACGGTATTTTTATCGAGATTCTTTTTTATTGTGACCTCGCTTGAACGAGAACTTATTTTTTGTAAAGTCGCTTCGTATTTGAGTTCTAACTTTTCAGCAAGAACTTTAGCCGTGTACTCTTTATTGACACAAGCAATCGGTCGACAGTATAGTGTATATACCGTTTCGCATTGTGCAAACACCACACCGTCTCTATCGGTAATCCTACCCCGCTCGGCAACTATCGGTACGTCGCGGTACCATTGCTCAAGGGCTTTAACTTGCAGTTCCTCCCCTTTAGCTACGGTAACGTAAACGAGTTTACATAAAATTGCCGTAAATAAAAAGATTATCAGCATAACCATCGCTGATAATCTCTTCCTTTGTTTAAATGCAGTTACTTTTTTTATATTTGCTCCTCTATTACATTTAGAGCAAGCCGTCTTTATTTGTTGGAAACGGCATCGAGCATAGAGTCAAACCAGTTAGACTCACTCTCGTCCCATTCAACGGCAAGTGCACCGATTTGATCCTCTTGAGGTTCTTGTGCAGTTGCTACCAACTTAACGGGCTCGCTTTTGCCGACGTTGAGCGCCAATATAGTAGATGCAACGGCAATCGTTACAAGAACATATACACCGATAAAAATTTTGGCAAATTTTGTGAGGCCGGTATTTTTAGCCTTTCTGCTTCTTGCTTTGGTAACCTTTACGTTTCCCTTTTGAGAATCATACTTTTCAGCATAAAACTCCTCAGAGGTAAGCAACTTTTCCTCACCGGATTTGCGATGTAATTGAGCTTGCATATACTCATCGTAGCTGTTAAAAGCTTTTTCTTGTTTGGGCTCGTCAACGGTTACTTGAGGTGCGCCGAAGTAGTTAACTTCGTTAAAATCGATCATAGTGGAAGATACGCTTGCGGAACCATAGTTACGGGCTTGCTCGTTGCGTCTTTTTTCAAGCATAAAAAGATCGTATTGAGTTAGAGCTTGATCACGATCAACTCTATCAAACAATCTGTTGCTATTTTCAACTGCTACGTCTCTCCTTAAGGTTACCATAATTCCTCCTAAACTCTTTCCACTATTCTGAGTTTTGCGCTTTCCGCTCTTTTATTATTCTTTAATTCTTCTTCCGATGCAACTATCGGTTTTTTGGTTAGTATCTTTACTTCTCTCCTCTTGTTGCAAACGCAAACCGGGAGGTGCTTGTCACAAATGCAATCTTTTTCGAGTTCGGTAAAGGCGTTTTTAACTATCCTATCCTCAAGGGAGTGGA
Source organism: Clostridia bacterium (assembly GCA_017504305.1). Classification (GTDB taxonomy): domain Bacteria; phylum Bacillota; class Clostridia; order Christensenellales; family DTU072; genus Stercoripulliclostridium_A. Next base: position 34,143 of record JAFVRJ010000024.1, on the reverse strand, counting down.
AGGTTATTACAGCCATCCTACCGCCAACCTTTAGCCTCAACGCTACCGAGTAGATAAAATCGTATAGGCCTTCGAGCTCACCGTTGACTTCAATTCGAATCGCTTGGAATACCCTTTTTGCCGGATGACCATGTTTGAAGCGGTATCCTGCGGGATAGCACCTTTCGATGATATCAGCAAGCCTGTCGGTGGTGGTAATCGGTTCCTTTTCGCGCTCACGTACTATTGCTCTTGCAATCTTACGAGATAGCTTATCTTCGCCATACTCAAAGAAGATTTTTGCAAGTTCTTCTTCTTTATAAGTGTTGACGACTACCTTCGCATCAAGGGTTTGGGTGGTATCCATCCTCATATCGAGCGGTGCCGCTTTCGAGTAGCTAAAACCCCTATTTGGGTCATCGATTTGCGGTGATGAGACACCTAAATCGAGCAATATGCCATCAATGCCATCAATGCCGAGATCATCAAGATTCTCAAGCAAATTCTTGTAATCGTCATGTATAAAAGTTACTTTATCAAGGTGCTCGCTTAAGACTAACTTTGCGTTATCTATAGCGTTTAAATCAAGGTCGTTACATATCAATCTGCCACCGGTGAGCTTGCTAACTATCCCTTTGGAGTGGCCCGCTCCACCAAGAGTGCCGTCTACGTATATGCCGTTTGGATTAACGTTTAGGCCCTCGATGCTCTCGTCGTATAATACCGATATGTGTTTGAATTCCATTTTAGATACCGTACTTTTCGAGTGCAGAAAGCATTTGATTGAAGTCTTCGGGCTCGTTGTAACCAAGTTCGTTATAACGCTCTTCCGCCCAAATTTCGACGTGATCGTAAGCTCCGGTTACTACGATGTTCTTGGTGATACCAGCATAGCCCTTTGCTTTTTGAGGGAGTACGAATCTGCCTTGAGCATCTTCTTCCGGCTCTACTACCGATGCCATAATTTTAGTAATTGCCTTGCGTCCTTGGATGTCGGACATCGGTACTTGACTAAACTTTTCGGCCATGGCGTTAAAACCTGCGCTCTCCATTGCCATTAAGCAACCGTTCGCACCATTGAGGAGTACGTAGCCGTTGCCAAGCATCCCGCGGAATTTAGCGGGTAAACGCATACGGTTTTTTGCATCAAGCATTTGATTGTATTCGCCGTAAAAAGCAGTCAAGCTGAAAACCTCCCCTCGTTTGGTACTTTAATTTTAACATAGAAATTAACCACTTTCAACCACGGCTAACCACTTTTGTTAAAAAAATATTATTTTTTAGTCCCCTACGACACCTTTTGGGCAACAAAAAACACCCGAAAGCAAACAAGTGTTCGGGTGTTCGTAAATTTTTAGAACGATTTTAAATTTTAGAAGATTTGTTGTAGCTCGTTGCCAAGTTTGTCGCAAGAGGTTAAGTAATACTTAATACCCTGCTTTTCGTAGGTAAGAACGGTGCGCGAAGCATTGCCGTGAAGATGACCGTAGACTACTGCATCGGCGCCGTACTCCTTAAACAAATCGGTGTAGTAAGAACTTAAGTAACGAGAGTTGAATGGCGGAAAGTGCATCATGCCTATTAAGACGTCCCCTTCCTCTTGGAGTTTTTTAGCCTCTTTAAGGCTCATTTCCAAACGAAGTTTTTCCCTTTCGTAAAGCTTAAGGTCGTTTTCTTCTGGTGTAACGCCAAGCTCCGGCACGCTCCATCCGCGAGTACCGCAAATTACGTATTTACCGAACTTTAATGCGTTGTTTTGTAGGCAATACGTGTTTTCCGGAAGGATTTCCTTAATTTTCTTGTAACTCGACCACCAATAGTCGTGGTTACCGCGTATAAGCACTTTGATTCCCTTTAAGCGACCGATTGTTTCCAAATCCCTTTTGGCGTCTTCAAGGTGCATCGCCCACGAAATATCCCCTGCTATAAGTACGATATCTTCATCCGCAACCTTCTTTTCCCAGTCGGCGGTAATATCGTCCCAATGGTTATCCCAAACGGAGCCGAATATGTTCATCGGCTTTGTTTCGTCAAAGGATAAATGTGGATCGCTTATAGCAAAAACCTTCATCTTTAAACTTCCTTAAAAAGCTCTTCCGGCTCCTCTACGGGCGCAGATTTAGCATGCTCGAGTATTTGCTCGATACGCGCTAAAACGTCCTCCTTGCCCTTCTTATCGAGCGAGGACGTAAGTATTACGTTATCAAAGCCAACCTTTATGGAATTAGCTATTTCGCGCTTGCGCTTTAAGCCGGCACTACGCGAGAGCTTATCACCTTTGGTGGCAATAATTGTGAACGGTATATTATAATGATATAAATAATTAAGCATATCGATATCGTCACCGCTTACGTCGCGCCTGATATCGAGTAGTACGAATACGTTTTTAAGTCCGGTGCTTTCTTTGAAATAAGACTCTATTATCGTACCCCATTTTTGCTTTTCGGCATCGCTAACCCTTGCAAAACCATACCCGGGAAGGTCTACAAAATAAAACTCGCCCTTATTGATGTTGAAATAGTTTACAAGACGCGTTCTGCCCGGTTCTTTGGACGTTTTGGCAAGCCTCGATTGGTTGCACATAAAGTTAACAAAGCTCGATTTGCCGACGTTAGAACGTCCAACGACGGCTATCTCGGGCACCTTCCCTTTTATGATTTGCGCAACCGTTCCGGCGCTGGTAATGAATTCTGCCGATTTGATTACCATATGATTGCTCCTTTCAACACCTCGCCTACTTCCTTAACAAAGCGGAATTCCAAATTCTCTTTTACCAAGTCGGGTAAATCTTTGTAGTCTTTGCGGTTATCTTCGGGGAGATATACGATTTTACAACCCTCACGCAACGCCGCAAGAGTCTTTTCCTTGAGTCCGCCGATCGGAAGTACTTTACCTCTTAAGGTAAGTTCACCCGTCATGGCTACTTCTGAACGAACCTTTTTACCGCTAAACGCAGAGCAAATTGCAGTTGCAAGAGTTATGCCTGCACTGGGACCATCCTTAGGTGTAGCGCCTTCGGGCATATGTATATGAACGTTGTTTTTGTCAAACAATTCCTCGTCTATGCCGTGTTCCGAAGCATGGATGCGTACGTAACTCATCGCAATACGTGCGCTTTCCTTAATAACGTCGCCAAGACTGCCGGTAAGGAGCAACTCTCCCTTGCCCTTTGAGTAAGCAACTTCCACTTCCATAGTGCTACCGCCTACCGCACTCCATGCAAGACCTGTTACAACGCCCACTTCCGATTCTCTTAAACCCTTTGAAGGAGGAACTACCGGCTCACCAAGATACTCGTTAAGATTATCCTTGGTAATTAATGCTTTGGGAGCGTTTTCGTCTTCGACGAACTTGCGCGCAACCTTACGTACTACTTTATTGATTTGTTTTTCCAAACTTCTAACGCCACTTTCGCGAGTGTAATTATCAATTATCGCAACGATTGCATCATCACTAACTTCCATCCACTCCTCTTTTACGCCGTTATCTTTGATAGCGCGAGGTAAAATGTAGCGTTTGGCAATTTGCTCCTTTTCGGGGGCGGTATATCCGCTCATCTCGATAATTTCCATACGATCAAGTAAGGGCCTTGATATGGTATCGAGAGTATTTGCGGTGGTTATAAATAAAACTTGGCTTAAATCAAAAGGTACTTCCAAGAAGTGGTCGCGGAAGTTGACGTTTTGCGCCGGATCCAACACTTCCAAAAGCGCACTTGCAGGATCACCCTTGTAATCAGATGCCATCTTATCGATTTCATCCATCAAGAAAACGGGATTCATACTGCCTGCGGTTGCAATTGAAGTAACAATTCTACCCGGCATAGCGCCAACGTAAGTTTTGCGGTGTCCTCTGATTTCCGCTTCGTCACGAACGCCACCAAAGCTCAATCTAACATACTTTTTGTTCATTGCACGAGCAATTGACTTGGCAATTGAGGTTTTACCTATTCCGGGAGGCCCTACAAGACAAATAATGGGACTTCTGCCCTCTTTGGAAAGCTTTCTGACGGCAAGAGCCTCGATTAAACGCTCCTTAACTTCTTTGATGCCGTAGTGATCTTCATCTAAAACTTGTTGAGCAACCTTAAGGTCTTCGTTGTCCTCGGTATACTCTCCCCAAGGAAGCTCGATAACTGTATCAAGATAATTCTTGATCAAAGCCATATCCGGGCTTGCAGGAGCAGTACGACGTAAACGACGGACTTCACGACGGAATTTTTCTTTATTCTCGTCCGAGGTCTTGAGCGCATCGATTTTGTCGAGGTAAGTGCCTTCTTCATCCTCGTCGCCGATTTCTTCGGACAGGGCGCGGATTTGCTCTCTTACGTAATACTCGCGTTGGCTATTGTCCATGCTTTCACGGACCTTTTGGCTAACTTGCATCTCAAGGCCCATTGCGTAAACTTCAAACTCCAAAGCTTTTGCAAACTCAACAAGGCGCTTTTCGGTATCCATTTCCGTAAAGAACAGATACTTATTTGCCGTTTTAAGCCAAATTACGATTGCATCGATATCGGTGTTTACAGAGTCGAATTCGAGGTTTACAACGTTACCGCCCGCGTTGCTTATTACGTGCGCGAGGCCGTTATATAACATACTCGCATGGTCGAAATATGCGCGCAAAGTATCTTCATCCGCTGAAGTATAAAAAGGACAGGCGCCAAGAGAAACGGTAGTTGCAATGCCGTCAAACTCCATTTCGTGTACAACGTTACGACAGGTAGCCGTTTTATACATCAAAATTGCGCCCTCTGTGTCCTCGGGTAAATATATAAATTGCTCGATATCAATCGGTATGCCAATATCGCCGTCCTTTGGACGCTCACCTTCGCGTATGGGAACAAGTACTATGCGTTCACCTTTCGCAACGGCTCTTTGTATAGCAATTATATCTGCGTCCTCGGTAACGCGGAGCTTACCGCACTCGTACGGAAAGACCACTTCCTCGGTCGCTATCATTATCATTTTTGCGTTTTTCATACGTATTCCTATTTATAAGACAATTTTATCACCCGCGGGTGATAAAATCAATGTAAATTATTGGTGTTAAACCGCCTCTTCTCGATGCTCTACAATAGGTGGCGCTACGCCCTCTATGCATTTGTCGGTAACCGTAATTTTGGTTATCGTTTTATCGCTCGGCACGTCGTACATCAAGCCTAAAACGGCGTTTTCAACGATGGTGCGCAATCCTCTCGCTCCCGTATTTAGCTTAATTGCTTTTTGAGCAATGGCTCTTACCGCTTCTTCCGAAAACTCAAGCTCTACGCCGTCCATATCCAAAAGCTTCTTATATTGCTTGGTCAAAGCGTTTTTAGGCTCTCTTAAAATCGATATCAACGCCTTCTCATCAAGAGGATCCAACGTCGCAATTACCGGTATACGTCCAACAAACTCCGGAATTAAGCCGAATTTAATAAGATCGTCAGGTTGTAAATCATCCATAACCTCACGGTAGCTTTGCTCCTCTGTGCGTATAGATGCGTTAAACCCTATCGTCGACGTGTCTTTACGTTTACCTACTATCTTATCGAGCCCTACGAAGGCCCCGCCACAAATAAATAATATATCGGTGGTATCAATCGGGATGCACTCCTGTTGGGGATGCTTCCTGCCACCTTGCGGAGGTACGTTTGCAACGGTACTTTCGAGGATTTTGAGGAGCGCTTGTTGTACGCCCTCGCCCGATACGTCACGAGTAATGGAAACGTTTTCGGATTTACGACAGATTTTATCGATTTCGTCAATGTAAATAATGCCTTTTTCCGCTTTTTTGACGTCACCGCCTGCTGCTTGAATAAGCTTCAAAAGGATGTTTTCGACGTCCTCACCAACGTAACCGGCTTCGGTCAATGCCGTTGCATCGGCAATCGCAAAGGGTACGTTGAGAACGTTTGCCAAGGTCTTTGCAAGCAAGGTCTTGCCCGAACCGGTAGGTCCAAGCATTAAAATATTACTCTTTTCGAGCACTACGTCTTGATACTTGCCGTCCGCCGTACCCAATACGCGTTTGTAATGGTTGTAAACGGCTACGGAAAGAATCTTTTTCGCAGCATCTTGCCCGACGATATACTCGTCGAGTTTGGCTTTAATCTCTTTTGGAGAAATTAAGTTTACGCCGTCTTTTGCATCGGAATTTTTAGCTTCCTCTTTTTTAAAGAGGGTTACGAGTTTTTCGGCACACTCTCTGCAGATAAACGCACCGTCTTGACCTGCATAAAGCACGTCGACCTCGCCTTCCGACTTACCGCAAAACGAACAACATAGATATTCTTTTATAAAGTCCATTTGACCTTCCTATTTACGGGTATAAAATACTTGGTCTACAAGACCGTATTCCTTGGCTTCTTCTGCCGACATATAATTATCGCGGTCGGTGTCGCGCTCGATTACTTCAATGGGCTTGCCGGTGGCTTCAGCCAAGAATTTATTGAGCTTTGCCTTAATCTTTAAGATGTGGTCTGCAACAATCTTAATATCGCTTGCTTGGCCTTGAGCACCACCTAAAGGTTGGTGAATCATAACTTCACTATTGGGTAAGCAGATACGCTTGCCTTTGGTGCCGGCTGCGAGCAAGAAAGCTCCCATCGAAGCTGCCATGCCTACGCAAATGGTGCTAACGTCGCACTTAACGTAGTTCATGGTATCGAAAATCGCCATACCGGCGGTTACGCTACCGCCGGGCGAGTTGATGTATAAGCAAATATCTTTAGTGGGGTCTTTAGTCTCTAAATAAAGGAGTTGACCTACTACCAGATTGGCGGTAGCATCGTCTATTGCCCCCGTCAAGAAAATAATTCTGTCCTCAAGAAGCCTTGAGTATAAATCGTACGCAGTAGAGCCCCTATTGGTTTGCTCTATTACGGTGGGGATAGGCATCATTACCGATTTGATTTCGTTATTCATAGTCCACCTCCAATCAGTCTACACTATGTGGATTTTACTTGGATTATTCTGCTGCTTCTTCCTTTTTAGCAGACTTTTTTGCTGCTGCGAAAGTGTTGTTCTCGCGGAGGTAAGCAATGAGTTTTTCGTCCATAAGACGAGTCATCATGTAGTTGTATGCTCTTTCGTCGAGGTTCTTGGTGTACTCTTCAACGGTGAGAGATTGCTCGTCAGCTTGCTTTTTGAGTTCAGCTTCAAAGTCTTCTTTGGTGGGAACCAAGTTCTCTTTCTTAACGATAGCTTCGATTACCATACCGATCTTGAGCTCGCGAACGGTTGCATCTTTACGCTCGTTGCGGATAGCGTCTTCGGTTGTGTTGAGATACTTGAGGTAATCTTCAAACTTAAGCCCGTATTGAGCCATGTTTTGCTTCATGTTGGCAATATAACGGTCGATTTCGTCTTCGATCATGCAATCGGGGATATCGATTTCGGTTGCATCAACGATGGTGGATAACAATGCTTCATTCTCTTGGTTGGTAGCATCTTGATCTGCTTTCTTTTGAAGTCTTGCCTTAACTTCCTTTTTGTATTCGGCCAAAGTGTCGTATCCTAAATCTTTTGCGAATTCATCGTCGAGAGCGGGAAGCTCTTTGTACTTGATTTCGTGGATAAGGCAGGTGAATACTGCTTCTTTACCGGCAAGGTCTGCTGCATGGTAATCAGCAGGGAAAGTTACGTTAACTGCACATTCTTTGCCGATTTCTTTGCCGATAAGTTGATCTTCAAAGCCGGGGATGAATTGCTTGGAGCCGATGGTGAGGTTTTGTTTTTCGGCGGTACCGCCTTCAAACTTAACGCCGTCGATAGCGCCACTATAATCGAAGTTGATTTGGTCGCCTTCTTTAACAGCTCTGTCGGTTACGTCGATCCAACGGCAGTTACCCTCTTGTTCACGAGCGATTTCAGCGTCGATTTCAGCCTTCTTAACTTTACCTTCAACCTTTTTAAGGTTGAGACCGGTGTATTGTGCTACTTCAAACTCGGGATAAACAGCTACGCCGATAACTACTTTAAGGCCTTCGGCATCTATTGCGTTAACGTCGAGCTCGGGACGAGATACGACGTCGAGTTTTTCTTTTTCTAAAATTTCGCTATAAGTCTTGTTTACTGCTATATCGAGAGCGTCTTCATAGAAGAACTCTTCACCATATCTCTTAACGAGAATGCTGAACGGAACTTTACCCTTACGGAAGCCTTCGATAGCAAAACGATGCTTATTCTTGTTGTAAGCTTCTTGGATATAGTTTTTCCACTCTTCCTTTTCGATGCTGATAGCGATTTCGACCTTTGATTTGTCGAGTTTTTGTACTGAATACTCCATAATTTATATACCTCCGAATTAATCTTAAGTTTCAGGCGCTTTCGTGCGCCCGTATATATTAACATATAAAAAGAGGCAATGCAACTGTTTTGCCTAATTCCTTAAAATCGGTTGCGATAACGTGATTTAGTGTTTATAATTGAATTATGCCAAACGATTTAGTTACGTTAAAAGCTCTATGTGCCGAGATGGACGACGCACTCATAGGTGGTAGAATCGATAAAATCGGTATGCCGTCAGAGGAAGAAATCGTACTTATGATACGAGCAAAAGGCATCAATCGACACTTATATTTTTGCTGTCGCTCCGATATGCCGAGAGTGCATTTTAGCACGCAAAAATACGTAAATACCCCTGTTCCGCCCAATTTTTGCATGCTTTTACGCAAACATTTAAGCGGTGGAGCTATCGAACGCGTAACTACTTTGAACGAAGATAGACTTGTCGAGTTTACCATAATGACGCGCAACGAACTAAACGATGCGACACGCTTTAGAGTTATAATCGAAATTATGGGAGGCGCGTCCAACGTTGTACTTTGTAACAACGAGTATAAAATTTTGGATGCGGTCAAGCGCGTAATGAACGAGCACTCTCGTACGGTATTCCCCCAAGCCTCTTACACCTACCCCGCTAAATCGAAAGCGCTACTTACCGACGTTGAGGCGGTAACCGAAGCGGTAGCAAGCGAGGACGTAAAAAAGGTTTACGGACAAATCAACGGCTTGAGTAAGGAAAGCGCTTTGGAGCTTATCGCGGTTAGCAAAGAAAGCGGTAGCAAAGTTGCCTCAACAAGAATAAACGACCTATACCGTTACGAGGGATATTCACCCTGCACCCAGTACGACGAAAACGGTAAGTGCATAGGATTTTTTGCATACCCTTACCTCTCGAGGAAAGAGAAGGGGAGCTACAAAAACGAGGTGGATTTATCAAGCGCAATCGAAGCGTTTTATAGAGATAGCGCGCTGGAATCGAAGAAGCACCGCGACACCCTAAAACTCAACCAAAAATTAAAGGCTTTGATCACAAAAACCGAGCGTCGTATAAAGGACAATTTGCGCACCATAGAAGACAGCAAAAACAAAGACAAATTTAGGGAGCTCGGTGAGATACTAAAATGCAATTTATACCGCGTTGAGCGTGGTATGAGTATTATAAAATGTGATGATTTTTATAATACTTGTGAGGTCGAAATTCCATTAGACCCCACTATTTCTGCTCAAAAAAACGTCGAAAAGTACTTTAAACGCTATAATAAAGCCAAAGGAGCGGAAAACTACGCCAAAGCGGAAATCACAAAGTTATACGAGCTTGAAGAATACCTAAAAAGCATAAAAGCAAGCATCCAAACAAGCTCAACCGATGCCGAATATAAAGAGATAAACGCCGAGCTTGACGCACTCAAAAAAGGCGGTAAAAAAGAAGCTTCCGACGGCAAAAAAAAGAACCCGAAATTGCCTAAAAAAACGCCCCCTCTTACCTTTGAAATCGGCGGATTTAAGGTATACGTCGGACGCAATAATACCCAAAACGACGAGGTTACTTTTAACGTTGCCGAGGGTGGAGATTTGTGGCTTCATACCAAAACTTACCATGGCTCGCACGGTGTAATTTTATCGCATGGAAAAGCCGTCCCCGACTCCGTTATCGAGCGTGTTGCAGAGGTTGTTTCATACTATTCCGAAGCGCGTGATAATCCTAAAGCCGAGGTTGATTACACCTTAAGAAAGCACGTCAAAAAGCTTGGTAAACCGGGACTTGTAAACTACGTCAACTACAAAACCATCGTTGTCAAGCCCACCGATTGGGTAAAAAATTAACCCTTCCCCCTCCCTACTTTTAATACTTGTGACTCAAAGGACTTCCTAACCGGCAGTCCTTTTTTAATTGCGCCGTCGATAAGACTTTTTAAAAATTCAGTATAGCTCAAATTAGGGAATAGGTAATGTGCAAGAGAGCCCGGAATAGCGTTAATCTCGTTAAGGTACAGCTCCTCTGTATACATATAATCAAACCTAACCACACCGAATAAGTTAAGCTTCTTATATACGTAAAGCGAAGTATTTTGGATTTTTTCGCGTAATGAGTCGTTAATTTTTGCAGGAAACTCCCTACCGCAATTACTCATACCACCTTTTACACCATCCAAATACTTATTTTGGAAGGTCAAAAACTCTTTTGCCCCAAGTGGTTTTTCCACTTCGGAAAGGTGATAATTTTCACCATCGCTATAAACCGCACAATTCAACTCCAAGCAATTGCTTTGATATTTTTCCACCAAAGCAGAGCTATCGTACTCTAACGCAACCTTGACTTTTTCGGTAAGAGTATTTTTATCTTCAGCAAGCCCGACGCCGATACTGCTCCCCTGTGAATTGGGCTTAACGAACACGGGATACCCTATTGATTTTTCCACATTTTTAATGGATTCTTCGCTAAAATCATCCACTTTTAATCCATCCACAACTTTTACGCCGGCATCTCGTAGCGCCAATTTGGTAAGGTATTTGTCTATCGTAAGCGCGCACTCACCTACCCCGGATGACGTAAACGGAACTCCCGATACCTCCAAAAATCCTTGTAACGCTCCGTCCTCACCCTCGCCCCCGTGAGTAAGTAACAATGCACAATCCACTTCTGTTACAAATTTTAGCTTATTTCGCTTTTCTTCATATAGGTTTTTACCTATTAAACGAAGTTTTTTATGTATTTTGGCATCAAAATCCACATAATTTTTTAGGTCGTATAGAGCATCTCCACCGTACCAAACGCCTTTACGCAAATACACCGGATAGGTCTTATATCCGCTGAAGGGCATTGAGTTTAATGCTTCAATCGCCGTTATTACACTTATATCGTGCTCTGTAGATTGTCCACCGAATATTGCTAAAACTTTTATCATAATCCCTCACGGTATATCGTTTTGTAGGAGCAATACGTCCCCTCGCTTTAATATATTCTTAAACTCGGCTTGCGCGTGCATTAACGATGAAAATCGATAGATTTCACCCTTAAATCCACCCTTAATCAAACCGGATTCTACGTATTTTTGGTTAACCCCCGATAAAATAACAATCTCTGCTCGCTTTGATATTTCTTCTCCTATGCGCTCGTTTACCGCCCGTTGCATTTTACCTTGCTCCACTATACCTTGCGCATACACCACCTTACGCCCGTCAAACGTTTGAAGTACCTCTAACGCCGACATAACTCCATCCAAATTTGCGTTATAACCATCGTCAATTATAGTTATTCCACCGTTTTCCGTAACACTCAAGCGATGCTCTATGGGTTTTAAGCCGTTTATAGCGTTGTTTACGGCATCTTTTGACACTCCTAAAGTTATTGCGAGCGCCACGCATAATACGACGTTTAGGGCGTTATGAGCGCCAAGTAGTTTGGTTTTTATATCTATTAGTTCATCTCCATAACAAATCTTAAAACTGCTACCTTTGGACGTTGTTGATAACTCCTTAACCACAAAATTGCCTTTAACAAGCCCGGCAACCACTGCATTGGCAGTAAAATCCCTGCTCATTTTTAGGGTATAGAAGTTATCTCCGTTGAAAACCACCGTACCGCCACGCCCTTCGATATAATCGGCAAGCTCCTTTTTGGTACTATATACACCATCCATCGTTTTGAAGGTCTTTAGGTGCTGTCCGTTTACCCCTGTAATTATCCCGTAATTGGGCTGAACGAGCTTACATAGTTCCGTTATATCGCCACGCCTTCTTGCGCCCATTTCTGCAATAAAAACTATTGGTTTAGCGCTGAAACGCGCGTTTTTAAGCTTTTCTTGATTGTTTTTTATCGTTTTAGCTATGCCAAGCGGTGTGTTATAGTTACCTTCCGTTGCTATAACCTTGTAACGCTCTTTTAGCAATTCGCTTAAAATCCTTTTACAACTTGTTTTGGCGTAACTACCCGTTATGCCGATTTTAATAATCTCCGGAGCATCCAACGCTCTCGCCATCTCTTTTGCGTAACTACGGTTGCGCATGCGCTCGAAAGGCGCCAAAACGGAGTTGACTATAGAAGTAATAAGATAGGAAGAAAAGGTCGTTAATGTCGCTATAAACGCGCCTAAAAGAGGCTCAACGCATACGGATATTGCCTTAAATATCAACTCAATGATAATAATCGCAACGACCAATCGCACACCCCTTGCGGTAAACTTAAATTTTGTGCGTTTTTTGGCGTAAAAAATTATTGCCGTTACACTCGTGCTCACCATAGTAACGGCACATAACACGCTACCAATTAGCGGGTGCGAATATAGCGCAAATGTAATAAAAAGACTTACGAGCAGCCCCAAAGAACTTAATAACCACCATTTTAAGTTATTATCGAAACGATAATTATTCGCCTGCACTCGGTATAAAGCATGCAGTAAAAGCGGAACGCTTGTGGCAAGCGATAACAATATCAAAACTATTTTATTAATCACAGCCTATATACCCCTTTATTTCACGAACGGTTTGCCCAAAGTTATCAAGGTAACTAAAGTGACCGGCTTCCTTAAAAACCTTAAGCTCTGCGCTTGGCAGTTTGCGTTTGAATCTTCGCGCCATATAAAGTGGCGTTGATTTGTCTTTTGCGCCCCATAAAATCAGCGTTTTTGAGGTTACGTAGGCTAAATCGCAATCGAGGTACTCGTTAACTATATTCCTAAACGTCGCTTGCATCAACGGTGAAAGTACTCGATAGTCACTCGAACCTTTTAAGCCCTTAAAACCTATTTTTTTGAGCATTTTGTGGATAAAAACCCTAAAATAATAGCGAGGACCGCGCCTTGGCTTGAGCCCTGCACCGTCTATAATTACAAGTCCCTTTACGTACTGTGGATAATTGCGAGCAAGCCTTACCGCCACCCGTCCACCAAAAGAGTGCCCTACGATATATGCATCGGGCAATTTTTCCTTAATGATGATTTCTCTTACAGCCATTACGTAGTCGTCAAGCGTTAGCGCTTTAGCTGGCTCGCCACTTCTTCCAAAACCATAAAAATCAGGTACAAACACCCTGCACTCCGATGAAATAGCTTCGGCAATCGGGCGCATTGAATCACCGCTACCACCCCATCCGTGCAATAAAATTACGTTTACTCCGCTCCCCAAAGAATAATAAAAAAGCATATCATACGATATGCCTTTTAGTTAAAAATGGTTACAAATGTGAGTGTCGCCTGCCTATAAATATAGCCAATATATACGCGCCGGTTGATCCCATCCGTAGTAATGAGGACGTAATCCCGAAAGCTTAAATCCCAACTTTTCATACAAAGCGATGGCGTTTTTGTTGTTGTCGTTAACCTCTAACGTTATTGCTCCAATACCGTTTTCGCGCGCCGAGCCTATTATTTTGGCTAAAATTGCAGTTCCAACGCCCTTTCCGCGCGCTTTTGCGGTTACTGCAATGTTCATAATATGGCCTTCGTCTAAAATATGAGCGTATCCTCCGTAGCCGATAACTTCACCTGTAGGCGTCTTTGCTACGAAATAAAACTTGTTTTTGTCCGCGTACTCCATACAAAAACTTTCGTAAGACCAAGGTTTTTCAAAACACTCTTTTTCAATTTCGGCAATACTTCGTAAGTCGTTGAGCGTATAAAAATCAACGTGGAAATCCTTCATTACGCCTCCGCACTCGACTTCTTGAGATAAAACGGCTTTGCAACTGCACTAAACTCGCCGTTATCCACCTTTTGGTAAAAAGTCTTAATTATTTTTTGCGGTTCAGGCATGGTATAGTAAACCTTTTTGAGGTCGTATTTATCCGCTTCTTCGCCGGAAATTGCAAGATATTCCTTGGTATCTCCATCCTTTACCATCGCGTAAAAATTATTGTGTTTGCAGTCAATTAAAGCAAGCGCCTTTTCTTCATCAATAACTAAAGCTTCCATTTCCGTAAGCTCTACAATCTTTGCGCCACTTGCGTATGCCATGGCGTTTGCCGTCGCAACACCTATTCTTATGCCAGTAAAAGAGCCGGCGCCTACTACTACGCCAACGTAATCCAATTCCTTGGCGCTAATGCCCGCTTCGGTAAATAGCTTATCAAGCTCGGTCAAAATCTCGGATGTGTGTCTGCGAGCGCCTTTGTTGCCAACGTATATATGTTCGTCACGACCGTTTATTACTATAAGTAATAACTCTGTCGCAGTACTATCAATTATTGTAGCTTTCAAATCCCTTTTACCTCCCATTTTCTGGTCGTCGGGTCAATGACTTCAATGTCTATCTTTATAACCTTATTAGGTAAAATCGTAGCCCTATTCCACTCGATTACCACTACGCTATCTTCGCGATAAAGCTCCTCTACGCCAAGCTCTTCAAGCTCGTCGTCATCCTCAAGCCTATACATATCGATGTGATAGAGATGCAACTTTTCCCCTTCGTATTCTTTAATTATAGTAAACGTCGGCGATACCACCGTCTTTTTTACGCCAAGAGCAAGCGCCAACCCTTTTGTAAAGGTTGTTTTGCCTGCGCCGAGAGTACCGTTTAATAAAATTACCTCGCCACCTTTAAGCTCTTGAGCTATCTTTTGCGCAAGAGCATACGTTTCTTCCGTCGAGCGCGTGATTAGCTTCATAGATGCAAAATTTTAGAAAGTCGTTTATAGAGTATAAACGTAATTACCGATGCGACTACGGTCTTTATTACGTTAAACGCAAGACCATACATAAACGCAAACTCCACTCTAACGTCCATAAGTGATGCAGAATATAGCTTTGCGTACATGGGAACGGTAATAAAATAGTTGTTTAAGCAAGAAACTACCGCATTTGTAACAATACCGACTACCAAACCGATAATAGCACCCTTGATAGTCTTATTGTATTTATAAATAATAGTTGCCGGCAACACGAAGGATAGACTTACGATAAACGCGCTCAATTCCCCTACAAAAACGGTAGTGGTGCTGGTGCATTTGATCGCACATCTTATAAAAGCAATAATTACCGAAGCAACGGGACCGAGCGCAAATCCTCCCAAAAGAGCGGGAATATCCGAAAAATCCATATCAAGCACGTTGAAGGGCGGCATCGGGAATATCGGGAATCGCGCAAAATAATATAGAACCGTCGCAACTGCAGCCAAAATAGCAACCTTGGTTATGTAAACGGTCGCTACCTTTGCCGTAGGCTTTTTAAATTTCTTTTTTTCCGGGGGAATAGCTCCCCCTACTTGCTCTGTGGTTTTATTTTCTTCCATCGATTATTTGTGATCCTTCCAAAGTTTTTCGAGGCAATAGAATTCACGCGTATCGGCGTTGAATATGTGTACCAATACGTTGCCGTAATCGAGTACAGCCCATCTGCCGTCACGAATACCTTCGGTGCGAGTAACGGTGATTCCTTCGGCTTCGATTTTTTCTTCCACTTCCTCTGCCAAAGCACGGACGTGTGCGGTGTTTTTAGCGGTAGCGATTACAAAGTAATCGGCTATCGAAGATTGCTCTGCGATGTCGATAACTTCGACGTCGTTCGCGTGCCTGTCTTCAAGAACGTTTGCTACTGCTTGTGCTAATTGTATAGAGTCCATTTGTGCCTCCGTTTTATTGGTACCTTAATTGTACCACTTATATGCCTCTAAAGTCAATACGTCATATTCAACGCCTTTGGCGTTTAAATATGATACTCCGTGATTTAACACGGAAACAAAACCTTTGTTGAAATCTTCCGTCACCTCTTTGCGTAAAGCATCAATATGGTCGTAGCTCCTTCCGCTTTCCAGCTTATCGGCAAGGTATAATAACTTTCCGAGCGGACTAAAATCCGGTCTTGCGGTGGTATGATACCTTATGGCATCAAGTACGTCCTTGTCGGTAACCCCGTACTCCTTAAACGCAACCTCCGCTCCATCGTATTGATGGGCTACTGACGGCGAATTGGTGGGATAATCTTGTAATGCTTTGAGTGGGGCCCTTTCCTTTGCACAGTCGTGCAACAAGCCTGCCAAAAACGCCCTATCAAAGCTCTCGCCTACCATCCACGCGTTCTTTACACAGTACTCGGCGGTACGCACGGAGTGATCAAATAGTCTTTCCGAAAGCTCGGATTTTAAGCGTTCAATTATACTTGCGTGACGAGAATAAAGATTGTTTTTCTTGATATAATCAAGAATTTTAGGATAAACGCGTCCTTCAAGCCTATCGTAGCGCTTAAGCTCAAGGTCAAGTTTTAGTTCGCTTGAGGACTCCTCCTCCGCATCAAATGCATATTGAAAATCAGCACCTTCATACAAGGCGTTCAGTTTTGCGCAATAACCCTCGACGTCATGACTCAAAGCCCTGCGAGCCACTCTTATTTTAACAAGTTTAGCAACCTTCTCGGGTTTTGCCCAACTTTCAAACTTGATAAGACTATCGCTACCTATTACATAGTAAAGTTCCTCTTTAGGGTACTTTTCCCTGATCTTTTCAAGCACGATATATGCGTAGCTTTTTTCAAGGTTCAAAGATTTTTCAGTTTCGTCGATAAAAACGCCCGAGCTATCTTGTGCATAAAGCTCAAGCATCTTTACCCTATGTTCATACGGAGTGGCAAGAGAATTTTTATGCGGAGGATTATATGAAGGCATAAGTAACACTTTATCTACCTTCAAAACCTCTTTAGCCCTCTCTATAAGGCGTATATGCTCTTTATGTAAAGGGTCGAACGCGCCCCCGAATAAACATATTTTCATACCGATATTATAAATCAAAGGTTTGTAATAATCAATAGTATATCGCGCTTAAAAAAGTTAATAATTTGCCTATGGCAAAAATAATAGATAAAATTACATTTTCGATAGCCTTTTGTTTGGTTGGTTATTCCGTTTGTATTAAGTTTTTTAAGCCATGGGCATCGGTAACTATAACTGCGTTAGCCTACGTTACGGTTTGCGCTCTGTTTTTCGTCAGAAGCGTAAAACGCCCCACCGATAAAAGAATAACCGCTTCCGAACTCCCCTTATACTTTGCCTTGATGGACCGCAAAGCACAAACGGCACACTTTTATAATCTTATCCCCGACGATATGAAAATAAAAATGAACTCCCCTTATATTGTTTACGAGGCAGGTGGTAGAAGGAAGATGATTGCGGTACTGTATCGATTTATCAACCTCACTCAAGAGGATATAGCATCTGCATATCGCGAAGGCAAAAAGGAAAATATAAGCGAAATCACCGTGCTAACCCGATACAAAGAGCGCAAAACCATTACTCTTTGCGCTTTTTTGGATATTCCCTTCCGCTTCCCCGACAAATACACCGTGCACCGCGCTCTAAAAAGGCATAACGCCCTTTTATTAAAACCAAGTAAAAAACAAAAAATAACCCGTACCCCTATAGACTGGCGAACCCTTTTGGATACCGTTTTAGAGCCCAAAAAAGTAAAGTTTTATCTAATAATATCATTGATACTTGCTCTAACCTCTTTTTTAACGCCGTTAAAAACTTACTATCTTATTACCGCCTCTATCCCACTAATTTTAGGTACAATCGGATTAATAAAAAATGCAAAGACGTAGTCTTTGCATTTCATTTAATTGCTTCTTATGGTTAATTTTAGTTTGAAAGATTACAAGACGTACTCGAACTCGATATCCATTATGCAAACGGTATCCCCTTCCTTGAGGCCTTTTTCCTTGAGGGCATCGATTACGCCCTTATCGCGCAACACGCGTTGGAACCAACGGAAGGAATCGCCGTCGTTAAGTACTACACGCCTTGCAAGTTCTTCGATATAACCGCCCGTTACGTAGTAAACGCCGTCCTCAACGTAAACCTCAAAGGAACTGCGATCCTTTTCTTCATATACAAACGGCTCGAATTCGAGGGGTGCGACGGGAGGAATATCTTTAAGAGTATTTGCAATAACTCCTTTAATTTCGTTAACACCGTCGGTGGTTGCCGCCGAAATCTTGTGTACTTTACTACCGCATACTGCTTCCAAGCGCTCGATGGTATCTTCGTCACCATACAAAAGGTCACATTTGTTGGCAACTACGATTTCCGGCAAACTTGTAAGAGCAATAGAGTAATTTTCAAGCTCTTTGCGTATCGCTTTATAATCTTCAACAGGATCCCTACCCTCGCTACCGCTTATGTCGACAAGATGAACTATGAGTCTTACGCGCTCAACGTGTCTTAAGAAGCTATGACCTAAGCCTACGCCTTCGCTTGCGCCTTCGATAAGGCCGGGGATATCGGCTACAACAAAGCTATCGCCGTAATAGTCGCACATACCAAGGTTGGGTGATAAGGTCGTAAAGTGATAGTTGGCAATTTTGGGACGAGCGGCAGAGATTACCGATAGTAAGGTGGATTTACCTACGTTGGGGAAGCCTACAAGACCTACGTCGGCGATAGTTTTAAGCTCAAGCTTAATTTTGCGTTGCTCGGTGCGCTCTCCGCCCTCGCTATAGCCGGGGCTACGATGAGTGGGCGTTGCAAAGCGTGCATTACCGCGACCACCGCGTCCGCCTTTGAAAATTAAAACCTTTTCGCCATCGTTAAATATATCTGCAATAATTCCGTTGGATTCTGCATCTCTTATTACGGTACCGCAAGGAACTTTGATGATAAGATCTTGACCTGCTTTACCTGTACAGTTACGACCTTGACCATTGGCGCCGTCTTCCGCCTTGAAGTGTTGGGTATATCTAAAAGATATAAGGGTGTTCATCGAGCGATCGGCCATAAAATAAATATTACCGCCGTTACCGCCGTCACCGCCATCGGGGCCACCGGTTGCAACGTATTTTTCGCGGTGCCACGCGACCGCTCCATCTCCACCGTTGCCTGCTTTACAATAAATAGTAGCTATATCAAGAAACATATTATGCCTCCGTTAGTTTTTGCTGATAGTATTTGCATTGAGCGCTAATTTGACACCCCGCGCAATCCGGTTTTTGCGACTTGCATACGTATCTTCCTTGGAAGATAAGTGTATGGTGCAAAGCGTTCCAATCTTCGGGAGCAAAACCCTTCATAAGCTCGCGCTCCACCTTTTCTACGGTATCCCCTTCCGCGATACCGATACGCCTCGAAACCCTAAATACGTGGGTATCTACAGGCATAGCAGGTATATCAAAAGCGACCGACAATACTACCGAAGCCGTTTTGCGACCTACTCCGGCAAGTGCAGTTAGCTCCTCAAGCGTGGTTGGGACTTTACCGCCGTGTTTTTCCACAAGAGCTTTTGACATAGCGATAATATTGTTGCCCTTGTTATTATAAAAACCGCAAGAAAAAATATAGGGTTTCAATTGCTCGATAGTAAGTGAGGCAAATTGCTCGGGAGTATTGTATACTTTAAAAAGTTCTTTCGTTGCGATATTTACCCTTTTATCGGTACATTGCGCACTCAAAATAACCGCGACCAAAAGCTCAAACGGCGTACTATAATTGAGCTCGCATCCTGCCGTAGGGTGAGCTTTTTTTAGATTTTGAAGCAAAGCACTCTTATCCATAGTGCTATTATACAATATAAACGGTAAAAACGGAAATGCTTTTTATTTATTTTTGAAAAATACCTTGTTGGGTTTGCAAATTCAGTTCCGTAACAATGTTACGGACAGTATCTGTGCTTGAAGGCGAAAACACAACCGATAAACCGCAACTCACTCCAAGTGAACGCGGGGTGTTTATAACGGTGTTAGCTATACGACGAGCGGATAAAGCTCGCGAAAGTCGCATTGCTTCGGAACGGGAACGAAATGCTATTAGACGGCTCATAAATTAAACTTCTCCACAATACACTCTATTATGTTTAAGTTTAAGTCGTGCATTTATCTTGATAACGCGGCGACATCGCGTTTTAAACCGCGTGCCGTTATACGCGCCGTAGAAAAGGAATTAAAGCGCCCTGCTAATCCCGGCAGAGGGGGACATAAAGAAAGCATAAATTCCGCTCGACACGTAGAGGACTGCCGTGAACAAATCGAAAGTATAACCATGAACGGTAACGTCGTGTTTACAAAAAGCTGTACCGAAGCGTTAAACCTTGCCATTTTCGGTAGCTATAAAGGCGGTGAAATTATAACCAGCTTATACGAGCATAACAGCGTTTTACGACCGCTCGAACGGCTTAAAAAAGAAGGAGCGCAAATAAGTTATATTTCCACAAAAAGCAATCTTATATACCCAGAAGACCTAAAAAGGAAAATCACCAAAAAGACTTCTTTAGTGGTCCTTGGCGAGATGAGCAACGTTACCGGACAAATTCAGCCGATTGAGGCTTTAGGTGCCCTACTAAAAGAATATGGTATTCCATTTTGCGTTGATACCGCGCAATCTCTTGGACACTTAAACACCGACTATAAAGACGTGACTATGCTCGCCGCGCCCGGTCATAAAGGGTTGCACGGCGTACAAGGAACGGGCTTTTTAGTTTTTAAAAACGACGTTACCATAAAGCCCATTTTATATGGCGGTACGGGCACGGAAAGCGCTAACTTATCACAACCGTTGACACCCCCTGAAGGGCAGGAAGCCGGCACCCTAAATACCGCCGGAATACGTGGTCTTAAGGAGGCGGTAAAGTGGACTAAAAGGCACTTTGAATCGGTCAATTATAACGTTAAATATCTATCGGAAATACTGCTTGACGAGCTAAAAAAAATAGATGTAATAAGGCTTTACTCCCCACGTCCCAACGGCGTTATTACTTTTAATATCGGCGATTTATCCTCGACGGAAGTAGCCGATATTTTAGATGCAAAATATAATATATGCGTAAGAGCCGGATTACATTGTGCACCTCTTATGCATAAACGTCTTGGCACTCTTAAGCAAGGTGCCGTCCGCGCAAGTCTTGGATATAACAACACCGAAGGTGACGTATATACTCTTGTTAAAGCGGTAAAGGAAATAGCCGTTAATAATTAAATTTTTTACGTTTAACAACCAAAAACAGTACCGATAAGGCAAGAGCAAGTGCCTCTGCGATCACAACCGAAAGCCAAATACCGTCTATACCCATAACGAGAGGCAGTAAGAATACCATACTTATTTGGAAAACGAGTGTGCGCATAAATGATAAGATTGCAGAGGTTAATCCGTCGCTTAATGCGGTAAAGAATCCGGAAGCAAACATCGCAAACCCCATTGCAAGGTAGCAGAAAGAATATACGAAGAACGCCCTCTTGGTAAGCGCTAAAAGTTCGGCATCATAACCAACGAACAGCATTGATAGCGGTGTTGCCAAAAGTTCGGCAAGGGCTGTCATTAAAACCGAACAAATCGCTATGATAACAGCACTCTTTTTAAGCATGCTATGTAGTTCGGGACTATTTTTTGCGCCAAAATGATAGCCCACGATGGGTGCCGTACCGATAGAAAAACCTATAAATATAGAGCTAAAGATAAAGCTTACGTACATAATAACGCCGTACGCCGCTACGCCGTTTTCACCGGCGTATTTAAGTAGTTGAACGTTATAAAGCATACCGACAAGCGACATCGCTATATTATTAAGAAATTCCGACGAGCCGTTTGTAGTCGTTTTTAATAAAGCTCTCCAATCAAAGCTCGGTTTAATAATGCGCAACAAACTCTTGTTTGGCATCAAGAAATATACAAGCGGTATCAATCCCCCTACTACTTGGCTTATTGCCGTTGCTAACGCGGCACCAACGAGCCCCATCGGTATTACCGCAACCAATAACGCATCGAGCACCATATTCGTAACACCGGCCAAAATGGTGCAAACCAAACCGAGTTTGGGCTTTTCCGCCGTAACGAAAAAGCTTTGGAACTCAAGTTGAAGCATAAAGAACGGTAAAGCAAAGAGTATTATTCTGCCGTACAATTCACAAGCATCCAGCAACTCGCCCTCCGCGCCGAGCAAAGACGCAACGGGACGAACGATAAATATACCTACAATCGTGGTAATCACACCGATAATTGCGGTTGTGACGACAAGTAGCGAAAGTTGCTTGTTTGCTTTTAAATTATCCCCTTCACCAAGCGTTTTGGAAATCAGCGCGCTACCGCCTGCACCAAACATAAACCCTATTGTGCCGAGCATCATAAGGAACGGCATAATAAAATTTACTGCCGAAAACGCTGTTTTACCAACGAAATTTGATATAAAAAAACCGTCTACAACGCCATAAATAGACGTAAATACCATCATTACGACAGACGGCAAAGTAAAGCGCAAAATGCGCTTATATGTAAAGTGATCTGATAATTTTATCATTACTTATCACTTAGGAAACGTGCAACTGCCTTTGCTAACTCTTTAATGTCTTTATCGGTGGTATTAATCGTTACGTCGTAAGAGTGAGCGTCACCCCAATCAGAGCCGGTCATAAGGGCACGCGTTCTGGCACGCGACTTATCTATACGGCGTATGTTGGCTATTATTTCACGGCGTGTTAAAGCGCCCTTTTCTCTACTCATGCAACGCTCGATTTTCGCTTCGCGATCAGCGCAAACGAATATGGTAAAAGGCTTATACTCCTCCAAAATAACGTCGGCGTTACGCCCTACTATGACCGCGTTGCGTCCTTGCTTAGCAATCGCATCTAAAACGCGTTTTTCTTCAATCAACAGCTCGGTACGCACATCAAGTTGAGTATTTATAAAGGTTGTACCGTAATGGAGCATATAACTACTGCGGTTTTCCAAAGAGTTTTCGACGTAATCGGCGCTAAAACCTTTGTTTTCGGCTATAGAGGTTATGATTTCTCTATCGTAGTAATCGTAACCCAAAATATCTGCGAGTCTTTTGCCAAACTCTCTACCGCCCGAACCGAATTCTCTACTGATAGTAATAAGTTTCATAAAAATTTCCTTTACCATAAGTTTTATAAAGATATTTTAATTTAATTAAAATATTATGTCAATACAAACATGTATATTGTGTGCATTGCAAAGTATTACACAAGCTTTTTTATGCGCATCAGACCGCGCTGTACTAAAGCTTGATAGAAGATTAGAGCGCGTAGAAGAAGCAAGACGAATAAAAATAAAAAGTCCCCAAAGAGAGCGTACTATTGTGTACGTGACCTAAAGGGGGTGCGCCTGTTTGATGAAGTATTGCGAGGTTTATACCTGGGATTTAGACCACGGAGAAGCAAGCAAGACGAACAAATACAAAAACCCACGACGGGAGTGTACTTAACGTACATGACCGAGTGGGGCTTTGATTATTTATGAAGTATTGCGAAGATTATGTATGGGATTAGACCGCGGAGAAGCAAGCAAGACGAACAAATACAAAAACCCACGACGGGAGTGTACTTAACGTACATGACCGAGTGGGTTTTTGTTTATTTGTGAAGTATTGCGCCGCTTATACGCGGTCTAATTATTTTATAAGCTGAAGTTTAGTATTAATATCAAAGAACTTCCACGGAGTGTCTTCTTGCGGAGGATTTACGCGGAAAACCATTATCTCTTTGGTAATAGGATGCGGGAAGCGTAGCTCGTATGCCCATAAAGCGAGGTTATAGCCTTGGGGGCTCTTATTTGCGCCATAACGATAATCACCAAAGATGGGAGTGCCCATAAAGTTTAGTTGTACGCGTGCTTGGTGTGAGCGTCCCGTTAATAAGTTAATATCTAAAAGACAGAGTTCGCTTTTGCTTTCAACTACTTTATAGTCGAGTACGGCAAGCTTTGCGCCCTCGGTAAGAATCGGTACGCAACGAACCATATTCTTTTCGGTATCCTTCATAAGACCGTTTTTGAGGGTACCTTTCTTTTCACGCGGGGTGCCTACCGTTACTGCAAGATAGCGTTTATCGAATTCACCGTTGCGAATATCATCAGACAAACGCGAAGCCGCTTTAGAGGTTTTAGCAAAAACCATTACCCCTCCGGTAGGTCTATCTAAACGATGCAATAATCCAAGATATGCTTCGCCCGGCTTGTTGTATTTATCGACTAAATAACGCTTAAGGCAATCCAAAAGATTATCGTCACCGCTTGCATCACCGCAAGTAGGTAGATTTTGGGGCTTGACGACAACCAAAATATGATTGTCTTCATAAACTACGTTGATATCGTTGTAATCGTATTTTTCCATGACTATTTACCAAATTTAAGCATTGCGCTTGCTCCGCAAGGAAGTATAATATTTTTTTGTTCAGTTGGCAAGCCGATTTCATAAGCTTCCGTAAAATGCTCGGTATTACCGAATACAAGTTCCAATACGTTACTCATTACCGACGGTTGTAAACCTGTGGTATAGCTGTTAATTAGATAGAATAAAGGATTGTCGCTCATTACACGCGAGGTAAGCTCTACAAGCTCAAAAAGTTTATTTTCGAGCTTCCACATCTCCCCTCTCGGGCCTCTGCCGTAGCTCGGCGGGTCCATAATAATTGCATCGTACTTGTTACCGCGACGGATTTCCCTTTCAACAAACTTAAAACAGTCGTCAACGATATAGCGGATGGGTTTATCTTGTAATCCCGATAGTCTTGCGTTAACGCCCGCCCTTTCGCACATAGCTTTAGCTGCATCTACGTGAGTTACCTTTGCACCCGCCGCCGCACAGGCTATGGTCGCGCCACCGGTGTAGGCAAAAAGATTGAGTACCTTTATCTCCCTACCGGCGTTTTCGATTAAATCTGTCATTACGCCCCAGTTATAGGCTTGCTCTGGGAAAACTCCCGTATGCTTAAAGCCCATAAGCTTAAGCGAAAACTTTAGATTGCGCCAACTTACCGTAAATTCATCGGGAACTTTACGCAATTTGTGCCACTCTCCGCCACCACTCGAGCTACGCTCGTATACAGCGTGCAAGCCTTTGTAACTACGCATATCGTATGGCTCGTTCCATATAATTTGCGGATCGGGACGAAGTAGCGTTATGCCACCAAAGTCTTCGAGCTTATATCCGTTGCCCGTTGCTATAACTTTATAATCTTTCCACTCTGTTGAAAACTTCATACTACTTGGTTATGTTTATAAATCTATCTAACTCGGCTATCATATGCGAGTAATCATTATCTTCATCTATGCGAGTAAGTGAATTTAAGAAGTGTTTTGACTCTACGTATTCACCAGCCTTTGCCAGTTGACGTATTAACTTCATCATCATTATGATTAGCTCTTGCTTAATCGCTGTGCGTTCGTGTTCGAAATCGGTATAGTTGATGTCGGAAGCAAAGTCTGCTTTATATATCTTCAATATACCGTTCATTACGTCTACCTTACGCATAAGGTCGGTTTCTTTAGCGTAGTTTTCAATAAGCTTCTTATAACGGCTATAGTCGTTATCAAGGTTTTCAAGACTTATTGCGTAACGAGAGTTAATATAGTTGAGTTTATACTTTACGCCGTATGCATCCAAAGTCTTACGTATTATGTTATTAGTAGTTTTCAAATTATTAATGGCACTTTCGTATAGGTAATCCTTCCATAGGAAATCAATAATGACGTTACGATCGATGCCAACTTCGCCAGCAAGTACGTAGTGTAAGAACAAATCTTTGGACTTACGCGTCTTCCATTGTATTTCCTTGCCCTCTACGGTAATACTTGCGTCACCAAACATAGATAGCTTTACGTTGGCGGCAATTTCCTTATCACCATCTTTAGCACGAACTAAAGACATAACGTTTTCGATAGTCTTAATCTCAATATTGTTTTCTTTTGCGTACTCCAATAAGGGTGCGTATACGTCGTGTGCGTAATCAACAAGCAACATCAACATGCCGTGGCTGTTTGCAACTTTAATAATATTGGTAACCAATAAATCGATTTCACGAGTGTCGCCCTTTGCCAATAAATAATCGGTGGCAAGCCCCATGCACATCATCCAAGCTACCGAACGATTCTCGCCTAATTCGATGGCTTCGCGTGAAAGAGCATAAGAGCCTTCTACGTCGCCCATTTTATAAAGCACGTAAGCAAGTGCCGCCGCCATAAATTGCGTGTATTGTGGGGCTTTAGCACGTACGTAGCCTAAATATACCGTTGCAAGATCGTGAGCATATTTGTGTTCGCCTGCTTTAGCGTGCGCCCAAACTTTACACATGATTGTAAAGTACTTCTCGTAACTATCTTCCCTACCGACGTTAACAATTGATTTGTAACCGTATTCTACCGATTTATCCATTTGACCACGGTATGCGTGTACCAAAGCCTTTGCAGTATAGAGCATATGGATATCAGCTTGTAACTCGTTGGAAATAGCAAAATTTAATGCCTCATTTACTTGATTTTCCGTTTTATTGATATCGGAATTATCAAAGTAACCCATCGCAATAAGTCTTGGCGGAATTACATAGGTAGGAATTATAGCCTTGATACGCTCTGCGGTATATAACGCTCTGCGATAGTTGCCGAGAGTATAGTATAAAAACTCTAAATCCTCTAACGCCTTTAAGTACCAGAATTTATTTTTGATGGCATCTAACTGCAAGAATTCTTCGATTTCTGCAGTCTTCCACTCACCAAACCGTATGCACTCCGGTAAGATCATCCTAAGTACAAAACCATAATACTTGTAACTATCGTCGATCTTAACGAATTCATCGGCTTCTTTGATGCGCTCCATTATCTCGTCGTTACGACCTTCACGCTCCAAGCATATGCACTCCGCCGCGACAAGAATAAAATAATCGAAATAATCCTTGTTTGAATAGAAATACTCACGAAGTTCCGATGACTTCTGAAGAGCCAACGCCGTGTTGCGGTTTTGACAAATATCAAGCGCTATATTAAAAAGCTTCAGCTTTTTAAACTCATCCGAATACTCTTTGCTTAACAACTCTTTATGGCTAATTAAAAAGTTCGGGAGCTTGGTGAGTTGCTTGCCGTCACGTAGAATTATGCCAAGAGCTTCTTCTGCGTTAGCATGTCTTTCAAACTGTAAAGAAGCTAATAAATAACCAAAGGCGTTAGGTTTAATAGATTCGGAATTAAGGATTATATCAATTAAATTCCTTCTATTTAAGCCATCGATTATGCCTTGATAATTAACCGCAATCTTCTTGAGGTAACTTATAAACTCCGAGGTAAACTGATAAATAACGTCGCCATCTTCTCGTTCACGAGCCGATACGTATACCCCCTTTCTGCCAAGATAACGGAGCAACTCCTCGTCCTCTGGATATTTTTCCTTAATAATATTGCCACTCAAAATTTTAGCATCCGCTAAATAACATAGCGTTGCTATTTGATCGTCGTTAAGGTCGGATAAATACTCCTCAAAAGTATAACTGTCTTCACATTTAAGAAGCCCTTCGCTACCAACCAACATCGGGTATCTCGGCTCAAAACGGTATAACTCGACCGATAAAAATCGTGATGCCGAAATAACTATCTTAAGGTTTTCGGGCGCGTGGTTAATAAGATACAAGAACTCCGTATAATCAAAATTGTCCGGAAGTGCTTCCATGCCCTCAAAAACAATTAAAACGTCCCTCTTTAAAGACTCAATGTATTCAAGTACTGCCTTTATTACGGTTTTAGGGCCGTTATAGCGCGATTGACAGAATAATAATTGCTTAAGACGTAACCTTTCTTCAGGAAAATCAACTAAAATTCTATCGGCAAGAGTTATGCATAATTGGTAGGTATCATCAATACCTGCATTGAACCAATAGCGTTTAAAATATCTATTACCAAGCTCCGTTACAAAGTCGGTACGATTATACTCATCGCCTGCAAATAATAATACCGCGCTACAGTCGCTCGCCATTATGCCGTTGAGTATTGCATTAACGTTTGAATTTAATTTCATCGTTCACCTTTTGTAGATATTGTCATGCAAAAAATTATGTAAATCTATTGTAAATGAAAAGTAAATAAAAGTCAATCCCTATAAGCAATATTCACAAAACGTTCAGTTAGCAAAAATTGGGAATTGAATTTATCACCCTTTTTGTAGTAAAATCAGTGTATTAAATCAAATCGAGGTTACAAATGCCCTATTTATTCGCTCACTTTAAAGAAAAAATCACCCCTGAAGGCGAAGCCGTTTACTACGGCATTTCAAAAGACGGATTGAATTGGGAGTCCGTCAATAACGGCAACCCCATTATACTCTCAACACTTGGCGAAGGTGGTTGTCGCGACATCGAAGTCGTACGACTTAAAACGGGTGAGTTCGTTATAATCACAACCGACCTTTGCATCGTAAAAAGGATGGATAAGAACTATAACGTAGACTGGAAGGATTGTAATCACAACGGCAGTAAGTGCTTAAATATATTTAAAACCAAAGACTTAATCAACTTCGAAGCGCAACGCTTACAACACTTTGGTCGCGATGATTTTGGTTGTATGTGGGCACCGGAAGTATTTTACGACGAGGATAGCGAGCAGTATTTAATCCATTGGGGCTCGACCGTTAGAGAAAGCGACTATAACCATATGTCTATATATTGCTCCACCACCGTAGACTTCGAAACTTTTAGCGAACCGCGACTATTCTTCACCAAGCAAAACGAAATTTTGGATAGCCATTTGAGGAAGATTGGGGATACCTATCATTTGTTTTATAAAAACAGCAGTAATCCTCCCATGAACATGCACGCAACCAGTAAAAACCTTTTCGGTCCTTACGAGCACGATTATAAATTTGAAAGGTATATGAGCGATTTAGATAAACCCGGCTCCTATGAAGCCCCTACTACCTACGTTTTACCTGATGGCAGATGGTGCTTGATGCTCGACTTTTTCGGTTGTAAAAAAAGCAAGATGGGCTACGTGCCATTTATATCTCCCAAACCGGGTGACATGAACTTTACTCGCGCACCGGAGAAGTTTTCCTTCCCATACGGGTTTAAGCACGGCGGTGTTATCGAAATTACCGATGAAGAGTACTTGCGCCTTAAAAACTACAGGAACGATTACGACTTCCCAACCGGCACGGGCGAACCGAGCAAGTTCAAGAAGTTATTAAATAAACTTTTTAATAAATAATATTCATCATCAATTTTGCCTTAAAAAAATCGGCACGTTTTGCCGATTTTTTGCATATTATGGCACGAGGTGAAATATGGATATTAACGAGTACATTAAGCGTAAGAATCAAGCAAAAAATAATTCGTCGTTGACGCCTGAAGAGGCCATCGCCAAATACTCCAAAATGGATGAAGCGGAGCTCATGCAAGAGCTATTTAAAACCGCGGAACAAGGCAGAGCAAACGGTGAGTTGGATAACGGCGTATTGGACGGATTTTTAACCAAAATGCGTCCAATGCTATCCCCTGAACAGGCAGAACGCATGAAGGAGCTAATTAATCAATTAAAGAGGTAAAAATGGATATAATGCAAATGCTACCCCTACTCATGATGATGAACGGACAAAACGGCAAAAAACAAGGCGGTATGGATATGAACACCATAATGAGCATGATGAGTATGATGGGTGGTAAAAACCCTTTTGGAGCCATGCAAACGCCACCAAAAGAACAGTCTGCTTCATCGCGACCGCTCAATCCCGATACCTCCAAAATCGAAGGCATGCTATCTCCAGAGATGCTTGCATTGTTATCCCAACTCGGCCGTAAAAACGATTAAAAAAGGGTGGCATTGCCACCCTTTTAAAACGCAGTAATCATTAACCTATAACGTAATTATTATTAATAGTAGAGTCGTGTACCTGATAAAAATTCATTAATCCTTTTTATTATGGAAAAAGTGTATCGGTTTATAATCGAGATCAATTTGTGCCTTGGGTAAGCTCCAGCGATAATGAGTAGCTAAAATGCGTATTATGATGACAAGCGCCATACCTACCAACGATGGTATCAATATACTACTTACGAAAAGCCTTATAACGTAATAAACGCCAGCACCCACTATAGATGCCAATGCATATACGTGTTTTTTGAAGATATAAGGAGTGGTATCCGTTAGAATATCGCGATAAACGCCCCCTCCTACTCCGGTAAGCATACCAAGCATTATTGCCAAAAATGCGTTATCTGCAACGCCGTGAACAAATGCAATTTCGGTGCCGATGACACTAAATGCACCAAGACCGATTGCATCAAAAACGTTAACAACTTGCTCTACCCTTTGGCTTAAGCCGACAAATCTATTACGATAAACGTATGCTAAAACAAAAACAATTAGCGATGAAACTGCCGCAACCAACAATACGTATAGATTGCTAAAAATTTGTGGCGGAGTGTGGCCAATGAGAATATCCCTTGTCATACCACCGCCAACCGCGGTAATACAACCGATAAAAACAACGCCGAAAACGTCAAGTTTTGCTTTAATGGCAACGTGTGCCCCCGATATAGCAAAGGCAATCGTACCAATGATTTCCAAGACAAGCAAAATAATTTCGGCAACCATAATTCCCTCTAAATAGATAAGTTAACGTAAGCATTATAACACAGTCAAAATACGAATACAAAAGTATAATACAAAAATTTTATATCGTAAGACAAAATATCTCTTGCAAATAAGCAAATATGCTCATATAATATTAATAAACTCATGCGAAAGTAGTTCAACGGTAGAATCCCAGCTTCCCAAGCTGGTTGTTGCGGGTTCGAGTCCCGTCTTTCGCTCCAAATAACAAACGCACCCATCGTGGTGCGTTTGTTATTTGAACGAAATGACGGGGAGCGTACCCTATCGCTTTAGCGATACGGGTGCGCAAGTTGCGTAGCAACCTGGCAAATGTGCAAAGCACAGCTTTGCAACCCAAACGAAGCACGTTAGTTTGGCTTGTTATTATATTAGGTTGAGAGCTATATGAATACTTGCATTTGCTATCCCGTCATTTCGTTCAAATGATAACCTCAAAAGCTCTGGTACCCTATCACTTTAGCGATACGGGTGCGCAAGTTGCATAGCAACCTGGCAAATGTGCAAAGCAGAGCTTTGCAACCCAAACGAAGCTCGTTAGTTTGGCTTGTTATTATAATAGGTTGAGGGCTATATGAATACTTGCATTTGCTATCCCGTCATTTTGTTCAAATGATAACCTCAAAAGCTCTGATACCCTATCGCTTTAGCGATACGGGTGCGCAACGTTAAAACCCTATTGACCGCATATCAATGTTATGATATAATAATGCAAATTAACCTACAAGGTGGAAACAATGTTTGAAGCAATCATAGGTATTGCAGTTGGTATCGTTCTAATCGTTATTGCCATCATGAATATGAAAGGCAACGTAAAAATGTTGCACTCTTATCACATCGATAATATTAAGGAAGAAGATAAAATTCCTTTTGGTAAAATGGTTGGTACGGGAATATTGATTGTTGGCTGTGGGATTGCGATTTTTGGAGCATTATCCCTTTGTGCTAAATTACTAAACAACTCCATTTTTACAAAAATAGGTATGGGGCTTTTAATTGTATCAATACTCATCGGAGTAGGCATTGCGTTATATGCTATCAAAAAATATAATGGTAAAATAATGTAGTTTTATTTTATATAAAATAAAGCGCGTAAGGTTTTCTTACGCGCTTTTTTCTATCTTGCTCCGCCGCCACCGCCGCCGAAGCCGCCACCACCGCCACGGAATCCGCCGCCACCACGGCCAAAGCCACCGCCACCGAAGCCTCCTCGGCCACCGCGACTTCCACCGCCTCCGGACGATAGATGGGCAACGCTACTTGTAATACTATTAAACGAGCGGTTCATGCGTGCGCCAAGATCAAAAGTTCCCACTCTGACCTTGGGACCAAAGTAGAATCTAACGTAGCTCCTATTATAATAATTGCTATCGGACGTCAGCATTTCTTTATATAGTTCAGGATACTTTAGTTTAAGAGCTGCAACAACCTTTTCACTTATGCCCATCATGGTTGCATAGACCATATATTCTTCCCAGAGAATAAGTTTGGGTAGCTCGTGTTCTTTAAGATTACTAAAGTCGAGCATAAAGTTTGCAAGGCCCTTTGCCTCCATATAACGAGCTTCGCCCTTTTGATTAAGCTTGGATACTTTGGGTAGCGCAATTAATGCGAATATGCAAAATACCGACAATGCAAGCCACATAAAGGGCACTTCTCCACCTGCCATAAAGAAGTAGAAACCACATATAACGCCCAGAAACGCCCACATATTAAACGATGGCGGATCCAACCACATGTTCTTCTTTTTGACGTTATCGCCTTGCTTAAACATGGCGTGAGAACCGTTTATATATGCATTAATGAGGTTGTTTACAAGTACAGGGTTCTTTTTGGCATATTTTTCAAACTCATCCATCGTAAAAGGACGACCATAGCTTGTGTAAACGGCGGTTAATAGATCAAGTATGCTTTTTTCGTGCGCTTCCAACGCTGCAACGTGTGCCGGAACAACGCTTGCCGTACTGATGGTATAATCGTCGCCGTTAGGGACTTCGTCAATGACGATATAACCTTTACGGCAAAGGTCTAAAACGGTGGAAGAAAGCATGTTGGAGCGATTCTTTTTCCTACGGCTACCGCCCTTATAATAGTAATAAAAATGCCCCATCTCCGCAGAGGTTACTCCGTAAGGAATCTCTCTGACGTAAACGGGATACTCCCCTTTTACTTTTAGGTAGAACTTCTTAAAATATACGACTAAACCGACGCCGAGAACAACTGCTACCCCAAGCATAACAAAGGATAAAACGGATAGAGTGTGTAGCTTTTCTTGCTCTTTATTCCAAGACTCGTACCAAGCGGTTTCTTCTTCGATTATGCTATCACGTACAAAGGCAATATTTTGCTTTTCAGCTCCTAAAAATAAATCTTTAGGCAACAAAGCGCGGATTTCGGTGTAATTGAGCGGTTCTTGATTTTTGGAGCTAAATAAGATATAATCCTCTTCCACCACATAGCTTGCCTTGCCGTGCTCGGTGTGGAGCCACGCATAAGAATCACTTGGGATTTTAGCATTATTCGGAAGATAAATCTTGCCGTTAAGCTCCTCGATATACAAGCTAAAATTGACGTTATAGGCAGTGTAATAAAGTACCGCGGTATCGCCGTATACACCTACCATATCGGTTATGGTATAGTACATGGTATAACTTAATTCCGTGTTGCTTGCCTTGGGGAAATAAAAGCCTATTTCATCCGTTCTGCCCCTATCGTAAACGTAGCTGTGGTTATCTAACGATGCGTTGTCGTAATCTTCTGGGTCATTGATATCCGTTGCTTGCTCTAAAAATGCTCCGGTTGCGTTATCCTTTACCTTAAAGTTCTTTATTGAACTACTTGCGTTAAACTCATCGTCGTAAAGAAAAATCGTACGGTAAAGGTTGCGTACGGTGGTATGCTCAACCTTGACGTCCCAACGCTCTTCGACGTCCATGGAGCCGTCCTCGTTAAGATGTAAAGTAAGGTCGACCTTACTCAAATATACATCGCCCTTTTTGTTACAACCCGAAAAAGCCGTAACCATAAGAACGGCTACGGCTAAAACGAGTATTATTGATACTATCTTTTTGCTCATATTAGAATTGGACTTTGGGAGCTTCTCTCGACGGCTCGTCAACTTCAAAGTACTCTTTATCTTCAAATTTGAAGATTCTTGCAACTATGTTTGCGGGGAAAGACTTCTTTTTGCGTTGATAAAGCAATACGGTATCGTTATAAGATTGACGGGTAAACGCAATTTTATGTTCAAGACCTGTTAGCTCGTTTTGGAGCGCGATAAAATTAGTGTTTGCTTTAAGTTCGGGGTATTTTTCAGATACGATAAGAAGTCTCGAAAGAGCGGATGAAAGTTGATTGTTAGCTTCGATGGCTTCGTGTTGAGTTTTAGCGCCCCCTACCGATGCACGAGCTTCGGTAACTCTTACAAGAGTATCGTTTTCATGCTTTGCGTAACCTTTGACGGTTTCGACAAAGTTAGGTATAAGGTCATAACGGCGCTTTAATTGTACGTCTATTTGCGCCCAAGCGTTATCAACGTTTTCGCGCATAGCAACGAGTTTATTATAGGTAATTGCCGAATATATTAAAAGACACATAGGCTACT
>JAFVRJ010000023.1 GCA_017504305.1 Clostridia bacterium | reverse complement strand
GTTATATTATATTTGCCACAACTTTCCCGAAAGGGAAAATAAAACTTTGCGTAGCAAAATATCACTGCTTTTAGCAATATAACTTGCCGTTAGGCAAATATAGTTGTGGCGTAGCAATAATCCCTATCGCTACGCCACTAAAACGCCTCGTCCTCTTTTTTGCAAAAGTGTGTATAGACGTTTGATATAAAAATGGTACTATGATAAAATAGCTAACGAAAAATAATAGGGCAAGGCGATATGGAAGAAGTTTTAAATCAAGATAACGTAACTGAAGTCAAAAATCCAATGGGGACGCGTAGCATCCCCAAGCTTTTGTTTTCACTTGCAATACCCGCTATAATTGCAAACGTTGTCAACTCTCTTTATAACATAGTCGACCAAATATTTATCGGCCACGGAGTAGGATATTTAGGTAATGCCGCAACAAGCGTTGCCTTCCCTTTGACCACCATTTGCATGGCTATCGGCTTGATGTGCGGATTGGGGGGCTCGGCAAACTTCAACCTTGCAATTGGTCGTAACGACACCCAAATAGCCAAAGGAATAGTCGGTACCGCGACCACTTTACTTACGGTAAGCGGTTTGATAATTTGCTTGGTAGTTAACGTGTTTTTGAAGGATTTGATGGTCGCTTTCGGCGCAACGGAGCAAACCCTTGATTACGCCGTTAAGTATACCAGAATCACATCTTTCGGAATCCCGTTCTTACTGTTTTCCACCGGATTCAACCCAATCATCCGAGCTGACGGATCGCCCATTTACTCGATGCTTTCGGTAATGCTCGGAGCTATACTTAATACCATCCTTGACCCCATTTTTATATTCGTTTGCGACTGGGGCATAGCAGGTGCTGCGTGGGCAACTCTCATAAGCCAAATCATATCTGCGGTAATGTGTATGTTGTACTTTTTAAAATTTCAAAACGTACGACTTAATCTCAAAGACTTCATCCCAAATTTCAGATTAGTCAAGGCCATCGCTTCGGTCGGAATTTCTTCTTTCATCTTCCAAATCAGTACGATGGTTATTCAAATCGTATCCAATAATATGCTTAAAAAATACGGAGCGGACTCCGTATATGGTAGCGATATTCCAATTGCTATCGCCGGTATTGTTGCAAAAATCAGCCTTATTTTCCTATCGGTCGTTATTGGTATAATCCAAGGCGCTCAACCGATTTTCGGTTATAATTACGGCGCTAAAAAATACGATAGGGTAAGAGCAACGCTGAAGCTTGCTATTCTATCGTCCTTTATCTTTTCGCTGTTTGCCTTTGCATTGTTTATGGCCTTCCCGAAAGCACTTATTTCCGTTTTCGGCACGGGAAGTGAACTGTACTTTGAGTTTGGCATAAAGTATTTAAGAGTGTTCTTGTTTTTCACTTTCCTAAACGGTATCCAAATTTCCGGCACTACCTTCTTCCAAGCGATCGGCAAGGCAACAAAAGGCGCAATTCTTTCCCTTATTAAGCAGGTAGTTTTCCTACTTCCGTTACTTGTTATTCTGCCTATATTTATGGGAGTGGAGGGTGTAATGTTTGCGGCACCCATTTCCGACTTTATTGCGTTTATTACAGCTCTTATTATGCTTGCTTTCGAGCTAAAGCATATGCCAAAGGAGTCTTTAGCTACACTCGATTAGTAGTTTATCGCTAACCAATGCGATTAGCTCGCCGTTGGTGGGCTTATCTCCGCGTGAGAAAATTTTGATGCCGTAAATGTTATTGATATTTTCTATTTTACCGCGCGACCAAGCTACTTCGATGGCGTGTCTTATGGCACGCTCTACTTTGGAGGGGCTGGTTCCGAATCTTTCGGCGACGGCAGGGTATAACATCTTGGTTATGTTGTTGATCATGCCGGGATCATTGACCGCTTGCTTTACCGCTTCACGCAGAAATTGATATCCCTTGATGTGTGGCGGTATGCCTGCGGATATAAAGATGTTTGCAAGTCTTTCGTCCAAAAGTTTATCTTTATTGACGGTTACGTCAACGCGATTTTCCTTTTTATCAAGGGGCATAAGCAGTATCGAATTGCATACGTCCGGTGCGCTCGTTTGAGAATTCAACGCAAGATGAGCTATGTTTTCGTAAATGTCTTCATTGTTGCCTATCGTACAAACGATAGGGCGGGAGGGTAACGCCTTTAGGTCGTCAATAAACTTTACCACGTTCGGATCGTAATCGTCGGAATAAATTATAACTGCTGAAACAATAAGATTTTCAAGAATAAGCTCGGCTTCTTCAATATCTTTGCTTATCGCAGCAAAAGAAAATTCGTACGGGCGTACGGACTTAAGCTCGTTGACGAGCTCGGCGGGTAAACCGACAGACAGACAAGACAATTTAATCATGTTAACCTCCTACACGACATGATTTTGTACAAAACTATAGCGTTCTGTTCGATAAAATATTCAATTTTTCATTGGTTCTTTCAATAAAATCCGCAAAATGGACGTTATTTTTTCCTTTGCACCGATATTATAACAAGGTTAGTGCATTTTTGCAAGGGGCTTTGCATAATAAAAGCGAATTTTTTACAAAATTATTGTCGATAATTGTCGATTTTTGTTAGGGGTCTGAATACAACTTGAAAATCTTTCAAAAAACCGCTTCAAAAGGGGCGAATTTGGCTAAAATATATATTTATATTATTAAAATTTATTAAAATACACTATTGATTTTTATTATACTTTATGTTAGCATAGTGATATAGGAGTTGTTTGGAGGAAACGTATGAGCGCTTTGACTAAAATTTCGGTAGCTATTTGCGACGATGAAAAGTTCCAACTTTCGAATACTGAAAAAGCGTTGAAAACCTATTTTGAGAATAAAGGTATTCCTTACGACGTTAAAACTTTCGGAAATCCCGTCGATTTTATCGATTCCCTCAACAAGAATAATTACGCCATAGCGCTCCTCGATATTTGCATGCCGGGTATCACCGGTATCGACGTCGCTAAAGAGATTCGTCGCTTCGGTAGCGAGTGTTGCATAATTTTCCTAACCACTTCCCGTGAGTTTGCTCTCGATGCATACGAGGTTGATGCGCTTCAGTATCTCGTTAAGCCATATACTCAAAAGGCTTTCGACGATGCTATGGACAAGGCTTTCCGCAATATGGGCAAAGTGGAAGACTATATCATCAAAAAAGTAGATGGTGTTATGCGTCGTATCGCCGTCAATACCATCCTTTTTGCAGAGTCGGATAAGCACTACGTTAATATCTACCTCGATAACGGCGACGTGTGTAGGCTCCGTACCACCGTCGACGACCTTGCCGATGAGCTTGATAAATTCAATTGCTTTAAGCAATCCCATAAATCGTATTTAATCAATTTAAACCACGTCGTAAGTTTTTCGGGAGATAGCGTTAGCGTAGGCACCGAAGTTTTACCCGTTTCAAAAAGCAAATACGCAGAGTTTAAGGAAGCTTACGTGGCGTTTGCCTTCAGCAAGGAGTAACCTATGCTAATTGCTACTACTTTTTGGACTAGATTCGCTTATGCTGCCGCTAACTATATGAGTGGCGCAGTATTGGCCTTCATAATGTCAGAGTATAAGCGTCAAAAAACCCTCGTACTCTTTTTGTTTCTTTTGGCGTCTTTAGCAGGCGGTGCTATTTTTGCCGCTTTAGGTGATGCACTTCACATAGAAAATCACGCTTGGGTAGAAATCCTTTGTTGGGGTATATCGGCCTTCCCTATAATGGGTGCACATCTTCTTCTTGATAATGATTATATCGTGCGTTCGTTAGTAATTTTGGGTACGCAAATGAACGTCGTTTCTTTCACCGTTACGTCGATGGTTTATTTTGCCCAACACGTTTTCGAACATGATTTTATAAGCTCTCTTTGCTTTGGTACGGGGGTTTATATCGTTATGGGCACTTGCTATTATTTCTTTGCACGCAAAATTTATATCAGAGTAAAACACAAAACCAACCCCAAAACGCCTCAATGGAAGCTTCTTGCGGCAGTGCCGGCGATTTTCTTGCTTTTACAAGGCGTTATTTTAACCGTGCCGGAAGTTAGAGCCAGCCTTTATTATTTTGCAATGATCCTTACTATAGCGATTGCAATGATTGCGGTTTATTTAATGATGTTTGTTACCGCCTTTATTTTCGAAGAAAAACACACTATTGCAAATAAAGCCGCAACGCTTGCTATGCAAAATGCCCTTTGGACACAACAGGTTGAGCAATATAAAGTTTCGGTTGAGAATACGCGTAAAGCTCGCCACGATATGCGCCACCATGATGCGGTGCTTTCGATGCTACTTGAAAGCGAAAGTTACGATGAGGCAAAAGAATACCTCAATCGCCATATGCGTTCGATAGAAAAGTTAAACCCCATATCGTTCTGTAGGCACACCGGAGTAAATGCTATTTTGTACGCTTTCTTTGAGTCGGCAGTGGCGGCGGGCATAGAGCCGGACATCAAGGCGGTAGTTCCCGAAGATATCGGTTTCGATATCGTCGATCTATGCGGAGTAATCTTTAACCTTTCTGAAAACGCACTTAATGCTTGCAAAAAGATAGAAGAGGGCGATAAAAGCATTGATATCAGCATCACGTATAAAACGAACCAGCTCAAGGTGTCCGTTGTTAATACCTGTGCCGAAGAAGTTATGCTCGTTGACGGCCATCCCGTTCGTAAAAACGACGTCACGGGTGGCGTAGGAACGCATAGTGTAATAAGCATTGTCGAAAAATACAACGGCATAATTAAATACACCAACGAAGGGAATCTCTTCAAAGCGCAAGCCGTTTTGTTCGACACCGTACCTTAATTTAACCTTCCAAACCACCTCAAAACCTTCAAGCGGGCAATCTTGCCCGTTTTTCTTTTCCAATTTTGCCAAATTAAGGTCTGTTTTTGCCAGGCGCGCCCGCACCTGCCTATCGCGCGCGTAAAATGGTGGTAGAGTAAAATCCAAGCTGAAAAGGAGGATGGAACAATGAAAAGAAAACGCATAATAGCAGGTCTTCTTTGTGTAGCTTTATTAATACCAATGGCCACCTTTTTCATGATGGGCAGTTCCGGCTGTGAATACACGAGAGATGATTATGATGAATTGGGAAAAAAGGAAGGATCTACTAATGAGACCAAGATATTGTGCCCATTTACGGAGATAAAGAAGAATTCATCAGCAAAGAAGATGGTTCGTTTCACATTTAATTCATCTGATGGTTATTACTATCTATCATATTATAATACCTCGCCGTATGATGATGCAGTGATAAACAAAATATCGGCAAC
The DNA here is from genome assembly GCA_017504305.1 of Clostridia bacterium. Classification (GTDB taxonomy): domain Bacteria; phylum Bacillota; class Clostridia; order Christensenellales; family DTU072; genus Stercoripulliclostridium_A. Next base: position 24,130 of record JAFVRJ010000023.1, on the reverse strand, counting down.
AGCTATTTCGGTATATCTTAATCCAAATCAATCGGAAAGCGTACCGACATACACGCTAAACGATAGGGTTTATCATCGTTTTGAAAATGGCAGGGAATACTATGCTTGCTTTACAATAACTAATAATAATTCACATAAAGTAAGTGCTAATATCGGCATTAAAGGCTGTCGTAGGTATTTGGACCTTAAAGATAAATATAGTACCTTCACGTATACGGAGTTAGATGAGGACGAAGCATCTGTTACGGTATATGATTCATACATTTGGGAATCATTAGCGGATGCCGAAGTTTATGCTCCCCACGCAAATAGCCCGGAAGCTTGCAACGAGAAATATATCATATATTTAAATAGAAAAGATGTGGTTTTACTCAACTATTTGATAAGGTATCCGGATAAGGATTTAATTGCGAAAACTAAAGAATGGGTGGCGAATCCTACTGATGCAAACAAAACAAAAGTACAAAACGCATTGTCAGCTGTTGCATTAGATATAGGCACAAAGGCTTTAGAGAAGACTGCAAAAAAAGCTGTAAAAAAGGCGATAGAAGAGATCGTTGGTAAATCCACAATTGGTAAAATAGCGCAAATGATTTTTGTTTTCGATATTTCAATGACCAACAATGGAACACAGTTAATACGAGAAATTGATAAGGCAACAGCGAAAGAGGGACTTAAGCTTGTTTATGGTGATTCTGAAACTGGTTTTGTCACAGCATATCCTTGTGGCGTAAAAATCACTTTTTCTGATTATTGTAAGTACAATGGTAAAGATCTTTTGCCAACAACAGAGAGCAGGATGTCTGTTGTTGCTTGGAAAGATGCTCGCGTGAATAGTGATACTAAAAAAATATATGGTGCAAAATTACAGCCCGGAAAATTCAACAAGGTAGATGATGATGCAATATCAAAAATCGCTCAATGGGGATCAATGTATGATATAGAAGTTTCTTTTGCGGGAATAAAATTCATTTAATAAACCAAATGCATACTAAAACGTTTTAAAAGCCCACGCAATGTGGGCTTTGTTTTTGCCAATTTTTAGGCAATTCTTGCCATGTGCGCGCACTTGTGCCCAACAGAGGATATACTACCAATAGAGTAAATAAACTCGGAGGAAAGAAAAATGAAAAGAAAAATCGCATTAGTTATCTGTCTTATAATGATAGCAACCATGGTAATGACCGTGCTCGTTGCTTGCGGCGAAAAAAAGATGGATTTGTCACTTTTGGGCGAAACAATTAATAAATTTGATAGTGTTACTGTTGGGAAAAATGAAAACTTGATTGTTGACTTAGGTGAATTGGGCCACTATTATGGATACCATTATTTCAGCGTCAAATCTGATAAAGAGGTAGCTACGATAGAACTCCAAAGTTCTGTAACTGGACTTGGAGATTGGAAAACAATAAAAGAATTTAATAATGTCAACAATGCGGAGCATGTATTTAATATGATGGGTTATCCAACATATGATCAAAATGGCTTTAACATTGTAAGTGTTACGTGTAGCAAATATCGTCTTTATATAACAAATGGAAATTCGAAGACAAAAATCAAAGTTTCTTTCGAGAGATATTTAGATGTTAAAGAAGTAACGGTTTCGAAGTATAAAACTTCTTATTACTGGAAACCGAATACTACTCATACGGCTAGCGTTCTTGAAATACCGGCGTTTGAAACAATTTCACAGTTATTCCTTTCCGTCGCCGAATCGCAAAAGTTAGGCCGCATTTTAAGCAATTCTTCTTTCAATAATGCAATTAGAGAATTGTCGAAAGATGCAACACAAAATGAATATAGAGATATGTTTTGGGATGCATTATCAGAAGCATCTAACGCAATGACATCTGCTGATTCTTTAACATCGGCAAGAAAGATCTTTTTTAGTGAATTATTTGCTCAAGTAATTAGTAAGGCAGTAGGGGTATTGCTTTTTAAAGCGGAGCTAAAGTCTTTGGCAAAAGTACTTAAAGCAGCAACCGTTCCCCAGATGGTAATATTCCAAAAACCCTGCAATCCTAAAGCCGGTGATATGTATTCAATAGAAAGTTGCGAAGTACCTTGTTACAAAAACAAAGATGGTAAATTGGTATATATATTAATGGGATCTCCCACATATAAAGGAGAATTTAAAAAATATTAATTTGTTATGATAAAAAACCGCAAAGCGCTCCCATGTGGGGCGCTTAAATTTTGCCTAAAATCGGTTATAATTTGCCAAAATTTAAACAAACAGCAAAAAATTTAATATATTTTTAATGTAAGAAATCATTGGAGGGAAAAGTCATGAAAAAGAATCTTATTAAGATTATGCTTATAGTTCTTATCATTTCGTTGCTTGTACCGTCTGTTTTGGCGGCAAGTGGTTGCGTTCTGACGGAGAAAAGCTATGATAACCTTGGAGATTTGAATATTACTGCAGTAGACGAAGAGGATGATGTCGTAGAAGAGGAAGAGGATGTTCCTCTTGTTGAGAATGCTTCATCGGAAGCATATGCCGGCCCCAGAAACGCTTCGGAAAGCGACTACACATCAGCAGGCAATAAAGCAATTTCTAAATCGCAAACAATATATACTTATAGCGCAAAGAGCAAGTCCTCAACACAAACTAAACTTTTCAAGTTTAAGTTCACTGGCACTACTGGCTACTACAAATTCACTCATACGCCGGAAACAAACAGTAAATTAACAATTTCTTATGCTTTTTATACTAAAGCTGAACAAAAAAATGCCAACGCGGTTCAAAAGAACGGCGCAATATATCTTACAAAGAATAAAAATTGCTACGTCCAACTTAAAGTAAAAAACACCACTGGAAAAACAAAAAGCGTTACTTTGTCGGCAGCGAAGACAAATATTGATACTATCACCACAGGGAATACTCCCATATTCGGCAGTGAACTAACTACAAGCAATTATGCAAATGCAAATAAAATTGCTACAGCGGTATTAGGCAATAAATCAACCTTAAGCGGAACTTACAAATTTAGCATTAAAGCAAATTATGCAAAAGAAGGTCTTTATTATATTCATATAGATAATACTAAAAATGTTAAAGCAAGCATTAACCTATACACTGATAAAAACTTAAAAAATAAAGTAACGCCTATTAAAGCGTACACTGCGGGTAAAGTATACCGTATTAATAACGTAAGCAAAGCCGTTGCTAAGACCTATTATGTTAAAGTAAGTTTTACAAACAAAACGACCGCCAAAAGAACGTCTACGTTATATATTTGTCGCAACCGTGATTCATTAAAAATAAACCAAAAAGTAACCTATAAAGCAGGAAGCGCGCTTCAGTCTTATGTTTGGAAAAAATGGTCTAACGGCAGTATTGACGATATGGCAAATAGAAAAAACACTTCCGGTGCAAATCTGGCGCTGCGAATGGCTACCCCTAATGATGTGTTTGATGTTAAAAGTATCGTATATCTCAATCGTTATGATTTGCAAACACTAACTTTGGTTTTGTCCCAAAAAATCAAAGATCAAAGAAACTTTTTTAGCAACTTCAAAACTGTAGCCAATAAGTTGATTAAGGGAAATAATATCACTGATTCCGAATGGGAGGACCTTAGAAACGCTTTTAAAAATAATATGGGGACAATAATAAATAATGTTTTGGGTACGTTAGCAGATCAGGTTATAGACAAAGCATTAGGTTCCGTTGTGTCCACGGTAGTCTCATTGTGTGGTGGTGTACCTTTTAGCTTTGGTTTAACTTCAGGTGAGAAACTATTTAATATAATAAAGAATTATTATGATAAAGGTAATATTGATTGGCTTACTAATGTTACTTATGCAACAAAATCTGCAAAGATAGTAGTAGGAACTCATTATTTTTATGATATAACAACATCAAATATTTATAAATATAATAGGGTTGACATTACCTCATGGTCTGATCAAAGCAGTTCAACCACCATATATGGTCAAGAATTACATAAAGGTTCGTTTTATGCAACGACTGGCCAAGATGCATTAAATAGTATATATTAAAATAATGAAGTATCGACAAAATGATGTTCTCAAAAATCTAAAGCTAAGTAAAAAAGACAAAATATTTTGATTTTGAAATGTAGCTAAATACAAAAAATGAGTCTGGTATGATATCAGACTCATTTTCTTGTTGTATAAAGAAACCCACGCGATAGTCGCGTGGGTCAATAGAGGTTAATAGATGAGAAGCCCCCCCCAAAAAAAGTGATATAATAGTTTAAAACGAGCCCGTTTAATAGTTATTTCTCATCAATTTTAACTTCGCAATCCTTTAGAATTTGAATTCGTTCGTCTTTGGTGAGAGTGGGTTTAAGTCCCGTGATGGCTTTATTTTTGCCTAAATTAGGGCAGAATTTGCCAAAGTGCAAACAAACAGCAAAAAATTTAATATATTTTTAATGTAAAAATCTTTGGAGGAGAGAACTATGAAAAAAAGATACACAAGAGCGATTTTAATAGTTTTGATATTAGCAATGGTAGTGCCATTTGCTTTTGTCGCAAGTGGTAGTGGATGCCCCGGCGGTCAATATGATGATGCAGACTTCGGCGAGGAATTAACTGCTAATATGAATAATGTAGGTATTTGTAAGGTAGAATTGGCAAAAGGTAAGTCTACTACAGTAATACGTCAATTTGATATTGCAGGTAATTTTGCCGGCGAGGGTATTTACTTCTTTTATCATAATAATTCTTCCAATATTAAATTAGATGTCAAATTATATTACGATGAAGACTTAACAAAAGAAGAAACGCGTATTTATACTTACGAAGCAGGAAGTTTGTATAGACTTAATAATGTAAGTTCTGCAAGAAAGTTAACTTATTATGTAAGGGCTAAGTTCACGAACAATTCAAACAAAAAAGCGTCTACTACTTTATATTTACAACGCAACCTTGATGCATTAAAAATAAACCAAAAAGTAAAATATACACTAGGAAGCGCGCTTCAGTCCCACGTTTGGCAAAAATGGTCTAACGGTAGTATCGATGATATGGCAAATAGAAAGAATACTTCTGGTGCAAATATGATATTGCAAATGGGTACACCTAATAATGTGTTTGATGTTAAAAGTATCGTATATCTCAATCGTTATGATTTTCAAACACTAACTTTGGTCTTGTCCCAAGAAATCAAAGATCAAAGAAACTTTTTTAGCAACTTCAAAACTGTAACTAATAAGTTGATTAAGGGAAATAATATCTCTTCTTCCGAATGGAAGGCCCTTAAAAACGCTTTTATATATAATATGGGGCCAATATTAAATAATGTTTTAGGCACGGTAGCAGATGCGGTTATAGACAAAGCATTAGGTTCAGTTGTGTCCACGGTAGTCTCATTGTGTGGCGGTGTGCCTTTTAGCTTTGGTTTAACTTCAAAAGAGAAATTATTTAATATAATAAAGAATTATTATGATAAAGGTAATATTGATTGGCTTGCCAATGTTGCTTATGCAACAAAACCTGCAAAGATAGTAGTAGGAACTCATTATTTTTATGATACAAAATCTTCCAATATTATTCGATATAAAAAAGTCGACATTACCTCATGGTCTGATCAAAGCAGCTCAACTACCATATATGGTCAAGAATTACATAAAGGTTCGTTTTATGCAACCACTGGCAAAGATGCATTAAATAGTATATATTAAAATAATGAAGTATCGATAAAATGATGTTCTTAAAAATCTAAAGCCATGAAAAGAAACAGAGCAGTTCAATTATGAAAATAGTTAAAACTAAAAATGAGTCTGGTAATTTACCAGACTCATTTGCTTGTATAAAGGGGATCACGCAATAGTCGTGTGGTTCAATAGAGGACTGATGAGAAGGATCCTCCAAATGTGATACATTAGTTTAGGCCTGCCAGTCAAGACTAAAACACATTTGGGAGATATGACTATGAAGCAAAAACGGCATAGACAAGGGTAGTTTAAACCGAGCCTTTTGTGTGCGAGAATAATTATTTCTCATCAATTTTAACTTCGCAATCCTTTAGAATTTGAATTCGTTCTTCTTTGGTGAGGGCGCGGACGTCGGGGATGGACTTTAAACGCTCGGAAAGAGCTTGTACGTTGAGCTCGGCGTAGGCTTCGCACCAGACGGTCATATAGTCGTTATAGATAATGTTGTAGAGGTCTTTGTTGGTGCCGACAACGTCTAATGAGAAGAAGTCTTTTGCCGTGATACGGTTTTTGTAACGGTCGATGCAGTTGAGATAGGGACCGGTTATAAAACGATCGTCAACTTTATATGTGTCGCTAAACAAGGGGTGATCGGCAAAGCGTACCTCGAGGTTAAGATTGTACTTCTCAACGCACTCGCAAAGATCGCGAAGAACTACAAGATAATTTGCCGTAGTATCTTCTTGACCATAGGTTTTATCATATGTTATAGTCCACGGAGGCACGACTAATAACTTAACGTTAAGGTTGTGGCTCCTTTTGCATGCCATAACGAGGGCATTGCGGAAAGTCGGTTTGCTTGTCATAATCAAACGGTAACCCGAAATCCAAATTTCATTACGGCAAGAGGGGATAAGTTTTTCTAAAGTTTCGCTCTTATTAAAATGTAAATTTTCGATACCGAAATCTTTGAGCTTGGAAATAAACTCATCGTTGCGTGACTCACGAATTTTTAAGAAAGTATCACTTAGTAAACAAAGAAGCGATGCCATTAATGAAGTGGCGATTGCAAGCATTAACTCTTGCGCTATGCCCTCTTTGAGGTAAAGCCATGCAAATATAAAGCCGATACTAAATACGGTAAGAAGGACCGAAAAGAGTATGTTGCCACTCAAACGATACTGTGTAATGTACTCGCGGAGCGAAAGTTTTTTGCTCTTATAGCGGTAGTAGACGGTATCGATGCCTTCACCGCGGTCGTTATGTAAATAGCAATGCTCACTAAAGCCGATAGCACGCAAAATACGAGTGTGTCCGTTGTTGGTCGACCAAGTGCGAGTAAAGATATAATGGCGCGGATAAATGGCGAGTAGACGGTCGTAGAGCTTGTTTGCTATGCCCTGATGACGGAAGTCGGGATGAACGATTACGGTGGAAACGTAAACGTTAGGGCAGTTATCGCGAGAGATATTTTCGCACACGTAGTTCTCGCGGAAGGACATAAATGCGACAACCTCTTTCTTTTCAATAACCACCAACGTGTTTTGGCGCATAACGTTATTGAAGTAATCGGTAATGCCCGCGCTCGAAGTGGAGCTATCCTTTAAATTGGTTTGAGTAGTAGAGTTTCTTGCCGAAAGGGGCGGGATGAACTCGTTATCGCAAGCGACCAATAGGTCGTAGATGCCTTGACGAATTTTTTGGTTATTGATTTTACGATAAAATTTAATTCTCATAAGTCACCTCACGGCAATTATAACAAAGGGCCAAGTTTAAATCAAGTCGAAACGACAGTAAAAAGGTCCGAGTAACTCGGACCTTAATGATTTAGAAGATTTGTTAATTATAGATTATAGTACTTATCAAACTCCGCGGGGTGGGGGATTGCGGAAAGTTGACGGCACTCGGCACGTTTACTTTCGATGAAGTTTTTAATAAGCTCTTTGGGGAACACGCCACCGGCGGTGAGGTAATCGTTATCTGCCTCCAATGCGTTGAGAGCTTCTTCCAAAGAGGTGGGGAGATGCTTTAGCTTTGCCTTTTCCTCTTCGGGGAGGTGATAAAGGTTTACGTCGTAGGGGCCCCAACCATTTGCGTGAGGATCGATTTTGTTTTTGATGCCGTCGATACCTGCCATCAAAATTGCGGCGTAGCAGAAGTACGGGTTGCAGGTTGCGTCGGGGTTACGAAGCTCGAAACGACGCTTTTCGGGGCTCTTTGCATAAGCGGGGATGCGGATTACTGCACTGCGGTTTGAGGTAGCGTAACCGACGGTTACGGGAGCCTCAAAGCCGGGTATTAAGCGTTTAAAGGAGTTTGTACTGGGGTTGGTTATAGCGCATAAAGAGCCGATATGTTTAAGGAGGCCACCCATGAAGTAATGAGCGGTTTCACTCAAGTGTGCGTAGCCGTTATCGTCAGAGAAGAGGGGTTTGCCGTCCTTCAAAAGGAGCATATGAACGTGCATACCGCTACCGGCCTCGCCATAGATGGGCTTGGGCATAAAGGTGGCGGTTTTGCCATGCTTTAACGCGGTGTTATGGATGATATATTTAATCCACATGGTTGCATCTGCCATGGTGGACATTTTGCCGAGTTGAGGTTCGATTTCGAATTGTCCGGAAGCGGCGACTTCGGGGTGGTGGTAATTGATTTCGATGCCGGCATCTTTCATATGCATGCACATTTCGCTACGGCACTCGTAAGCTTGGTCGAAGGGCTTTGCGATATGATAAGCCTTTTGTTTGGGAACGATCACGCCTTGACCTTCGATAGCGCTATTCCAATAAGATTGTTTGGTGTCGAGAATAACGCTTACTTCGTTGGGTTGAACGTTCCAACCGACTTGATCAAAGAGGTAAAACTCAAATTCGGGAAGAATCATCATGGTATCGGCGATGCCTTGATCTTGCATATATTTTTCTGCGGCAAGCACGATGTTGCGCGGATATTGAGCAAGCGGAATATTCTCGTTTGCGCCGATGATCATTGCGTTACCGGTCATGGATAGAGTGGGTACGGAGCAGAAGGGATCGATAACGGCGGTATCGGGGTCGGGGATGAATACCATGTCGCTTTTTTCAACGACTGCGTAACCGTAGTTAGATGCATCGAAGCCGATTCCGCTTTTTAATAAGTCATCCGAAAAGTTATCTGCGGGGATGGTTACGTGGCGGTATTGACCGTTGATATCAACCATTTTAAAGTCGATCATTTTGATATCGTTTTCTTTGATAATCGTCAAAATATCTTTGGTAGATTTGGACATATGTCGCTCCTTAATATAGGATGAAATTATTATAGCAAAAAAGAATAAGCTTGGTCAATAAGCGGAAATAAACAATATAAGTTTGTTTTTGCGCGCGCCTAATAAAAAGGGTCTTTTCAAATGATGATTTTTAGTGTATAATGTATTGGCTAAAGCCAATAGTTTGGAGTAACGTTATGAGAATGTACGATATTATCAAAAAAAAGCGCGACGGAGCCTCCCTTACCGAAGGTGAAATTCAGTTTTTCATTGACGGATACGTAAAGGGTGAGATTCCCGACTATCAAGCGGCGGCTTTTCTGATGGCCGTATACTACAAGGGCATGGATCTTGATGAAACGAGGGCTCTTACCTTTGCGGTGCGCGATAGTGGTGTTAAGCTTGATTTTTCAGGAGTTGACGGCATACGCGTAGATAAGCATTCCACGGGCGGGGTTGGCGATAAAACCAGTCTTGTAGTTGCGCCGATAGTGGCTTCATTGGGCGTTAAAGTGGCAAAGATGAGCGGTCGCGGATTGGGGCATACCGGCGGAACCATTGATAAGTTAGAGTCAATCCCCGGGTTCAAAACCGATTTAAGCGAGGAAGAATTCCTTAAGGTTGTAAATAAGGTAGGCGTTGCCATCGTAGGTCAATCGCATGAGCTTGCGCCTGCTGATAAAAAGCTATATGCACTACGTGACGTTACTGCGACGGTAGATTGTTTGCCGTTAATCGTATCGAGCATAATGGGCAAAAAGCTTGCAGCGGATGATGATTGCATAGTTTTAGACGTCAAAACCGGAAGCGGAGCTTTTGCAAAGACGGTGGAAGAAAGCACTACTCTTGCAAAGGTCATGGTAGATATCGGCAAGAGTGCGGGCAAGAAGATGCTTGCGTTAATTACCGATATGGATAGACCTCTCGGCTTAAATATAGGAAATAGTTTGGAAGTAATCGAGGCAATCGAAACGCTCAAAGGCAACGGGCCAGAGGACTTTACCAAAGTTTGCGTGATACTTGCAAGTAATATGCTTTATCTTGCCGGCAAGGGAAGCTTAACCGAGTGTGAAGATATGGTTAATGATGCTATCAAAAACGGCACGGCTCTAAAGACTCTTGGCGATATGGTTGAAGCGCAACACGGCGATAGTGCGGTTATATATAATCCCGACCTATTCCCCAAAGCGCAATTTAGCTACGAGGTAAAGGCGGAAAAATCGGGATATATTACGCGCGTAAACACCGAAGGCTACGGCACGGCGTCATTGTTATTGGGTGCCGGTCGCAATACCAAAGAGGAGTCTATCGATTATTCGGCCGGTATAACTTTAATCAAAAAGACGGGCGACAAAGTTCAAGCGGGCGACGTTATAGCTATCTTGTACGCCAACGACCAAGCTCGTTTTGCAAGCGCGACTGCTAAATTTATATCGTCGACCATAATTGATGATGAAAAACCTGCGGAAAGACCGCTGATATTTGAAAGGGTGGAATAATGGCAAAATTATATTTTAAGTTCGGAGCGATGGGATGCTCCAAGACGGCACAAGCATTGATTACCAAGTTCAATTATGAAGAGCGTGGTATGAAGGTATTACTCATTAAGCCTGCGATAGATAACCGTGACGGTGCAACGACGGTGCGTTCGCGCATAGGGCTTGATGCCGATGCTATTGCGGTGCCCGAAAGCACTAACCTTTACGAGCTTTACTTAAACGATCATAAAGATTCTAACGTAATTATCGTAGACGAGTGTCAATTTCTTGCGCCCGATCAAGTCGACCAATTGAGCCAAGTGGTTATGGATTACGACGTACCGGTGTTATGTTTTGGTCTGTCAACCGACTTCTTAACCCATTTATTCCCGGGTAGCAGACGTTTGTTTGAAATTGCCGATTCGATAGCGGAAATCAAGTCGGTATGTAAGTGTGGCGGTAAAGCAACCGTCAACGCACGCCTTGACGACAACGGCAACGTAGTCTTTAGCGGTGAACAAGTTTGCATAGGCGGTAACGAGCGTTACGTAGCGATGTGCAAAAAATGTTGGCTTAAGGCAAAGCGCGAGCAAGAAGCTCGTGGAATATACACCTAAAAGTGGTCCTGAAGATATGGAAAGATTGATTATTGGATTTTGTGGCGGAACGGGTAGTGGAAAAACTACTCTTGCGGAAAGGGTAATAGAAGCGGTTGGTGGCGACGGTGTTATGGTTAGCATGGACTGTTACTATTCCGATCATAGCGATATGCCTTTTGAAGAAAGAGTAAATATCAACTACGATCACCCAAACGCCTTTGATACCGACCTACTTATCTCTCATCTTAAAGACCTTAAAGCGGGCAAGAGTATTTTGCATCCGACCTATGATTTTGCGCGACACGTTCGTTCTGATAAGTGGGTGGAGTTAAAGAGCGCGAAGGTTATAGTGGTAGAGGGCATATTGTTATTTGAAAACAAAGAGCTTGTCGATATGCTCGATATCAAAATTTTCGTTGATACAGATGCGGACGTACGCATTTTGCGCAGATTAGTGCGTGACGTCAAGGAGCGTGGCAGAAATCTTGATAGTGTTGTAAAGCAATATCTTACCACGGTAAAGCCGATGCACGAGCGATTTGTAGAGCCATCCAAGCGACTTGCAGACGTAATTGTGCCGGAGGGCGGATATAACGACGTGGCGTTCAATATGATAGTAAATACCGTAAGAAGAAAGATTGCGGAGCAAGAAGATTTATGTTAATAAAGATTTCTGAAGAAGTTAAAAGGGCTCTTGCAGATGGCAAAGCGGTAGTAGCGCTCGAGTCCACTATTATCTCACACGGTATGCCATATCCGCAAAACGTAGAAACGGCTCTTAAGGTAGAGGCTGAAGTGCGTAAAAGTGGAGCAATTCCTGCAACCATAGCTATAATCAACGGAGTACCGACCGTGGGTTGCAGTAAGGAAGAGATTGAGATTTTAGGTAAAGCGGGCTTGACTGTTACCAAGGTGTCGAGGCGCGATATACCTATAGTAATATCAAAGGGCCTTAACGGCGCCACAACGGTTGCAGGTACTATGATATTTGCCGAAAAGGCTGGTATTAAAGTGTTTGCAACGGGCGGAATAGGTGGAGTACACCGCGGAGCGGAAACCACTATGGATATTTCTGCCGACCTTGAGGAACTGCAAAATACCGAGGTATGCGTAGTATGCGCAGGCGCAAAGAGCATATTGGACCTCAACCTTACTATGGAGTATCTTGAGACCAAAGGGGTTGCGGTAATCGGTTACGGCACCGATGAACTTCCTGCCTTTTTTACCAGAAAGAGCGGTATAAAGGTTGGGTATCGTATGGATAGTGCGACCGATATTGCAAAGGCGCTCAAGGCAAAAGAGGATATGGCGCTTGGTGGCGGTATGCTTGTAACAAATCCCGTTCCCGAGGAGTACTCGATGGATGCAGACGTTATCAACAAGGCTATAGACGAAGCTCTTTCAGAGGCCGATAAGCTTGGTATCAAGGGGAAAGAGGTAACTCCTTATCTTCTTGACAAAATACAAAAAATAACGGGTGGAGTTAGCTTACAAAGTAATATTGAACTTGTATTAAACAACGCTCGACTTGCTTCGGCAATAGCCGTAGCGCTATCAAATCTATAAATAAAAGTTGCCTTACGGCATTAAATTAAAAGGAGATCGACATGGACATTAAAGACATCCTTGGTAAATGCGACCATACTCTACTTGGACAAGCTTCAACTTGGTCCGAGATTAAAGCTATATGCGACGACGGTATTAAATATCAAACCGCATCCGTATGCATCCCGCCGAGCTACGTAAAAAGAGCTAAAGATTACGTTGGCGATAAACTACAAATATGTACTGTTATCGGCTTCCCCAACGGCTATAATACTACCGCCGTTAAGGAGTTCGAAACCATCGACGCAATCAAAAACGGCGCAGATGAAATCGACATGGTAATAAACATCGGAGAACTAAAGGCTGGTAATTACGACTACCTTTTGAACGAGATTAGGACCCTAAAAACCGCTTGTGGTGACAAAATTCTTAAGGTAATAATCGAAACTTGCTTACTTACCGACGACGAAAAAATCAAAATGTGTAACATCGTTACCGAAGCAGGCGCCGACTACATTAAGACCTCTACCGGCTTCTCGAAGGCAGGCGCAACCTTCCACGACATCGAGCTATTTGCTCAAAACGTAGGCGCAGGCGTAAAGATGAAGGCCGCAGGCGGTATATCCTCTATCGCAGATGCCGAGGAGTTCGTTCGCCTTGGAGCATCTCGCCTTGGTACTTCTCGTATTGTCAAGATCGTCAAAGCCCAAGACGACGGTAGCGCATATTAATAAGGAGGAACGTTATGTCTATTCCCACACCACATATTACAGCAAAAGCAGGGGACTTTGCCGATACCGTTTTAATGCCCGGCGATCCCTTAAGAGCAAAATATATAGCCGAAAACTTTTTAGAGGACGCAGTTCTTGTTAACAACGTTCGCGGAGTACAAGGTTACACCGGCTACTATAAAGGTAAAAGAGTATCCGTCATGGCGTCCGGCATGGGACAACCCTCCATCGGCATATACTCTTACGAGTTGTTTAATTTCTACGACGTGAAGACGATAATTCGCGTAGGCTCTTGCGGATCCTTCCACAAAGATCTACATGCTCGTGATATCATCGTAGCTATGGGCGCTTGCACCAACGGCAATTACGCTTCGCAATATAAGCTCCCCGGCACCTTTGCTCCCATCGCTGACTTCGACCTCGTTCGTAGGGCTGCCGAGCTTTGCGAAAAAGCCGGAGTTAACTATAAAGTAGGCAATATCTTTTCATCCGATATTTTCTATGATGAAAGCAACTCCGGTATGGATTGGGCAAAGATGGGCGTTTTGGGCGTTGAGATGGAGTCTGCCGCGTTATATTGTAACGCTGCAAGAGCCGGCAAAAAGGCACTTTGTATTTGCACCGTAAGCGACTCGTTTATCTATCCCGAAGAAAACACCACGGCAGAGGAAAGACAAACTTCCTTTACCAAAATGATGGAAATCGCACTTGAACTTGCATAATGAAAAGAGTTTTTATAATCGTATTAGATAGTTGTGGTATAGGGGCTTTACCGGATGCCTCGATTTGGAACGACGAGGGTAGCAATACCCTTGCTGCGATACGCAATCATCCCAACTTTAGTTGCCCAAACCTTGTCAAAATGGGGCTCTTTAACGTAGAAACAGTTGGCGGTGGAGTAGATAATCCCACGGCAAGTTTTGCACGTCTTGGGGAGCTTTCTAAAGGCAAAGATACCACTATCGGGCACTGGGAAATTGCAGGTATAGTATCGCCGATGCCTCTTCCGACGTATCCTAACGGCTTCCCCGAAGAAGTCATCAAAGAGTTTGAAAAACGTACCGGTCGCAAGGCGATTTGCAATATGCCGTACTCCGGAACCGAGGTTATTAAAGATTACGGCAAGGAACATATCGAAACGGGTGCATTGATAGTTTACACTTCGGCAGATAGCGTGTTCCAGATTGCCGCTCACGAAGACTACGTGCCGGTAAGCGAGCTATATAGGTATTGCGAAATCGCAAGAGAACTTTTGCAAGGGGAGCACGGAGTAGGCAGAATTATTGCCCGACCTTTTAATGGAGATTATCCATACGTAAGGACGGCAAACCGTCACGACTACTCATTGCTACCGGTAAGCACTACCATGCTCGATTTACTTGCCGAAAAGGGGCTTGCTACCATTTCCGTTGGCAAGATATACGATATTTTTGCAGGTAAATCGGTAAGTGAAAACAATCGTACTACCTCCAATCATCACGGCATGGAAGTAACCATCGACCTTCAAAAGAAGGATTTCGAGGGGCTATGTTTTGTAAATCTTGTAGATTTCGACATGAAGTATGGTCATCGTAACGACATCGCAGGTTACGCTAACGCAATGACAGAGTTTGATGGTCAGCTTGCAACCTTCCTTGATAACATGAGGGAGGACGATCTATTGATTATAACGGCAGATCACGGATGCGATCCGTCGACACCCTCTACCGACCACTCGCGTGAGTACGTACCGATGCTTGTTTACGGCAGTAACGTAAAGGGTGGCGTAGATCTTGGCACGAGAGATTCGTTTGCAGATATTTCCGCAACCGTACTCGACTATCTTGGAGTTGACCAAAAGGACACAAAGGGTAAAAGCTTTCTAAAGGAAGTTAGCAAATAGGTGGAATATGTATAAAACTCTAATGGAAACTGCAGTTAAAGCAAGGGAATTTGCCTATGCTCCCTACTCTAATTATTTGGTAGGAGCGGCGCTCCTTGGCGCGAGCGGTAAAATCTATACCGGCTGTAACGTCGAAAATGCAACCTATACTCCCACTAACTGCGCGGAGCGCACCGCCTTTTTCAAGGCGATAAGCGAGGGAGAAAGGGAGTTTAAAGCTATAGCTATAGTAGCAGGTAAGAGAGGGGAGAAGCTTTCTCCCACTTGTACTCCATGCGGAGTATGCCGTCAAGTTATGGTGGAGTTTTGTGATAAGGATTTTAAAATCGTGCTTGGTACTCCCGACGATTACAAAGTATACGACCTTGAGTCGTTGATTCCTTTAAGCTTTACAAACGACGAGCTATAAACAGTCAAACGGATGAAATTCATCCGTTTTTTTATGTTTACGTAGGTAATAATGCTATTTACTGAAACCTATGTTAAAACTGCATATGAATTGACAATCAGCACCTTGTGCTTTATAATATTAAAGGCAATTAAAATTGCCTTTTACTATATAAAACCCCAAAGGACGTAATGAAGAACTTAAAGTTTTTTCAAACGGTGAAGGAAACCTTTATATCATCTATTCCGCTCGCCGTTATAATCGTTATATGCCTATGTATAGCGCCGTTAGACTCCTTCAACGATTACCTTAAGATAATCGTAGGTTATGCGTGCGTTGTATTTGGACAATCGATGTTCCTTTCCGGTTTGGAAGCGAGTATTTTACCCATCGGCAGGATGGTAGGCGGGTCTTTTGCAAGATATAATAAACTTGCCTTCGTTTTGAGTTTCGGCTTTATTTTCGGCCTTTTAGCAACGATAGCCGAGCCCGCTTTATCGGTACTCGCAAAGCAAATCAACGGTATTATGCCACTGGTAAACAGTACTCTGTTTATATGGATAACAGGTACCGGCATAGGTATAGGCGTTGCAATAGCTCTGCTCCGCATAATTAAAAACATCAACATCAAATTGGTGTTCGCCATACTTTACGCCCTTGTATTTATCTTGGTTATTTTTGCTCCCTCCGAATTCGTATCTCTTGCCTTTGACGGTAGCGGTGCGACGACGGGCGACGTTTCGGTCCCGTTTATTTTGGCACTCGGCCTTGGTATTTCGGCAACGGCATCAAAAAGCAAAACCAACGACGACTCCCTCGGCATTATAGGCATAGCATCGGGCGGACCTATTATCGCGGTACTACTTTACGGCGTAATAGTCAAAGCGGTCAACGGCGGACTTCCGCCTGAGCAACCTTTCGATATGTCCTCAGCGGGTGGAATAGGGGATATTATAGTTCATAACCTTACCGACGTTGCACTTGCAGTGCTTCCGATAATACTTATTTCTATACCGTTTTTACTATCCCTTATCAAGCTACCTAAAAAGACCTTTGCAAAGTTGATGCTTGGTGTCATACCGGTATATCTTGGATTGCTTATATTCCTATCCGGTATAGATTTCGGTTTTGGCTTTATAGGTCAATATATCGGTCAAATGTTCTTCGAGCCCGATAAGCCGGAGTGGTTTAAGTGGTTGTTGCTGGGAGTAGGCTTTATACTTGGTGCCGCGATAACGGTATCGGAGCCTGCGGTAACGGTACTCGGTGTTCAGATAGAGGAGCTTACCAACGGTCACATCAAGAAGACGACTATACGCGTTACCCTCGCACTCGGTATAGGCGTAGCGTCGTTGCTATCTATACTCAAGATTCTTACCGGTATAAACATCCTTTACTTTTTAGTACCACTTTACGCAGTATCGCTTGCAATGATGATATTTACGCCCAAGCTATTCGTAGGGCTTGCGTTTGACTCCGGTGGCGTCACCGGCGGTGCTTTAACGTCAGCATTTTTGACGCCGTTAACCTTGAGTATAGCTCAAGCTGCAACCCTTGCCGAAGGAAGCGAGATGTCTATACTAACTAACGGTTTCGGTATCATTTCTTTCATATCCGTTACCCCATTAATAGCAATTCAGGTACTTGGCATACTCTATAACGTACGCTTGAAGCGCACCGAACGCGAAGCACAAGAGGAGAGTTACGAAGACCTCGAGTCGTTTGTTATGGATTTAGATACTCCCACTACTGAAGCTGAACAAATGGAAGAAGTATCGGTAGAAATGGAAGAAGTATCGGTAGAAGAAGTTGAAGAACTTATAGAGCTTACCGAGGAGCCGGTTATAGAAGAAGTCCAAGAAGCAGTTGCCGACGAGGCTAAGGAAGAAGAAACTAAAGAATTGACCGAGGACGTAACCGAGGAAATACAAGAAGTAATTTCCGAGGAAGACGATATGCTATCCGTCACGGATAGTGAAGTTGAAAGCATTTTGAATGTAGAAGAAATCACTTTAGAAAGCGAGGAAAACGAGGATGAGTGAGGTTCAAAACAATAGCTTGCAATACTTTGTTGTTATTGCCGAGCAAAAGAAGAAGGACAAGTTCATATCTCTTTTAAGCGATCATAGCGCCCATTGTATCGAGACGGTGTATGCACACGGTTCGGTTGGCAAGAGCGCGCTTGCATCGGCGTTTGGATTTGAGATTGAGCAACACAAGGTTCTCATTACCTGTCTTATCAAAAAGGATAACGCACAAGCGTTACTTAACACACTTTATGAAGATTATAACTTCAAAAAGCCCAATACGGGCATAGCGTATAGCATAGCAGTCGAAGGATTGGCACTATAAGGAGATAATCATGAACGAATTAAAAGCATTGTACATCATAGTTAACGCAGGCTTTGCATCGGAAGTTGTAGATATAGCTCGTGCGCAGGGCGCAACGGGTGCAACCATCATAAACGCAAGAGGCTCCGTCGCCAAACCCAAGACAATCCTTGGTATCACCATTGATACCGAAAAAGAAATCGTTTTAAGCGTTGTCAAAAAAGAAGTTGCGGTTAAGATAATGGAGCAAGTTAAAGAAAAGGCAGGCGTAGGCACTTCTGCGCACGGAGTATGCTTCTTCTTGCCGGTAGAGATGTCAACTTTGACGCTCCACGAGCACGGTCTTGAAGAACTATAATATTATACTCATACGCGCGCACGGGAGTATAGTATATAAAATAATCTATTGACAAACCCAAAAAATAGAGTTATTATTTATTAAAATAATAGAATAATAAAAAAGGAACCAGCTGACTGTAGAGGATGTTGGTCCTTTATGCTTTATAGGGAGTAAAAATGAAAAAAATCGACCCAACCATCATTAAGGAAACGCTATACGTATTGGTATGCGTCGTTATTCTTAGTGCGGTTATGCAATCGGTATTTCTTATCATCCACAAATGGGATTATACCGTTTTGCTCGGCAATCTGTTGACGGGCTTTGCCGTTACGCTTAACTTCTTCTTGATGGGTTTAGGGGTACAAAAATCTCTTGGTAAAGAGGAAAAGGAAGCAAAAAAGGTAATAAGGCTTTCGCAAATTTACAGATACCTATTACTTATAGCCGTTTTAGTTATTGGCGTGGTATTTTCCTGCTTTAATAATTGGACGGTATTTATTCCGGTAATATTCCCGCGTATAGCAATAGCTATCAGACCTTTATTCAACAAAAAGTCAGATAAAATGCAACAAACGACGACAAGCACGGAGGCTCCTTTAGAGCAAGATAATCAAGACCAACAAGAGGATCAGGAGTAGTAATGAAGGTAACGGATAGGCAAAAACGCGTATTTATCGCCGTAGACGTATTGTTAATCCTTATGATGGTTCTGCCCATTGTGGCAGCAATCACGCTTAAGGTATTGACTACGCCCGCGAGCGACGGCGTAAGCATTACTGGCGCAAGAATATTCTTCACCATACCTATGCCACTCCAAGACCTACCGATAACCGAGTCGCAAATCAACTCGTTTTTAGTGCTTATTTCCATATTCGGTTTGTGCTTATATATGACGCACGGCTTAAAAGTTAAGGCGAACTTAAGGCGTCAACATATCGCCGAGTGGATAGTGGAAAAGGTGGAAACCATGGTCAACGAGAGCATGGGCGATTACTTCAAAGGATACGCACCTTTTATTACTTCAATTCTTGCTTTATCGGCTTTTTCCAGTTTGCTATCATTATTCGGGCTATATCCGCCTACTTCCGACCTAAATATAGTCGCAGGCTGGGCGATTTTAGTATTCGGACTTATAACCTATTATAAACTTAAGAGTGGACCGCTTAAGTACCTTAAGGGTTTCTTGGAACCCGTACCCTTCCTTGCTCCGATGAATATCATAGGCGAGTTCGCGACGCCTCTTTCCATGTCCTTCCGTCATTACGGTAACGTTTTGTCCGGCACGGTAATTTCTGCATTACTCGCATCGGCGTTACAAGGACTTTCGCGTATGGTTTTGGGATGGCTACCGGATGCTTTGGCCTCTATTCCGGTATTCCAAATAGGTATACCCGCCGTTTTATCCATTTACTTCGACGTATTTAGCGGATGTTTACAAGCGTACATTTTTGCAATGCTTACCATGATGTACGTTTCGGGAGGATTCTCGTTAGAAGATTATTTATTGCGCAAAGAAAAACGTGAAAAGCGCAAAGCAAAAAATAAAAAATCAAAAATAAATGACAATTTGGAGGTTGTTTAGTATGTTAGAACTTGCAGTAGGTATCATTTTAGGTTGCTGTGCACTCGGCGCAGGCGTTGCAATGATAGCCGGTATCGGCCCTGGTATCGGTGAAGGTAACGCAGTTGCAAAGGCTTGCGAGGCAATCGGACGCCAACCTGAAAGCAAAGGTAGCGTAACCAGCACCATGTTAATGGGTTGCGCAGTTGCTGAAACCACTGGCTTGTACGCTCTTGTTATTGCAATTCTATTAATATTCGTTGCACCCAACATGCTTGTAAACATTTTGCTCAAGGTAATAGGATAAAGGAGAAAAACTATGCAAACCTTAGACGTCATTTCTGTCAATATATGGCAGATATTGATATCTTTGATAAATTTAGTTTTGCTATTCCTTTTGCTCAAGAAGTTCCTATATAAACCTGTAAAAAAGATTTTACAAAAGAGGAAGGATGAGCTTGACGCGCAGTATCAAGCGGCGGCGGATGCCGAGGCTATAGCGCAAGAGCATCGCCAAGAGTGGGAAGCAAAGCTACTTACGGCAGAGGATACGGCAAGCGAAATTTTACAAAACGCTACCGAAAACGCCAAACGCCACGGAGATAGGCTGGTAGCCGATGCCCAAGAAAAAGCAGAGGGCATAATCCGTGTTGCGCAAAACGAAGCCGAACTCGAGCGCCGTAAAGCTACCGAAGATATCAAGCGCGAAATCGTTGAGGTATCGGGTGCCCTCACCGAGAAGATGTTGGGTAGAGAAATCAATACCCAAGATCATCACGCTCTTATTGAGTCCTTCATTGAAAATATAGGTGAAGAAGATGGCGGAAATAATTAAGGAGTACGGCACGGCGTTATTTATGCTTGCGCGCGAAAAGGGTGCGCAAAGGGAATATGCGGAGGTGTTAGGCGAAATCCAAAAGATTTTCAATAATAATCCCGCCTATTTGCTTATGCTATCATCTCCGGCAATCCCCGTTAGTGAAAGGCTCAAAGCTATAGACGAAGCCTTTGACGGTAATGCTCCTTGCGACGTGGTTTCCTACCTAAAGCTTCTTTGCGAAAAGGGCAGAATAGAAGGATTTAACGAGTCGCTTGAGGAGTATAACGCGCTACTCAAAGCATCGGAGAGGGTGTTCACTGCAAAGGTAACAAGCGCACAAGCACTCACCGATAGCGAAAAGGAAAAATTAATCCAAAAACTAAAAAAGACTTATGCAGGCGACGTGCAAGCCGAGTATTCGATAGATGAAAGTTTACTTGGTGGCATGATAGTGGAAATCGACGGCAAAATTATGGATGGCAGTGTACGCCGTCGTTTACAACGCGTAAAGGAAGTGATTAGTAAATGAATATAAGACCGGAAGAAATTAGTAACGTTATAAAAGAGCAAATCAAAAACTATCAATCCAAGATAGAAATGAAGGAAAGTGGCACGGTCATACTCGTCGGTGACGGAATTGCTCGCGTTTACGGCATACGCGACTGTATGTCGAGCGAACTTCTCGAGTTTGACGACGGCAGTTTTGGCATGGCTCAAAACCTCGAAAACGATACCGTTTCCGTTGCGCTTTTATCAAACCAAAACAACATAAGAGAAGGTTCTTCCGTAAAGAGAACGGGTAGGGTTTTATCGGTACCCGTAGGCGAAGCCATGCTTGGTCGCGTAGTAAACGCATTGGGCGAGCCCATAGACGGTAAAGGCCCCATAGCCACAAGCGATAGACGTCCTATCGAGTCCGAAGCTCCCGGAATTATTGAAAGAAAGAGCGTTTCCGTACCGCTACACACCGGTATCAAAGCTATCGATAGTATGATACCTATCGGTAGAGGACAACGTGAATTGATTATAGGCGATAGACAAACAGGTAAGACGGAAATCGCTATAGATACCATTATAAATCAAAAGAATTCCGACGTAATATGCATTTACGTTGCAATAGGTCAAAAGAACAGCTCGGTTGTACAAATGGCCAATATGCTCACACAAGCGGGAGCTATGGAGTACACCATAATCGTATCTGCCTCGGCATCGGAGTCGGCGCCCTTGCAATACGTAGCACCCTATTCCGGTTGCGCTATGGCAGAGTACTTCCGCGAAAAGGGCAGGGACGTCTTGATTATCTACGACGATCTATCAAAGCACGCAGTTGCCTACCGTGCACTATCGTTGCTTATCCGCAGACCTCCGGGCAGAGAAGCTTATCCCGGTGACGTATTCTATTTGCACTCGAGATTACTTGAGCGCGCAGCGTGCGTTGCTCCCGAGTATGGTGGCGGATCAATTACCGCGCTACCGCTTATCGAAACGCAAGCAGGCGACGTATCCGCATATATTCCCACCAACGTAATTTCCATTACCGACGGCCAAATCTTCTTGGAAACCGAACTTTTCCACGCAGGTATAATGCCGGCTATCAACCCCGGTATTTCGGTTAGCCGTGTAGGTGGCTCGGCACAGCTCAAAGGTATGAAAAAGGTATCGGGCGAGCTTAAATTATTGTATTCCCAATATAGAGAATTACAATCTTTTGCTCAATTCGGTAGCGACCTCGACGCAGATACCAAGGCAAGACTTGCGCTCGGCGAAAGAATTGTAGCCGTGCTTAAACAAGGCAGAAACGCCCCCGTTAGACCTGGCTGTCAAATAGCAATAGTATACGCAGTAATCAACGGCTACCTAAACGACGTAGCTGTTAAAGCAGTCAAAGACTATGAAGCAAAGCTCTATGAGTTGTTGGAAAGTAAGTACAACGACTTCTTGGTTAGAGTGGAGCAAGGCGCTTGGGAAGCCGAAGACGTTGAAGAACTAAAAACCGCACTTGAGGAGATGAAAAAGTAGGTTATGGGTGCCGATACTAAACAATTGCGCACGCGAATAAAAAGCGTTGATTCGACCTTGCATCTTACTAAAGCGATGGGACTCGTTGCCTCGTCCAAGATACGCAAGGCCCTTGAAAGCATGCATAACGGCAACGATTACAGGGATGCTTTTGAAGAAATCATCGCTATGCTTTCGGTATATGACGAGTGCAAAAAAACGGTATACATGAGCGAGCGCGAAGGGGACAAAACCTGCTTGGTAGTAATTGCAGGCGATCGTGGTTTGGCTGGTGGATATAACGCAAACGTTTTCCGTTTAATCAAAAGTCTTCCCGAGGGTGCCGACGTTATACCGATAGGCAAGAGGGCATGTGATAGATTTGGCGGTGAAGTGGTACTTGCCGAAAACTATCCTTACGATAAGGCGATAGAACTTGCCAAAAGATTATGCCAAGATTTTGCTTTAGGTAAATACGACAAGATCGGCGTAGTATGTACTCGCTATAACTCGATGATGTCGCAAGAAGCTTACGTCAAATGGATCTTTCCCATTTCAGTAACAGGTGAAAAGAAGGCAGGCGGAGTTATCTTTGAGCCCGATGAAGTATCGGTATTAAACGCAATAATTCCCGAGTACGTAGCAGGCGTTATAATGGCGTGTGTTAAGGAAAGCTTTGCATCTGAAGTTGCTGCAAGAAGGGTGGCGATGGATAGTGCAGGCAAGAACGCGCAAGAAATGATTAACAATTTAGAACTCGAATACAATCGTGCAAGACAAGGAGCTATCACGCAAGAAATTACCGAAATCGTTGCGGGTAGTGGCATTTAATTATAAAGGAGAAAGTGTATGTCTAACGTAGCAAAAGGAAGCGTTTCGCAGGTTATGGGCCCCGTCGTAGACGTGTGGTTTGAAGAGGGATTTTTACCTGCAATTCACAACGCGCTTACAATGGAAATTGGCGATAGAACACTTACCGTTGAAGTAGAGCAACACGTAGGCGATAACGTCGTTAGATGCATAGCGATGTCGTCGACCGACGGCTTAAAGAGGGGTACTCCAGTAGTTGATAGTGGCAAAACCATATCGGTACCCGTCGGCAGAGATACTCTCGGCAGAATATTTAACGTATTAGGCGAAGTTGTAGACAACAAGCCGTTTGTTCACGAGGGTGAAAGATGGAATATTCATAGGACTGCGCCCGGCTATAGCGAGCTATCCACCTCGACCGAGATACTTGAAACGGGTATTAAGGTTATTGACTTAATTTGTCCGTTTGCAAAAGGCGGTAAGATTGGTCTATTCGGTGGTGCAGGCGTTGGTAAGACGGTATTGATTATGGAGCTTATCAACAACGTTGCAAAGCAACACGGCGGACTTTCGGTATTCACCGGAGTAGGCGAGCGTACGAGAGAGGGTAACGATCTTTATAACGAAATGAAAGACTCCGGCGTTTTGGCAAATACCACCCTTGTATACGGCCAAATGAACGAGCCCCCGGGCACAGTCACCATCGGCAAGGATTACATGACCGTCACAGGCTTCTCCTACGACGAAACTATCGAAAAGATAGAAACCTGGGC